>CAVXGW010000001.1:0-53580 GCA_963761505.1 uncultured Thermoleophilaceae bacterium
CGGCGAACGATCCGCTGCGCCCCGACCAGCCGAATCTCAGCCTCATCGAGTCCGACGCCGCCCGCCCGACCTCGAGCGGGAAGGGCGCGATCGTCGCGATCATCGACACCGGCGTGAAGGCCTCGCACCCCGATCTGCAGGGTGGGCGGCTGTTGCCCGGCTATGACTTCGTGGACAACGACGGCACGCCGAACGACGACGTCGACGGCCACGGCACCCACGTGCTTGGCATCGTGGGAGCCACCGAGAACAACGCGATCGGCGTGTCGAGCGTCGCCCCCGGCGCCCGGCTGCTCCCGGTGCGCGTGCTCGACAACACGGGCGCGGGGTTCGTGGAGGACGTGGCAAAGGGGATCGACTACGCCGTGGCGCAGGGAGCGCACGTGATCAACCTCAGCCTGGGCAGTGACGTGCCGCTGCTCGGCTCGATCGGCGGCGACGAGTACGACGACGCGATCCGGCGGGCCCTGGCGGCGGGCCGGGTGGTGGTGGCTTCCTCGGGCAACAACAGCGCGCCCGCCTGCGAGCAGCCCTCTGCGGACCAGGGGCTCGTATGCGTGGGCGCGGTGAACGATTCGGGGGCCCGCACCTCCTTCTCCAGCTTCGGGTCCGGGCTGGCGATCATGGCGCCCGGCTCGAACGTGCTCTCGACCTTCGCCGACGGCGGCTACACCCGCATCTCCGGGACCTCTCAGGCGGCACCGCACGTGTCCGGAGTGGCGGCGCTGCTGGTGGGCAAGGGGCTGCGCGGGCAGGACGTGGTCCACCGGTTGCTGGAGACCGCCCGCGACGCCGGCTCGCCCGGGCCCGACGCCTTCTACGGCGCGGGCATCGTCAACGCGCGCCAGGCCGTGGCGGGGTTCCCGCCCGACGGCGTGGCCGGCCGGCGTCCGCGTGGCGGCGGCAGCTCGTCCGCGCGCATCAAGCTGCGCTCGCCGGACCGGATTCGCAGGATCCTGCGCCGCGGGATCCGCGTGCGCTGCCGCGCCGCCGGCTCGGGGCGCTGCCGGGTCTCCGCAAGCCGCAAGGCCAGGCGCCTCGCCGCCGGCTCCAAGAAGGTCACGATCGGCCGCAGCGCGGTCGCCGTGGCCAGGCTCAACCGGCGCGGCCGCAGGCTGCTGCGCTCGGCTCTGCGCCGGCACAAGCGGATCACGCTCCGGGTGCGGGTCACCCTGCCGGGCTCGCGGGCGCTGGTGCGGCGCTTGAAGCTGCGTCCGTAGCGGCCCCTCGACACCGGGGACAAATCGCCCCCGAAATCTTCGACACGTGTCTAAAGACCATATGGGGGCCCGCTGCCAGCCTGGCTTCGTCCAACTCTGCGATCCAGGAGGACTTCGCACAAAATGAGATCTAGCCTCAAGCGGGCCGGGCCCCTCGCCATCGTGGCGCTCCTCGCTCTGCTCATCCTGCCGGCCTCAGCGCTGGCGACCCCGGTCGACCTCAAGCAGGCGATCGACGGCACGCTCGACGAGACGATTCCCATCAACACGATGTGGGTGGTGATCGCGGCGGTGCTCGTCCTGTTCATGCAGGCGGGCTTCGCGATGCTCGAGATCGGGTTCTCCCGCGGGAAGAACGCCGGCACCGGCGTGGCGAAGATCCTGACCAACCTCTCGATCGCCGCCATCTGTTACTGGGCGGTGGGCTTCGCGTTCGCCTTCGGCAGCCAGGACGTGCTCGGAATCTCGAGCTCGATCATCGGCTCCAACGGGTTCTTCCTGCAGTTCACGGGGAACCCCGCCGAGGCGATCCCCGTGATGGGCGTCTCGAACGCCACGATCGAGGCGAAGTTCCTCTTCCAGTTCGCGTTCTGCGCCGTGTCGCTGGCGATCGTTTGGGGCTCGACCCTGGAGCGGATCAAGTACGGCGCGTACGTGATCTACGCGATCGTGTTCGCGTCGATCATCTATCCGATCGGCTCGCACTGGGTGTTCGGCGGCGGCTGGCTGCAGAACGGCGACACGTCGCTGCTGCCGACCGGCATGCAGGACTTCGCCGGCTCGACGGCGGTGCACCTCATCGGTGCGACCGGCGCGTTCGCCGCGCTCCTGCTGCTCGGCCCGCGCAAGGGCAAGTACGGGCCCGACGGCAAGCCGCGGGTGATCCCGGGGCACTCGATGCCGCTGGTCGGTCTCGGCGTGATCATCCTGTTCGTCGGATGGTTCGGCTTCAACGCGGGTTCGACGCTCGCCGCGACCGACGCCAGGCTCGCCGAGGTGGCCGTGGTCACCATGTTGGGCGCTGCGGGTGGCGTGATCGGAGCCTTCGCGGCTTCGCAGCTCGCCATGAAGACGATCGACATCGGCATGGTCGGCAACGGAGTGATCGCCGGCCTGGTCGCCATCACGGCGCCCTCGGGCTACGTGGAGGCGTGGGCCGCGCCGATCATCGGCGGTGTGGGTGGCCTGATCGTCGTGTTCGGCGTGATCGCGATCGACAAGAAGCTCGACGATCCGATCGGTGCGCTGTCCGCGCACGGCCTGGCGGGTGTCTGGGGCACCCTGGCCTGTGGTCTGTTCACGGCGCCGCGGCTCGCCCAGTACAACGCGTTCGGCAATCCCGAGGGCGGTCTCGTCTACGGAGGCGGCTTCGACCAGCTGATCGCTCAGGCGGTCGGCATCGCGATCGCCTTCAGCTTCGTGTTCGGCATGAGCTACCTCACGTTCGCGGCCATCAAGGCCACGATCGGGCTGCGCGTGACCGACGAGCAGGAGGAGGCCGGACTCGACATCGTCGAACACGGCATGTACGGATACCCGGAGCAGTTCATCCCGCTACCCGAGATCGGGGCAGCGTCGACCGGGCCGGCGTCGGCCTCGGGTGCAGCCGCACCCGTGACCGCCGCGGCAGCGGCCGCACCGCGTCCCACGGAGGGGAGTTCATGAAGAAGGTCGAGGCGTTCATCCGCCACGAGGCGTTCGAGCCGATCCGCATGGAGCTGCTCGACAAGGGGTTTCCCAGCCTCTCGATCGCCGAGTACAAGGGCTCGGGCCGGCAGAAGGGGATCACGGAGCAGTACCGAGGCTCCGAGCTGATCATCCACCTGCGCCCCAAGCTCAAGCTCGAGATCGTGGTGGAGTCAAAGGATGTGGGCGTGATCACGGAGACGATCCTGAAGCACGCCCGAACAGGTCAGGTCGGGGACGGGAAGATCTTCGTCCTGCCGGTGGAGGAGGCCGTGCGCATCCGCACCGGTGAGGACGGGGAGCCCGTGCTCCAGGCCCACGAGACGGAGGAGATCCCGGCGGGGGCCTGATCCCTCCTACGCGGCAGGCTGGGCGGTTTGGGGGCCGCCCAGCCCTGTCGCCCCCCCTGGTTGAGCCATGTCGATGACAGCACCCGAATCCCTTCCCACCCCGCGCGGCGCCCACCTCGAGATGGTGGGCGCTGTTCTTGGCGGTGACGGCCTCGAGCGCGTGGCGGAGATCGCCGCGGCGCACGCGGGCGCGCCGGTGGCGGTGATCGTGCCGCGGCTGGGGGCCCCGGTGGAGTCCTGGGCGCCGCTCGAGCGCTACGTGGCCAAGCGCCTCGCGGGCGGCAAGCCCGAGCGGCCGGCCGACGTCGCGGCCGAGGTGCCGATCGTGTCCGGCGGCCAGGAGCTCGGCGCCGTGCTGCTGCTCGGCAAGGGCAAGAGCGACGCCGGCGAGTACCTGCACGTGGCGGCGGTGGCCGCGCTCACCGAGATCGCGGTGGCCGAGGCCCGCGACGAGACCGAGCAGAACCTTCGCGGCTCCTTCCTCGAGGAGTTGCTCACACGCGACGATCTCGACCCGGCGGACATCCAACGCCGGGCCGCGCGCCTGGGCTGCGACCTGTCCAACGGCGCCGTGGGCATGTGCGCCGACCCCGGCGAGCGCGCTCCCGGCCGCCTGCTCGCGGCGATCTCGGGCGAGCACCCGGGAGCTCTCGCGCAGACGGTGAACGGCCGCGTGTACGCGCTGCTGCCCGGCGGGGTGGAGGAAGCGCGCAAGGTGGCCAACCGCCTGGGGCGCCAGGCGCTGGTGGGCGTCTCCTCGCACCACTCCGACGTCGCCGACGTTCGTCGCGCACTCGAGGAGGCGGAGCTGGTGCTGGGCGTGCGCGCCGCGGGCGGCGGCCCACCCGGCGAGGAGATCGGGGGTGGCACCTACCGGCTGCTGTTCCGCGTGCTGGCCTCCCACCCCGAGGAGGTCAAGAGCTTCTACGAGGACACGATCGCCCCGCTGGTGCGCTACGACGACCAGTACTCCACCGACCTCGTGGGCACGCTCGAGTCCTACCTCGGCGAGAACTGCAACATGAACGCCACGGCCGCCGCCATCCACGCCCACCGCCACACGGTCAGCTACCGCCTGGAGCGGGTGAAGGAGCTGAGCGGCCTGGACCCGTTCACCTCCGAGGACCGCGAGCGTCTCGGCCTGGGCCTGAAGGCCTACCGGATCATCGAGCCCAAGCTCCCTCGATAACGCTCAGGGTCTATAGGCGCGAGCGCAGCGAGCGCCGTTCGGGGGGTTGCAAAGGGGGGCATGTTTGCCCCCCTTTGAGGTTTACGACGCCACGGCGAAACCGCCGCCGGTTTTCTTGGACAGATGGATAACGCCTGAAAACCGCGCGCCGTCTAGTCTGCGCTGTCGCCCAGTTTTCCCCTATTCCGGAGGCTCGACTCGTAGATGCCAAGGATCCGTCAGAAGAACGTAACGGCCGCCCAGTGGAGCCCCAACGGGGGTGCGCTCGGCGCGGTTGATCTGACCCAGCCGTCGAACAACCCGTTCGGCGACAACGTCTTCTCGATCGGGGTGCAGCGCCAGCGCCTGCCCGGGGACGTCTTCAAGAAGCTCCAGCGCACGCTCGACAAGGGCGAGGCGCTGGACCCGAGCCTCGCCGACTCCGTCGCCCAGGCGATGAAGGAGTGGGCGCTCGAGAATGGCGCCACGCACTTCACGCACATGTTCCAGCCGCTCACCGGCTCGACGGCGGAGAAGCACGACTCGTTCTTCGGCCCGGCCGGCGAGGGCACCGCGCTCGCCGAGTTCTCCGGCAAGGAGCTGATCCAGGGCGAGCCCGACGCCTCGTCCTTCCCCACCGGGGGCGTGCGCGCGACCTTCGAGGCCCGCGGCTACACGGCCTGGGACCCCACGAGCCCGGCGTTCATCCTCGAGAATCCGAACGGGGCCCTGCTCTGCATCCCCACGGCGTTCGCGTCGTGGACCGGCGAGGCGCTCGACCTCAAGATCCCGCTGCTGCGCTCGATGGACGCGCTGTCGAAGTCCGCCGTGCGCGCGCTCAAGCTGCTCGGTGACGAGGAGAGCGAGCGCGTGTTCACCACGGTCGGGCCCGAGCAGGAGTACTTCCTGATCGACGAGCAGTACTACTTCGAGCGCCCCGACCTGCTCACCACCGGTCGCACGCTGTTCGGCGCGCAGCCGGCCAAGGGCCACGAGCTGGACGACCACTACTTCGGCTCCATCCCCGAGCGCGTGCTCGCCTGCATGTTGGAGACCGAGCGCGAGCTGGCCAAGCTCGGCGTGCCGGTGAAGACCCGCCACAACGAGGTGGCGCCCGGCCAGTACGAGATCGCGCCGGTGTTCGAGAACTCGAACGTGGGCGCCGATCACCAGCAGCTGACGATGCAGCTCATGCAGTCCACGGCCCGCAGGTACGGGCTCGTCTGCCTGCTGCACGAGAAGCCGTTCGCAGGCGTGAACGGCTCGGGGAAGCACAACAACTGGTCGATGGGCACCGACGCCGGGCACAACCTGCTCGAGCCCGGCGACACGCCCGCGGACAACGTGAGCTTCCTGTTCTTCTGCGCCGCGGTGATCCAGGCCGTGAACAAGCACCAGGGCCTGCTGCGCGCCTCGGTCGCGAGCATTGGCCAGGACCACAGGCTCGGGGCGAACGAGGCGCCGCCGGCGATCATCTCGATCTTCCTCGGCGCCGAGCTGGACAAGGCGTTCGAGGCGATCGCCTCGGGCGAGGGCGACCCGCACACGCCGGGCTCGCTGCTCGGCCTGGGCACGCCGGTGCTGCCGCCGCTGCCGATGCACGGCGGCGACCGCAACCGCACCTCGCCGTTCGCCTTCACCGGCAACAAGTTCGAGTTCCGGACGCTCGGGTCCAGCGGCGCGCTGGCGTTCCCGAACACGGTGCTGAACACGATCGTGGCCGAGGCCATCGACGACCTCGCGGACAAGCTCGAGGCGGCGAGCGGCGCGGACATCCCCGAGAAGATCGCGGCGGTGGTGGGCGAGTCCTACACCGCCAACAAGCAGATCATCTTCGGGGGCGACAACTACGACGAGGCATGGCACGCCGAGGCCGAGAAGCGCGGGCTGAAGAACTTGCACACCACGCCCGACGCGCTTCCCGAGGTGCTCGCCGAGGACTCGGTGGGCGCCTTCGAGAAGTACGAGGTGCTCTCCAAGCGCGAGCTGGAGTCGCGCTTCGAGGTGTGGGTCGAGCAGTACGTGATCAACGCCAACATCGAGGCCGAGACGGCCGCGATGATCGCGCGCACGATGCTGCTGCCGGCCGCGCTGCGCCACCTCGCGCTGATCGATGCCGCCGAGGTGTCGGAGCTGGCCGGAGAGGCGCGCCCGCTCGTCGACGAGTTCGTCGCGGCGATCAAGGAGCTCGAGTCCGCCAACGTCTATCCCGACGGCGTCGAGGGCCTGGATCTGGCGATCTACGCCCGGGACAACCAGCTCACGGCGATGGCCAAGGTGCGCGAGGTGGCGGACAGGCTGGAGAAGATCGTCGCCGACGACCTGTGGCCGCTGCCGAAGTACTCCGAGATCCTCTTCGTGAGGTAGAGAGCCTCAAAGGGGGGCAACATGCCCCCCTTTGCAACCCCCCGAACGGCGCGCTCCGCGCGCCTATATACCTTCGGCGTTGTGCCGATCAACGGGCTGTGCGACAGCTGCGTTCACCAGAAGCTGATTCGCAACACGCGCGGCAGCTAGATTCTCGATGTGCGAGCGGTCGAAGACCGACCCGACGTACCCGAAGTACCCGCGGGTGCCGGTGTTGGAGTGCCGGGGCTATGAGAAGAGGCGGGCGAGCTAGCGCCGAAAACCGAGCATGGCAAGGACGCAGGGAGCGACGTGTGCGCCAGCACACGAGCGACCGAGGACGCAGTCAGGCGACGGTTTGCAGGCGCTAGTTGACGCCTTCGACGACGGTCTTGCCGTCTTCCGCGATGCGGGTGTCGGGCGCCTTGTCCTCGATCGTGCCGGCGAACAGGCCCGCGGGCACGCTGCCGGCCACTCCCACGGCCTTCGCCTTGCCGTCGAGGCCGGCGGCCACGCGGTAGGTGATCCGGTAACGGCCCGGCCGCACCGCCGTGACGTTCCACCTGAACACCTTCTGGCGGCCGGGCTTCAGGGGGCCCAGCGCCCACGTGTCCACGTACGCGGTCTCGCCGCCCCTGGGCGCCGCGTCCTTGGACTCGGGGAACGTGCCAATGTCCTTCGGCACGCCGTTGATCACGAACACCGGGCGCTTGGGGTCGGCGAGCGTGGGGTTGTCCAGCTTCACGTCGAGCCCCTTCAGGGTCACGGCGATGTTCGGGATCGTCTTGTCCCTCTCCACGTTACGAACCCTGATCACGAGATTGGAGCGCTTGGCCAGCTTCTGGTCCGCTGGGAAGCGCGCGTTGACGACCCTCACCCTGTAAGCGCCCTCGGGCTCGTTCTCGTCCTGGCGCTCCCCGCCGCCGCACGCGCCGAGGGTTAGCGCGCAGGCGCCAACGAGAGCCAAGTGCAGTCTCCTCCGCCGCAAAGCGCCCGGAATGTACCACGGGCAACCCGCGCCACACGACGGTTCCCTCTTGGCACCTTGCAGGGCCATACCGTAGAGTTCGCAGCCACTTGTGAGGAGCGCTCAGCACCTGTCTGAGCTGGGAGGAGCGTAGTGGTCAGAGCCGTTGCCGATCGGGCGTTTTTGCCGACGAAGAACCTGCTGGAGCAGGTGGGGGACATGATGATCCTCACGGGCAAGACGTTGCTCTCGGCTGTGCGTCCGCCGTATCCGTATGGGACGGAGTTCGTGCAGCAGTTTCTGTTCGCGCTGCGGCTGTGCTGGTTTCCGTTGACGATCTCGACGATCGCGTTCGGCTACGGCGCGCCCGGGCTGCAGGCGGGCAACTTCCTGGTGTTGTTCGGGGCGATCGACCGCCTCGGCGGGTTCTTCGTGCTGGCCAGCATCCGGGAGTTCGCGCCGTTTGTGACCGCGATCATCCTCGCCGGCGTCGGCGGCACCGCGATCACCGCCGACCTCGGCGCCAGAAAGATCCGTGAGGAGCTCGACGCGCTCCAGGTACTCGGCGTCGACCCGATCAAAAACCTCGTCGTCCCCCGCTTCCTCGCGCTGATGATCGTGACCGGGCTGTTCAACATCTACGCGCTGATCTTCGGCATCTTCGGCGGCGTGCTCGCCACGCTCACCTTCGACGCCCCCCTCGGCCCCTTCTTCGCCACCCTGCTCAACAACGCCTCCACCACCGACCTCTGGGGATCGGTGGTCAAAACGACCCTGTTCGGGGCGATCATCGCGATCGTCTCCTGCTACAAGGGCATGACCGCCTCCGGCGGCGCCGAAGGCGTCGGCCGCGCCGTCAACCAAGGCGTCGTCATCAGCTTCCTCGGCATCTTCGCCTTCAACTACGTCTTCACCCAAACCCTGCTCGCCACACACCCCGAGATATCGGTGATCAAGTAATGGGCAAAACCTGGCTGGCAGTCCCCAAGGAGTGGATCGCCTCGTTCGGCGACATCGCCAAGTTCATGGCGCGCGTGATGGGCGAGGTGTACACGGGGCGCGTGCTGCGCTTCTTCGGCGAGGCGCTGCGCCAGGCCGGCATCCTGATCCTCGGCTCGGCCATCGTGATCTGGGGGCTGGCGTTCATCCTCGGGCTCACCTGCGGCATCGAGGGCGCGTACTTCAACCGCTCGGTGGGCGCTCCCGCCTACGCCGGCGTGTTCTCCGCCTGGTGCGACCTGCGCGAGATCATGCCCTACGCCTTCGGCTACATGATGAGCGCGAAGGTGGGCACGGGCCTCGTCGCGGAGATCGGCGCGATGCGGATCTCCGACGAGATCGACGCGCTCGAGGTGATGGGCATCAGCTCGCTCACGTTCCTGTGCTCCACGCGCCTGCTGGCCGCTTGGATGGTGCTGCCGTTCATGTACATCGCGGCCGTGGGAGCCGGCTTCTTCGCGTCGTACCTGGCGGTGGTCCAACAGATTGGCGAGGTCTCATCCGGAGGGTTCTTCCTCATCTTCTGGATGTTCCAGAACCCACCCGACCTGTTGTATTCCCTGATCAAGGGGATGAGCATGGCCACGATCATCGTGCTCGTGGGCTGCTACTACGGCTACACCGCGGGCGGAGGGCCCGTGGGCGTGGGCACCGCGACGGCGAAGTCGATGGTGCTGAACACCGTGATGGTCCACATCATCGGGATGGTGGGCACCCAGATCTTCTGGGGATCGAACCCAAGAGCGCCAATCGGCGGCTGACAAGGAGGAGTGGATATGGCTGACGACGAGCGCAACGACCCGCCGTGGGGGAAGCCCCTGGAGGCCGGTGAGGTGGAGGGCGAGCCGGCCGCGCCGACGGAGCGCGAGGGTGGCAACCCCGAGCCCTCGACCCAGCGCGAGGTCCAGATGGGACAGCCCGAGGGCGAGGCCGATCCGCCGGACATGGAGCACTCCGACGAGGAGATCCCGGGCAACATCGTCGAGCAGACGCGCGAGGGCGAGCACCCCTACCAGTGGCACTCCGGCCTCAAGCGCGACCACGGCTCGACCGACGCGATCGAGTTCATCGACGTCAAGAAGGCGTTCGGCCGGACGGTGATCCTCAACGGCCTGAACTTCGGCATCCCGGACAACCAGATCTCGATGATCCTGGGGCCGTCGGGCACCGGCAAGTCGGTGTGCATCAAGCACATGGTCGGCCTGCTCTACCCCGACGAGGGCGACGTGCTCGTGCACGGCGAGTCGGTGCCGAACATGGTCGACGACGAGCTGTTCGAGATGCGCAAGAAGTTCGGCGTGCTGTTCCAGGACGGTGCGCTGTTCGGCTCGATGAACGTGCTCGACAACACCGCGTTCCCGTTGCGCCAGCACACCGACAAGGGCGACGAGGAGATCCTCGAGATCTGTCACCGGCGCCTGCGTGAGGTCGGGTTGCAGGGTGCGCTGGACAAGATGCCCAACGAGCTCTCGGGCGGCATGCGCAAGCGCGCCGGCTTCGCCCGCGCGCTGGTGCTCGACCCGGACATCGTGCTCTTCGACGAGCCGGACTCCGGGCTCGACCCCGTGCGCACGGCCCTGCTGTGCGAGCTGATCCAGGAGGTGCACGCCGAGAACGGCGGCGCCTACGTGGTGATCACGCACGACATCATGTCCGCGCGGCGCGTGGCGGACTACATCGCGGTGCTCTGGAAGGGCCGGATCGTGGAGTCCGGGCCGGCGAGCGAGCTGTTCAACTCGCCGAACCAGTTCGTGCGCCAGTTCCTCAGCGGGGAGGCCCGAGGGCCTCTCGGGATGGAATAGGCGTCGCTGCGACGTCCCCCATTCGCTGAGCCAAACGCACGAGATTCGCCGGAAATGAGCGCATTGGCGCGCTAAAACGCGCCAGTGTTGAGTTCACCTTTACTTCCGACAGATGCACGGGCGAGACTAGGGGCTGGCTCCTATACTGGCGCCGCGGGTGGCGCCGGGTTACGGGCCTGGTTTTGACACCCCCTGATTCAGTGATATCCGCCGGAGCTGGAGCTTGACTCGCTTCGCGGTCGTTGCGGGGATCGTCGGGCTCGTCGTCCTGGTGGCTCTCGCCCTGTTCGGGGGCGGAGGCGGGTACAAGGTCAGCGCCGTCTTCGACAACGGCGGGCAGCTGGTCCCGGGGAACCAGGTCCACGTGGGCGGCCGTGCCGTGGGCACGATCGACTCGATCGAGTTGAACGACCAGTCGCAGGCGGTCGTGAAGATGACGGTGAAGGACGAGGATCTGACGCCGCTGCACACCGGCACGAAGGCGACGATCCGCGCGACCTCGCTGTCGGGCATCGCGAACCGCTACGTGGAGCTGACGCCCGGCCCGAACAGCGCCGCGGAGATCGACGAGGGCGGGCAGCTGGCCGCCGAGGACGCATCGGCGCCGGTCGATCTCGACCAGCTCTTCAACGCCTTCGACCCGGACACCCGGGCCGGTCTCCAGAAGTTCATCCAGGGACAGGCCGCTCAGTACAACGGGAAGGCGCCTCAGGCCGCCCGCTCGCTGCGCTACCTCAGCCCGACGCTGAGCACGACGTCCGCCCTCACCCGCGAGCTGATCGCCGACGACGCGGTGTTCGAGCGCTTCCTGATCGACACCTCCAAGGCGGTCGGCGCCATCGCCGAGCGCCGCGGCGAGCTAACCCAGCTGGTCGGCAACGCCAACACCGCCTTCGGCGCGATCGGCGACGAGAACGTGGCGCTGGCGGAGGCACTGGGCCTCCTGCCGTCCACCCTGCGCAAGGCGAACACCACGTTCGTGAACCTGCGCACGGCGCTCGACGACGTGGACCAGCTGGTCGACGTGTCCAAGCCCAACACCAAGGAGCTGGACACCCTCTTCGCGCGGCTGAACCCGCTCGTGGCCGACGCCCGCCCGACGATCCGCGACCTCAGCCAGCTCATTCGCACGCCGGGCAAGAACAACGACCTGATCAACCTGACCGCGAAGCTGCCTCACCTCGAGAGCCTGACCTCCTCGGACTTCCCCCGCGCAATCCGCACGTTCGACCGCTCGCAGGAGTTCGTCGACACGCTGCGCAGCTACACCCCCGACCTGGCCGGCTGGCTCACGAAGTTCGGGCAGGGCGCCTCGTCGTATGACGCCAGCGGCCACTACGCCCGCGTCCAGCCGATCTTCAGCCCGTTCACCTTCAACGAGTCGAACAACCAGCTGACCAAGAAGCCCGACGCGCAGCGCCTGGACGAGTTCCAGCTGCGCCAGTTCCGCCGCTGCCCCGGTGGGGCGACGCAGGCCGCGCCCGACGGGTCGGCTCCGTTCGTGGTGGACGGCTGCCGTCCTGAGTCCAACCCCGACTCCGATCCCGACTGATGCGCCGCCTGATCACAGTCGCGGCCCTCTGCATGGCGATCCCGCTGGTCCTGATCGCCGGGCTCGGCGCGAGCGACGACGGCGCCGGCTACGAGGTGCGGGCCATCTTCGACAACGTGGCCGCGGCGGTCCCGGGTGAGGACGTGAAGGTGGCGGGGGCCAAGGTCGGCGCGATCGAGTCGATGGAGGTGACCGACGACAAGAAGGCGGCGGTCGTCCTGCGGATCGACGACGACCGCTTCGCGCCGTTCCGGGCGGACGCCAAGTGCGCCATCCGGCCGCAGTCGCTGATCGGCGAGAAGTTCGTGGAGTGCGAGCCCGGGTCCAGCGGGAAGCCTGAGCTCACAAAGATCGAGGAGGGCGACGGGGAGGGCGAGCACCTGCTGCCGGTGGCCCGCACCAGCTCGCCGGTGGACCTCGACCTCGTGAACAACATCCTCCGCCGCCCGTTCTCCGAGCGCCTCTCCATCCTCCTGTCGGAGTTCGGCGTGGGCCTGGCGGGCCGCGGCGCGGAGCTGAACGAGGTGATCAACCGCGCGAACCCGGCACTCAGGGAGACCGACCGGGTCGTCGCCGTGCTCGCGAAGCAGAACCGCGTGCTGGCGAACCTCGCGCGTGACTCCGACACCGCGCTGGCGCCGCTCGCGCGCGAGAAGGAGGCCGTCTCCGACTTCATCGTCCAGGCCAATCGCACCGGCGAGGCCACCGCCGAGCGCCGCGCCGACATCGAGCGCGGGATCCAGCGGCTGCCGCGGTTCCTGGCCGAGCTGAAGCCCCTGATGGCCGATCTCGGCGGCTTCGCGGGGCAGGCGGCGCCGGTGGCCCGCAACCTCAACCGCTCCGGCGAGGACGTGAGCCGGGTGATCCAGCGCCTGGGTCCGTTCTCGACCGCGTCCACCACCGCGCTCACCACCTTGGGCGACGCTCTGGAGACGGGCCGGCCGGCGCTCCTGCGCACCCGCCCGCTGATCCGCGATCTCGGATCCTTCGCCAGCGAGGCCCGCCCGCTGTCGGTGAACCTCGACAAGCTCACCAAGAGCATCGACGAGACCGGCGGCATCGAGCACGCCCTGAACTTCGTCTTCTACTCGATGACCGCGATCAACGGGTTCGACGACATCGGCCACTACCTGCGGGCGGCGCTCAACGTGAACCTGTGCACGCCGTACGCGTTCGACATCGCGGCCGGCTGCAATGCCAACTTCACCGATACGAGGGCGATCGGCTCGGCCGCCGCCAAGCGACCCACGGAGGCCCGCCTGGCGCGCGAGCCGGCCGAGTCCAAGAAGTCCGAGGGCAGCGTGCCGCCCACCGGCAACGTGGTGGGCGGCATCCTCGGGACGGCCGGGCCTGAAGCGGACAAGGGACGCGCCAACGCGCGGAGCATCCGAAGGAGCGCGCAGGGCCGCTCGCCGGCCCTCGAGAGCCTCGACGAGCCGATGCTCGAGTACCTCCTGGGGGACGGCCAGTGACGCGCCGCGCCGGCATCCAGGGCCTCACCGCCAGCCCGGTGCTGGTGGGCGCCGTGACGCTGCTGGTCTCGATCGTCGCGGTCTTCCTGTCCTACAACGCCAACTCGGGCCTGCCGTTCGTGCCCACCTACGACGTGCGGATCCAGCTGCCCAACGCGGCCAACCTCGTGCGCGGCAACGAGGTCCGGATCGGCGGGGCGCGCGTGGGCGTGATCGACAAGATCGACGCCGTTCAGCACGGCGACGAGGTGAACGCGATCGTGGACGCGAAGCTCGACAAGGAGCTGGAGCCGCTCCCGGTCGACTCGACGTTCATCGTGCGCCCGCGCTCGGCGCTCGGGCTGAAGTACATCGAGCTGACGCCGGGGGTCAACGAGTCCGCCGGGTTCGCGCCCGGCGCCACGACCCCGCTGTCCCAGGCGACCCCGGAGCCGGTCGAGATCGACGAGGTGCTGAACAGCTTCGACGCCCCCGCCCGTCGCGGCTCGCAGCAGTCGCTGGACGGATTCGGCTCCGGCCTGGCTGGGCGCGGGCGGTCGCTCAACGAGGCCATCGCGGAGTTCCGCCCGCTGCTGCGCGACCTGCGCCCGGTGGCGGCCAACCTGGCCGCGCCGAGGACCCAGCTCGCCCGCTTCTTCAAGGGCCTCGCCGGCACCGCGGCCGAGGTCGCGCCGGTGGCCGAGGAGCAGGCGGAGCTGTTCGTGAACCTGGACACCACCTTCACCGCCCTGGCAGGGGTGGCGCGCCCATTCCTCCAGCAGTTCATCTCCGAGCAGCCGGCCACGTACGACACGGCGATCGCGGAGTTCCCCCGCCAGCGGCCGTTCCTGCGCAACAGCGCCGGGTTCTTCCGCGAGCTGCGGCCGGGGATCGCGACGCTCCCGGCGTCCGCGCCGGTGCTGGCGGACGCATTCGCGACCGGCGCGAAGACGCTGCCGCGGACCCCCGCCCTGAACCGCGACCTGGCGAGTGTGTTCGACTCGCTGGCCGAGTTCGCTGAGGACCCGCTGGTGCCGCGCGGCATCCGGCGCCTGCGTGACACCGCCCGCTCGCTGAAGCCCACGATCGCCTTCCTCACGCCGGTCCAGACCACCTGCAACTACGTCACGCTGTTCTTCCGCAACGTGTCGAGCCTGCTGTCGGAGGGCGACTCCAACGGCACGTGGCAGCGGTTCATCATCATCGCCGCCCCCGTCGGCCCGAACAACGAGGGCAGCCCGTCGACCGCTCCCGGTAAGGGGCCCCACCCCACGAACTTCTCCCACGTGAATCCGTACCCGAACACGGCGTCGCCGGGGCAGACCAAGGAGTGCGAGGCCGGCAACGAGGACTACCTCCAGAACCGCCAGGTGATCGGCAACGTGCCGGGCAACCAGGGCACCAGGACCGCCGGCCAGCCCGGTCAGGAGGAAGAGGAGTGAGGCGCGTGGGCGGCGAGCGGCTGAACCGGTTCCAGGCGGGCATGATCGCCCTGCTCGCGATCGCGGTCGGCACCTGGTTCGCGTTCGCGAAGGACATCCCGTTCACCAAGCCCTACGAGATGCGGGCCACGTTCGACAACGCGGCCAGCATCCAGCTGCGGTCGCCGGTCCGGATAGCGGGCGTGAACGTGGGGCAGGTGTCCAAGGTCGAGCCCGCCGACGACGACTCCACGGCCACCGTGGTCACGATGAAGCTCGAGGACGAGGCGCTGCCGATCCACAAGAACGCGGAGCTGAAGATCCGGCCGCGGATCTTCCTCGAGGGCAATTTCTTCGTGGACCTCAAGCCGGGCACGCCCGCGGCCGGGGAGATCGACCCCGACGACCCGATCCCGTCCACCCAGACCTCGGCGGCAGTGCAGCTCGACCAGGTGCTGGGCACGCTGAAGTCCGATGCGCGCAAGGACCTCCAGGAGCTGGTGCAGGGGCTGGGGGAGGGCTTCGGCGGCGAGCCAAAGCCGGACGAGGCGGCCGACGACGACCGGGACACGCGCGGCGAGACCGCGGGCGAATCGCTCAACGACTCCCTCGACAACTCGCCCGAGGCCCTGCGCGGCACGGCGATCGTGAACAACGCCCTGCTCGGCCGCAACGCGGGCGACCTCCGCAGGCTGATCAGGGGCACCCAGAAGGTCTCGGCGGCGCTGGCCAGCCGCGAGGACCAGCTCAAGGACCTGATCTCGAACTTCAACATCACCACCGGTGCGCTGGCCGCCGAGCAGGCCTCGCTGCGGCGCACGATCCATTTGCTGCCGCAGGTGCTCGAGCGCGCGAACCCGGCCCTCGACCGGCTCAACGCTACGTTCCCGTCGCTCAGGGCGTTCTCGCTGGAGCTGATCCCGGGCGTCCGGGAGACCCCCGCGACGATCACCGCGGCGCTCCCGTGGATTGCCCAGGCGCGCCCGCTCGTCTCGCCGCGGGAGCTCCAGGGGCTCGTGAAGATCCTCAAGCCCGCCACCCGCGATCTGGCCACGTTCACCGACGGGTTCGTGAAGTTCATCCCGCAGGCCGACCTCGTGAACCGCTGCCTGCTGAACAACCTGCTGCCCACCGGCGACGTGGTGATCCAGGACGGCAACCTCACAACCGGGGTCGAGAACTACAAGGAGTTCTTCCAGAGCCTGGTGGGCCTGAGCGGCGAGTCGCAGAACTTCGACGGCAACGGCCAGTACACCCGCTTCCAGACCGGTGGCGGCACCAACCGCGTGCAGACCGGCCCGCTGGGCACCGACGGTCCCCTGTTCGCCAACGCGCTGCGCCCGCCGCTGGGCACGCGCCCCGCCCGCCCGGGGGCCAAGCCGCCTCAGCGGCGCAACCGGGCGTGCCACACCCAGAGGCGGCCCGACCTGAACTCGGCACGGATCGGAGGCGGTCCGTGACCCGCGCGATCCGCAAGCACCTGCGCGACTTCGTGGCGATCATCTTCATGGTGGTCGTGGCCGCGGGGGTGGCCGGCTACATCCTGTCCAACCAGCGCTTCTTCCTGCCCGCCTGGGTGCCGCTGGTGGGCACGGACTTCTACGAGGTCGAGGCCGAGCTTCTGACCGCGCAGGCCGTGGTGCCGGGCCAGGGCCAGACCGTGAACATCGCCGGCGTGAAGATCGGCGACATCGGCTCCGTGGAGCTCGAGGACGGCCGCGCGGTGGTGGAGATGAAGATCCAGCGCAAGTACGCGCCGATCTACAAGGACGCCTCGATCCTGCTGCGTCCCAAGACCGGCCTGAAGGACATGTTCCTCGAGCTCGACCCGGGCAACCGCTCGGCGGGCGAGCTGGAGGAGGGCCAGCGGGTCCCGGTCTCGGAGACCCTTCCCGACGTCAACCCCGACGAGATCCTGGCGTCGCTGGACACCGACACGCGTGACTACCTGCGCGTGCTCCTCAGCGCCGGGGCCGAGGGCCTGGAGGGCGACGACACACCCGCCGCGCTGCGCCAGACCTTCAAGCGCTTCGAGCCGCTGGCGCGCGACACGCGCAAGGCCACCCGGCTGCTGATCGCGCGCCGGCGCAACATCCGCCGGACGATCACCAACTTCCAGGAGCTGGCCACCGAGCTCGGCTCCAAGGACCGCGACCTGGCCGCCCTGGTGGACTCCGCGAACGCCAACTTCGAGGCCATCGCCGCGCAGGACGCCAACCTGCGACGGGCGCTGCGCCTGTTCCCGGGCGCGCTCGAGGAGACGCGCGACACGCTCACCGACGTCGGCACCCTGGCGAAGGATCTCGGCCCCGCGCTGAGCAAGCTGCGGCCCGGCGCCCGCGCCCTGGCGCCCTCGCTGCGCGCCACCCGGCCGTTCCTGCGCGCGACCACGCCGGCCATCCGCAACCAGATCCGCCCGTTCGCACGCGACGTGCAGCCCACGGTGCGCGACCTCCGCAATGCCGCCAGCGACCTGGCCGTGGTCACGCCCAGGCTGACCAACACCTTCAAGGTGCTGAACTCGCTCTTCAACACCCTCGCCTACAACCCGTCGGGCCCGGAGGAGGGCTACCTGTTCTGGGCCTCCTGGCTCAACCACGCCGGCGCGGGGCTGTTCGCGCAGCAGGACGCCCACGGTCCGGTGCGCCGCGGCATAGTCATGATCTCCTGCCCGGCGCTCGGCGTGCTCGAGGAGACGATCCGCCCGGCCGAGCCGCAACTGGACATCCTCACCCGGCTCCTGAACGCGCCGACCCAGGCCCAGGTCTGCAACACGGGGGGGACCACGCCCTAATGGTCAAGGAAACCCCCAGCGTCGGCCGGCTCATCGCGATGGTCGCGTTCACGCTCTCGTGCGTGGCGATCCTGCTGTACCTGTGGCTGGTGTTCGGCGGCTCGATCCCGCTCCGGCCCGAGGGCTATCGCCTCGAGGTCAAGTTCCCCGAGGCCACGCAGCTGGCCCAGGAAGCCGACGTCCGGATCTCGGGCGTGAACGTGGGCAAGGTGAAGAAGAAGGAGCCGGACCGCCAGACCGGGCTCACCGCCACCGTGATCGAGATCGACGACGACTACGCGCCGATCCCAAAGAACACCAAGGCGATCCTGCGCCAGAAGACGCTGCTCGGCGAGACCTACGTGGAGCTCACCCCGGGCGATCGCTCCAGCAGGATGCTCGCGGACGGCGGCACCCTGCCGTCCGGCCAGGTCTCCCCGACCGTCGAGCTGGACGAGATCTTCCGCACCTTCGACCCGCGCACGCGCAAGGCGTTCTCAAACTGGCTGGCCGAGCAGGGGCGCGCGGTGGGCGACGGTGGCAAGGACCTCAACGATGCGCTCGGCAGCCTCGCGCCGTTCTCCGAGGACGTGGGCGACACCCTGAAGATCCTCGACGAGCAGAGCGCGGCCACGCGCGGCGTGGTGCGCGACACCGGCGCCGTGTTCGAGGCCCTGAGCGAGCGGCAGGGCCAGCTGCGCGGCCTGATCAGCAACTCCAACCGCGTGTTCCGCGCCACCGCCGAGCGCAACCGCGAGCTGGCCGACGCCTTCGTGGCGTTCCCCACCTTCCTGCGTGAGACGCGGGAGACCACGCGCCGGCTGTCGCGGTTCGCCGAGAACACCGACCCCCTGGTGACCCAGCTGCGGCCGTTCGCGCGCCAGTTCTCCCCGACACTGGTGAACCTCAAGGGG
Organism: uncultured Thermoleophilaceae bacterium; assembly: GCA_963761505.1. Taxonomy (GTDB): domain Bacteria; phylum Actinomycetota; class Thermoleophilia; order Solirubrobacterales; family Thermoleophilaceae; genus JAAYBF01. The sequence goes on from CAVXGW010000001.1 coordinate 18,650, forward strand.
CTGGCGCCTCACCTGGAGAACCTGGTGACCGACATCGGGCCGCTCGTGAGCGTTTCCAAGACCGGGCTGCCGGCGCTCGAGCGCACGCTGGACGACACCCGCCCGCTGCTCGCGCGGCTCGAGCCCTATCTGCGCGACCTGCAGCCGGTGTTCGACTACCTCGGCCTGTACAAGCGCGAGATCGCCGCCTTCTTCGCCAACGACTCCGCGGCCACGAACGCCACCGACCCGTCGGCGGCCGCCCCCCGGCCGTTGAGCTACCTGCGCACCACCAACCCGCTGAACCCCGAGGTGCTCGCGGCGTACGACGAGCGGATAGCCACCAACCGCTCCAACCCCTACACGGAGCCCGGGGGCTACAGCCAGCTCGCGCGCGGGCTGCCGCTGTTCGGCAACTACCTGTGCCCGCCTGCCGGCGCGCCCGTGCCGCAGCTTGCTCCGACCGACCCCAACCTCGACCCGGCGCTGCGGGCGCAGATCCAGGAGTTCGTGTTCGCCGGCGGGGCCTACCCGGCCGCCCCTCCGTGCCGCGCGCAGGCGCCGCTTGGGCGCGTGGCCGGTCAGTCGAACCTGTATCCGCAGCTGCGTCCCATCGCCCCTTAGCTCCCTAAGCTGGCCTTCGTGAGGGGAGAGCGATTTGCAGCGGTGGTTCGCGCCGTCACGCGGCGCCCGCTCGTGACCGTGGTGGTCGTGGCCGTGCTCGCCGTGGCCGGCGCCGTGTGCGCCACGCGGCTGCAGCCCAGCGCCGGCACCGACACGCTGGTGTCGCCTTCCTCGGAGGTGTCGAAGGCCACCGACGACTTCAAGCGGGACTTCGGCGACGAGGCCGTGGTGGTGCTGGTCAAGGGCAACCTCCAGAAGACCGTGCTCACCCCGGATCTCGGGCGCCTGATCAAGCTCGAGGGGTGCCTGTCGGGCAACGTGCCCGCCGAGGGGCTGCGCCAGCTGCCGAAGGGCTGTGCCGGGATCGCCAAGCTCAAGCCCGCGCGGGTGGTGTTCGGCCCGGGGACGTTCATCAACACCGCCGCAGGCCAGATCACCGACGAGTTCTCGCGCCGGCGCAGCGCCAGCAAGCAGCAGGCCGAGCAGGCGGCGGCCGCCGCCAGGAAGCTGTCCGCCGAGCGGGGCGACTCGCGAGCCCGCCAGAGGCAGCTGGCCGACAGCGCGAGCCGGCTGGTGGAGAGCAAGTTCACCCAGGAAGTCCTCCAGATCGCCCTGCGCTACGGCATCACCGGCCTACCGTCGATCGACAGCCCCGACTTCGTCTCGACGCTGGTGTTCGATACCCGCGAGGGCGCCAAGCGGGGCCGTACCGGTGTGCCGAAGTCGCGCTTCGCCTACCTCTTCCCGAGCGAGAACGCCGCCCTGATCCAGGTGCGGCTCAAGCCGGACCTGAGCGACTCGGAGCGCAGCCAGGCGATCGACCTGATCAAGGAGGTCACCGCGGACAAGGCGCTGGCACCCCAGCGCGGAGCGCGGTACGTGGTGTCGGGGGTGCCCGTGGTGGTGGAGGGGCTGGCGGACGAGGTGCGCAGCGCGATCTTCGTGCTGCTGGGCGCCGCGCTGCTGGTGATGGCGGGCACGCTGGCGGTGGTCTTCCGCACCCGCCTGCGGCTGTTGCCGCTGGGCCTTGCGCTGGCGGCGTCGGCGATGACCTACGGAGCGCTCTATCTCGCCGGCGGCAGCCTGACGATGGCTTCGATCGCCGTGCTGCCCGTGCTGATCGGCCTGTCCGTGGACTACGCGATCCAGTTCCAGGCACGTCACGACGAGCTGAGGGCGGAAACCGCTGACGAACGCGACGCCGCGGCCAGGGCGGCCGCGGCGGGCGGGCCCACGATCGCGACCGCGGGCCTCGCCACGGCCGTGGGATTCCTGGTGCTTCTGCTGTCGCCGGTGCCGATGGTGCGCGGCTTCGGCGCCCTCGTGGTGGTCGGCATCGCGCTGGCCTTCTTCTGCGCCGTCACGGCGGGCTTTGCCGCGCTCGTGCGCTTCGGCGGCCAGCGGGGCGGCTCCGAGGCGCCGCCCGTGTTCCCGCGCGTACGTGCGTGGGCGACCGATACGTGGGCCGCCGTGGCCGACTCGCGCGCCGGACGTGCCTGGGCGCGCCGGTGGAGGCGGATCAGGATCCGCACCGCCGAGCGCGGCGAGAGGAGCCTGGCCTACGCCGTGTCGCGTCCCCGGCGCGTGCTGGCGGTGGGGCTGGCGGTGGCGATCGTGGGCTGGGCGGTGGACACCCAGAGCGTGGTCGTCTCCGACGTCCGCGAGCTGGTGCCGCGCGACCTCCAGGCGCTCAAGGACGTGAACACGCTCCAGGAGGAGACTGGCGTGTCCGGGGAGATCGACGTGACCGTCAGGGCGGACGACATCACCCGCCCCGAGGTGATCGCCTGGATGACGAAGTTCCAGCAGGCCACGCTCAAGGACGGGGGCTACAGCACCGGCGACACCTGCCGGCAGGAGAAGGATCCGCCCAAGCTGTGCCCGGCGCTGTCGTTGCCCGACCTGTTCCGGTCGGTGAACGCCCGCAACCAGCGCCAGGTCGCCGCTCTGCTCGACGCCGTCCCCGCGTACTTCTCGCAGGGGGTGGTCACGGCCGACCGCAAGACGGCCAACCTCGCCTTCGGCATCCGCCTGCAGTCGCTGGACGAGCAGAAGGAGGTGATCGACCGGATCAAGGAGCGGCTCGACCCGCCCGAGGGCGTGCGCGCCTCGGTGGTCGGCCTGCCCGTGCTGGCGGCGGACGCCAACGCCTCGCTGTCTTCCGCGCCCCGCCGCGCGCTCACTCTGATCGCGGCGCTGCTCGCGGTGTTCCTCGTACTGCTCGCCATCCGGCGCAGCCGCCGGGAGGCCGCGGTGCCGCTGATCCCGATCGCCCTGGCCACGGGCTGGTCGGCCGGGATCCTGTTCCTGCTGGCCCAGCTGCCCGGGCCGCTCTCGGTGGAGCTGAACCCGATGTCGGTCACGCTGGGCGCGCTGGTGATCGCCATCTCCACCGAGTTCAGCGTGCTGCTGTCCGCCCGCTACCGCCAGGAGCGGGAGGCGGGCGCACCGCCGGCTCGCGCGATCGAGCTCACCTACACCTCCACGGGCGCTGCGGTGCTGGCCTCCGGCGCCACCGCCATCGCCGGCTTCGCCGCGCTGATCGCCTCCGACATCCGGATGCTGCGCGACTTCGGGATCCTCACCGTGGTGGACCTGAGCGTCTCGCTGCTGGGGGTCATGCTCGTGCTGCCGGCCGCGCTGGTCTGGGCGGAGCAGCACGGGCCGTTCACGGTCCGCGACCTGGATCCGCGCCCCTTCCTGCGGGAACTGGCGGACGCGTTCGGCGATCTGTGGCGGCGCCGTCCCGCGATGCCGCGCCCGCGCCTGCCGCGTCCGCGCCTGCCCCGGCCGCGCCTGCGCCGTGGCTGAGGATCGCTTCGCGGACCTGGGCGGCGAGCGCAAGCGCAGCGCGGCCGAGCGGTTCGAGGAGGAGGACCGCCTGCGCCCCGAGCCCGATCTGCCGCCGCAGCGGCCCCCCGAGGTGCCGCGGCCGGGGAACAAGTACGCGTGGGTGGTGGGGATCGTCCTGTTCATGGGCATCGCGGTGCTGCTGTTCACCACCGCGCTTCCGAACACGGGTGCCGGCCTGCGCGGCCCGGAGAAGGGCGACGTGATCCCGGACTTCGCGGCGCCGCTGGCCACCGGCGACAAGGAGGGCGACGCCAACGTCTGCCAGAAGGCCAGCCAGTGCAACGACGAGGCCGGCAACGTGCCCGCCTGCTCGCTGGTGAGCGAGGGGATCTTCAACGTCTGCGAGGCGCGCAAGAAGCCGCTGGTGATGACGTTCGTGTTCGACAAGGGGGCCGACTGCAACCCACAGGTGGATCGAGTCCAGCGGGTGAAGGACGAGTTCCCCGGCGTGAACTTCGCGACCGTGTACTTCAGCGACGAGGACAAGGACGAGGTGGCCGAGATCGTGAAGAGGCGGGGGTGGACGATGCCGGTCGCACACACGCCCGACGGCGCCGTGGTGAACCTCTACGGGGTCGGCGGCTGCCCCACGACGGTCTTCGCCTTCGCGGGCGGCAGGGTCCTGGAGTCCAAGCTCGGGCCGATCTCCGAGGACGGGCTGCGGGCGCGCGCCCGCAGGCTCCAGAAGGGCTGACCGTGCCGGACCCCGCGCTCGAGGAGGGGTGGGTGGATGCCGAGCTGGCGCAGGAGTTCCCCGAGCTCGCGATCTGGACCACCAGCGTGGACGCCGGCTCGGGCCGCAGCCCCGACTACGTGCGCGAGCGGCTGCGCGGCCTGGCGAGCCGCATCACGGGAGGCCACGTGATCCATATGCGTCAGGACCCGGTGCCATGGGCGTACCGGGTGTTCTGGCGCCAGGTCGGCATCGACCCGGACACCGACCGCACCCCGGTCGAGCAGTTCGCCCTCGACCGGCTCAAGCACGGCGGGTTGCCCAGCCGCAACCTGCTCGACGATGCGATCACGATCGCGACGCTCGAGACCGGGGTGCCCGTGATGGCGTTCGACACCGCCCTGATCGGGAAGGCGATCGGGCTGCGGCTGACCGGCGAGGGCGAGCTGCTGGGCGGGTCCGGGCGCCCGCTCTCCAGCCGTCAGATAGTCGTGGCCGACGAGGACCACGTGCTGGCGGTGCTCTCAGGCGAGGTGGCCGAGGAGCGCGGCGTGACGCCGAAGACGACCGCCACGCTGCTCGCCTCGATCCAGGTGAAGGGCGTGCCGATCATCAGCATCGAGGAGGCCCTGTGGACGGTGGCAGAGACGCTGGTACGATGAGCGCCATTGAGTCGTTGGTAACGCAGCCGCAGGGGCCGCGCCGGCTCCCCCCACTCGCCCCAAGGACCCTCCCCGACGAGCGTCCCGCGCGACGCGCGCTGCTCGACCAGGTCGAGCGCCTCGAGGCCGAGCTGTCCTCGATCTTCATGTCGGTCTGGCCGCGCAAGGGCTTCGAGCTCGGCGTCGCCGGCCTGGGCGGCGGGCCGCGGATGCTCACGTTCGCCGAGTTGGAGGGCCTGCGCGACGACCTCGCCGAGCGTGTCGAGGACGCCCGCCGCTCGCTGTCGGACCGCACCTACGTGGAGGAGAAGCACCGCCGCCGCATCGAGGAGATGCTGCTCGAGCCCGAGAAGCACAAGTGGGTCCGGATCGGCAACGAGGACATCGGCGAGCCGGGCTGCAAGCACTGGCACGTGACGCCGCGCTGGGGCATCCTCGGGATGCTGTTGAACTGGTGGCGGGTCAAGATCTCCTCCGGCTGCCCGTTAGCCACCTGACATCTGTGATGCGCTGGGCGAGTCCCCGTGGGTAAACGGTCCCGCAAGCGCGCGGTGTCCACCGGCTCGCCGGCCGCGGGCACCACCCGCGCCGAGCGTGACGCCGCCCGGCGCGAGCGTGCGCGCGCCGCCAGGGCCAACCCGGCGGCGGCGGCCAAGCCGAGAGCGCGTCCGGGGCGGACGTCGATCGACGAACGTCCACCGCCCCTGTGGGGCTCGTTCCCGCTCACCGAGCTGGTCACCCTCGGCGGCATCGTGTTGATGGTGTGGGGCTTCTTCTCCGGGCCGGAGGGCGACGGCCAGGCGCGCATCGCGGCCGGGCTGGCCATCGCGTCGCTGGCCGGGTTGGAGCTCGCGGTGCGCGAGCACGTGACCGGCTATCGCTCGCACACGACCATGCTGGCCGCCGCCGCGGGATAGCCGCGATCGTGGCCCTGGGGCTGGGCGCCGGCGTGGCGTTCCTGCCGGCCCTGCTGGGTGCGGGGCTGGCGGTGTTCGGAGCCAGCTTCTACTGGCTGCGCGAGCTGTTCAAGCGGCGCTCGGGAGGGCTCAGCTTCCGGTGAGGGGGGCGCTCGCCGCCGGAGCGAGCGGTGCCCTCCTCCTCCTGATCATGCTCGGCGGCGGCCTCGTCCTGTGGGTGGGCGTGCCGGTCGGGTGGCTCTGGGTGGGCTCCCGGATCCAGGCGTCCACGGGCTCGATCGGGACGGCGATGGCGGTGATGATGCTGGGGGTCATCCTGAGCATCGCCGTGATCGTGGTGGTGCTGATCTGGCTGAACCGCAAGCACCAGGAGCTGCGCGAGGCGCGCGGGCTCGAGGATCACGGCCAGACGGCGCTGGAGGGCGTGATGACCGTGAGCGCCGGGATCGCCCTCGTGGGCTTCGGCGCCTGGTTCTTCCTCTTCAGCGGCTCGAGCCCGCTGCCGACGGGGATCGGGGTCTAGGAGTCGGGCTGGGAGGCGCGCGTAGCGCGCCGTTCAAGGCGCCAGGATGGCGCCATGGATCTCAGAGGTGCGGGCGGGATGCCCGCACGGGCTATCTCCGGCGATGAACGAGCCGCGCCGCCTGCGCATCTCCGGGATCCACCACATCACGCTGCTGTGCAAGAGCCTGGAGCGCTCGAGCGCGTTCTACCGCAACGTGCTCGGTCTGAGGATCGTGAAGCAGACCACCAACGAGGACGACCGCGACGCCCGCCATCTCTTCTTCGGTGACGACCAGGCGAATCCCGGGACGCTGATCACCTGCCTCGAGTATCCGCAGCTCGAGGAGGGGACGGTTGGGGTGGGCTCAACCCACCACTTCGCGCTCACGGTCGGCGACGACGAGGAACTGCAGGGCTGGCGCGACTACCTGACCGCGCAGGGGGTCGGCTGCACCGAGGTGATGGACCGCACGTTCTTCAAGTCGATCTACGTGCGCGACCCGGACGGCCACATCGTGGAGCTGGCCACGGCCGGGCCGGGGATCGACCCCGACCCGGCCTAGAGCCGTACGTTCAGGCTGCGCTGAGGGCGCGCATCGGGCGGGGCCGGTGGGCCGGCGCCGCCGCCTTCGCGCTCAGCACGGCGGCGAGCGCGGTGCGCTGGCGCTCGGTGAGGGTCCCGATCTCCTTGTTCTCGGGCACCTGGATGGACAGGAGCAGGCGCCGGCAGCGGGCCCGCCCCCAGCGCTTCTGACTCATCAGCAGATCGCTGATGGACATGCTCTGCGCCTGCCAGGGGCAGCTCAGGATCACGTCCGCGGCCTCCAGGTTGCCGGCGGCGACCTGGCGCTTCATCTCCGCTCTCGCGAGCCGGACACGGTTGGCTTCACGAAGCGCTCGGAGATGTTGCTCGTCGCGCACCAGCATGGCAGTTTCACCCATCGAGACCTCCCCGCACTTCCGCGTGCAGAATGAAGACAGCATTAGCAGTTCCCCGGCCCCCGCCATGACCCTCCCGCTTCGTCTCCGAGCCAGGGTGGCAGCGACCGCGCCCCAATAAACCCAACCGGCCTCGAAGCGTCAACCGCGATTTTGGACTCCATCCGCTAAGAGCGGCCTTTTCTTTTGGACTACTTTTCGGCCGCTTTCGCGCGCGCTCGGAATGCACGAGTTTTGTGGAGATTCCCGCAGGTTGCCATCGAGCACCAGCGCCCGGAGCGGTTCTTCGACTTGTCGTAGAACGCCCACCGGCAGTCCGGGCCGGCGCATGCCTTGAGCCGGTCCCAGGTGCCCTCGGCGGCCGACCGGGCGACGATCGCCAGCAGCCGGGCGAGCCCCGCGTCGGTCCCCTTGGCCGCCGGCGTGAGCCTGGGGGCGCAGTCCCCCGCGAAGGTCGCGCGCAGCGACGCCTTGCCGGCGGCGCGCTCCAGGCGCTCCAGCGCCTCCTCGTCGCGCTCGCCGCCGTTGTGGGTGTAGAGCACGGCGCGCAGGCCCTCTCGGACCTCCAGGGCGCGGCTGAGGTCCGCCTCCGTCACCGCCGCCTCGGGATCCGCGAGGTCACGGGCGGCCATCCAGTCGCGCAGCGCCTCGGGTGAGGTCAGGTCCTCGGCGTCCTCGTCCAGCTCCGCGGTGTTCACGAACTGCTGTACGAACCGCAGGGGCTCCGGCGCTCGCTTATCGGGTGAGGCTTCAGTAATCACTTTCGCTAATACAGCCTATCAGGAAATGTAACTAGCTATCAAGGTTAGCCGGTGGTAGTCTTGTATCCATCAAACGGGAAACGAAGGTTACAGAGGAGGACAGCATGGCACCGGCAATCACCATCAGGCACAGCACTCACGAGGACGGTCCCGCGGTCCTCCGGCTGGCACAGCTGGACGATCGCCCCGCCCCCGAGGGCGACTCCCTGCTCGCGTTCGTGGACGGCGAGCTGGCCGTGGCCCGGGCCCTGCGCGGCAACACCGTGGCGGACCCCTTCCGCCGCACCAAGGAGATCGTCGAGATGCTCGACCTGCGCGCCCAGTCAGGAGCTGAAGGCGGCGTGAGCTCCCCGCTCGCCTGGGAGGTCGCCCGGTCGAAGGCGCGTCAGGGTGAGGGGACGGGCTCGGCCTCGGCCAGCCGGCTCCTCACCCGCTCGAACGCGGCCAGCGCGCGATCCAGGTGGTCGCGCTCGTGGGTGGCCATGACGCTGGTGCGCAGGAGCGCCCCGCCGCGCTGCACGGCCGGGTAGAGCGCCACGTTGGCGTACACGCCCTCGTCGTAGAGGGCCTTCCAGAACAGCACCGCCTGCCAGTCCTCCCCGATCGTCACCGGGATGATCGGCGTGAGCACGTCGGACCCGTCCGGCATGGGGGTCGGCTGAACGACGTCGAAGCCCAGCTCGTCCAGGCCGCGCTGGAGGTAGCGGGCGTTGTCCAGCACCCGGGCCAGCAGCTCGCGGCCCTCGTCCGAGCGAATCACCCGTAGCGCCCCCAGGGCGGCGCCCACCGCGGCGGGGACCGCCGAGGCCGTGAACATGAACGCGCGCGCCTGCACCCGGAGGAAGTCGATCACCTCGGCCGGGCCCGCGATGAAGCCGCCGCAGGAGGCCAGGGACTTCGAGAACGTGCCCATCCGCAGGTCGACCTCGCCGGCCACGCCGAAGGCCTCACTGGCGCCCGTGCCCGTGGCGCCGAGCACTCCCACGCCGTGGGCCTCGTCCACCAGCAGCCGCGCGCCGTGCTTGCGGCACAGGGCCACAACATCGGGCAGCGGGGCCAGGTCGCCCTCCATCGAGAACACCCCGTCCACCACCACCAGCACGCCTCCGCCACCGTGCCCCCCTGGGTATCCTCCGCGGCGCGCTCGAGCATCTTCTCCAGCTTGTCGAGGCGGTTGTGCCGGAAGGGGCGGATCCGGGCGCGGCTCATCATCACCGCGTCGAGGATCGAGGCGTGGTCGCCGGAGTCGCAGATCACGGTGTCGCCGGGCTCGAGCAGCGTGGCGATGCAGCCCACGTTGGCCTGGTAGCCGGTCGTGAAGACCAGGGCGTCCTCGGCCCCGGTCCAGTCCGCCAGCTCGCGCTCCAGCTCGAGGTGCAGCGGCGTGGTGCCGTTCATGAACCGCGACCCGGTGAGGCCCGTCCCGTAGCGGTCCAGGGCGTCCTGCGCCGCCTCGCCTGACCCGGGAGTCCGTGGTGAGGCCCAGATAGTTGTTCGAGCCCAGCGTGATGCGCTCGCGGCCCTCCATCATCACCACCGGGCCGGGCTCTCCGTCCACCTCCCGGAAGTAGGGCAGCAGGTCGTTCTCCCGGGCCGCCTTGAGCTGCTCCAGGCGCTCGTGGGTGCGAGCCTTCTCGAAGAGGTCGGTCAACTAGGGTGCGCTCCCTCGTGTCGGTCGACGTGAAACCCGTGCGCTCGCGGCGTGACCGCCGGGCGTTCATCGAGCTTCCGTTCCGCCTGCATGCTAACGCCGAGCAGTGGGTTCCCCCGCTGCGGATCGAGCGCCGCCTGTTCCTCAGCCCGCGCTTCAACAAGTGGTTCGGGCATGCCGAGGCGGAGCTGTTCCTCGCGCGCCGCGAGGGACGCGTGGTGGGGCGGATCAGCGCCCAGATCGACCGCAACTTCAACGAGTACCAGGGCAACGACTGGGGGATGTTCGGCTTCCTCGAGCTGGAGGACGACCCCGAGGTGGCCACCGCGCTGCTCGATGCGGCCGCCGGCTGGCTGCGCGAACGCGGCCGCGACCGGATGGTGGGGCCGATGGACTTCACGATGAACGACGAGTCCGGCGTGCTGATCGAAGGCCACGACCGCGACCCGTTCATCAGGCAGCCCTGGCACCCGCCCCACTACCGGCGCCTGTGCGAGGAGGCCGGCCTGGAGAAGGCGATGGACCTGCTGATGTGGGAGCTGCACATCGAGGACCGCTCCAAGGTGGTGCCGGCGATCGTGGAGATGGCCGAGAAGCTCGAGCCCGAGCACGGCATCCGCATCCGCAAGATGTCACGCCGGCACCTGCGGCGGGAGATGGACGTGTTCGGGGAGACCTGGAACGACGCCTGGAAGGACAACTGGGGCTTCGTGCCCTACACCGAGGAGGACCTGGACACCTACGCCCAGGACATGCAGCTGGTGTTCGACAAGCACTGGTTCATGGTGGCCGAGAAGATCGACACCGGGGAGAGCGTGGGCGTGGCGATCACGGTGCCCGACATCAACCAGGTGCTGAAGCGGATGAACGGCCGCATCCTGCCCTTCGGCTGGTGGCACTTCCTGCGCCGGGGCAAGCTCATGACCCGCGTCCGGGTCGGCTTCCTCGGGGTCAAGCGCGAGTACCAGCACACCGGCGTCGCGGCCGCCCTCTACATCGAGCACTTCGACATGGCCGCCACCCGCCCCCAGACCTGGGGCGAGATGGGCTGGATCCTCGAGACCAACGACGCGATGAACCGCGGCATGGAGGGGATGGGGGGGACGGTCGTCAAGAAGTACCGGGTGTATGAGCGGGTGCTGTAGGCGGGCCTCGGGCGTCGGGCCTCAGGGCCTCAGGCCTCAGGCCTCAGGAGAGCCCTCTACGAGCCCAGGACGGAGCCCATTGGAGCTTGCAGGCGTCAGGCACTGTGAGAGTCTCACTGAGAGCCATCGGACTGCGGGCTCGGTGGACGGATGAGCCCCCACGATCGCCCGAGGCCCGACGCCCGAGGCCTGCGACGCCTGACGCCTGACGCCTGACGCCCGAGGCCTGAGGCCTGAGGCCTGACGCCTGAGGCCCGACGCCTGAGGCCTGAGGCCTGAGGCCTGAGGCCTGAGGCCTGACGTCTGACGACTGCCGCCTGAGGTCTGAGTAGTATCGGCCGCCGATGCCCGACCCCGCGGACAACCGCCCCGACCGACGCCCGAGGAGCTCGAGGGCGAGGTCGTGGCCGAGGTCCGGCACCTGCCGGTGCCCCTCGAGCAGCAGTCCACGGAGCTGGACAGGCCGCGTCCGGTGTCCGTGCCGGCCACCGTGGTGGCGGCCACCGGAGGCTTCGTGCTCGGCGTGGCCGCGTTCGTGCTGGTGAGGATCCTTCGGCGCCCGTCGGCGGCGCGTTCGATCGCGCGCAAGCGCGGCAGGCTGGCCGCCCGGCGCCGCGGTGTGGACGTGCAGGCCACGCGCTCGTTCCTCGTCGACGTCCACCTCCTGAAGCGCTGAACGGCCCGGCGGTCGTCGAGCAGGACGTGCTCCCGGTGGGGGCCTTCCGGATGCCCGTCGGCGGTCGTGACGGCGTGATGCGTCGCCGCGGGCAGGGCCTGATCCGGTTCTTCCACGTGCACGGGCGGCCCGCCACCGTGCGGGCGTGGGCCGCGAGCGGCAGGGTGCGCCTGCTGGCGGAGGCGCCGGATCGAGAGTGCGCGGCCGCCGCCGTGGAGCGGATGCGGTTCGCGCTCGGCACCGACCACGACCTCTCCGAGTTTCACCGCCGCTTCTGGCGCGACCCCCTGCTGGGCCCCATCCTGCGGCGCAAGCCCTGGTTGCGCCCGCGGCGGCGTCCCGAGCCCTTCGAGGCGCTCGCCTGGGCGATCACCGAGCAGTTGATCGACGGAGGCCGCGCCGTGTCGATCCAGCGGCGCCTGGTGGCGCGGCACGGGGCCATCAGCCCGTGCGGCTCGCTGCGCGACGTGCCGAGCGCCGTGGCGATCGCGGATTCGTCCCCCGCCCACATGGAGGCCTGCGGCCTCTCGCCCCGGCGGGCGATCACGATGATCAAGGCGGCGCGGGAGGTGGCCGCCGGGCGGGTGGACCTGGACAGCCACGAGCCCGCCTGGGCCCGGCTGCGAAAGATCTCGGGCATCGGGCCGTGGACGGTCGAGTGCCTGGCGCTGCACGGCCAGGGCCGCGACGACCAGCTTCCGGCGGGCGACCTCGCGTACATCAAGCTCGTCGGCACGCTCGCGCGCCTCGGGCGGCGCGCCACCGAGGAGGAGGTGCGCGAGTTCTTCGAGCCCTACCAGCCGTTCGCCGGGCTGGCCGGCACCACGCTGGCACTAGGATCAAGGCATGGATTCATCAGTGACCAAGAGCGAGCAGGAATGGCGCGAGCAGCTCTCGCCTGACCGCTACCACGTGCTGCGCGAGAAGGGCACGGAGCCGCCCTTCACCGGCGCGTACACGCACAGCAAGCAAAAGGGCACCTACAACTGCGGCGCCTGCGGGAACGAGCTGTTTCGCTCCGACACCAAATTCGACTCCGGCACGGGCTGGCCCAGCTTCACCGAGCCGGCGGTGGCCGAGAACGTGCGCCTGGAGGAGGACCGAAGCCACGGCATGACCCGGACCGAGGTGCTGTGCGCGCGGTGCGGCTCCCACCTCGGGCACGTCTTCCCCGACGGGCCCGGGCCGGACGGGCAGCGTTACTGCATCAACTCCCTGTCGCTGGACATGGAGCCTGAGGTCGAGGACTAGGCGGCGAAGCCGCCGTTCGGGGGGTTGCAAAGGGGGGCATGTGTGCCCCCCTTTGAGGTTCTTACTGCTGCTGAGGCAGGGCCAGCCCGCCGCCCAGGCCGAACTGGCCCAGCAGCCCGGTGATCGGCTGCGGGTTCGCCGGCGCCTTGATGTCGGGGTCGACGCCCACCTCCTCGAGCACGAACTCGACCGAGACCTTGCCGCCGGTCAGCTGGCCGGCGTCGGTGCCCTCGGGCACGTCGAACTCGGCCTCGGCGAACAGCCGCCTCGGCCACGTCGTCCTCGTCCACGTCGACCTCGAAGCGCAGCTCCTTGATCGCGTCGGACACCTTGTCCACGTCGTCCTGGCTCACCTCGGGGACCTGCGGCACCGTCTGGCCCTGCTGTTCGAGCTGACGCCGCACCTCCGGTGAGCGCAGCGCCCCGAGCACGTCCTCGACCACCTGCTTCACGTCCACGTCGCCGGAGACCCTCTGCGTGGAGTCGCCGCCGATGTCGTCGCCGTCCTCGACCTTCGGGTCGTCCAGCCATTTGACGGGGTCGATTCCGAACTGCTTCAGGCTCTGCTTCTGATCGCCGGTCCGCCGGCGGCGCTCGAAGTTTCGCTCCAGCTGTGAGAACAGCTGCTCGCCGACCTCGTATGCCTGCCCGCGCAACTCCACGTAGGCGTTGTCCTCGGTGACCGTCAGGCCGGCGTCGATCGTCTGGTTGGCGAACTTGGCCTTCACGTCCCAGTCCAGCAGCGGCAGCTCGTTCTCGCCCCTCGACTCGAACGGCCCGGACATGGTGAGCGAGACGGGCCCGCGAAGCTGGTCCAGGCCCTCGAGGTCGGCCTTCACCTCGAGCTTCAGGTCGGCGCTGTCCACCTGCTTGGAGAACGCCTTCTCGAGCAGGGCGCGGGCGTCCTGCGAGCTCTCGCCATCGCCGTCGTCACCGCCGCAGCCCGCCAGGAGGGCGAGCGCGAGCAGGGCCAGGAGGGCGGCTATGCGTGTGCGGGCCATGCCCGTGGTTATAGCGACCTACAGCCCCGCACCGGGCAGCAGGTCGTTGGTGTAGGTGCCGGTGGCGTCCTGAAGCTTGGTCACCAGCTGGTTCTCGCGCGCCCACGCCGCGAACGCCTGGCGGGCCTCTGGATCCTGGTATCCGAACGGCTTGCCCTCCGGTGGGAGGAACAGGGGCAGCGTCACGTCCACCACCGCGCGCTGGAGCTTCGGCTCTAGGTCGCGGTTCGCGCGCAGCAGCCCCTGAATGGCCTGGTCGGGGTCCTTCTCCAGGTCGCGGGTGCCTCGCGCGAGCGCGCCGATGAACGCCCGCAGCCGTCCGCTGTCGCGCTCCAGGGCGCTCTCGTTCGCCACCAGCACGAGCTCGTCGTAGCGCGGCACGCCGGCGTCGTCGACCTTGATGATCCGCGGCCGCTTCTTCTTCAGCCGCAGGTCGGTGCCCTCGTAGTTCCAGAACGCGCCGATCACGGCGTCGACCTTCTTCGTGAGCAGCGCGGGCGAGAGGCCGAAGCCCACGTTGCGGACCTTCACCGACTTCGGGTCGACCCCGGCCTTGAGCAGGATCGTGCGCAGGTAGGCCTGCTGGTAGTCGATCCCCGCATAGCCCACCCGCTTGCCCTCGAGGTCCTTGGGCGAGCGGATCTTCGCCGCCGGCAGGGAGATGATCGACGTGAGCGGCTCGCGCACCAGCGCGCCGACCGAGATCACGTTCAGGCCCCGGTCGCGGGCACGCAGCAGCTCCGGCTCGTAGGAGACGGCCAGATCCACGCGGCCCGCCGCCACCTGCTTGATCGGCGCCGCGGGATCGGGCGGCTGGCGGATGTCCACCTTCAGGCCCGCGTCCTCGAAGTGGCCGCCCGCCTGCGCCGCATAGATGCCCGCGTGGTCGGCGTTGGGGAAGAAGTCGAGCATCAGGCTGACCTCGGTCTCGCCCCTGGGCCCCAGCGACTCGTCCTTCTCGCCGCACGCGCTCAGCGCGAGCGCGCACAGCAACAGCAGGGCGAGGGCGATTCGGGTCATGCGGTCCTTTCGTCGTTTCGGTTCCAGGGGGTGGCGAGCCGCTCCGCCAGTGTGACGAGGCAGAAGAGTGCCACGGCCATCAGGGTGAGGATCACGATCCCGGCGTACACGCGCGGGGTCTGGAGCTGGTTGTTGCCCAGCAGCACGAGGCGGCCGAGCCCCTCGTCCGCTCCGGCCCACTCGCCGAAGACGGCGCCGATCACCGACACCGTGGCGGCGATCCGCAGGCCGCTGAAGAAGCTCGGCAGTGCGGCGGGAAGCTCGACGCTGCGCAGCGTCTTGAGGCGGCCGGCGCCGAATGAGCGCATCAGCTTGAGCTGCTCGGGGTCGGTGGAGCGCAGGCCGTCCAGTGCGCCGACGGTGACCGGGAAGAAGCAGATCAGCGCGACGATGGCCAGCTTGGGCCCGATCCCGTAGTCGAAGGCCAGGACGAAGATCGGGGCCAGCACCACGATCGGGATCGCCTGCGAGGCGATCAGCAGCGGGTAGGCGGCGTCCCGCAGGGTCCGGCTCAGGTGCATCGCCAGCGCCGCGGCCACACCGACCACCACCGCGATCGCCAGGCCGAGCAGCACCTCGTAGAGCGTGACCCAGGCGTTGTCCCACAGCAGCGACCAGTCGTCCTGGAACGCCTCCACGGTCTCCGCCGGCGAGGCCAGCGTCAGGTCGTCCACGGAGTCCAGCGAGGCCACCCACGCCCAGACGCCCACGCAGGCGGCCAGCAGCAGCCCGGCGAGGAGAACGCGCCTCACGACAGCGCCTCCAGCGCCCGGGCACGGAGCTCGGCGAGCTGACGGTCGGTCACGGCCGCGCGGCGGTCGCGCGGGCGCGGCAGCGGCACGTCCAGCTCGGCCACCACGCGGCCGGGCCGCCGGCTCATCACCGCCACGCGGTCGGAGAGGAACAGCGCCTCCTCCACGTCATGGGTCACCAGCAGCACGGTGCGCGGCTCGGCGTCGAGGGCGTCGGCCAGCCACTGCTGCATCTCGGCGCGCGTGATGGCGTCCAGGGACGCGAACGGCTCGTCGAGCAGGAGGACCGGGCGCCCGGCCAGCAGGGTGCGCATGAACGCCACCCGCTGGCGCATGCCGCCCGAGAGGCCGGCCGGGCGGGTGCGCTCGAAGTCCGCGAGCCCGAAGCGCTCGAACAGCGGCTCGGCGGCGCGGCGGGCGGCGGCGGGCTTGGCGCCCTGGCACTCCAGCGCCAGGGCGGCGTTGCCGAGCGCGTCGCGCCAGGGCAGCAGCAGGTCGCGCTGGGGCATGTAGGCGGTCTCGCCCTCCACGGTCAGGGTCCCCTCGTCGGGTCGCTGCAGGCCCGCCACCAGCTCCAGCAGGGTGGACTTTCCACAGCCGGAGGGCCCGACCACCCCGACCACCTCGCCGGGGCCCACCCGCAGGTCGAGTCGCTCGAGCGCGGTCAGGCGGCCGAAGCGCCGCGTCACGGCACTCGCCACGACGCTGCTCCCTTGAATCGAGAGAGGCTCCGTCGCGGGAGCCTCGATCTTGGTGTGCATCCGCTCCCTCCGCGGGCATTACCCCACAGGTTCGAAGGGTCGGCGCCGGGCGTCAGAGGGCACCATCTCAGCCCGCTGCACCGCGAGCTCCCCTGTTGTCGGGTCTTGTCAGCGTATCGGTCGGCGCAACCGTTGGCCGGCTCGATGCGGCGGGTTGCTCTTGACTCATGATTGGTATCGCCTTCGCGCTCACGGCTGCGCCCGGCGAGCGCGGCCGACCCGGTGCTCGTGGCGGCGGGCGACGTGGCGTGCGATCCCGGCGGCTGGCGACTACAAGGGCGGCGCCGGCACGGTGCCGCCGGAGGCAACGCCCGGACGCTGCCATCAGAATACACGCCGACCCATCGAGGCGATCGATCCGACGCACGTGCTCGTGCTCGGCGACCTCCAGTACGAGGACGGGGCGCGCGTCCAAGTTCACGTCTCCTACAACGCATCCTGGGGCCGCCCGGGCATCAAGGCCAGGACCAAGCCGGTGCCCGGCAACCACGAGTACGGCGCCGGCAACACGAACAACGGCAACATGCACAACGACCCGAACGCGACCGGGTACTTCGGCTATTTCCAGAGCCAGCTCGCTGCGGAGGGACCCGGACGCCGGCGAACCCGCAGAAGGGCTGGTACAGCTTCGACGTGCCCGTCGGCTCGACCAAGTGGCACATCGTGGCCCTCAACTCCGAGTGCGCCGCGGGGCTGAGGGTGCAGGTCGGCTGGGATGGCGACTGCGACGCGGGCTCCGAGCAGGAGCGCTGGCTGCGCGCCGACCTCGCCGCGGACCGCAGCGACTGCACGCTCGCCTACTGGCACCACCCGCGCTTCAGCTCCGGCGGGCAGCCGAGCACCCCGATCATGGCGCCGATCTGGAACGCGCTCTACGCCGACTACGCGGACGTGGTGCTGGCGGGCCACGCGCACAACTACGAGCGGCTCGGCCAGGCCGGGCCGACGGGCGAGCGTGAGCCCGGGCGCGGCATCCGCAGCTGGGTGGTCGGCACGGGGGGAAAGGACGCTCTGTTCATGCAGCCCCAGCCGCTGCCGGCCACCGACGTGCGCAACAACACCGCGCACGGGGTGCTCGAGCTCACGCTGCACGGGCCCGCGCCCGCCCATCCGCGCGGCTGGTACGAGTGGCAGTTCGTTCACGACGGCCAGTCCGGGTCCACGTTCACGGACTCCGGCTCGGGCGACTGCGTGGTGCCGCCGCCCCCGGCCAAGCCCGCCACCGCGGCCGTGCGCGACACGCTCGCTCCGAGGCTCACCCGCCCGCGCCTGAGCCGCAAGCGCTTCCGCGTCAGCCGGGCGGCCACGCCGCGGGTGGCCGCGGCGCGCCGCGGCACCGTGATCGGCTACACGCTGTCCGAGGCCGCCACGACCCGGCTGCGCATCGAGCGGCGGCGAATCGTCCGCCGCGGCGGGCGCAGGGTCAAGCGCTACCGCAGGGCGGGCACGCTGAGGCGAACGGGCAAGGCCGGCCGCCGCCGCGTGAGGTTCTCGGGCCGCATCGGCCGCAAGCGGCTGAGGCCGGGCGTCTACCGCCTGACGATCACGGTGAGGGACACGGCCGGGAACGCCGGCCGACCCCGCAAGCTGCTGTTCCGGATCGTGAAATAACGCCCGAGGCCTGAGGCCCGAGGCCTGTCGCCTACCCCGCGTACAGCGCCTCGATCTCCTCCGCGTACTTCTCGCCGATCGGCTTGCGCTTGAGCTTCATCGTCGGCGTCAGCTCCTCTCCGCCCGGCTCCCACTCGCCGTCGATCACCTTGAACTTCTTGATCTGCTCCACGCGCGAGAGCTGCGCGTTGGCCGCCTCGACCCCGTCGGCCAGCGCCCCGGCGACCGCGTCGTCGCCGTGCTGGGCGGTGAAAGCGCCGACGGCCTCCGGGTCGAGCGTGATCAGGGCCGTGTTGTAGGGCCGGCGGTCGCCGATCGCCACCGCCTGGGCCACCAGCGGGCACGCCGCCTTGATCTTGGCCTCGATGTTCGCGGGCGACATGTTCTTGCCGGCCGCGTTGATGATCAGCTCCTTCTTGCGGTCGACGATCTTGAGGTAGCCGTCCTCGTCGAGCTCGCCGATGTCGCCGGTGAGGAGCCAGCCGTCCTCGCTCAGGGCCTCCGCGGTCTTCTCGGGCAGGTTGCGGTAGCCCTTCATGATGTTCGGGCCGCGCACCAGGATCTCCCCGTCCTCGGCCAGCTTCAGCTCCACGTCGGGGATCGCCGGCCCCACCGTGCCCACGCGGATCCTGCCGGGCGGGTTCAGCGTGGCGACCGCGGTGGTCTCCGACATCCCCCACAGCTCCGCGATCTCGATGCCCATCGCGTCGAAGAACAGGATCACCTCGGGCGGCGTGGGGGCGGCGCCCACGGCGAACCACTCGCACTCGTCAAGCCCGAGCATCACGCGGATCTTGGAGAACACCTGCTCGTCGGCCTGGCGCCAGGACTGCTCCAGCTCGTCGGGCACCTCACCGGCCTGCTTGGCCTCGGCGCGCTCCAGGCCCACCTTCATCGCAGCGGCAACCGCGGCCTTCTTCTCCTCGTCCTGCTCGCCGGCGAAGCCCGCCTCGAGCGCCTGCTTGAGCTTCTCCCAGATCCGGGGCACGCCGCCCCAGAGCGTGGGCTTCACCTCGATCGAGTAGACCACCATGTCGCGCGGGTTGGGGCAGCAGTAGACGGTCTGGCCGTAGACCATGCTCGAGTACAGCTGCGCCCAGCGGTCGGCCACGTGGGCGCTCGGCAGGAACGAGATCGAGCGCCCGCCTGGAGTGATCTGGGCGATCGGGTCGAGCGCCCGCCACTCGGCCATCATGTTGCCGTGGGTCAGCTGGACCCCCTTCGGCGGCCCGGTGGTGCCCGAGGTGTAGATCAGGCACAGCACGTCGTCGGGCGTGACCGCGCGCCAGGCGGAGTCGAAGTCGAAGCCGTCGTCGGCCAGCGCCTCGAACTGCTCGGTGGTGATCAGGCCGTCGGCCTCCTCGCCGCGTCGATCACCACCACGTGCTCGAGCGTGTCCACCCGCTCGCGCGCCTCGAGCACCCTGTCGAGGAACGCCTGCTCGGTCACCACCACGCGGTTGGCCGCGTCGGCTCACCAGGTACTCGATCTGCTCCGGCGAGGAGGTGTTGTAGATCGAGAAGCAGGTGGCGCCGAGGTGCATGGCGGCGCAGTCGAAGAGGTGGAGCGCCGGGCGGTTCACGAGCATGAAGCCGACGGTGTCCCCGCGGCCGATGCCCAGGGCGGCGAAGGCGGCGGCGCGGCGTTTCACGACCTCGGCGTACTCGCCATAGCTGCACTCGAAGTCGGTGTCCTTGAACCGCAGCGCGGGGCTGTCGGCGCGCTCGGCGGCCGTGGTCTGGAACGCCTCGCACATCGTGGCGGCCTGGAGGGCCTTGGGGCGGGTGGCGGCGTCGTACGCGGTGGCGGATTCCATGGGGCGATCATCGCCCCGGGTGTCGTGCCGCGCAAGTAGCTGCGCAACCCACCTTGCGACGGCCTCTCCATACGGGGTATGTTCGGCTCGTCCGCACATCGAGCAAAGGGGGGCCAGGAGATGGCCGCGCAGGAGAACAAGCAATCCGCCCAGGACGCCTACGCCGCGTTCGCCAACGGCGATACCGAGGGCGCGATGCGGAACATCGACGACTCTGTCGAGTGGACCGTTCGGGGCAACAACGCCCTGACCGGGACCTACAACGGCAAGCAGGAGGTCGGCGAGCTATGGCAGAAGTTCTTGAGCAAGGACTTCCGAACGGAGCCGAGCGAGTTCATCGCTGACGGGGACAAGGTGGTCGTCCTCACCGACATCCACCTCGAGGGCGAGACGGTGGAGAGCGCCGATGTCCTCACCTACAACGCTGACGGCAACCTCGTCGCGTTCGAGACCCGGTCCGACGCCGAGGTGGCCAACCGGGTGTTCGCCGGCTAGTCCAGGGCGCGGCTGGACTGCGCACGGCGCTGGATCAAGCCGTCTGCACCGGCCGCAGGTCGGCGATCGCGTTCACGAAGCCCTCGAGCTGCTTCGTCGTCCAGCACTCGAACACCGCGGTGCAGTGCGGCTCGTACGCGGCCATCACCGAGTCGCCGTAGTTCCAGTACAGCTTCGGCTCGGGGTTCATCCAGAACGTGCGGCCGGCCCGCTCGGCCACGTGGGCGAACACCCCGGCGTGGGGCTCGCGGCCGTTGGTGCGGGCGTCGCCCAGCACGATCACCGTGGAGCGGGGATCGAGGTCGTCCACCACCGACTCCAGGAACTCCAGCCACACCCGCCCGTAGTCGGTGTAGCCGGAGATGTCCGCCACGCCGGAGTCCGAGGAGATCGCGCGTGACACCGCCTCGAAGCTGCGCTCGCGCTCGAACACCTCGGTCACCTCCGAGATCCGCTCGACGAACACGAACGAGCGCAGCTTGCGGAACGAGTCGTGCAGCGCGTGCAGCACCGACAGGAAGAACACCGAGGCGCTGGTGACGCGAGGTGGACACGTCGCAGAGCACGAACAGCTCGGGACGCCGCGGGCGGCGCGGGCGGTAGCGCAGCTCCAGCGGCACGCCTCCGGTGGAGAGCGACGTGCGCATGGTGCGGCGCACGTCCACGGCGGCGGAGCGCCGCCGGCCACGGGTCTCCTGGCCCTGGGTGGCCAGGCGCTTGCGCAGCTGCGCCACCACGCGGTGCACGGCGGCCAGGTCCTGGGCGGCGCCGGTGGGCAGGGCGCGGTCGAACTCGCGCAGCGGCTTGGACGGCGGCAGCGACTGGGTGCGCTCGATCAGGGCCCGCTCCAGCTCACGCCGGATGTGACTCTCGAACTCGCGCAGCCGCTCGCGCGGCACGCTGTCGGGGTCGGGCAGCTCGGTGGCGGCGCCCTCGCCCTTCAGGCCGAGCGTGCGGCGGATCCGCTGAACGTCCACGCCGATCACCCCGGAGCCCTCGCCCTGGCGCCCGAAGGCCGAGATCGCCAGCCGCGCCAGGTCGCGCAGCTCGCCGTCGCTGCCCTGCTGGTCGCGCAGCGCCTGGCGGATCGTCTCGCGCAGCGCGTCCAGGTCCATCCGCTCGGGACCCCCGGTGGGCTGCTCGCCCTCGGCGATGCCGCGCTCCACCGCCTCGCGCTCGACGGCGCGGAAGAAGAAGCGGTCGAACACCAGCTCCAGCACGCGCCGGTCCTCCTGCGACTTGGCCAGCGTGGCGGAGAGCGCCTCGCGGAAGTCGTGGCGGTCGGTCCAGCTCACCGCCTCCAGCGCGGCGAAGGAGTCGAGCAGCTCGGAGGTGCCCACCGCCATCCCCTCCTTGCGCAGCTCGTCGGCGAACTCGAGCAGCCGCGGCGCCATGCCCGCCGGGCCCGCCGGCTCCGGCATGCCCCCGTAGAGCTTCGGGTTACCCGGTCTGGCGTCCGAGGAGGCCATCCGTGAGCTTCACTCCCACGCGCTCGGCCACGAGGTCGAGGTCGGTGCGGTGCTTCACGATCACGCTCATCGTGCGCTGGAGCACGTCGTCGTCGATGTCGTCGGCGCCCAGCAGCAGCAGGGCTCGCGCCCAGTCGATCGACTCCGCGATCGACGGCGGCTTCTTCAGGTCGAGGTTGCGCACCATGTGCACCACCTCCACGAGCTTGCGCGCCATCTCCTCGGAGAGGTCGGGGGCGTGCAGGCGCACGATCTCGAGCTCGCGCTCCACGTCGGGGTAGTCGAGCCAGAGATAGAGGCAGCGGCGCTTGAGCGCCTCGGTCAGCTCGCGCGAGTTGTTCGAGGTGAGCAGCACGATCGGGTGCGTCTTGGCCTCCACCACGCCCAGCTCGGGGATCGACACCTGGAAGTCCGACAGCACCTCGAGCAGCATCGCCTCGAACTCCTGGTCGGTCTTGTCGATCTCGTCGATCAGGAGCACCACGGGCTCCTCTGCGGAGATCGCGGCAAGTAGGGGCCGGGGGAGCAGGAACTCCTCGCCGAAGATGTCGTCCTTGACCTCCTGCCAGCCGGCGTCGGAGGCCTCCACCTGGATCCGCAGCAGCTGCTTGCGGTAGTTCCACTCATACAGCGCCTTGGCCTCGTCGAGGCCCTCGTAGCACTGGAGGCGAACGAGCTTGCGGCCGGTCGCGCGCGATATGGCCTTGGCCAGCTCGGTCTTGCCGACACCGGCCGGGCCCTCCACCAGCACGGGCTTGCCGAGGCGGTTGGCAAGGTAGGACACCAGCGACGTCGACTCGCCCGCGAGGTAGCCGGCGCCCTGGAGGGCGTCACTGGTCGCTTCGATCGAGGCGAAGTCGGTGCTCACCACGCCAAGGATACGGTCTGGCCGCGCAGCCAGTCGGGGGCCCATGCGGGGCGGTACGCTCGCCCCATGGTCTCCCGTAACCCCGCCAACCTCGAGGACATCGTGGTGGAGGTCGACCTCGCGGGCCCGGAGGGCCTGGTGGACGCCGCCCGCGCCGCTCACGAGGCCCAGCCCGGCTGGGCCGCCACCCCGGCGCCCGTCCGCGGCCGCGCGATCGCCCAGATCGGCCGTCTCGTGGAGGAGAACAAGCAGGCCCTCGCCGAGCTTGTCACGCGCGAGATCGGCAAGCCGCTGGCGGAGTCGCTCGGCGAGGTGCAGGAGATCTCCGACACCTGCGACTTCTTCATCTCCGAGGGCCGGCGCCTCTACGGCCAGACCGTGCCGAGCGAGATGCCCGACAAGCAGCTGTTCACCTTCCGCGAGCCGGTCGGCGTGGCCACGATCATCACCGCCGGCAACTTCCCCGTGGCCGTGCCCGCCTGGTACCTCGTGCCGGCGCTGCTGTGCGGCAACGCGGTGGTGTGGAAGCCGGCCGACTACACCCCCGCCCTGGGCGAGGCGCTCACCAGCCTGTTCCGGGCCGGCGGGCTGCCCGACGGCGTGCTCAACCTCGTGCAGGCCGACGGGCCGTCCACGTTCGAGGGGCTGGAGCGCGCGATCGGCGAGGGGCTGGTCGACAAGGTCGGCTTCACCGGATCGTCCGAGGTCGGCCGGCGGATCGGCGAGCTGTGCGGCCGCCACCTCCAGCACCCCTGCCTGGAGCTGGGCGGCAAGAACCCGCTGGTGGTGATGCCCGACGCCGATCTCGACCTCGCCGTCGAGGGCGCGCTGTTCAGCGGCTTCGGCACGGCCGGTCAGCGCTGCACGTCGCTCGGCACCGTGATGGCCCACGAGTCGATCCACGACGACTTCCTCGCCCGCTTCACCGCGGCCACCGAGGCCGCGGCCATCGGCGACCCGACCAAGGACGTGCTCTACGGCCCGATGATCGACGAGCGCTTCCACCAGCGCTTCCAGGACTGGCTCGGGCTGATCAAGGACCACCACACGGTCTCCGGGTCGAGCGCGACCGGGCCGATCACCTCAGCGTCGCCCCGCGAGGGATTCGTCGGCGATCCCGACGCCGGCATCTACAACCACCCCACGATCGTCGACGGCGTGACCGCCGAGGACGACCTCTACTCCACCGAGACGTTCGGCCCGATCGTGGGCGTGGCCAGCTTCGGCGGCTTCGACGAGGCGATCGAGCTGGCCAACGGCCACGGCTACGGCCTGTCGGCGTCGATCTACACGACCGACCCCAAGTCGGCGTTCGACTTCCGCGAACGCGTGTCCGCCGGGATGGTGAGCGTGAACAACTCCACCTCGGGCGCCGAGGCGCACCTGCCGTTCGGCGGCAACGGCAAGTCGGGCAACGGCTCGCGCCAGTCCGGCATCTGGGTGCTCGAGCAGTTCACCCGCTGGCAGGCGCTGAACTGGGACTACTCGGGCCGGCTCCAGAAGGCCCAGATGGACGTGGCCGAGCTCGAGGGCGACGCCGGCTTCAGGCTCTAGCCCGGTACCACAGCGGCGACACGGTCGGCGGCGGCCCCAGCGCCGCCTTCGTGGCCAGGAGCGCCGGCTCGTCGAGCGCCGATAGCCGCGCCATCGCCGCCGCGAAGTCGCCGTCGAAGCCATCCGAGGTGTGCGAGCGCACCCCGAACGCCCCCGCCATCGCCCCGAAGTCGGGCGAGTCCAGGTCGACGCCCACGTGCGGGTCGCCGTGCAGGTCCTGGTCGAAGCGCAGCATCCCGTAGCCGCCGTCGTCCACGACCACCGCGAGGAGCGGGATGCGCTCCTGCGCCGCGGTCGCCAGCTCGCCGCACGCGTAGAGAAAGCCGCCGTCGCCGGAAACCGAGATGACCGGCAGCTCCGTGGCAAGCGCGGCGCCCAGCGCCTGCGGAAACGCGCAGCCGAGCGTTCCCCAGCCGAGCGGGTAGAGCAGCCGCCGCGGCGCGGGAGTCTGGAGGTAGGCGCCGATCCAGTAGCCGGGGATGCACATGTCGGCCACCACGACCGCGTCGGCGGGCAGAGCGTCGAATAGCTCCTGCGCCTCGATGCCCGCCCGCGCCGCGCCGTTCAGCTCCTTGACCCGCCTGCCCAGCGACTCGAGCCCTCCGCGCGGCTCGACCAACGCAGCCAGCGCGGAGGTCCCCTCGGAGGCATCCGCCTCCACCATCACATCGGGCAGGTAGTTCTTCGACGCATCCCCGGGATCGACATTCAGCGCGATCAGGTGCGGTGGCGGGGGCTGGCGCCAGCCCTGGGTGCTCATCCCGTCGAAGTCCGTGCCGATCGCGATCACGCAGTCGGAGTCGTCCCACAGCGCGCCGCACTCCGGCACCTGCGGGGTGGCCTGGACGAGGCAGGGGTGGTCGGCGCCGAGGATCCCGCGGGCCGACCACGTGGTGATCACCGGGGCCACCAGCCGCTCGGCCAGCTCGCGCGACGTCCGCGCCGGCGTCGCGCGCTCCGCCGCCGGCCCAGATCAGCGGGCGCCGCGAGCGCCCGGCGATCTCGGCGGCCGCGGCGAGCGCCTCCTCGCCGGCGCGAGGCACCGGCGCCGGGGTCGCACGCTCGCCGAGGTCCGAGCCCGCGTCCGCGGCGAGAAGGTCGGTGGGGACCTCCAGGTATGCCGGACGCGACGGCGGCGCCATCGCCGTCCTCCCGGCCTCGAGCACCGCGCCGTGCAGGTGCTCGGCCGCCGCCAGCTTCTCCGAGTGCTTCACCACCGGCGCGAACATCGCCTCCTGGTCGGAGGCCTCGTGCAGCGAGCCGCGCCATACACCGTGCCGGCGGGCCGTGGTGGGCACGTCGGTGGCGATCACCAGCAGGGGCGAGCGCGACGCCCACGCCTCGCCCACCGCGCCGAGCGTGTTGGCCGCACCCGGGCCCGTGGTGGTGAGCGCCACGCCCAGCCGGCCGCCCACCCGCGCGTAGCCGTCGGCCGCATACGCGGCGGTCTGCTCGTGGCGCACGCCCACCAGCCGGATCGGCGAATTTCCGAGCGCCCGCCACAGCGCGAGGTTGTGCACGCCGGGGAGCCCGAACGCCACCTGGACGCCCAGTTCCTCGAGCGCCCGCACGACGGCCTGCGCGCCGGTCATGCGTCGAGGATAGTTTTCGGGCCGGTGGCCACCCTCCCGACCGTGCTCGGCCAGATCAACCTGCCCGGCCTGGGCCAGGATGGACCGGACGACCTCCAGCAGCTCCTGACGATCTTCTACCTGATGCTGGGCGGGGGATTCCTGATCGGGATCGCCGGCCACATGTTCAAGTCGCGCACGCTGGTGATCGCCGGGATCGTGCTGATTTTCGGCGGCACAGCGGTCTTCATGGTGGCCATCGGGTCCTACGGGTAACTTGCCTGGCATGGCGCGAAAGACGGCAGCGGACAGGGTGCGGGCGAAGACCTTCCCGGTCGGCCTGCGCGGATACGACCGGATGGCGGTCGACGCGTGGCGGGAGGAGATCGCGAAGCTGATCGACGAGCTGGAGACGCAGGCGCCGCGGGACACCGTGGTCAAGCGGGCGCTCGAGGAGGTGGGCCAGGAGACGGCTGCGATCCTGCAGCGGGCCCACGAGGCGGCCGAGGAGATCACCACGCGGTCCCGCTCTCAGGCGGAGGGCCGGCTCCAGCGGTCAGAGGCGGAGGCGGAGGCCACGCTCAAGGACGCGGAGGAGCGCGCTCAGGTCCTGGAGCGCGACAGCAAGGCGATCTGGGAGCAGCGCCAGCGCCTGCTCGACGACATGCGCCAGCTGGCGGACGAGGTGCTCGCGGTGGCCGACGACGCCGCGGACCGGATCGACCCGCCGAAGGAGGCCGGGCCGAGCGGCGACACCACCGACGACATCCCCGTCCCGGACACGTCCGAGGACGAGACGGTCAACCAGCGCGAGGCGTCCTAGAGCCCCTCCCGGAAGCCCTCGCGCCAGCTCGCGTAGGCGGGCGACCAGCTCAGTTCACGTTTGGCCTTCTCGTTCGACGCGCCGCGCATGGCCGTGCCGTAGTGGGTGACCATCTTGCCGGCGGCCAGCCGGGCCACGAACTTGGGCACGCGGAACGGCTTCTTCGCGCCGATCGCCTCCGCGAACGTGGGCAGCCACTCGCGCAGGGGCGCGGGGTCATCGTCCACCACGTTGTAGATGCCCGGATCGCCTCGTTCGACCGCGGCCACCGTGGCCGAGGCCGCGTCGTCGATGTGGATGAGACGGCCACTCGCCTTCGCCGCGGCCCATCACCGGGAACTGACGCTTGCGCACGGCCGCCGCGGTGCCGCCATCCGGCGCGTAGCTGGTGCCCGGGCCGTAGAAGAAGCCGTAGCGCAGCACGAGCCCCTGCAGACCCTCGGCGCCCAGGACCTCGTCCTCCATCTCCTGGACGGCCGCGAAGATCGGCGTGGCTTCGGGCCAGAGCGGATCGTCCTCGTCGTGCAGGCCGTTCTGGCGGGGCGCGTAGGCGAACGCGATGCTCTGCGCGATGAAGCGCCGGGCGCCGCTGTCGCGCGCGGCGGCCAGCAGGTTGCGGGTCCCCTCGGTGCGCAGGCGGTTGGTGGCCTCGAACTGCGCCTCCATCTTGCGCGGGTCGAGGTTGTCGGGGATGGCGGTGAGCTGGTGCACCACCACCTCCGGCTTCGCGTCCGCCATGGCCGCGCTCAGCGCGAGGGCGTCGAACACGTCCACCACGGCCGCGGCGGCACCGGCTGCCCGCAGCGCGGCCGCGCTCTCCTCGGAGCGCGTCATGCCGGTCACCTCGTGCCCCGCCGCCAGCAGCTGGGGCACGAGCGACCGCCCGATCGCCCCGCTCGCACCGGCGACGAAGACCCTCATGGGCCGAACGCTACCGGCACGCGAAGGAGCCCGCGGATCACCCGCCGCGGGCTCCTCGCTGCTCGGGCTGGGTCGGCCTAGCGGCCCGAGATCGCTGCCGCGGTCGCGGCCTCGTTGGGGCCGGACTGCTGCGGCTGGGACGACTTCGAGAGTGACGCCGCAACGCTGCTCTCGTCAGGGCCGCTGGTCGAGCGGACCGCGCCACCGCCGCCGACCGCGGCGGCCACGGCGCTCTCGCTCGAGCCTGTGCTCGGGCGTGACCCGACGGATGCGGCCACGCTGGTCTCGTTCGGTCCGCCATCGCTACGCACTGCCGGCTGCGAGCTGGAGCTGGCGCTGGTGCTGGTGCTGGACGAGTCATCCTGGATCGCCAGGACGAGCACCACGGTGGCCGTGGCGATCAGAGTGAGCAGAGCCGCCAGCCAGGCGGCCTTGTGTGCCTGGACCTGGGACCTGATCGAGTGGGTGGGGTGTGAGAACTGGGACATGACCGACCTCCTGATGTGGTTGGAACTGAGGTGAGGACGAGCATGCGCCCGGTCGCCTTCCAGACGCCTACAGGCCGGTAACAACCGTGTTACGTTCGATGCACGGTGGATTTCCGGATCCTGGGCCCCCTGGAGGTTTCGGACGGCGATCGGCAGGTCGCTCTTGGCGGAGCGAGGCAGCGGGCGCTGCTGGGAATGCTGCTGCTGCACGCGAACGAGGTCGTCTCGAGCGACCGCCTGATCGACGAGCTGTGGCCGGGGGAGGGGCTCGGGGAGGGGTCGAAGGCGCTCCAGGTGGCGATCTCGCGCCTGCGCAAGGCGCTCGGGGCCGGCGACCTGATCGTTACGCGGCCGCCGGGCTACCAGTTGCAGGTCGAGCCCGAGCTGCTGGACCTGCGCCGCTTCGAGGCGCAGCTCGCCGACGGCAGGCGCCTGCTGGCGGAGGGCGACCCCGAGGCCGCGGCGAGACAGCTGACCGGCGCGCTCGACCTGTGGCGCGGCGAGCCGCTGGCCGACCTCGCCTACGAATCGTTCTGCCAGAGCGAGATCTCGCGGCTCGAGGAGCTGCGCATCTCAGCGCTGGAGGACAGGGTGGCCGCCGACCTGGAGCTCGGCCGCCACGCCGAGCTGATCGCGGAGCTCAGGGATCTCGTCGCGAAAGAGCCGCTGCGCGAGCGCCTGCAGGCGCAGCTGATTCACGCCCTCTACCGCTCCGGCCGGCAGGCCGAGGCGCTGGAGGCCTACCAGCAGGCGCGGCAGGCGCTGGTCGACGGCCTCGGAATCGAGCCCGGGCGGGAGCTGCAGGAGCTGCACGGCGCCGTGCTCAGCCAGGACGAGAAGCTTGACCATCGCGGCGCGGTGCCGCGACCCGAGTCCGAGCCGGGGCGCGGCACATTCGTGGGTCGTGAACGCGAGCAGGCCGAATTGGTGAGCGCGCTGGAGGACGCCCTGGACGGGCGCGGGCGCCTGGTGCTGGTGGTCGGGGAGCCGGGGATCGGAAAGAGCCGGCTGGCGGACGAGGTCATGGCACAGGCCACCGCACGGGGCGCGCGGGTGATCGTCGGGCGCTGCTGGGAGGCCGGCGGCGCTCCCGCGTACTGGCCATGGGTGCAGGCGCTGCGGGCCTACGCGCGGGGTACCGAGCCCGAGATCCTGCGTGAGCAACTCGGGATGGGCGCTGGCGACCTCGCCCAGCTGCTTCCTGAGCTTCGCGACCTGTTTCCCGACCTCCCGGTCCCCCCGGCGCCGGAGTCCGAGGGCGCACGGTTTCGGCTGTTCGAGGCCGCCGCGGCGTTCCTTCGCAGCGCTTCGGAGGTTGGGCCCCTCGTCCTGGTCCTGGACGACCTGCATGCCGCGGACGACCCGTCCCTGCTCATGCTTCGCTTCATCGCTCGCGAGATGGCGAGCACCCACCTGCTCGTGGTGTGCGCGCTGCGCGATGTGGACCCCACGCTGAGCGAGCCGCTGACCTTGGCGCTTGCCGAGCTCGCCCGCGAATCGCACTGCGCACGCATCGGTCTCGCGGGCCTCGACGAGGCGCATGTGAGCGAGTACGTCGAGCTGTCCACGGGCATCGAGCCGGCGGAGGGCCTGGTTCGGGCGATTCGCGCCGAGACCGAGGGCAACCCCCTGTTCGTCGGAGAGGTGGTCCGCCTCCTCGACGCCGAAGGGCAGATCGGCAAAGCCGACGCTCACCTGCGCATCCCACCGGGCGTCAAGGCGGTGATCGGTCAGCGCGTCGGCCGGCTCTCCGATGGCTGCCGAGAGGTGCTCGTCTCTGCGTCGGTGCTCGGGCGTGAGTTCAGCCTGGATGCTCTCGGCGGCCTCGCCGGCCTGCGGCGCGATGGGGTGCTCGAGGTTCTCGACGAGGCCATAGACGAGCGGGTGGTGGGGGAGGTCCCCGGATCGTCCTCCCGCCTGCGTTTCGGGCACGCGTTGATCAGAGACACGCTCTACGACGACCTCTCGCCGTCCGAACGCCTCAGGCGTCACCGGGACGCGGCGGCCGCGCTGGAGGCCGTGTATGCCTCAGATCTCGAACCCCACCTCGCCGAGCTGGCGCACCACCTCTTCGCGGCCGCTCCCGCCCGGGGTGACGAGCGTGCGATCGGCTACGCCCGCCGGGCGGGGGATCGCGCGGCCTCCCAGCTGGCCTATGAGGAGGCGGTGCGCCACTACGAGATGGCGCTGACGCTGGCCGTCGAGGACGCGGCGGGCTGCGAACTGTTGCTGGCCCTTGGCGATGCGCAGGGGAGGGCCGGCACCACCAAGGCGGCTCGCGAGTCATTTGTCCGGGCGGCCGACCTGGCCGAGAGCCTCGGTCTGCCGGAGCGACTGGGCGAGGCGGCGATGAGCTATGGGGGCCGGATCATCTGGGAGGTCTCGCGGGGCGACCCCGTGCACGTGCCCCTGCTCGAGCGGGCGCTCGCCGCTCTACCTGAGGACGACAGCCCCCTGCGGGTGAGGCTGCTTGCCAGGCTGAGCGGCGGCCCCCTGCGCGACACCACCTTCCCGTCGGAGCGAAAGCGGTTGCTCAGCGAGCAGGCGCTCGCGATGGCCCGCCGCCTTGCCGACCCCGGCACGCTCGCCTACGCGATCGCGGGCTACATCCCGGCCAACCACTCGCCCGAGTTCGTCCCCACGCAGGTCGAGCTCGCCACGGAGCTGATCGCAGTGGCGAACGGGGCAGGAGAGCCTGAACGGGCGGCGGAGGGGTACGAGAATCGCCTCACCGGCCAGCTCGAGCTCGGCGACGTTCGCGGCGCGAAGGCCGATCTAAGGGAGATGGCGAGGATCGCCAACGAGCTGCGCCAGCCGTCCCAGCTGTGGTTCGCGGTGGCGTATGACGCGCTGATCTCGCTTCTCGAGGGGAACTTCGCCGAGGCCGAGCGTCTGATCGAGAAGGCGCGCGTGCTGGGGATGGGCGCCCAGAGCTGGAGCGCAACCGTGGGCCACCGGCTCCAGCTGTACCTGCTGCGGCGCGAGCAGGGCAGGATCGCCGAGGTCGAGGACCTGGTCAGGCAGTCGCTCTTGGACTACCCGACCTACCCGCTCTGGCGCTGCGTCTTCGCGCAGACGATGGCCGAGCTCGGGCACCGCGACGAGGCGAAGGAGACCCTGGACGCGCTCGCCCCGGACGGGTTCGCAGCCCTCCCCTTCGACGAGGAGTGGAACATCGGGATGGGGCTGCTCGCCGAGGCTGTGCTTCTTCTGGAGGATCGCCCGCGCGCCGAGGAGATCTACGAGCGCATGCGCCCGTACGCCGACCGAGTGGCGGTCAGCTACCCGGAGATCAGCACGGGATGCGTTGCGCGCAACCTCGGTCGGCTGGCAGCTCTTCTCGAGCGCTGGGACGAGGCCGAGGCTCACCTCGAGCTCGCCATCGAAGTCAACGGCCGTGTCGGCGCCCGGCCGCAGGTCGCGCACAGCCAGGAGGCGTACGCGCGCATGCTGGCCGCACGCGGAGATCCTGCGGACCGCGAGCGCGCGGCCGAGCTGATGGACGCGGCGAGGAGTGCCTACCGCGAGCTGGGCATGCCCGAGCCCTCAGAGGTCGCGCTGTAGGAACAGCGTCCGCTCGCGCTTGACGCCGAACCCCGCCTTCTCGTAGACCGCCCGCGCCGCGGCGTTCTCCTCCTCCACGTCGAGCTGGATCCGCTTCGCACCGCGCTCTCGCGCCCGCTCGACCGCTGCCTCCGTGAGTGCGCGGCCCAGGCCTGCGCCCTGTGCCGCCTCGCGCACGTACACGTCCTCCAGCCAGGCATCGTCGCCGTCGCGCCATACGCCCAGGCGGTAGCGAAGCTGCACCACGCCCACGGGCTCGGCGCCGTCCGCCTCCGCGGCAAGCAGGAAATCGGTGAGCGGGTCGGCGATCAGCCGCGCCACGTTGCGGTGGAAGGTTTCGTCGGGTGGCCCGGGGTAACCCCACCAGTCGCGGAACTCGATCAGCAGCCCGGCCACCGCAGCGGCCTCGTGGGGCCCCGCTCTCCACACGTATGCCACACGACTATTCTCCCGACTTCGTCCACGCGCGCAGAAGGAGGCGGCATGCCCGAGGTTGCTGAGGTCCAGTCCGGTCTCGAGGGCGTAGTCGCTTTCGCGACCGAGATCGCCGAGCCCGACAAGGAGGGCGGCGCGCTCCGCTACCGCGGGGTGGACATCGAGGATCTCGTCGGGCAGGTGCCGTTCGAGCAGGTGTGGGGCCTGCTGGTGGAC
This sequence comes from uncultured Thermoleophilaceae bacterium, assembly GCA_963761505.1. GTDB lineage: Bacteria > Actinomycetota > Thermoleophilia > Solirubrobacterales > Thermoleophilaceae > JAAYBF01. The sequence continues at coordinate 50,650 of CAVXGW010000001.1, forward strand.
GGCAGCTTCGAGCCCGGGCTTCCGCCCGCGATCCCGCATCCGCTGAACGTGCGCACCGGCCACCCGCGCGTGGACCTGCAGGCCGCGCTGGCCACCCTCGGCCCTGAGTGGGGGCTGCAGGAGGTGATCGACATCGACGACCAGACGTGCCGCGACGACCTGGCGCGGGTGTCGGTGATGGCGCTCTCCTTCGTCGCCCAGTCGGCCCGTGGGATCGGCCAGCCGCCGGTGCCGCAGTCCGAGGTGGACAAGGCCCAGTCGATTCCTGAGCGCTTCCTGATCCGGTGGCGCGGCGAGGCGGACCCCGACCACGTGAAGGCGATCGACGCCTACTGGATCTCCGCCGCCGAGCACGGCATGAACGCATCCACCTTCACGGCGCGCGTGATCACCTCCACGGGCGCCGACGTCGCCGCGGCCCTGTCGGGCGCTGTCGGCGCTCTCTCCGGCCCGCTGCACGGCGGCGCGCCCAGCCGCGTGCTCACGATGCTCGACGAGGTGGCCGAGAGCGGCGACGCCGTGAAGTGGGTCAAGGACGCCATGGACCGCAAGGAGCGCCTGATGGGCTTTGGCCATCGCGTGTACCGCGCCGAGGACCCGCGCGCCCGCGTGCTGCGCCGCACCGCGAAGGAGATCGGCGCCCCGCGCGTGGAGGTGGCCGAGGCGCTGGAGGAAGCGGCACTCGCCGAGCTGAAGGAGCGCTATCCCGACCGCGTGCTGGCCACCAACGTTGAGTTCTGGTCGGCCGTGGTGCTCGACTATGCGGACGTGCCGCCGGAGCTCTTCACGCCGCTCTTCTCATGCGCGCGGGTCGGCGGCTGGGCCGCGCACATCCTCGAGCAGAAGCGCGAGGGCCGGCTGATCCGCCCGACGGCCCTCTACACCGGCCCGGGCCCGCGCTCGGTCGACGAAGTCGATAGGGCTGATGGAAGCGGCCACAACCCGGCAGGACACTGCGCCGGTCGAGGGGGTCTCGTCGTTCGCGAAGTCGCTCTTCCTCGGCGAGATCCACGAGGAGCTGGTCTTCCCGTTCCCCAAGCCCCACGAGTCCGAGCAGGAGCGGATCCGCGGCCTGGTGGCGTCGCTGCGCGAGTGGGCCGAGGGCTACGACGTGCGCAAGACCGAGGACGACCGCTGGATCGGCGACGACAACATCGCCGAGCTCGGGCAGCGCGGCCTGATGGGCCTGTACGTGCCGCAGGAGTACGGCGGCCAGGGGCTGTCCCAGATGGGCTACTGCCGCGTGTCCGAGGTGTTCGCCCAGATCGACGGGACGCTGTCGGTGATCATGGGCGTGCACCAGTCGATCGGCATGAAGGGGATCGTGCTGTTCGGCAGCGACGAGCAGAAGTCGCGCTTCCTGCCCGAGCTGTGCTCCGGCGAGAAGCTGGCCGGCTTCGCCCTCACGGAGCCGGAGGCCGGCTCCGACGTCCACGGCATGCACTCACGCGCCGAGCGCGAGGCGGACGGCGCGTGGCGCCTGAACGGCCACAAGCACTACATCGGCAACGGCGACAAGGGCTCGGTGTTCGTCACGTTCGCCGCCACCGAGATCGACGGCGAGCGCCGCCACACCGCGTTCATCGTCGAGAAGGAGATGGACGGCTTCGAGGTCGGCAAGCGCTTCGACACCATGGGCCTGCGCGGCAACGACCTGCGCGAGCTGTTCTTCAACGACGTGCGCGTGCCGCCCGAGAACGTGCTCGGCGAGCCCGGCGACGGCTTCAAGATCGCCATGCACATCCTCAACAACGGGCGGATGAGCCTGGGCACGGGGGCGGTTGGCGGGTCGAAGATCCTGCTCGACCGGATCATCGACCACGTGAAGGAGCGCAAGCAGTTCGGGCGCCCGCTCGCGGACTTCGAGCTGGTCCAGGACAAGATCGGCTGGATGGTCTCCTACCTGTTCGGGCTCGAGTCGATGGCCTATCTCACCTGCGGCCTGGTCGACAACGGCGTGCCCGACTACTCGCTGGAGTCGGCGATCGTGAAGGTCTCGGGCACCGAGTTCCTCTGGTACCAGACCAACCGCGCGCTGCAGCTCAAGGGCGGGGCCGGCTACATGCGCGACGAGCCCTACGAGAAGGCGTTGCGCGACACCCGCATCTTCCCCATCTTCGAGGGCGCCAACGACGTGATGCGCGCGTTCATCGCGCTCTCGGCGATGAAGCCGGTGGGTGAGCGCCTGAGCGAGATGGGCGAGCTCGAGCTGAGCGACCCGATCGGCTCGATCGGAGTGCTGGCCGACTACGTGGTCGGACGTGTCCAGCGCGAGGTGCGGCCCGAGCGCGTGACCCTGGCGCACAAGGAGCTGTCCGAGCTCGCCGAGCCGCTGACCGACCAGGTCAAGCGCCTGGCGGCGCACCACCGAGTCGCTGCTGCGCGAGCACAAGGGCGGCATCGTGGAGCGCCAGTTCCAGCAGAAGCGCGTGGCCGACGCCGTGTCCGACATCTACGCGCAGATCTGCGTGCTCTCACGGGTCACGTCGATCTTCGAGGATCACGGCGTGGAGCCCTCGGGCCAGGAGAACTTCATCGCGAGGACGTTCTGCACCCGCGCGGCGCAGCGCGTGAACGCCCAGCTCGACCAGATCGAGAGCAACGACGACGAGCGGATGACGGCGATCGCGAAGCTCGCGTACAAGCGCGGCGAGTACGGATACGCCTTTTTCGAGGACTGACCTGGGCGTCTCAGCCGGCGCCTGCCTGCGTCATCGGTCGCCCTGTGCGGAGCACTACGGGCTCCCTGCTTCCTTGGCAGGCACCCGCCTGAGCCTGCCCAGCTCAGCCCTCGCCGAGGACTGACCTTTTCGGCGTCGGGCGTGCGCCGGCGCCAGGTCGCGGATCCATCTCCATTCACATTCGTCGCTCATGGCGACGTTTCTGAATGACCTTCCGCCCCGGACGTGCCGACAGCGGTCAGTCACCTTT
>CAVXGW010000002.1:0-153036 GCA_963761505.1 uncultured Thermoleophilaceae bacterium
CCCCTTTCCGAACCCGGCGTAGGCGTCGAGCCACCGCTGCGCGGTGGTCTCGATCGATTCCGGCTCGATGTTCCCGGTCACGCAGCCCACTCCATCGGTGGCGGCGAACGCATCCACCACCCGTTCCAGCCAGCGCGGGTCGGCCAGCACGTCGTCGTCGGTGATCGCGACCAGGGGAGTGTCGATCTCCTGCAGGCCGCGGTTGTGCGCCGCCGCCAGGCCGGCCCGCTGGCTCTCCACATAGACGACTCGCTCCGGCACGCCGAGCTGCGAGACCACCAGCGGGGTGGCCCCATCGCCGGGCGCGTCGTCGACCACGACGATCCGCTCGGCGGGATGGGTCTGTGCCAGCAGCGAGCCCAGGCACTCCGCCAGCTCGCGCGGGCGGCGGCACGTGGCCACGACCACGCTTATTCGCCGCGGATGGCCGGGTGCGGCCTGCGCGGCATCCACGTGCCGGCTGGTGCCTACGGCCATCTGGTGTTTGATCCGGCCGCGCCGGGAGTACCCTCTGCCGAGATGCTCCTCCTGCCCCTTCCCGTCTGCGTGTGACCGGCGACGAGCGGGACGCCTACGCCGTCGAGCTCACCCGCGGTCCCCTGCGCGTCCGGGCCGTCGTGCTCTTCCGGGATCCCACCGGGGACGGCCTGCAGCCCCTTGTCACCATCACGGCGTTCACCCGCTGGGGCGCCCGCCGCCGTGCCGGGCGGATCATCGCCCTGCACCACTCCGTGATGGCCAGGCCGCTGCGCGCGAGCTGAGACCCGTCCCCAGGCGTAACCGGCGGCCGTCATCGCCAGGCCGGCCACGATAGATGCCGCCCGCGCCAGGCCGGCGAGCCGGCCATCGGCGCCAGAGAACAGCTCCCGCGCGAGTCCACGGGTGAGCAGGCGTGTGACGTGCGCGCGCTCAGAGGCCAGTCCTTCGGCCGTGCCGACGGCACTGGCCACCAGGGCCTTCGAGCGGCCCTCCGCCCAGCACCGCGAGGCGAAGTAGCGCGGCCGCGTGCGCGCGGCCGTCACGCGGTGGCGCACCTCGGCGTCGGGCAGATGCACGATGCGGGTGCCGGGGCGCTGCTGACAGATGCGGATGGACAGCTCGGTCTCCTCGCACCCCACGCCGTTGGCGCCCACGCGCCCGATCCCCGTCCGAAAGCCCCCGTCGGCTATCACGACGTCGCGCCGGAACGACATGTTGGCGCCGATCGGGTTGCGGATGGTCGCGGGCTCCTCGGGCAGCCCGACATAGCTGCAGCCCACCACCCAGTCGAACTCGGGCGCCAGCCAGCGCGGCCGGTCCGCTGGCCAGCGGGGCCACACCGCACCACCGGTGCCCACCACCGCCGGGTCGGCGTAGGCCGGCACGGTGCGCTCGAGCCAGTCGGGCGCGGCCATGGCATCGTCGTCCAGGAACGCGACCACCTGCCCGCGTGCTCGCTTCACACCGGAGTTGCGCGCGCCGGAGAGCCCACGCGGTCCGCTGTTCTGCACTGCGCGGACGCCGGGCAGCTCGCGACGGACCCGCTCGTACAGCTGCGTCTCGTGGTCCACGACCACGATCAGCTCGAGCGGGGGGAGGGTCTGGCCGAGCGCCGACGCGCACGCGCCCCGGAGGTCGGCCCAGCGGTCGATGGTGTGTGCACAGATCACCACCGACACCGTGAGCCCGCCCTCGCCAGGCCCCTGACTAGGGGACATGGCCGCCAAGTCGGTCAGCCCGTTTCCCGCACGAGCTCGCGTCCCTCACGCCTCATCCACCGGTGCATGAGCAGCGTCCGCAGCACCCGCTGCCCGTCACGCCACGTGTTGAGGTTCGACTGGCCCGAGCGGCGCGGTGCCTCGAAGCTCGCGACCTCGCCGATCAGGAGCCCCTCTCGCAGCGCACGCGCGACGATCTCGGTCTCGATCTCGAAGCCGTCCGAGGCCGAGGTCGAGCTCGTCCAGGGCATCGCGCCGGAAGGCGAACAGCCCGTAACACAGGTCGGTGAGGCTCGCGCCGTAGAGGAGGTTGACGAGACGCAGCAGGGCCAGCGTTTCCGATGCGGCGGAGCAGGCTCATGTCGTCGGTGCCGCCTCCGGGCATGAAGCGCGACCCCTTGACGATCGGGTAGCGCGCCCGGGCCGGCAGCGTCTCGGGGGCCAGCCGGCGTTCGTGCAGGCGCGACAGGAACTCGTCGATCTCGCTCGGGTCCATGCTGCCGTCCGCGTCGATCATGACGATGAAGTCGCCACGGGCGGCCTGGAAGCCCATGCGCAGGGCTACGCCCTTGCCGGGCCGCTGCTCGCGAACGACCCTCGTGTCGGGGCGCACGCTCAGGGCTGCCTCGATGGTCCGGTCGTCGGAGCTGCCGTCCACGAGCACGACCTCGTCGACGGCATCGGGCAGGCGCTCGAGCACCCAGCCGATGTTCTCCGCCTCGTTCTTGGCGGGGACGACCACCGAAACCCGGATGTCGCGCTTGCGGCGGCAGGGCTGCGGGCTCCAGGGCCCTCAGCGCTACCTTTCCTCGCCCACACCGGCGACGGCGTCGCTTTATCGATTGGTTGCGGCTCCCTTGCCTCTTCGCGCACCTGAGTCGGCTCCTCCGTGAGTTATCAGCTGCCTGCGCTTGTTGCCGCGAGCCCCCAACTCGCAGCGCGTGCTCCTATCCGGAGTGCGCATGATTGCCCAGGGTAACCCAACTTTTACGATTCCGCGCAGGCACGGTGCAGCACGCAGTACGTCGAGCCCAGGGTCGTCGCGTCGCCGGGGTCGTGATGAACGTGCGGCACGTGCAGCCCGCAGGCGCCGTGCATCGGCGCGAGAGGTCGTCGGCATTGACGCGGTGGTAGGTCAGCACCGCGGGTTCGACGCGGCGACCGGTCGAGCGTCCCGCCATGCGCCGAGACACGGCGCGCTCCCAGATGACCCTCGCGCCCTCCTCGGTCTCGGTCGCGGCCAGCTGCCGGCAGACGAACGTTCGCCCGCGAGCGCGTAGGCGCTGTCGGGGCGCGGGCGTTGCACACTCGCGCAGCACCTCGTCGACGTCGGTGAGGGCGACTACGGCCACGCCGGTCGCGTGCCAGGTGGCGCTGCGATCGACGCGCAGGAGCGCTCGCCGGGCGCTCTGGCCGCCGACGATCTGCGCCAGGCCGACGGAGGCGATGATCAGGTCGAAGTGCCGGCCGAGGTCGAGCTCGGTCGCATCGCCCAAGACGGGTGTGACCGATAGCCCGCGAGCCTCAGCCCGCCGGACCAGCTCCTCGATCAATTGCTCGTCGAGTTCGTTGGCCCAGAGGTCCGTCAGCGCGGCCAGCTCGAGCGCGACCCTGCCGGTGCCGGCGCCCAGCTCGAGGGCCGAGCCGGCCCTTTGGGCCAGCTCGCGGAAGTAGGGAAGGTCACGGGTTCGGCCGCCCTGCTGGAGATCGTGGAAGGCGATGCTCTCGCGACGCATGCTCCCGATCATTCTGGGTGGGGGTCCCGCCGGATGGCGGGACCCCCATGGGTGTGGAGTCGTTCAGCGGCGCGGAATGCGCAGTGCCACGGCCACCGACTTCGTGGCGTGGTTGCCGGCCGCGTCCGCGGTGGCGATGCGAGCCCGTGCCGCGAGCTTGCCGCGCTTTGCGAGACGGCTGGCTCCGCGGGCGAGACGGATCGACACCGTCGTCCGCTGTCCGCCCCGGAGGCGCACGGTCTTTGACCCGAGCACGACCGATGCGCGGACCCTGCCGAGCTTCACGGCCTTCGCCGTCTGCAGCGTCAGCGTCGTCCGGCATCCGCCGGCCTCAGCGGCCGGACACGAGACCGGCACACGCGCGACCAGCTTCCCGCGACTGCGTACGACCTTGGCCTTGCCGAGCTTCGGCAGCAGCGCGGTCCTGTCCCCGGCCGCGGGCGGAGCGGGTGGCGCGGGCAGCGGCGTCGCGTCGAGCTTCTCGACGCCGCTGGAGGCATCGACCGTGACCGCGTCCGTCTGGGCGCTGTCGGTGCCCGTCCCGCCGCGAACGAGGTCACCGGCTTTGTCGCGGGCGAACAGCTGGTCGTCGCCCACCTCGCCGTCGGCCAGGTCGCTTCCGCGGCCGGGGTTGAGGATGTCGTTCCCCGAGCCGCCGAAGAAGCTGTCGGCCTCCTCGCTGCCGACGAGCGCGTCGTTGCCGGCATCGCCGTTGGCAGCCACGAGCAGGTCAGGAAGACCGGGCGACACGCTGAAGACGTCATTGCCGCCACCGCCGTTGACGGCGATCGCCTCGGTCGTCGCCTTGTGGATGTTGACCGCGAACGGCACGAGGTTCGTCCGTTCGAAGCGCACCTCGGGCTGACCAGCGGACAGGGCGGCGTTCGGGTTCAGAGAGAGCTTGAACACGTCGCCCGCAGTAGGGGAACCGTTCACCTCGACACGGTCGAAGCCGGCATCGCCTTGGTTGAAGTCGGTGCCGTCGCCGTTGTTCCAGACCATCACGTCGTCGCCCTCGCCGGCGCGTGCGGCGTCCGCGCCGCGATCGCCGATCAACCGGTCGTCGCCGCCGTCGCCGCTGAGCTCGTCCGCGTCGTCACCGCCCCTGACGAGGTCGCCGCCGGCACCGCCGGTCAGCTCGTCGGGGCCGGTGCCGCCGTTGATCAGGTCGCCACCGTCTCCACCGGTCAACCGGTCGGCACCGCTGCCGCCGTTGACGGTGATCGTGGTGAGACCCGCCAGGCCCGTGAGGGCCGCCGGGTCGGGAGCGAACGTGTCTTCGCCGCCCTGCCCGTTCACCGTGAGCCGCTCGGCGCTGAGGTTGATCCCGAACGCCACCAGGTTCGTGCGGTTGAACTGCACGCGACCTGGCGCCAGTGCATCGGGCCTGGCCGTGAACGCGTCGTTCAGGGTCACGTCCCCGTTCACCTCGACCTCGTCGGCCCCTTCGCCGCCGTCGTCGACGTCCGTGCCGTCGCCCTTGTTCCAGACGAGCACGTCGTCTCCGGTGCCGCCGTCGAGCTGGTCGGTGCCCCTGAAGCCGATCACGCGGTCGTTGCCCTCGTCGCCGTTCACGAGATCATCGTCGATTCCGCCGGTGAGCAGGTCGTCGCCCGGCCCACCGTTGATGGTGAGCGACTTGTAGTTCGCGGCCGCCAGAGCAGTTGCGTCGACGGTGTCCACACCGTCGCCGGCGTTCACGACGATCTCGGCGTCGTCGTTTGCGGTCAGCGTCGTGGCCGCGCCGTTGACCGTGATGACGCCTCCCGCGACGGCAAGCGTGATCGTGTCGCTGTCCGCGTTGCTGGTGACCGTGAGGGTGTTGCCGGCCTTGACCGGCGTGACCGTCGCGCCGGCGACCCCCGGTATTGCCACCGCGCCGATCGACGCGAGCGCGGCGGCCAGCATTGCTTTTCTGCGAAACGAAGTCATTTCTGGATACCTCCGGATTTGGAACGAGTCGCCGGTGCGGCGGCTCTTGGGTGCTGGGGTGGAGGACGCGCGCAATGCCCCGATCCTTCCGGCGGCTTTTCGGGAAGGATCGGCGGGCGCCGGCGTCTTGATCTCCAGTGAGCGCCAGCGCACCCGCAGTCCGCCTCGCACACCCCGGCCGGGCTCCTGACCGGCGTCTACGCTCTCTCTCGGTGGCGTCCGACCACCTGCTCGACCCCAGCACGCTCGGCGACCATCTCGATCGCCTTTTCCGAGCTGCCTGGGCGCTGTCGGGATCGCGCGTGGATGCGGAAGACCTGGTGCAGGAGACGTTTGCGAAGGTGCTGGCGAAGCCGCGCCGGATCCGCAATGAGGGCGATTTCGGCTACCTGCTGAAGGTGTTGCGCAACACCTTCTTCAGCTCGCGCCGCGCGGCCGCACGACGGCTCGCGCCGGAGGCGCTCCCGGACGAGTTCGAGCCTGTCGACCCGAGCGCGGCGAGCAGGCCCGCGGAGGCCGCCGAGGCACGGGAGGTGTTTGCGGAGATCGCGGGCCTGTCCGAATCGTTCCGCGACGCACTGGTGGCCGTCGACGTCGCCGGGCTCAGCTACGCGGAGGCAGCTGAGCTGCTCGATACCAAAGAAGCCACGATCACCTCGAGGCTGTTCCGCGCGCGGGCGCAGGTCGCGCGCGGGATGGAATCTCCCTCTCCGGGCGTCAGGACAAGTAGAGGCTGAGCGATGCACGACGAAGACGACACTCCGCTCAACGACGAAGAGCTCGCGCTCGCGCGTAGAGGCCAGGCGCTGATCAGCGCCGCGGTCGCCAAGGTCGACGCTCCGCAATCGCTGCGTGAGGCGGTCGAGCGCGAGCGCGAACGCGCCGCCAGGGCAGCCCGCGTGCCGTTTTGGCGCCGCCACTCACAGCGGCTGGCCGCAGCTGCGGGCGCGACCGCCGCGCTCGCCGCGGTCGCGATTGCACTCCATTCCGGCACCGAAAACCCGACCGAGCCGTCGCAGGCCAAGGTCCAGTCCGCCGCTCGGCTCGACCCCACCGACCCCGCCCCGGCCCAGATCGGCGGCACACCCCCCGTGGTCGACGTCAAGGTCGGCGCACACAGCTTCCCCGACTGGACGAAGAAGTTCGGCTGGAAGGCCACCGGCCAGCGTGAGGACCAGCTCTCCGGCCGCACCGTCACCACCGTCTTCTACCGAAACCCCAAGGGCGCGCGACTCGGCTACGCCGTCGTGCACGGCGCCCCCCTCGACGACCCCGCGCCGGGTCGCCGGCTCACCCGCGACGGCAAGGCTTACAACATCGTTCGAACCGATGGTCACACCACTGTGACCTGGATCGAGCGAGGCCACACCTGCGTGATCGTCGCTCCGTCGACCGTTTCCGAGCCCAAGCTCGTGGACCTCGCGGCCTCCCGCAATGCATAGCTTCGGAAGCAGGCTGAAATGCGCCTGGGGTGACTCGAACACCCACCCCGCATAAGCAGGACAAGGCCCTCAACCTTGGGAGGCGCCTCAGGTTGGAGAAGACCGCCCGGCCGATGGCCGAACCGGCGCAGCGCAAGGCGTCCTAGGCCTGGCCGACCCAGCGAGTGTCCCTCGTCGTTTCGCGCAACCCTCCTATGTCCAGACCGCCCATCGCGAGTCCTCTTGACCGGATGCTTCGCTCACTGAGAGACTGCTCCCGTCCGGTCCCACAAATGAGGAAGGCCTACCCTGCATCGGTCCATCCTGGCTGTCTCGTTGGGTCTGGTGCTCGCCACGCTGGGCACGACTCCCGCGGCCGGGACTGCTCCGGGTAGCAACGGTCGGTTGATCTTCGAGCGCCCGGTCGGGCGTTTGGGGTCGGACCTGTTCTCGGTGGCGCCGGATGGGTCCGGGCTCTCACAGATTTTCCGCACCGCGCGGCCGGAGTCAACAGCGGAATGGTCCCCGGATGGAGCGCGGATGGTCTTCACGCGCGAGGTTCGCTCGCGCGGTCCATTCGAGATCTACGTCGCGAACGCTGACGGCAGCGGCGTGCGCCGGCTGACCCGTCACGGCGCTTTCAGCCTCACTCCGTCGTGGTCGCCGGACGGCACGCGAATCGCGTACGCGACGGACAAGGACGGGGCTCCGCCGAGGTCGGAAAGCGACCCCGACCCCCCGATGCAGCTGTACGTGATGAACGCCGACGGCTCGCGCAAGCGGCGACTGACGCGCACGCAGGGGTTCGATCCGACATGGTCGCCGGACAGCCGCCGCATCGCGTACTCGATCACGCTTGCGAGGGCGGGCCGGCCCGACATCCGAATCGCGGTCATCGGAGCGAACGGTCGCGGGCGGCGCCGTCTGACCCGGCCCGGCGGCGGCGATGAGCTCAACCCGAACTGGTCGCCCGACGGCCGCACGATCGTCTATGAGACGACGCGCTCTTTCGATCGCCGGCAGTCCGACATCGCGGTGATGAACGCCGACGGCTCGGGCAAGCGGCGCCTGACCCGCTCGGCGGTGTTCGACACCAACCCGGTCTGGTCCCCGGACGGGCGGCGGATCGCGTTCACCAGCGACCGCGACAACCGCGCGCTCTCCCGACGACGGCTCGGTCGCGGATTCGAGCTGTACACGATGGCGCCCGACGGCACCGACGTGTTCCGTGTTACCCGCAACCGCGTCTCGGACCGATTCCCCGACTGGCAGCCGCTGCCGTGACCGCGCGGCGGACCGTCCGTCTGGTCGCCCTGGCGTGGGGGCTCTCGCCGACGTTGATCATCGGCTGCGGGGGCGAGGACCAACGAGCGGGGGCGACCAAGGCCGACGTCCGAACCGATGGCAAGCCGTTGACGGTGGCCGAATACCGGCGGCGAGCCAAGGCCCTGTGCGCCCGCGCAGCCCAGGATGTCAGGCAGATCCCCGAACCGAAGTCGGTGGAGCAGCTTGCCGGCTACTTGGAGCAAGTGGTTCGCCTGAGTCGCCGACTGGAGCAGGAGGAGGAGCAGGCGCTTGAACCCCCGCCTGAGCAGATCAAACACCTGCATGAGCGAGCGGACCGGCTCGACGTGAAGGGGCTATCCGTTCTTGAGCGAGCGATCCCGCGAATCAAGAGCTCCGCCGCTCCCCAGCTCACGTTGCAGAAGGAGCTTCGCAAGTTCGCGCCGCTTGTGGAAGAGCAAGCGTCGCTGGCCCGCAAGCTCGACCTCGAAGAGTGCATCGAAGTCGGTCAACCCGCGCCGGAAAGCGGAGCATGACACCGCGTAAGCTCTTCCTGGCGCTTGACCTCGGGCTCGCCTTCGCGATGGTGGCGGCGGCGGCACCGGCCTCGGCGGCCCTGGTGACGATCCTTGCGTTGCCGGGATCGGCGAGCAGGCCGGAGGCGATCGTGGCCGGGCCCGACGGCGCGCTGTGGTTCACGCAGTCCAGCGCGAGCCGGATGGGGCGTGTCACGACCGCCGGCGCGGTGAGCCAGTTTGGCCTTCCGCGCGGCAGCGAGCCGGACGTTCTCGCGGCCGGGCCGGATGGCGCCGTTTGGTACTCGGGCGTCCCGCGCCGGATCGGCCGGATCACGGCCACTGGGGCGATCTCGGAGTTCCCGCTCCCGCGCGGCAGGTTCGGGCACGGGATCGCGGCGGGACCGGACGCCGCGATGTGGTTCGGCTCAGAACAGCGAATCGGGCGGATCACGACCGACGGACAGCTCAGCGCCTTCCGGATATCGCGCACCTTCTTCGCGGATCAGATCGTGGCTGGACCCGACGGCGCGCTGTGGTTTACCGACCTCGACGACAACAAGATCGGGCGGATCACGACCGCCGGGAAGATCCGGCTGTTCCGCCTTCCGAAAGGCAGAGGGGCGGTCGACATCGCAGCCGGGCCCGACGGTGCGCTGTGGCTGGCCGATTTCGACACCAGCAGGGTCGGGCGGGTCACGACCAGCGGCCGGTACCGCGGCTTCCGCACCCCGACACCCGACGACGGTCCGGAGGCGATCATCGCCGGCCCCGACGGCGCGCTCTGGTACACGCGCACGTTCGGGCTCGGGCGGATCACGACCAGCGGCGAGATCACCGAGCTGACGGTCCCTGAGCGGGAGGACGACATCAGCGTGCAAGCGGGGATCGCCGCGGGCCCCGACGGCGCGATCTGGTTCACCCAACAGACGGATCCAGCCGATCCGTCGCGGCGCGGCCGCAAGAGCGGGCAGATCGGGCGGATCGACCTGCCCGGCAGCGCCAGCCAGATCCTGGTCGCCAAACTCGCCCGAGGTCCCTACCGCGGCCGCCGCGGGCGCCGGGTCCGGGTCCGCTACACATCGACGCGGGCTGCGCGCGGGACGCTCGAGCTGCGCCGCGGCCGTCGCAGGTTCGCGCGCCGGCGCGTCCGGGCGCGTCCGGGCGAGAACACCGCACGGCTGCGCCTGCCGCGCCGGCCGGGCCGCTACAGGCTGCGGGTGAGGGTGCGCGTCCGCGGCCAAGCGGCGACCGACACCGCCGTACTAACGATCCCCCGCTGACGGGATCTCGCACCACCCCGCCCCGACGGCCGTCACCCAAGGGACGACGGGCGCTGAGCCTGGTCAACCAAGACCGCGTAGCAGGTCGCTAGCAGGACGAGCGGGGCCGCCGGTTCGTCCGTGACGCCGGAGCCGAGATCCACTACCCACTCTCCAGGGCGCTGCCGGTCTTCGTCCGCGCGCCGCACCCGCACGAGCTCCGTCCCCTGCGCGTCGGACACCGTCCACCCCCGAGCGAAGAGGGAGCGTGGGCGGAGCCTGTACGAGCGTTCGTCGGAGAGCGCGATCGAGCCCCCGGGGAGCATGTGGCGGGGCAAGTAGGACGCGATCGGCCCCGGCTCGAGCGGGCTGAAGGTGAGCCGCCAGCCGAACAGGCGTCGCGCCACCTCCACCCGCCAGGAGCCGGCCTCTGCGCGGACCATCTCCGACTGCCTGTCGACGACACCGACGAGCTCGTCGCGGTGACGCAGCTCCCACGGACCGCTCGGATGCCGCCGGTAGGAGAAGACCAGCTCGCTGCCGGCGAGCGCGCCTACCGACCGAAAAGCTCCCTCTCCCTCGCTGTCCGGATCGGAATTGAGCGGCCTCTCGTCAGTCAACGACTCGCATGATGACGAGCCGTCCCGGCGTCGGCGTGGTAGGTGCGTGCAGGAGCGGTCGCCGGCTTGGAGGCGTCGGCGCTGCTTCTTCCCGTCCCGAGCGCAAGTGTGGGCCTCGACGAGCGACGCGCTCGCTCGCATGAGAAAGCGCAATTGGGGGTGGCGGTTACTTCGGCGAGGCTCATGCCCGATGCGCACATTCGACGCGCTCGCATTGGTCTCGCTTTGCGGGCATGATGGGCGGGTGGGCTCGGTTCCAGGACTCGGACCGCCTGTATTCGCCGTGAAGAACACAGCGGCGCGTTTGGCCACCACCGTCAACTACGACCTGCTCATCTACGCCGACAGGATCGTGGTCGCGAAGGGGCTGTCGTTGAGGGGGTCTATTGCTGAAGAGCGGCTCTTAACGGACGCTACTGGTGTGACACGGTCGGGGTTGGAACGCGACGAAGAGCGACTCACCCGTACATCTGAGAGGCAACTCGAGGACCTTCTGGCCGCGGATGAAGGAAACCGGCTCATCCGGGCTTCGGATATTGCATCGGCCAATCTCAAGCGTCGCTTTGGCATCTGTACGCTCACGCTCGAGTTGCAGGGTGGAGAGAGCCTCAAGTACAGGTGGCTGAATTCGGCGTCGGCGGCCGCCGATTACGAGCAAGCCAAGGGGGCATTTCGAGAGTTGCTGGGCGCGCGGCTAATCGTTTGACACGACCGCTGCGAGGTTCACGCGCACGTTCGGGATCGGGCGGATCACGACCAGCGGCGAGATCACCGAGATGTCGGTCCCTGAGCGCCAAGGCGCTTGCTCGCAGGAGCGGATCGCCGCGGGCTCCGACGGCGCCATGTGGTCCACCCGATCGACAGATCTGCCCGGCCGGACGACCGGGACATCGACGCGGGCTCCGCGCGGGACGCTCGAGCTGCGCGGCGGCCGCCCCAGGTTTGCGCGCCGGCGCGTTCGGGCGAGAACACCGCACGGCTGCGATTGAGGGTACGCGTCCGCGGCCAAGCGGCGACCGACACCGCCCTGCTCACAATCACCTGACGGACCTCGCGCGCTGCGCCTGGTCCACCAGAATTGCGTAGCACGTCGTCAGCACAACAAGCGGGGCCGCCGGTTCGTCCGCGACGCGGGAGCCGAGATCTACGAGCCACTCGTGGGGGGCCTCCCCGTCTTCGTTGGCGGGCTGCACCTGGACGATTTCTGTCCCGTGCGCGTCGGACACCGTCCACCCCTGGGCGAAGATCGTGTCTGGCCGGAGCTTGTACGAGCGTTCGTCGGAGAGCTCGATCGTGCCCCCCGGGAACAAGTGGCGGGGGAAGTAGGACGCGATCGGCCCCGGCTCGACCGGTCTGAAGATGAGTCGCCAGCTAAGCAGACGTCGCGCCACCTCTACCCGCCAGAAGCCGGCCTCCCCTCGGACCATCTCCGACGACCTGTCGACGACACCGACGAGCTCGTCGCGGTGACGCAACTCCCATGGACCGTGGAAATGCTGCCGGTGAGAGATGGTCAGCTCGCTGCCGGCGAGCCCACTGAACGACCGAAAGGCTTCCTCTCCCGCGCTCTCCGCACTGGAACTGAGTGGCGTCTCGTCAGTCAATGACTCACACCTCCTCCACGACCAGGCGCTCACCGCAAATCGGCGAGCCACCGACTACGGCCGCCGCTGCACGAGGGCGGACCGACCAAGTGGAGCGTAGCTTCGAGCATGGCGAGCTCAAGCAGCGCGACCTCGAGTTGGTGCTCTCGGCCTGAGGCGGCGGGGGGCAACACGTGGGATTCCCGGCGCGGTCAGGTTCCAAGACATCTCCGGCCAGTCGCCTTGGGCTGCTTGAGTTCGACTACGACTTCCGTGGCCGGCTCGCGTCAGCGACTGACGCGCTGGAACACTGATCAGCGCGGAGATGAGACCGGCCGTTACCTAGAGCGCGCAACGGCGCCCGTCGCACGGCGTTTGTTGCCAGTGGGGTTGCCACCAAGCCCGCCGAGCGTTCGCTCAGGAGCCGACCACCAAGTGCACTCGCCGCCCTTGCAGGCTCTTCTCCATGCGCCTGGGGTGACTCGAACACCCACCCCGCATAAGCAGGACAAGGCCCTCAACCTTGCGCGTCTACCAATTCCGCCACAGGCGCGTAGCGGCGCCGGACTATAGCGGCGCAGAGCGGTTCCTCCGTTCCGTCCGGAGGCTCGGTACTCTACGAACACATGTTCGCAGGACCCGCAAGAGAAGCGACCTGAGAGGGGTACCGAATGGCCGATCTCGACCTCACCAAGCGCCAGCAGGAGATCTTCGACTTCATCAAGAAGCACTCGGCAAAGCACGGCTACCCGCCGACGGTTCGCGACATCGGGAAGGCGATCGGCCTGACGTCCTCCTCGACGGTGCACGCGCACCTCGCGAACCTCGAGAAGATCGGCCTCCTCAAGCGGGACCCGAGCAAGCCGCGCGCGATAGAGGTCATGGTGGATCGCGCGAAGAAGGCGGCCGACGCCGTCGTCTCGGGCGGGATCCCGGTGGTCGGGCAGGTCGCCGCCGGCTCGCCCGTCCTGGCCGAGGAGAACATCGACGAGTACGTCCAGGTGCCCGAGCTCGCCGGCGGGGGCGACGGGGAGTTCGTCCTCGCCATCAAGGGCGACTCGATGGTCAACGCGGGCATCCATGACAAGGACCACGTGGTGGTGCGCTCGCAGGACACGGCGAGGAACGGCGAGATCGTCGTCGCGCTGGTCGGCGAGTCCGACGCCACCGTCAAACGCTTCTTCAAGGAATCCGACCACGTGAGGCTCCAGCCGGAGAACGACGCGCTGGATCCCATCCGCAGCACCGAGGTGAAGGTGCTCGGCAAGGTGGTCGGAGTGCTCAGGAGGCTCTCGTGAACTGGCTCGCTGCAAACCGTCGCCCGGCTGTGTCCTCGGTCGGTCGTGTGCAGAGCACTACGACCTCCCTGCGTCCTTGCCGGACTCGGTTTTCGCGGCCAGTTCACGGAGCGAGGTCCATGAGCCCGGCGGTCGCAGAGCGTCCGCTGCTGGACCGGGGCCCTCGATCGGCAGGGCGAGCGCGGTTCCGCCTCCGACAGCTCCGACGGCGGCAGGCTCACGCTCGAGGCACGCCTCGACAGCGTCTGGGAGGGCCTGCGCGCCGACGGGGCGGCCGAGTGCCCGGTATGCGGCGGGCGGATGGCCGTCGGGTCGCCCCGGCCACGCAGCGCGCTGCGGAAGCTGCCGCTCACAGTTGCGCTGAGGCCCGAGGCGGCCCGAGGCCCGAGGCCTGCGCTGAGGCCTGAGCCAGGCCTTGGCGAACCTGCCGTACGGGCGTACCATTGCCCCTGCCGGTCAGGCAGCCGCGGCGACGGAGAGAAAACCGTCGTTCGAGGAAAGTCCGGACACCGAAGGGCGAGGTGGTCGGGGGACCGACCCGGGGAAACCCGCGGGAAAGTGCCACAGAAACAAACCGCCTAAGCGGCGCGCCTCAGCTGAGCGCGTCGCCGGCAAGGGTGAAACGGTGCGGTAAGAGCGCACCGGCGCCGTGGTGACACGGCGGCCAGGCAAACCCCACCAGGTGCAAGGCCAAGCAGGGACGATGACGTTGCCCGCCGAGTCCCAGGTAGGCCGCATAGATGGATGGCTGTCCACGACAGGATCCGGCTTATCGACCGGCTAACGGAACGCCCCGCCCCAGGCGGGGCGTTCCCATTTCAGGAGTAGCCTGAGCCCATGCCGGTCACGATCGACCCGCACGTCGCGCTCACGGCGATCGAGCGCTTCGCGGCCGGGTCGCGCAGGCGCGAGCAGGACGAGGTCGCGGTCGAGGAGCCGTTGGAGATCCGCGTGGACGGGAGTGCGATCGCGGTCACGATGCGCACGCCGGGGGAGGACGACGAGCTGGCGGCAGGATTCCTTGCTGGCGAGGCGCTGATCGCGGGACCCGGGGATGTGGTGTCGGTCGGGCCGACCGAGGACCTGGCGGCGAACGTGGTCGAGGTGCGCACCACGCACGGGCTCCGGCGCGACCCCTCCGAGGAGCGCAGCTTCCATCTCACCTCGTCGTGCGGGGTGTGCGGGAAGGCGGCACTCGAGCACGTGAAGCTCCACGCCGGCGACCCGCCCGCGCGGGATGCGGCCTCGATCGAGCCCGAGCTCGTGCTCGAGGCGCCGGGGCGCTCACGCGAGGGTCAGGCCTTCTTCGGCCGCACCGGTGGCCTGCACGCCACCGCGCTGTTCACGGCGGCGGGCGAGCTGCTGGCCCTGCGGGAGGACGTCGGGCGTCACAACGCGATGGACAAGGCGATCGGGGCGATGCTGCTGGCCGGCAGATACCCACTCCCGGGCGCGCTCGCATGCCTCAGCGGCCGGGTCAGCTTCGAGCTGGTGCAGAAGGCCGCGCTGGCGGGTCTCGCGGGACGTGGTGGCCGTGGGCGCGCCGACGTCGCTGGCGGTCGAGCTGGCGCAGGAGCGCGACCTGCTGCTGTGTGGCTTCGTGCGCGACGGCGGCTTCAACATCTACGCGGGCGCCCACCTCCTGCGCGCTGGATAGAGTCCCGGCCGCATGGAGAT
Source organism: uncultured Thermoleophilaceae bacterium (assembly GCA_963761505.1). GTDB lineage: Bacteria > Actinomycetota > Thermoleophilia > Solirubrobacterales > Thermoleophilaceae > JAAYBF01. Next base: position 15,026 of record CAVXGW010000002.1, read on the forward strand.
CATCGCCTTTCTGATCCCTTTCGTGCTGCTCGGCGTGGCCGTGATATTCATCGCCTTCTCGGGCGGGCCCAGCGCGGCGCGCGAGGCCTACCTGACCAAGGGCGGCACGGCCTTCCGGGTCACGATCCCGATCCTCTACATCGTGCTCGGGGTGGGGGTGCCCGCGCTGGTGCTGGCCAACAAGGGCGAGGCCGAGGGCGGCACCGGGGCGCTGGAGTCGGAGGAGCTCTCCGATGAGGCGGAGCGCGGGAAGATGCTCTTCCGCCAGCAGTGCGCGAGCTGCCACACCCTCGCCGCCGTCAACGCGCGCGGCGTCACGGGCCCCAACCTCGACCGCATCGGCGAGGTGACCGAGGACCGCATCCTCAACGCCATCCGCATCGGTGGCACCGGCCAGGACCGCATGCCCTCCGGTCTCCTGGAGGGCGAGGAGGCACAGGAGGTCGCCAAGTACGTGTCAGAGGTGGCCGGCAGGGATTAGGTCCGCGGGCATCCTGCCCGCGTTCTGATGTCGGTTGGCCGCGTCCCGCGGCCTATCACCCGGCGCGCCGCGGGACCGTCCCGGTCACAATCGGGCCATGGCGGGGAGGAGCAAGCGGCTGGCCGTTGCGGTAGGAGCAGTCGTGCTGGCGCTCGCGCCCGCGCAGGCCGAGGGGGCGGCGCCGCCGAAGCTGCCCGAGCCGACGTTCAAGAGCGTCTCGCAGGAGGTGCTGATCACGATGGACGACGGCGTGAAGCTGGCCGGCACGGTGGCGCTTCCGTCGCGGGACGGCCAGGCGCCCGCGCCGGGTCGGTTCCCCGTTGTGCTGGCCATGACCCCCTACAGCCGCAACGGCGTGTGTGGCTGCATTTCGCCGGCCTTCTGGGCCACGCGCGGGATGGTCGGCGCCGTGGTCGACGTGCGCGGGACGGGTGGCAGCGGCGGCAACCTGGAGGGCAACTTCTTCTCCCCGCGCGAGGCGCGCGATGGCTACAACCTGGTCGAGCACTTCGGCACACGTCCGTACTCCAGCGGGAAGGTGGGCATGGCGGGCGGCTCCTACCTCGGCATCACCCAGTACCTCGCCGCCGAGCAGCGCCCCCCGCACCTGGCCGCCATCACCCCGGCCGTCGCGATCAGCGACCTGTATCGCGAGGGCTTCGCCCACGGCGGAATCCCGAGCCTGAGCTTCGACGCCCAGTACATCGCCGTCCAGGGCGCTCCCGGGGCGGCGGGAGCCAACACCGATCCCCTGCTGCTCGACCAGACGCTGAGGGCGAAGCTGGGCCAGTCGCCGCCGGGAACGATCGCGTTCGACTACCTCGAGCGCCCCAACGACGATCGCTTCTACCGCGATCGATCCCCGATCTACCGCGCGGAGGCGATCCAGGTGCCCACGCTCATCGTGGGCGGCTGGCGCGACGGGCTGCTGCGCGGCGCGCCTGAGATGTATCAGCGCCTGTCCCGCCGGCGGGGCGTTGAGACGCGCCTGTACATCGACCCCTGCAGCCACAAGGGCTGCGGCGCGCCGTTCGCCCCGTTCAACGACCCGCCCGGGCGCGAGGATCTGCAGGCCGTGTTGTTCGAGTTCCTCGACAAGCACCTGCGCGGCGCCAAGACCCCCGCCCGGCCGCGCGTGCGCTACTACCTCCAGGCCAGGAACGCCTGGGTGGACGCCGAGCCGGTGGCCGCCGGCCGGTACGCGGCGCGCGGCGGCTCGGCCTGGGGGCGGACACGCGCTCGTATGTGACCAACCCGTCGGCGGGGTTCAGCCTCGCGTTCAACAAGTACGGCACGGTGGCGGGGACCCCGTTCGTGCCGACCGACCAGCGTCTCGAGGGCCCGCAGGGCATCACCTTCCGCACCCCGGCGCTGGAGCGCGCGCTCGACGTGGTGGGACCGACCGGGCTGCGCCTGGTAGCCGCCTCCACCGCCGGCGACACCGATTGGCACGCCAAGCTCTCCGACGTGGCGCCGGACGGCAGCGAGACGCTCGTCACCGAGGGTGCGCTGCGCGCGTCGCACCGCGCGCTCGACCACCGCCAGAGCACGGCCGTTCGCCCCTACCACACGCACACCGACCCCCGGCCGATCGCGCCCGGCCGGTTCTACGCCTACGACGTGGAGATCGAGCCCACCGCATACCGGCTCGCCAAGGGCCACCGGCTCCAGCTGAGGGTCACCTCCACCGACCTGCCGACCCACCTGCCGGGCTCGTTCGCCTTCGACCGGCGCCGCCCGCAGGACGTGCGGCTGGACCTGAACCCGCCCGCCACCAACACGGTGCGTCTCGTGGACAGCTTCCTGTCGCTGCCCGCCGCCGGGTCCGACGGCGGCGGCGTGGGACTGTGCCTGGCGCGACGGTCGCCGATCGGCCCGCGCAACATCGGCCGCATCCGCCTCGGCCACACCCGGGCCAGGCTGCTGCGCCTGCCGGTCCGGCCGCCCCGCCGCACACGGCGCAGCCTGCGCTACTGCGTCAGGCGCTCACGCGGCAGGGTCACGGCGGTGTTCTCGAGCCGCGCCCGCCGCGCGCGGGCGAAGCTGGTGGTCACCACGGCCGCGCGGGCACGGCAACCGGCGCGTGCGGGTGGGCTCGAGCGCGGCTCGGTTCCGCCGTGCGTACCCGAACCGCGTCCGGGTCGGGCGCGGGATCTACCGCGCGCGGCGCGGCAGCCCGCGCCTGTTCGGGGTGCGCCGGGGACGGGTGCGGTTCATCGCCGTGGCCAGTCGCTCGGTGGCGCGCAGCGCTGTGCTGATGCGGCGGCACCTGCGCACCGCCGGACTCCGCTGAGACCGGGCTTCGAACCCGCTAACTCGGAGAAAAGCCCGGCTTTCCAGCCAGATCACCTGTTAAGGTGCCGTCCGTCGATCACGCCTAAGCCCGCGAGGGCACGGGGGAACCAATTGGCCGAGAGGCCGGGGGCGAATCGCGTGTGAACCACGCGTAGCGCAGTCTTTCAGCGCGAGCCCGTCAGCTAACCCCGCAGGCCCTACGAAAGAGATTCGATGTCATACGCCACAGCACGCGCGCCGCGCGAAGAGGAGCCCCAGGCGGTCAGCCGCCGGTTGAGCCTGGTCGAGGACCCGGCTCCGGTCTATGCCGAGAACGGGCGCCGCACGGTGAAGATCACCGGCCAGCCGGTGCCGCCGCGCCGCCGCCGGTCGCAGGCGGCCACGCAGATCCAGGCGCGCCCGGACAGGATCGCGCTGTGGGCCGTCGTGCTCGGGATCTTCCTGGTCTTCATGGCGGTCGCCACCGCCAACGCCGCGACCTTCTAGGCCTCCTCGGAAACGGGCATCCGGTTCGGGTACCGGCTGCGTACTGATGGTAAGTCCCTGTTCGCGCAGGTAGACTTACCATCAGTAAGCCCACTCGGAAAGAGAAACTCATGAAGACCAAGGAGAGCCGGTTCCACGTACACGACGAGCTCACTGCGCCCGAGCGCAGCGTGCCGGTGCTGAAGGGCGCGCTCGCGGGCGGCGGCCAGCTCTCCAACATCGTGGGCGTGCTCGCCGGTGCGCCGGCGAGCCTGCGCGCCTACGCGCGCGTGCGCTCCGAGCTGCGCCACGGCACGCTGCCGCCGGCCACCCAGCACCGCATCGCGCTCGCGGTGGCCGAGCACCAGGGCAGCGAGTACGCGCTCGCCACGCTCCAGCGCACCGCGCGCGAGGCGGGCCTCGGGATCGACGAGGTGGCCCTCGCGCGGGAGTTCGACTCCCACGACGAGCGCGACGCGATCCTGCTGCGCTACATCAAGGCGCTGCTCGAGAGCGACGGTCCGCCGCCGCTTCACCTGCACGAGGAGGCGCGCGAGGCCGGATGGGAGGACGAGCAGATCCTCGAGGCCGTCTCCCACGTGGCGATGAACTCGTTCGCGAACCTCGTGACGCGCGCGGGCGACGTGCCGCGGGACGGCTCGGTCGAGGAGTCACGGCTCGCCAGGGCGGCGTAGGGCCGATCGCCGTGGCGCGTGGACGCTTCCGGATGCCTCTTCTAGGATGAAGGTCATGGTTGCCGCGACGCAGACGGCGGCCGGGTCCACGAGGGAGGACCGGCCCCCCTGCTGCACGCTCTACCACCACGCTGTCGAGTTGGTGGGCAAACGCTGGACCGGCGCGATCCTGATCGTGATGATGGACGGGCCGCTGCGCTTCTCGGAGGTCAAGCATCTGGTTCCGGACCTCTCCGACCGCCTGCTGTCCGAGCGGCTCAAGGAGCTCGAGGCCGAGGGCATCGTGCAGCGGCGCTCCTGCGGCGAGAGCGCGGCGAAGAGCGAGTACGCGCTGACCCCCAAGGGCGAGGCGCTCGAACCCGCCGTACGGGCCTTGAAGTCCTGGGCCCATTCCTACCTTTAGTCCAAGCGCCGAGCGCGAACCGGCCGTTAGTCTGCGGCCATGCCCGATCAGCCGAAGACCGCCGACGACGTCAAGGCCCTCGTGGACGAGCGGGGAATCCGCTTCATCCGGCTCTGGTTCACCGACATCCTGGGCCAGCTGAAGAGCTTCTCGATCAACGCGGCGGAGCTCGACGACGCGTTCGAGGGAGGAATGGGCTTCGACGGCTCGTCGATCACGGGCTTCAACGCGATCGAGGAGTCGGACATGATCGCGATGCCCGACGCCTCCACCTACGCGGCCCTGCCCTGGCGGCCGGGCGAGGACAAGGGGGTGGCCCGGCTGTTCTGCGACGTGGTCACTCCCAGCCGCGAGCCCTACGAGGGCGACCCGCGGCACGTGCTTCGCCGCGCCCTCGATCGCGCGGACTCGATGGGATTCGACACCTTCAACGTCGGTCCCGAGCTGGAGTACTTCTACTTCCGCAGCGCCCGGCCGGAGTCGGGGCAGCCGGAGATCCTCGACGAGGGCGGCTACTTCGACCTGACCACGCTCGACGCCGGCTCGGACGTGCGGCGCGAGACCGTGCTGGCCCTCGAGGAGCTGGGCATCCACGTGGAGTACACCCACCACGAGGTCGGCCCGTCCCAGCACGAGATCGACATGCGTTACGCCGACGCCCTGAAGATGGCCGACGACTGCATGACCTACCGCATCACCGTGAAGGAGTACGCCATGAAGTACGGGTGGCACGCGACCTTCATGCCCAAGCCCCTGTTCGGCGAGAACGGGTCGGGGATGCACACCCACCAGTCGCTGTTCAAGGACGGCAGGAACGCGTTCTACGACGCCGACGACCAGTACTACCTGTCCGACGTCGGCAAGGCGTTCATCGCCGGCCAGCTCAAGCACGCGCGCGAGATCTGCTCGGTCTTCGCCCAGTGGGTGAACTCCTACAAGCGCCTGGTGCCCGGCTTCGAGGCGCCGGTGTACTGCGCGTGGTCGCGGCGAAACCGCTCGGCGCTGGTGCGGGTGCCGCTCTACCACCCCGGCAAGGAGCAGGCCACGCGGATGGAGCTGCGCTGCCCCGATCCCGCGTGCAACCCCTACCTCACGTTCGCGATCCTGCTCGGCGGCGGGGCTGGAGGGGATCGAGAAGGGCTACGAGCTGCCCGAGCCGATGGAGAAGAACCTCTACCACCTGTCGCCCGGACGAGCGGAAGCGGCTGGGGATCGAGCAGCTACCGGAGACGCTCGGCGAGGCGATCGAGCTGACCTCGGAGTCCGAGCTGGTGCTGCGCACCTTCGGCGAGCACATCTTCAACCGCTACGTGGAGATCAAGCGCCAGGAGTGGGAGGACTACCGGGTGCAGGTCAGCCAGTGGGAGCTGGACCGCTACATGGCGATTCTGTAGCGGCCCAGCGGGTCTTCAGTGGGTGGCCAGGGCGTCGGCGGAGATGGTGCCGAGTTGCTCCATCATCCCGAGCAGGTCGAAGTAATGGTGCGCTTCGGCCACCTTGCCGTTCTCGATCCGTGTGATCTGGCACGCCGGGGTTTCCATCCGGCGCCCGGTGGGCTCGATCGTGCCACCGCCGGGGACCGTGAGCGGTCCGTCATGCGTCCCGCTCCACGTGATCTCCATCACCACCCGGTCGTCGCAGGCGAACTCGCCGGTCACGGTTCCCTGTGCGTCGGGGAACGCGGCCTTCCACTCCTTGTTCAGCTCGAGGATCGCGTCGACACCCTCCACGCGCCGGCCGGTGGCCGGCTCCACGTAGACGCTGTCGGGCGCGGTCAACTCCCTCATCCGGTCCCAGTCCCCGGCGTTGAAGGCTTCGAGGTCCGCGCGCGCAAGCGCGATGTGGTCCTCGGTCATACCAACCTCCTGTTCCCGCACCGGCGCCCGCCGCCGCTTCGACACTACACCCGGGGACAAGCTCGTTAACAGAACCTTCGCGCGGCACGGTGGATCGGGGTTACATTGCCCGCCGTGGGAGACGCGGACCTCACGCGCAAGGAGTTCCTCGAGCGCACCGCCTACACGGCCGGGCTGGCCGGAATGGCGTCCACGCTGCCGGTCTCGGTGATCCTCGGCGAGGCGGCCGACGCCGAGGCGCGGCGGGCCCGGCTGCCCAGCCCGCGCAACCTGCCGATCGACCACTTCGTGATCCTGATGATGGAGAACCGGTCGTTCGACCACTACTTCGGCTGGATCCCCAACGCCGATGCCACTCAGAGGATGAGCTACCGCAACCCCCAGGGCCAGGCGGTGCCCACGCGGCACGCCTCGAGCCTGGGCACCGCGCAGTGGCAGGGCTGCGGCCACCCCGACCCCGGTCACGGCTGGGACTCGGGCCGAGCGCAGCTGAGGGGCGGGTTCCTCGACAAGGACTCCGGCAACGACGAGTTCGCCCTCTGCTACTACAACCGCGGCGAGCTGGGCTTCATCCACGAGGCCGCACGGCAGTACACGCTGTACGACCGCTACTTCACCTCGCTGCTGACCTCCACCTGGCCCAACCGCTACTACAAGTGGTCGGGCCAGTCGGGCGGCAAGATCAACAACAGCCCGCCGGCCGGCACCGCCGGCAACCAGTGGGAGACGATCTTCGACCGCGCGATCGACAACGGCCTGTCCGCCCGCTACTACGCCTCGGACCTGCCCTTCTCAGCGGTTTGGGGGCAGCGGGGGGTGCGCTGGACGAACCCGATCGAGCGGTACTACACCGAGTGCGCCGCGGGCACGCTGCCGCACATCTCGATCGTCGACCCACCGTTCCGCGACGGCGGGGGCGGGGACGGGGTCTCAGCCGACGAGCATCCGCTCGGCGACGTGCGCCTGGGCCAGGCGTTCATGGCCGACGTGGTGAACGCGTTCGTCAACTCGCCCAACTATCGCCGCGGCGCCCTCTTCATCATCTACGACGAGTGGGGAGGGTTCTTCGACCACGTGCGCCCGCCGCGGGTGATCGACGGCCGGATGAACCGCGACCTCGACAAGGACTTCGGCCAGATGGGCTTCCGCGTCCCGGCCGTGACGGTGTCCCCCTTCGCGCGCCCGAAGAAGCGGCCCAAGGGCTTCCGGGTGGATCACGGCACCTACGGCCACGAGTCGATCCTCAAGCTGATCAGCTACCGCTTCCGCCTCGGCTTCCTGAACAGGCGCCACCGCTACACGCGCAACATCGGCCGCAGCCTCGAGTGGAAGCGCCCCGACTTCGAGCGGCCGAAGCTGCCCGACCCGCCCCAGATCGCCTCGCAGCCCTGCACGATCGGCGGTGGCGGAGGCGTGTTCGACAGCCAGCAGGCCCACGCGAACGATCTCGCCGGTCTCGAGAGCCTCGCTCACAGGTTCAACTTCCCGGTCTACGACGGCAAGACCCACCAGATCTTCACCAAGCCGAACTCGGTGAAGCGCGCCTACAAGCGGCGCTAGGGCGTAGGCAGGCCGGCCGGGAACACCACGTTCTCGCAGGCCTCGACGCCGTCCTCGGCGGTGTCCACGAGCACGGTGTCCTCGCCGGCGCCGCAGTCGATCGTGTCCTCGGCGCCGTCGCGGGCATCGATGCGGTCGTTGCCGCTGCCGCCCACCAGGTCGTCCTCGTCCGCGCCGCCGGTCATGTTGTCGTCGCCGGGGCCGCCCTCCACGCGGTCGACGCCGGTGTCGCCGCGGAGCCGGTCGTTGCCGGTGCCTCCGAAGAGGTCGTCACCGCTGCCGTCGGGTCCCGTCGGCCGGCCGGCGAACAGCACGTCGTTGCCGGTGTCGCCGAACAGCTTGTCGCCGCCCGCACCCCCGGCCATCCGGTCGTTGCCGGGGCCGCCTCGAGCCAGGTCGTCACCCGAGTCGGCGGCCAGGCGGTCGGCCGAGCCACCGCCGGAGAGGCGGTCGTTGCCGCCTCGGCCGCGCACGCGGTCGCGGCCCGACGCGCCTCTCAGCCGGTCGGCGCTGGCGCCGCCGTCCACGCGGTCGTTGCCGCGGCCGCCGTCCACGCGGTCGCGCCCGCGCTGGCCGTAGAGCCTGTCGCGCCCGCCGCGCCCGGCGATGCGGTCGTTGCCGCGGCCGCCGCGGATGGTGTCCGCCTTCGAGGTGCCGCGCAGGCGGTCGGCGCGCTTGCCGCCGGTGATCGTCTTCGCGGCGACGGGTGCCGCCGCGACGAGCATCACCAGCGAGACGGCTAGGGCCAGTTGGCGCACGGCCGCCAGGGTAATGCGACGGCCGTGGCCGATGTCTCAGTTGTGTGAAGGTCAGCGGCGCAGGAGCGTGAACGTGCGCGTCGCCCGCGATGACCCGGCGGCGTTCGAGAGCACCACCGTCAGCCGCATCCGCACCCGGCGGTTGCGGCGCAGGATCCGCCGGTTCTTCTTCGAGAGCTTGACCAGGATCGAGGCCCGTCCAGAGCCCGGCATCCGGAACGAGCGCTTCGCGAAGGTCACGACCCGGCGGCGGGCGCTCACGCGCACCCTGCGCGCGCTGCGCAGCAACGAGGTCGCCGAGCACGCCGCCCGGGCCGCGGAACCGCATCCGGAAGCGGCCGCGCCTGTCGACCCTGATCCGCCTCGGGAAGCCGGTGAAGCTCGCCCGTGCGGGAGGGCGGGCCGCCGTGGAGCCCGGACCGCCGGTGGCGGGCGGCGCGGTGGTGGACCCCGTGGCCGGTCCCGGGCCGCCGGCCGAGCACGCGGATGCGCCGGGGTCGGCGAAGCTCTGGAGGGGACGAGGTGTCGTCGGGGTCGGAGGTCTGGGCGCCGCTGCCCATCCCGCGGTGCGGCGAACACGTCCCAGATCCGCGCGCAGTCCCCGAATCCGCTGAGCGAGCTCGCGGTGAGGATCGCGTCGCGCATGTCGAGGAAGGTCGGCGCCACGGGCGAGATGCGCATGGCGTCGGTCACGAGCGCGCGGGCGCGGAAGATCCCGGTGCCGCGCCCGTGGGCGGCGATCAGCGCCCGGCGCAGGTCCCACAGCGTCTGCGCCCAGATCTCGCCGTCGGCGTGCACCTCGGGACTGCCGTCGATGTTTCCGAAGTCGCCGAAGGTGAACCCGCCGCCGGGGCAGTTCGGATCGCTCGGACCCGACGGGGCAGTCCATCGCCTGGTAGCGGAACGCCAGGTTCTCGTACTCGCCCGCGATCAGGTCCGCCGCGCCCTGCGCGTCCACGTCGAGGCCCTGCTCGATCGAGGTAGTCGGCGGCGTACCAGTCGCTCCAGGCCTCGCCCATCGCCCCGCCCTGCGCGGTGAAGAGGCCGCCCGTGCCGGCCGGGTCGACCAGGCGGTTCGACAGGCCGTGCGTGTACTCGTGGTAGACGATCTCGGCGTCGTCGGTGCCGTTCACGTCGTGCGCGGACCCGCCGAAGAGGTACATCTGCATCTGCGGCGCGCGGTAGGGCTCGGGATCGCCGTTGGAGTCGAGCTCGGGCGGCGTGATCATGTTGGCGTTGTTGCGGTGGGCCGCGTCCGGGAAGTTGGCCGACTGCGTCGACGCGCCGTCGTCGGCCTGGGCGCGGACCGCGTCGCCTCCGACGGCGCCCGGGTCCGAGACCTCCTCGAAGTTGCCGGACGAGTCGTCGAACTGAACGCCCGTCGTCGGCCTGGAGGTGGTCGTGGAAGTTGTTGACGAACCAGAACAGCTGCGTGCCGGACTGGGAGCGGTTGGCCTGCCAGTTGTTCCCGGCGGTGAAGGGGGCCGCGAGCCCCGTCTGGTTCCAGGTGCAGCCAGTGGCCGGGCATGTGTGGGCACCGGAGGCCGCGTCGGACACCTGGGTGAAGTCCCACTCCGCCGCGGTGGTCCCAGCGCCCGAGCTCGGGCGCGATCTCCTGCGCACCGGCGGGATCCAGCTTGGCCTGCGGCGAAGCAGTCCTCGCTGCCGCAGACGTAGTAGGTGTCGTCGTCCTGGTCGGAGTAGACGTGCGCGTTGTCGCCGCGCAGCACCGAGTACGGCGAGCTCGAGCCAGGGATCCGCGCCCGGTGGTGGACGCGGTGCGCATGGTGCCGCCCCCGTTGCCGGTCGTGGGCAGATGGTCGAAGGCGCGCACCTGGGCGTGCGCCACCATGCTGGTGCGCTTGAGCACGGCGCCGGTGCGGGCGTCCACCACGCTGCGGTACGCCGACCCGGGGCCGGTGCGCAGGAACAGGCTCCAGGCCAACCGGGTGCCGTCGGCGTCCGGCGAACAGGCTGAGGTTTGCGCGATCGCCGCCGGACAGGCGGGTAGCCCGGCTCGCCCCGCGCTGGCGCAGCTGGGTCACGGGCCGCCGCACGCCCACGTCAGCGAGCGCCCGCCGGGCGGCGTCCACCGCCGACAGCCGCGGCTCGGTGGAGGGCACCTCCAGGTCGGGCTTCGGCGCGCCGGAGACGCTCACGAGCCGGCCGCCCTGGACGTTGGCGCGGATCACGTTGTCGTAGGCCGGGACGCCGCGGTGGTACTGGTGCAGCTCCACGTGGCGCAGCCCGCGCCGGGTGCGGTAGGAGCGGTACACGCGCAGCGAGCGAAGGTCGTCGGCGTCGAGGCCGAACGCCGCCGAGTTGTCGCGCAGGTAGCCGAGCGCGATCGAGCGGGCGCTGCCGCCGCGCCGGCCGGTGAGAAAGCCGCCGCGCCGCGCCACCAGCGACGGCGTGCCGGTGTCGGGTGAGATGCGCAGGGTGCCGGCGCGGCCGAGGGCCCGCCTGAGCCGGCGCTGACCGTCCAGCCGGCGGGCGGGGCGGCGAGCGCCGCCGTCGTCGGCGCGGGCGTCGAAGTTCCGCGGACCGGCGTGGGAGGGAGGCGTGACCGCTCGGCGAGGCTCGTCCGCTGCCACAGCAGCGGCGGGCAGCGCGGCCATGGCCGCGATCGTGAGCGCCGTTCGCCTCGTCATCGGATCCTGAGTGCTCTTTCGACCAGAAGCCGCACCCGCTTGAGGGCACGAGGCTGAAGCCGGCCGGCCCGGTCGCACGGGCTGTGGCGGCAGGGCTCGCCGCGCGCGCCCACGCCGAGCTTGGCGGCGGGCAGCCGCGCCAGCTGAAACTCGCGGTGGTCGGAGTTGCCGGTGCCCTCGTCGCGGACCCACCGAACGCGTGCCCGGGCGCGGCGGGCGGCGGTGAGCAGCTCTCCCTCCACCCGGCGGCGCACGCCCCGGGCGCTCGAGCGCAGCCAGAAGTCCGGCCCGCGGCCCACCTCGTCGAGCGACAGGGCCCAGCGCAGCCGGCGGCGCAGGCCGTCGCGGCGCACCTTGCGCGACAGCGCCAGCGCGCCCAGGTGGTCGGGCGAGCGCGTGTAGATCCGCTCCTCCGCGCCGGTGGCCACCAGCCACACGTCGCACGCGGGTTCGACCCGGCGCAGGCGCGGCGCCAGCTCGGCCAGCACGCCGACCCCGGAGGCATTGTCGTTGGCCCCGGGCGCGTTCGGGGTCGTGTCGGCGTGCGCCATCACGATCCGCAGGCAGCGCGCCGGGGTGTCGTGGACCCCGATCACGTTGCGTGACCGGCCCCTTCCCGGGACGGCGAAGCGCTGCACCACCACGCGCAGGCCCGCGCGTGTGAACGCCCGCTTGACCGCGGCGTGTGCGCGTCCCTCGGCGCGGCTCGCCGCGGGCCGTGGTCCAGCATCGGCCAGGCGCGTGGCCAGGTCGTGGGCATCGCCCGCCGCGGCCAGGGCGGCGATCAGCGCGGCCGCCGTCAGCCCAGCAGGGATGCCAGCTCCTCGGGCTCGGTCACCGGGCGCCGGCAGGCGAAGCGCTCGCACACGTACGCGGCGGCGCGGCCGTCCACCTCGCCCCGGCCCTCGAGTAGCGGCACGCCGTCCGGTTCCCCGCCCGCGACCACGATGTGCGGCCGGAAGGCGGACCGCACCACCGCCTCCAGCGGGCCCGTCTCGGCGCCCGCCAGGGCGACCTCGCGGGTGGGGGAGAGGTGGAAGTCGAGCGCCTGCAGCAGGTGGGCGAAAGCCTGGGGATGGCGCGCGGCGAGCGGATGCAGCAGCCGCAGCACGCCGACCGCGCGGCTCTCGTACTCGTGCTCGCCGGTGAGGGCGGCCAGGCGCAGCAGGCCGTACGCGGCGCTCGCGTTCCCGGACGGGATCGGATGGTCCTCGGGGTCCTTGCGGCGGGCCACCAGGCGCTCGTGGTCCGACGAGGTCTCGAAGAAGCCGCCGCGCTCCTCGTCGGCGAAGCGCTCGATCATCGTGTCCGCCAGCTCGCGCGCGGCGGCGAACCAGCGCGGCTCGAACGTCGCCTCGTACAGGGTGAGCAGCGCCTCGAGCAGGAACGCGTGGTCCTCGAGGTAGGCGTTCAGCCGCGCCTGCCCGTCCTTGAACGTGCGCAGCAGCCGGCCGTCGGGATCGCGCAGCTCGCCGAGCACGAACGCCGCCGCGCCGCGCGCGGCGTCCACGAAGTCCTCGCGGCCGAGCACCGCGCCGGCCTCGGCCAGCGCCGAGATGGCCAGCGCGTTCCACGAGGTCAGCCGCTTGTCGTCCAGGCCGGGCCAGACGCGCTGGGCGCGAGCCGCGTACAGCTCAGCGCGAATCTGCTCGAGGTTCTCCGGCTCGTCGGTTCCGCGGGTGAGGATGGTGGCGCCCTCGAAGTTGCCGCCGGGCTGCACATCGAAGAATGCCGCGGCGGCTTCGGCGTCCTCAGGGCCCAGCACCTCGCGCAGCTGCTCCGGGGTCCACACGTAGAACAGCCCCTCCTCGCCCTCGGAGTCGGCGTCCAGCGCCGAGTAGAGGCCGCCCTCGGGGGCGCGCATCTCGCGCAGCATCCAATCGAGCGTCTCCTCGCACACGCGGCGGAACAGCGGCTCGCCCGTCACCTGCCAGCCGTGCAGGTACGCGCGGGCGAGCAGCGCGTTGTCGTAGAGCATCTTCTCGAAGTGGGGCACCAGCCAGCGGTCGTCGACCGCGTAGCGTGCGAACCCGCCGCCCACCAGGTCGTACATCCCGCCGCGCGCCATCGCGTGCAGCGTTCGCGCGGTCATGTCGGTCTCGCCCCGGCGCAGCAGGAACTCGATCGCCGAGGCCGGGGGGAACTTGGGCGCGCCGCCGAAGCCGCCGTGCCGGGTGTCGAAGATCGCGCGCAGCCCCTCGACCGCCTGGTCGAGCGTGCGCGGGTCCATCGGCTCCTTCGAGGGCTCCAGCGCCGCCGCTCCTCGCAGCCGCTCGGCCGCGCGCTCGCCGCCCGCGCGGATGTCGTCCGCCTTCTCGCCCCAGCCGTCCGCCACAGCCAGCAGCACGTTGCGCCAGCTGGGCATGCCGTGGCGCTCCTCGGGCGGGAAGTAGGTGCCCGCGTAGAAGGGCACCTGCTCCGGGGTGAGGAACACGTTCAGCGGCCAGCCGCCGCGCCCGGTCATCGCCTGGCAGGCCTCCATGTAGATGGCATCGAGGTCGGGGCGCTCCTCCCGGTCGAGCTTCACGCACACGTAGCGCTCGTTCATCAGCGCGGCCGTCTCCTCGTCCTCGAAGGACTCCCGCTCCATCACGTGGCACCAGTGGCAGGCGGAGTAGCCGATCGAGAGCAGGATCGGCACATCGCGCTCGGCGGCGGCCGCCAGCGCCTCCTCGCCCCAGGGGTACCAGTCGACGGGGTTGTCCTTGTGCTGGAGGAGGTAGGGCGAGGTTTCCTGCGCGAGGCGATTTGCCATGCCACGAGGCTAGCCGTACGATCGCTGAGGACCCGCTTTGCGAAGGGCCTTTGGCCACCGTCGAAACAGTCACCGTCCTGTTCACCGATCTCGTCGGCTCGACGAGCCTCGAATCACGGGTCGGGCCGGCGAAGGCCGACGAGCTGCGCCGTGAGCACTTCAGCCTGCTGGCGGACGCCCTCGAGGAGTCCGAGGGCGGCCGGGAGGTCAAGAACACCGGCGACGGCCTGATGGCCGTTTTTCCCAGCGCGGCCGGCGCCACCGACTGCGCCGTCTCGATCCAGCAGCGCTTCGAGCGGCGCAACCGCGATGCGGAGGAGCAGCTGGCGGTGAAGATCGGCACGGCGATGGGGGACGCCACCCGCGAGGGCGACGACTACTTCGGCATGCCCGCGATCCTCGCGGCGCGACTGTGCGCCGCCGCCGCCGGCGGGCAGATCCTGGTGGCGGAGCTGGTGAAGATGATGGTCGGCGGCCGCGGCGACCAGACGTTCACCTCGGTGGGCGCGCTCGAGCTGAAGGGGATCCCCGAGCCGATGGAGACGTACGAGGTGGGCTGGGAGCCCATCGGCCGCGAGCGCCCCGCGATCCCGTTGCCGCAGCTGCTCAGCGGGGTACCGGCGATCGGGTACGTGGGCAGGCAGGCAGAGCGTGACCAGCTCGCGGCGGACTGGGCCGCGGCCCGCGACGGCGAGCGGCGCACCGTGCTGCTGTCGGGCGAGCCCGGGATCGGCAAGACCCGGCTCGCGAGCTATCTGGCGCTCGAGGCGCACGCGGCCGGCGGGGTGGTGCTCTGCGGGCGGTGCGTGGAGGACCTGGGCGCCCCCTACGGCCCGTTCATCGACGCCCTGAGCCATCTCGTGGAGCACGCGCCCGACCAGTTGCTGCGCGAGCACGTCGAGCGCCACGGCAGCGAGCTGTCGCGGCTGGTGCCCGGGCTCACGACGCGGGTCGCGGATGCCCCGCCGCTGCGCGAGAGCGACCCGGATACCGAGCGCTACCTGCTGCTCGGCGCCGCCACCGGGCTGCTGGAGGCGGCCTCGGAGCACGACCCGCTGATCCTCCTCCTCGACGACCTGCACTGGGCCGACAAGCCGACCGTGCTCCTGCTCAAGCACCTCACGTCGTCGGCCAACCCCGCCCGCCTGCTCGTGATCGGCACCTTCCGCGACTCCGACGTCGGTCGCGGGCATCCGCTGAGCGAGCTGCTCGCGGACATGCACCGGGCGGAGGGCGTGGAGCGGATCGCGCTGAAGGGCCTGGGGGAGGCCGACGTCGTGGCGATCATGGAGGCCGCCGCGGGCCACGAGATGGACGAGGTCGGATTGCGGCTGGCGGGGCAGATCGCGTCGGACACCGACGGCAACCCGTTCTTCGTCGCGGAGCTGCTGCGACATCTCACCGAGTCCGGGGCGCTGGCCCAGCGCGATGACGGCCGGTGGGAGCTGGCCGGCGGCGCCGAGGACGGGATCGGCCTGCCGCAGAGCGTGCGCGAGGTGATCGGCACCAGGATCGAGCGGCTGGGAGATGCGGTCGAGCGCCAGCTACGGGTCGCGGCGGTCGTGGGCAGGGAGTTCGACGTGGAACTGCTCGTCCGCCTGGCCGACACCGACGAGGACGAGCTGCTCGACGCGCTGGAGGCGGCCGAGGCCGCGTCGGTGCTGGTCGAGTCGGGGGAGCGCCCGGGCAGGTACAGCTTCGCCCACGCGCTGATCAACCAGACGCTCTACGACGAGCTCGGCGCCACCCGGCGGGCCCGCCTGCACAAGCGGGTGGCCGAGGCGCTCGAGGAGATCTGCGGCGACGACCCCGGCGCGCGGCTCACCGAGCTGGCGCACCACTGGTCGGCGGCCACGGTTGCGGTGGAGAGCAACAAGGCCCTCGACTACAGCCGCCGCGCGGCCGAGCGGGCGCTGGGGGAGCTCGCTCCCGACGAGGCGATGCGGTGGTTCGCCCACGCGCTCGAGCTGGACGACCAGCGGCCCGGGAAGGACCCCGAGATGCGCTGCGACCTGCTCACCGGCCTGGGAGAGGCGCAGCGCCAGGCGGGTCAGGCGGAGCACCGGTCGACGCTGCTCGAGGCCGGCCGGCTGGCGCGCGAGATGGGCGACCCCGACCGGCTCGCCCGGGCCGCGACGGCGAACACGCGTGGATACACCAGCGAGATCGGCCTGGTCGACGACGATCGCGCCGAGATGCTCCGCAGCGCCATCGACGTGCTCCCAGAGGGCGACCCGCGCCAGGCCCGCCTGCGCTCCCTGCTCGCGATGGAGCTGCATTACGGGGCCACGCTCGAGGAGCGCTCCGAGCTGACCGAGCGTGCCCTGGAGGGCGTGCGCGCGGCCGACGACCCCTCGCTGCTCGCCCACGCCCTGATCGACAGCTTCTTCGCGATCTGGCACCCCAGCACGAGTGCCCGGCGGCGCGAGGCCACCGAGGAGCTCGCAGGAGCTCAGCGAGCAGCTCGACGACCCGCTGATCGAGTACTGGGCGGCCGGGCTCATGTTCCACATCACGGCGGAGGCGGCCGACGGAGACGGCCTCGATCGCAGCCTCGCCCGCATGCGCGAGCTGGCGGACAGCCTCGGCGAGCCTTTTGCGCACTGGTTCGTGACCTGGCTCGCGGCGGCTCGGGCCCACACCGAGGGCCACCTCGAGCGATCCGAGGAGCTGATCGAGGAGGCGGTCGCGTTCGCGATGGAGCACGGACAGGGGGACGCGATGATCGTCTACGTCGCGCAGCTCTGCACCCTGCGGCGCGAGCAGGGGCGGATGGACGAGATCGAGGACGTGCTGGCCCAGTCGAGGGAGGACAACCCGGGCCTGCCGGCCTTCAGCGCCGCCCTCGCCCTCGCGTACCTCGAGATGGGAAGGGACGAGGAGGCCGGGGCTCTGCTCGAGGAGGCCGCTAAGGACGGCTTCGCGGGCCTCGGCAAGGACGTCGTATGGATCTCGGGCCTGATGATGTACGGGGAGATCTCGGCCCGCCTGCGTGTCCGTCAGGCCGCGGCCACCGCGCGGGACCTGCTGGAGCCCTTCGCCGGCCAGATCGCCTGGAACGGCGCCTCGATCTGGGGAGCGGTGTCATCCGTGCTCGGCCTGCTGTCCGCGGCGCTGGGCGAGCACGAGCGCGCCGACGCCCACTTCGCCGAGGGCATCGAGGGGCTGGAGCGCCTCAGGTCCTCGTTCGACCTCTGCCGGACGCGGCTCTGGTGGGCGGAGTCGCTGCTCGAGCGCGGCGAGCAGGCCCGCGCCCGGGCCCTGCTCGAGGAGGTCATCGCCGATTCCCGTGAGCTGGGCGCCCCCTCACTCGAGGCCCGGGGTTCGGAGCTACTGGGCGTCCTCGCGTAACGCCGCCCGCCTGATCTTGCCGCTGGCGGTCTTCGGCAGCGAGTCGGCGAACTCCACCACCCGCGGGTACTTGTAGGGCGCCGTGGCGGCCTTCACGTGGTCCTGCAGCTCGCGCGCGAGCGGCTCACCGGGCTGGTAGCTGTCCCGCAGCACCACCACCGCCCGCACGACCTGTCCGCGCTCCTCGTCGGGCGCGCCCACGGCGGCCGCCTCGGCGACCGCGGGGTGGGAGACCAGCGCCGACTCGACCTCGAACGGCCCGATGCGATAGCCGGCCGAGATGATCAGGTCGTCGTTGCGCCCCTCGAACCAGAGGTAGCCGTCGTCGTCCTCGCGCACGCGGTCGCCGGTGCGCCAGGTGCCCTCGGGGCCGTCGATGAAGAAGGTCGGGACCGTCGCGGGATCCGCGCACAGCTCACCCTCCTCGATCCACAGCCGGAAGCCGGGTAGGGCGCGCCCCATCGACCCCGGCCGCACGGGTTCGCCGATCGGCATGCCGGTGAGCGCGCCGGTCTCGGTCTGCCCGTAGCCGTCGTGCACCGCCACCCCGGCGCCGTCCTGCCAGGCGTGCACCACCTCGGGGTTGAGCGGCTCGCCGGCGGCCACGGCGTGACGCAGGCCCGGCAGCTCGCGCAGGCCGGCCCGCTTGGCGATCGCCCGGTACTCGGTCGGCGCCATGCACAGCACCGCCACGCCCTCGCGCTCGATCACGTCCAGGCGCTCGGCGGGATCGAAGCGGGCGTCCTGCATCAACGCCGCGGCACCGCGCAGCCAGGGCGCTATGAACGAGTTGCGCGCCGACTTGGACCACCCGCTCGCCGCCGTGCACCACGCCAGCTCTCCCGGGCGGGCGCCGAACCAGTGCTCGGCCTGCACGGCCTGGCCGAACAGGTAACGAACCCCGTGCCGGATCGGCTTCGGCCGGCCGGCGGTCCCGGAGGTGAACACGATCAGCGCCGGATCCTCGGGCTTCAGATCGGCGGCCGGGGCGGGGGCGGCTTCGAGCAGCCGCGGGTCGGGCACCTCGAGCACCGGCCCATCGAAGCCGGCGTCGCGCACCGCGGCGGCGTCGCGCCCGTCGGCCACCACCAGGGCCGGCTCGGCCAGGTCCATGCGCGCCCTCAGATCGGCCGGTCGCAGCTGCTCGGTGCAGGGCAGCGCCACGGCGCCGATCTGCCAGCACGCGAGCATCGCGTCCACCCACTCGGGCCGGTTGCCCACCACCGTCATCACCACGTCGCCCGCGCGCACGCCGTGAGCGGCCAGCGTGCCGGCCAGGCGCCCGGCACGGTCGGAGACCTCGGCGAAGGTCAGCTCGGTCCGCGCTCCGTCCCGGCCGAGCGCGACCAGCGCGGTGCGCGACGGGTCGGCGCCGCCGACCACGTCGGCGGTGAAGTTCAACCCCCGGCCTCGGCGGGCAGCTGCTCGCCGGCGCGCAGCCGGTCGAGGCCCAGCCAGAGCAGCTCCATCGCAGCCTGCACCAGCCGCTCCCTGGGCACGTCCTGGTGGTCGTTCCACCAGTTGGCCAGCGACTGCGCCGAGCCGACGATCATCTGGGCGAGCATCGCGATCCCCTGCTCGCGGCGGTCGTCGGCCCCGGGGTCGCGGGCCTGCGCTCCCGGATCCTGTGCGATCAGCTCGGCCACCAGGGCGGCCACACCGGCGATCACGCGGTCGAGCACGGCGGCCGTCTCGGGATCGGCTGTCTCGCGGAACAACATGCGCCATGCGCCGCGGCGCTCCTCCACGAACGCGAACACCGCGTCCAGACCGGCCTCCAGCCTCACGGCGGCGTCCGGGCCCGGGGCGGCCGCCGCGGCCACCCGGTCGAACAGCTCGCCCGCGTACATCTCGATCAGGGAGACGTGCAGTGCGTTCTTGGACTCGAAGTGCTCGTAGATCAGCGCCTTCGAGATGCCCGCGGCCTGCGCGATCTCGTCGATCGACGACGGGTGGTATCCACGCCTGGAGAACACGTCGAGCGCGGCCTCGAGGATGCCCGCCCGGCGTTCCTCGGCGGACAGGCGACGGCGGGGGGTGGCGGGGGAGGGCATCGCCGCGCATTGTTGCTCATGCCACGGAATCGGCTCGACTTGGTGGCAATCGATACGCCATAAGCGCAAATCGCGTTGCAATCGTCACGCAGTCCGGGGGATTTGTGGGTTACCCCGTCGAATCCGGGGTAGATGCCTGCTACTTTCCTGCCACGCCGAATCCGCGGTCACCGCGGAACGGGGGAACCAAAGGTGGCTTAGGCCACTGGGGCGAACTTCCTTTCGAGGAAGCGCGCAGCTCTTTCAGCGCGAGCCCGACAGCTAACCCCGCAGGCGTTCGAAAGAGAATGAACCGCTTCTCCAAGGACATCTTCCTGCGCGCAGCCTTTGCGTGCTGCCGCGCTCGCACTGGCCGCCCCGGCCGGTGCCGCTGCGCAATCCGGTGGTACCGGTGGCGCTACCTACGTGCCTCCGCCGCCGCCGGCGAAGCGCGCCAAGATCGTCGACGGCGTGGCGATCCCGCCCGCCGGTGCCCCGACACGCGTCAAGCGGGCGATCTCCGCCGCGAACCGCATCGTCACCAAGCCCTACGTGTACGGCGGCGGTCACGAGCCCTACCAGGCGGGCGCCCGCGCCTCCAGGGTCGAGCTCGACGAGGGCTACGACTGCTCCGGCACCGTCAGCTTCGCCCTCTTCGGCGGGCGCTTCCTCAGGAGCCCGCTCGACTCCGGCTCGTTCATGCGCTGGGGCCGCCGCGGCAAGGGCCGCTGGATCACGGTCTACACGCACTCCGGCCACGCCTACGTGGTGATCGCCGGGCTCCGCCTGGACACCAGCGGTGGCGACCGCCAGTCCACCGAGGACCGCACGGGCGGCCGCGGCCCCCGCTGGCGCAAGTACAACCGCAAGCCCACCGGCTTCGTCGCGCGGCATCCCAAGGGCTACTCGAGCCAGACCTCAGACCTCAGACGTCAGACCTCAGGATTCAGTTCCTGACGTCTGAGGTCTGACGTCTGACGTCTGCCTGCCCGGATATCCTCCGCAGTCCTCAAAGACGCCGACCTTGGAGCCCTGATGGCCGTAGCGGCAAGTGCAAACAGATGAGCAGAAGGCGATCACCGACATGGTGCGCCAGTTCGCGGACGAGCAGATCCTCCCCAACGCCGAGCACTACGACCACGAGGACGAGTTCCCGGAGCCGATCGTCGAGCAGATGAAGGAGCTGGGGCTGTTCGGCGTGACCATCCCCGAGGAGTACGGCGGGATGGGCCTGGACCTGACCACCTACGCGATGATCGTCGAGGAGCTCTCGCGCGGCTGGATCTCGATCTCCGGGATCGTGAACACCCACTTCATCGGCTCCTACCTGCTCATGAAGTTCGGCTCGGACGAGCAGAAGCAGAAGTACCTCCCCAAGATGGCCACCGGCGAGATCCGGGCCGCGTTCTCGCTCTCCGAGCCCGAGCTGGGCTCCGACGTCCAGGCCATCAAGACCTCGGCCAAGAAGACCGACGACGGCGACTACGAGATCAACGGCCAGAAGATGTGGGTCACGAACGGCCTCATGTCCACGCTTGTCTTCGTGCTGGTCAAGACCGACCCGGACGCCGATCCGCGGCACAAGGGCATGACCTGCTTCATCGCCGAGAAGGAGCCGGGGGTCTCGGAGAACACGGGCGACTACGCCGGCTTCACGGTGCCGCCCAAGATCAAGAAGCTCGGCTACAAGGGCGTCGAGTCCACCGAGCTGGTCTTCGACGGCTACCGGTGTCCCGCCGACAACGTGCTGGGTGGCGAGGAGGCCGGGCTGAACAAGGGCTTCGGGCAGATGATGGACGCGCTGGAGGTCGGGCGCGTGAACGTGGCGGCGCGCGGCGTGGGCATCGCTCAGCGGGCGCTGGAGCTGGCGCTGCGCTACTCCCAGGAGCGCAAGACCTTCGGCAAGCCGATCGCCCAGCACCAGGCGATCCAGTTCAAGCTCGCCGACATGGCGACCCAGGTGGAGGCCGCGCGGCTGATGACGCTGCGCGCGGCGCGGCTCAAGGACGCCGGCGAGCGGTCAGACCTCGAGGCGGGCATGGCCAAGCTGTTCGCCTCGGAGGCGGGTCGCTTCTGCGTGGAGGAGTCGTTCCGCATCCACGGTGGCTATGGCTACTCGAAGGAGTACGAGATCGAGCGCCTCTACCGCGACGCGCCGCTGCTGCTGATCGGCGAGGGCACCTCGGAGATCCAGCGGATGGTCATCGGCAAGAAGCTGCTGCAGCGCCACAAGATCTAGGCCTCGGGCGTTCTCCCGTCATGCGTGCGGATCAGCTCCGCGTACTCGCCGGCGCCGATCCACTTCACCCCGTCGACACCGGGTATGCGCAGGATGTCGCGCTTGAGCATCAGCCGCGCCAGGGTGGCCACGTCGCGCTGAGCGCGTAGCTGCCCCATCCGCTTGTCGAACAGCCCGCCGTGGAGCACCAGCGTGGGCGGCCGCCCCGCGGCGGCCCAGCGGGCCAGCGGGCGGTAGTCGAGCTTGTGGATCCCCTCCAGGGCCGGGTTGAGCGTCTCCCGCAGGTGGGGACCGTCGAGCAGCGGCCCCGGCGCCGGCGGCAGCCATGCCGGGAGGCCGAGCCCGGCGGCGGCCTCCAGGGCGCCGTCGCTGTAGCCCCAGGCGGGGGCCACGAAGGTCGCCGGCCGCCGGCCCAGCGTCCGCTCATGCCACTCGAGCGCGATCTCCAGGCGCCGCGAGGCCTCCTCGCGGTCGAGCTGGCCGAACTCGAGCCAGTCCACCTCTCCCCGCTCCATCTTCTCCGGCACCAGGTGGAGCAGGCCGTGGCAGACGGGCTCGAACGAGCCGTCGCTCACGCCGGACCGCAGCTGGGCCGCGGAGTCGGGCCACACCCGGTCGAGGGGCACGCGCTGCCCGTCCTCCAGGGCCTCGGCGGCCACGGCGGTGTTCAGGCGCGCGCCGGCCCGCCCGAACGCCAGCCTCATGGCGCGCAGGCGCCCGCTCTGGCGCGAGTCAGGGTGGGCGTTGCCCTGCATCTGGTGCTGCGCCGTGCCGGGCGAGTCGTCCAGGCGCACCACGCCCACCGGCGGCAGCTTCACCGGCCGCCGGCCGAGCCTCTCCTCCAGGAAGGGCTCCAGCGCCTCGAGCACCCAGTGATGCTCCAGGCGCTCCCACCATGCCCGCGGGTCCGCGCCCACCACCAGCACTCCGCCCTCTCGCGCGGCGTGGACGCCCAGCGAGGAGGTGACCGTGGGCTCGCCCGAGCTCAGCAGCGTGAAGGCCCCGCGGACGCGCTCGCCGGCGGGAAAGCGCGCCACGCCGCTCGTGGCCGTTCCAGGGGCGAATACCACCGCGCCGGCCAGTCGCCCGTCCGCCGCCATCTCCCGCAGCGCCGCCGCCTCGTCGCCGGACCCGAAGCCCGACCGCCCCCGCCGCGGGCTCGTCGAGCACGGGCCCGAGGCGCCATAGCCACGCAAGTCCTTCCGCTGCCGGCCGCGCGGCCGACTCCCGTGACGCGTACATCGGCGGGGCACCCTAGCGAGTCGCCGCCTAACATCCCGGAATGTCCAGTACCGACACCAAGCAGTTGATCGCGCGGGCGGTGGAGCGCCTGGCCGAGGAGCTGCCGGCGCTGCGTCAGCTCAAGCTGGTGATCCGCCTGGAGCTGCGCGCCCGTGGCGGCGACGCGCCCATCTGGCGGGTCGAGGTGCCCGGCCCGAAGATCGACCGCGATCCCGCGGGCGACGCGCGCCTGGACGTGTCGGTGGCGCGCTCGCATTTCAACGAGCTGGCCGAGGACGGCCGCCTGAAGGACTGGGCGGGCGCGTTCGAGCACGGCCACGTGAAGGTCACGGGGGACCCGGCCGTGATCAAGCTGCTCGGGAACGTGGTCGAGCGCCGGTTGGCGCGCGCCGGGTAGCTCGCCCGCTATAACGGGTAAAGGGATCCCCTGGCTGTGTCGAGAACGATCTGTACGCGATGACGGACCAAAAGCCCCTGCTCTTCGTCGATGTCGACGGGGTGATCTCCCTGTTCGGCTTCTCGCCGTCCGAGGCGACCGCGCCAGGCGCGTTCCACTGGATCGACGGCATCGCTCACTGCATCTCGCCACACGCGGGCGCGCGGCTGGTGCGCCTGGCCGAGAGCTTCGAGCTGGTGTGGGCGACCGGCTGGGAGCACAAGGCCAACGAGTACCTCCCGTTCATCCTCAAGCTGCCGTTCCGCGAGCTCCCCTGCCTGGAGTTCGGTGGGCGCGCGAGGTTCGGCTCCACGCACTGGAAGGTCGACGCCATCGACGAGTACGCGGCGGACCGGCCCGCGGCCTGGATCGACGACAACCACGGCGACGCCAGCCGCCTGTGGGCGCTCGAGCGCGAGGCTCCGACGCTGCTGGTGGACACCTCCTGTGCCGTCGGCCTGACCGACGAGCACGTGGACGAGCTGCTCGGCTGGGCGCGGTCGGTCGCGGCGGCCACGGCGGCCGCGTAGGCGGCTAGCCGCCGAGCACGGCGCCGTCGTCGTAGAGCTTCACGACGCGGACCGTTCCCTGCGGGGCGGCCTCGATGCACAGGCCGCAGAGGATGCACTCGTCGAGGTTCTCCTCGACCACCTCGACGCCGTTCCCGGCCTTGAAGATGTCGACCGGGCAGGCCTCCTCGAGCTTCTTGGCCATCTCGGCGTCGCCGCGGATCTCGTCGGAGACCTCGACGTCGATGAAGATGCCGGCCATCAGTTTGGATTACCTCCGCGGGGCATCCTGCCCCGCGTTCTGAGTCGATTGTTCGGCCTCCGGCCTCTCTTGAACGGTCGGGCTCCGCCCGACCTCCTCCAGTTTCCGTTTCACCATGGCGGGGATCTCGTCGATCCGCTCCACCACTGGGATTCCGGCCGCCTCCAGCCGGGCGATCTTCTCGGTGGCGGTGTCCTCCTTGCCCTCGACGATCGTGCCGGCGTGGCCGAAGCTCATCCCCTGCATCTCCTCGTCGTCCATGAAGCGACCGGCCATGAAGGCCACGATCGGCAGGCGCGAGTCGTTGTCCGCCACCCACTCGGCCAGCTGCGCCTCCATCCGCCCGCCGGGCTCGGTGTAGATCACGATCGCCTCGGTCTGCTCGTCGGCCTCGAAGTAGGGCATCAGCTCGGCGTAGGTGGAGCCGATGATGGCGTCGCCGCCGATCGAGATCGCGGTCGAGACGCCCAGGCCGGCGGCCGTGAGCGTGGAGCTGATCTCGGTGGTCATTCCGCCCGAGCGGCTCATCACGCCGACCTGACCGGGCTGGTAGGCCTGCTCGGCGTTCTTCGCCGGGCCGCCGATGCCGCCCATCTTGGCCACGCCGGGCACGATCAGCCCGAGGCAGTTGGGGCCGATGATGCGGGCGCCGTGCTCGTCGGCCAGCTCCACCATCTGAGCGACGTCGCCGCGCGGGATCCGCTCGGTCACGATCACGATCGTCTTGACCCCGTTCTCGAGCGCCTCGAACACGGCGTCCTTGGTGAACGCCGGAGGGACGGTGACGACGGAGCCGTCGGGCACCGCGCCGCCGTTGTGCTCGATCACCTGCTGGACCGTGTCGAACACCGGCACGCCGTGCACCTCGCGGCCCTTGCGCCCGGGGGTCACGCCGCCGACGATCTTCGAGCCGTAGTCCAGGCACTCGCGGGTGAGGTTCACGGCCTCGCGGCCGGTGATGCCCTGGACGATGAACGTCGTGCTCGCGTCAGATGAGGACGCTCATCTTGGGATTACCTCCGCGGGGCATCCTGCCCCGCGTCTTGAGTCGCATTGCTCGGCCTCCGGCCTCGCTTGAACGGTCGGGCTGCGCCCTCCCTCCTAGGCCTCCTGGGCTCATCCCTGGATCTTCTCCACCGCGCGCCTGGCCGCCTCGTGCATCGACACCGAGCGGTCGCAGTAGTCGATCCCGTACTTGTCGAGGATCTTGAAGCCCTCTTCCTCCCAGGCGCCCGGGATGCGGAAGATCGCGATCGTCTCGGCGGGGTCCTTGCCCAGGTCGAGGCAGGCCTTGATCACGCCGCGGGCGACGATGTCGACGCGGGTGTTGGAGACGATCGACATCATCACGGCGATCTTCTCCACGCCGTCCTTCTCGAGCACGGCCTTCGCCAATCCGTATGCCTTCGCCACGGAGGGGTTGCCGCCGATCTCGGCGTAGTTGGCGGGCTTGCCGCCCTGCGAGCGCACGGCGTCGGTGAGCGTGAGCGAGCCGCCGCCCGCGCCGATCACCAGGCCGATGTTGCCGTGGAAGCCGTTGTCCTTGCCCTGGATCACGCCGCGGTGGTCGGCGGCGTCGACCGCGGCCACCTGGACCTCGAACGCGGATGGCTCGTAGCCCTCGCGGTTGTCGTCCTCCTCGATCCCCAGCGCGGCCAGCACCTTCTTCTGGCGCGGCTTGCCCTCCTCCTCCATCTCCATGTGGGCGTCGAGCGCCACGAAGCTGCCGTCCTCGAGCTCGGCGAGGGGGTTGATCTCGGCGAGGGTCATGTCACGGTCGCGGAACAGCTGCGCCAGGCGGGCGACGATGGGGGTGAGGCGCTGCAGCGGCCTGCCGGTCACGCCCGCGGCGGCGATCACCTGCTTGGCCTGGAAGTCCGAGACCGGCATGAGGTTGGAGACGTGGCCGCGGCCGACGTGGTCGGGGTGCTCCTCGGCCACCTGCTCGATGTCGATGCCGCCCATGTCGGAGAACAGGATCAGCGGCCGCTTGGCCGTGCCGTCCCAGACCACGCCGGCGTAGTACTCCTGCTTGACCTCGGCCTTGGGGTCCACCAGCACGCCGCGGGGCATGTGGCCGTTGATCTCGAGCTTCAGGATCTCCTCGGCGTGCGCCTCGGCCTCGTCCGGCGTGTCGGCGAACTTCACGCCGCCGGCCTTCATCCGGCCGCCCGTGAGCACCTGCGACTTGATCACGGTCGAGCCGCCGATGTCCTCGGCGATCCGGCGGGCCTCGGAGGCGTCGGTGGCGAACCCGTACTTGGTGACCGGGATGCCCGCGTCCTCGACCAGCTTGCGTGATTCGTACTCGAAAAACCGCATGGGCGGCGCGGAACCCTATCCGGATCGTCGCCGCGGCAGCCGCGCCATCACACCGTCGCGCGCGGCCGCCAGCTCGGCCACCGAGATCTCGCGGAAGGCCACCAGCAGCGCGGCGTACGCGGCCGTGCCCACCACGGCACCGGCCAGCAGAACGAGCAGGCTCAGCTCACCCGTGCCGAACGCGGCCAGCACGCCGCCCATGCCGGCCGCGGCGGCCAGCACGCGCGCCAGGCTGGCCCACAGCGGGCCCAGCTCGAGGCCGAGCAGCCGCTTGCAGATCCACAGGTGGGCGCCCACGTAGAGCGTGTAGGCGATGTCCGTGCCCACCGCGCCGGCCACGATCCCCCACTTGGAGAGGAAGATCAGGTCGAACACGAGGTTCACCGTGAGCGCCCCGATCGCGATCGGGATCCGGCGCCTGGCCTCGCCCATGTAGTTCACCCCGCGGGAGAGCACCGGCGAGAGCGCGAGCAGGAACATGTACGGAGCGATCGCCCGCAGCACCTCGGGGGAGTCGTTGTACTCGGAGCCGAGCACCAGGTCGGAGATCGGCTCCGCCCACACCACCAGCGGCGCGAGGAAGAGGCCCTGCAACGCCATCAGGCGCCGCAGGGCATCCACCAGCGCCGCGGGTCGAGCCGGTCGCGGCCGGCCGCCAGCCGCGGCGCGATCCCCGACGCTACGGCCGCCCCCACGTAGCCGAGCATCGTCATCAGCCGCAGCGGCGCATCGAACTGGCCCACGGCCTCCACGCTCAGGATCGCCCCGATCAGAAGCACGTCGATCCGGTGGAACAGCACGAAGGCGCCGTCGATCACCAGCAGCGCCGAGCCGTAGCCCACCAGCCGCCGCACGTTCCCGCCGCCATTGGCCAGGGTGGGGCGGATGCCGAGCCTGCCCACCAGCAGCGCAAGCCCCAGGCCGGCCGCGAACACATAGGCGCCCGCGCGGCCGGCCATCGCGCCCGTCACGCCGAAGCCGGCGAGCACGAGCGCGATCGAGCTGACGGTCTCCATCACGCTCTCCGCGGCGGCGATCCGCAGGTAGAGGGCCACCCGGCGGTGCGCCTCGAAGATCTGGTCGTAGAGCTGAAGCAGGCTCTGGCCGAAGACCGCCACCGCCATCAGGCGCAGCGGCCATTCGAGCTCCGGCACCCCGTAGGCGTCGGCCACCGGCCCCGCGACCGCGGCCAGGACCGCGCACAGCCCGCCGGTGACCAGCAGCTTGATCCGCAGGGCGTCGGCCACGATCCCGCTCGACCGCCGACCGGTCGTGGCGCGACTCCGCGACGAAGCGCGAGGTGGCGTGCGAGACGCCCAGGTCGGCGGGCAGCTGCACCAGGGCGCCGATGCTCAGCGCCAGCGCGAACACGCCGTAGTCCTCGGGGCCGAGGTAGCGCAGCAGGAAGAGGGTGAGCACCGCCGTGCCGGTGGCACTGACGATGCTGATCACGAACGCCAGGCTCGTGTTGCGGGCGATGCTGTCGGCCGCTGGAGCGTCTCCGGGCGTTTGGCTCATGCCAGGCGGCGCAGCCTACCCCTCGCTATGGTCGCCACCGCATGCCCGCCGCTCCAGCCTCCGAGGACGAACTGCGGCTGGAGCCCGTCGAACGGCTCGAGGACGTCCGCGAGGAGTGGTCCGCGCTGGCGGAGCGCGGCGGGCATCCGTTCGCCACCTGGGAGTGGAACTCGCTCTGGTGGGAGCGCTTCGGCGGCGGGCCGCGAGCTGCACTCGTTCGCGTGCCGCGACGCGCGCCGGCCGGATCGTGGCGATCCTCCCGCTGCACGTGCTGGTCGAGGCGCCCCATCGGGGTCGCGCGCTTCCTGGGCTACGGCGATCTGCAGTCGCCCGTCTGCGCCCCCGAGCACCGCGAGCTCGCCGCGGCCGCGCTCAGGCGCGTGACAGAGCAGGGCAAGGTGCGGATCGTGCTCGCCGAGCGGTTGCCGGGCGAGCAGGGATGGGGTGCGATGGTGGGTGGCCGGCTGCTTCGCGAGGGCCACGACCCCGTGCTGCGCTTCGACGGGACGTGGGAGGAGTTCCTGGCGTCGCGCAGCCGCAACTTCCGCGACCAGGTGCGCAGGCGCGAGCGCAAGATCGTGAAGGAGACCGGGCTGACCTTCCGGCTCTCCGACGACCCGTCCCGCGTCAGGGACGACATGGACGCCCTGTTCCGGCTGCACGGCGCGCGCTGGGGCGGGGAGTCCTCGGGGGTGTTCGCGGGGGATGGGGCGGAGTTTCATCGCGAGTTCGCGGCGGTCGCGCTGGAGCGCGGCTGGCTGCGGCTGTGGCTGGCCGAGATCGACGACGAGCCGGTGGCCGCCTGGTACGGCTGGCGCTTCGCCGGCTCGGAGTGGTACTACCAGGCGGGTCGCGTGGACGACTACGACCGGCTGTCGCTGGGGTTCGTGCTCCTCTCCCACACCGTCCGCGCCGCCTGCGAGGACGGGATGGCCGCGTACCACTTCCTCGCGGGCGACGAGGGCTACAAGGCCCGGTTCGCGCAGGAGGACCCGGGGGCGGAGTCGCGGCTGCTCGGGCCGGGGGCGATCACCGGCGCCGCGGCACTCGCCTACCGCGCCGCGCTGTCCCTGCCGGCCCCGGTCAAGCGGCGGCTAGCGGGTAGCCGCTAGCCCGTACTGCTCGGCCAGCTCGGGGTCCTTCTCGGCCAGCCGGTCGGCCAGCTCGACCATCACCTTGCACTGCTTCCAGGTGGCGTCGTCCTGCATCTTGCCGTCGATCATGTGCACGCCGCGGCCGTCCGGGATCGCCTCGATCACCTTGCGCGCGAAGCGCACCTCCTCGGGATCGGGCGAGAACACCTTCTTGGCCACGTCGATCTGCGCGGGGTGCAGCGACCAGGCGCCCACGCAGCCCATCAGGAATGCGGCGCGGAACTGCGCCTCGCAGCCCTCGAGGTCCTTGATGTCCCCGAACGGCCCGTAGAAGGGCAGGATCCCGGCCGACGTGCAGGCGTCGACCATGCGCGCGATCGAGTAGTGCCAGAGGTCCTGCTGGGCCTTGGCGCGCGGCGCCTCGGGGTCGTCGGGGTCGGGGTCGGCGATCACCAGGTAGCCGGGGTGCCCGCCGCCCACGCGCGTGGTCTTCATCCGGCGCGATGCGGCCAGGTCGGCCGGGCCGAAGCTCATGCCCTGCATCCGCGGGCTGGCGGTGGCGATCTCCTCCAGGTTCACCACGCCCATGCCGGTCTCGAGGATGGCGTGCACGAGGATCGGGCGGTCGAGGCCCGCCTTGGCCTCGAGCTGGGCGAGCAGCCGGTCCACGTAGTGGATGTCCCAGGCGCCCTCGACCTTGGGCACCATCACCACCGACAGCTTGTCGCCGATCTCGGTGACCAGCCGGGTCAGGTCGTCGAGGACCCAGGGGCTCTCGAGCGAGTTGACGCGGGTCCACAGCGCGGCGTCGCCGAGGTCGATCTCCTTGCCGACCTTGACGAGGCCCTCGCGGGCGGCCTCCTTGTTCTCGACCGCGATCGCGTCCTCGAGGTTGCCGAGCACGATGTCGGCCTTGGTCGCGATGTCGGGCAGCTTGCCGACGATCTTCTCGTTCGAGGGGTCGAAGAAATGGATCATCCGCGAGGGGGTGAAGGGCACCTCGCGGACCGGGTCAGGGGCTCCGACGGCGAGCGGCTGGAAGAAGTCTCGGGGGTTTCTCATCGGGCGGCGGACCTTATCGACCGCATCAATATCGTTCCGCGCCCCTATGAGCCAAGAGAACGACAGTAGAGACCGATCAGGCGGCGCGCGAGGCGTCGGGGGCCAGGCAGTACGGGCGCTACCTCGAGGAGTTCGAGGTGGGCGCCGTCTACAAGCACTGGCCCGCCAAGACCGTGACCGAGGCCGACGACCACCTGTTCTGCCTGATCACGATGAACCACCACCCGCTGCACATCAACGACGTCTACGCGAAGGCCTCGCAGCAGGGCCGCAACGTGGTTGTCGGCCCGCTGGTCTACTCGCTGGCGCTCGGGATGTCGGTGGGCGACGTGTCCGGCAAGGCGATCGCCAACCTCGCCACCGACGAGCTATCGCACCCGGCCCCCGTGTTCCACGGCGACACCCTGTTCGTGGAGAGCGAGGTGCTCGACGTGAAGGAGTCCAAGAGCAAGCCCGACCGCGGCGTCGTTCGCGTGCACACCCGGGTGCTCAACCAGGACGGCACGCTGGTGGCCGAGTTCAAGCGCAGCGTGCTGGTGCCGCGCAAGAACCCCGGCTAACAGCGGGTCGGTGGTCGGTAGCGGCGGTCTGGACCGGCTCACCGACGACCGACCACCGGCGAGCTAGCGCCTGCCGGTCTGCAGCACCCAGATCGTCGCCCGGCTGCGGCCGAAGCGGCCGCGGGTCACGCCGGCGCCGACCAGGCGCATCGAGCGGGTGAGCACGATCCGCCGGTGAGCTGACGAGCGCAGCCAGCGCCGGACCGTGCGGCGGATCTTCAGCCGGCGGCCTCCGTGCAGCGCCAGCGCCTCGCCCAGGCGGCGAAAGCGCCGGCTGGCCGACACCCGGGAGGCGTGGCCGAAGCGGTTCATCGCCATCAGGCGGCGCGAGAAGCGTTTGGAGGAGCGCTGCAGCGACGGGGAGGTGCGAAGGGGGTAGAGGCCGTGCCGGGCACGGACCTTGTTGATGACCTGGACCATCTCATCGGATGGCGAGGCCGAGGCGGTTTGTGTCGGAACGGCAAGTACGGCAGATCAGCGGCAATGATCCAGATCGCTTGGCGGCGGAAGCGCAAAACGGACCCTCTCTATGTCGAGCCTGCGGGGTTAGCTGACGGGCTCGCGCGCAATAGACCGCGCGTCGATCCGCTTCGTCGCGGACGATTAGCCCCTGAACTAATTGGTTCCCCCGCTCGCCTCGGTACGGGACGCGAGGCGATTCGGCGGTTTGATCCGCCCGAGGTTCTAGCAGAAGCCCGACAGACGAACGCTCCCTGTTACCCGTTTCACGTTTGTGAGAAACGTCGCTACGCGAGCGCTCTCGGCCTCCAGCGTCCGGGTCCGAACGCGCTCTGCGCCGCGCTCTGCGAGCCGCGCCGCCAGGCCGTCCTCGGTTGCGATCCGGTCCAGCGCCGCGGCGGCCGCGGCGGGATCCCCGGGCGGGATCAGCAGCGCTGCCTCGCCCACGGTCTCCGCCACTCCGCCCACCGACGGTGGCCACCACGGGGAGGCGGGCGGCGAACGCCTCCAGCAGCACCTGCGGCACCCCTTCGGTCCAGGAGACGTGGAGCAGGGCGTCGGCCTCGCGGTAGAGATCCAGCAGCCCGCCGTCCAGCGGGAGGTAGCCGCGCAGGTCCACGCGCTCGGCCACCCCGAGGGCGTCGATGCGCTCCCGCAGGTCGCCCTCGAGCGGGCCCTCCCCGCACACCGTCAGCCGCCAGTCGGGCGCCGAGCCGCTGAGCGACCTCGGCCAGCATCAGCGGGTTCTTCTCGGTCTCGAGGCGGCCCACGCTCAGGGCGGTGAGCGGCGGGGCCCGTCGAGCCCGGGTGGTCGTCCGCGGGCACGAGGTCGCTCTCGCTGACCAGCGACACGGTGATCGGCAGCAGCCGGCGCGCACGGCGGTAGTTGCGCGCCAGCTCGGGGCCCACCACGACCGTGGGGCAGCGCCGCGCCAGCAGGCGGTAGGCGCCCTCGAGCAGGTCGCCGGCCAGGTGCGCGGCGCGCCGGCCCGGATGCCGGCTGCGCACGTAGACGGGGAAGTCCTGCCGGACGCCCGAGCGCCACCCGCTTTCCGGCGCAGCCATGGCCATCAGGGCGAAGGCGATGCAGAGCGGATGCGGGCCCAGCAGCCACACCGCGTCGACGCGCCCCAGCAGCCGCCAGAAGGCCCGCAGCGAGCGCGCCATCGCGGGGACGGCGGCCGCGTGGACGAGGCTCGGGTAGGTGGGCAGGGGCTCGAACTCGATCTCGTCCGGGACGCGGTAGTGGGCCGCCGGGAGGTCCGGCCGCAGCTGGCCCGGCCAGCACCAGCCGATCGACGTTGCGCGCCACCGCGCCGAGGAACAGGATGAAGGCGCGATCGGCGTACAGCCCGTCGCCGTCGCGGCGATACCAGTGATCGCTGTAGACCGCGAGGCGCAGGCGCTCACCGGCCCGCGACGATCCGCCGGATTGCGCCTCAGGGGCGGGCCGAAGCGCACGCACCCGACGAGGAATCCGAGCCCCCAGGCCAGGTGCATGGTCGCGAACACCAGCGGCAGGGAGGCGGCGTCCGCGGGCTCCGCCCGGCGTCGCCTCACCCGCGCTCACGGCGAGCACGGCGGCGGCGTATGCGCCCACGCCGGCGCGAGCCGCGAGCGCCAGCGGGCCGCGCAGGAGCAGCGGCGGCCAGGAGAGTGACCGCGAGCGACGGCGCGATCACGTGGGAGCGGCGCATGCTCTCGGGGTGCGCGCCCGAGGTCTTGCAGCGGTACTGGCCGTAGCGGAAGTACTGGCGGGCGAGGCTTGCCGAGGCTGTCGCGCGGCACGTACTCGGCGGCCATCCCCGGAAGGCAGACGATGCGCCCGCCGTCGGCCCGGATGCGCGCCGCCAGCTCGGTGTCCTGGTCGTTGGGCCAGTCCTCGTCCCAGCCGCCGTGGTGCTCGAGGGTGGAGCGCAGCCACATGCCGGTGAAGCCGCTGTCCACCTCGATCTCCTCGTCGGACAGGTGGCGGAAGTCGGCCTCGCCGGTGCCCAGCCGGCTCGAGAGCGCCAGCGCCACCCGTCGCGACCAGCGGCCCTCGCCGCGGGGGATCTGCGGGCCGCTCACATGCGCCGCGCCGCCGCGCTCGAGCCGCTCGAGGCCGCGGGCCAGGTAGTCGGGCGGGTAGTGGGTGTGGGCGTCCATGCGCGCGATCACGCGCCCGCGGGCGGCCGCCAGCCCGATGTTCAGCGCCACCGGCGTGGTGCGCCGCGGGTTGTCGAGGATCCTGATCCGCGGGTCGCTCGCCGCCAGCTCGCGCAGGATCGCCACCGTGGCGTCGCTCGGAGCGGCCGTCGACGAAGATCAGCTCCAGCTCGCCGTCGATCGTCTGCGCCTGCATCGCGGCGGCCGCTTCGCGGATGGCCGCCTCCTCGTTCAGCACCGGCGTGAGGACGCTGACGGCGACCGGCTCGGCGCTCACCGCCCCGCGAGCTCGGGGGCGGTGGATGGCTCGAGGCGGCTCCATCTCGGGCGAGTCGCCGAGGATGAAGTCGGGCGCGGGCATCTGCTCCTCGCGGTCGCGGTCCACGAGGGCAGTCGATCGTCTGCGCGAGCACCATCAGGTCGAATCCGGCCGAACGGTGCTTGATGTAGTAGAGGTCGTGGCACATCTTCCAGGCGCTTCCGGAGCGGCTGCCCGCATAGCCGCAGCGGACCTGGGCCCACCCGGTCAGCCCCGGCTTCACCAGCGCGCGGCGCTCGTAGTAGGGCACCGACGCTCCCAGGGCCTCCACCAGCGCCGGCGGCTCGGGCCGGGGGCCCACCAGCGTCATGTCGCCGCTGCAGCACCTGCAGCAGCTGGGGCGTCTCGTTCATGTGGGTCTTGCGCAGCACCCGCCCGACGCGGGTCACGAGCTCGTCCTCGGTGTGCGTGTCGCGCAGCTCGTCGGCGTCGACTCGCATCGTGCGGAACTTGAGCATCTGGAACTCGCGGCCCTCCTCACCCACGCGGCGCTGGCGGAAGAACACCGGCCCGCGATCCTCGAGCTTGACCGCGATCGCCGCGAGCACCATCAGCGGCGCCGCCAGCGGCGACCATGATCGACGAGACCACGAGGTCGAGGATGCGCTTGCTGAGCGGGGTGGAGGGGGTGAAGCGCGGGTGCATGATGAACTGGAACCAGGCCGAGTTGATCGTCCCGATCGGCACGTGGCCGAGCACGTCCTCGTACAGCGCGGTGGCCTCGATCATCCGGACGGGCAGGTCGAGGCAGGCGCGCGCGACGTGCTCGAACGCCGGCCAGGCGGGGGGTCTCGGGGGAGACCACCAGGAGGTCGACGCCCTCGGACTTGACGATGTCGCGGACGTCGTCGAGCTCGCCGAGCCATCCCGGGCCCGAGTCGCTGGCGGGCTGGGGGGCGTCGGCCAGGAACCCGACCACGTGGTAGCCCGCGACCCCGGCGTCGGCCAGCTCGGCGGCGAGCTTCGAGGTGAAGTGGGGTGGGCCGATCACCGCCAGGCGGATCGGCCGGTCGGCCTGGAATCGATCCGCCAGCACGCCCGAGAGGACCGTGATCAGAAGTGGCTGCGGCCGTGGCGGCCACGGCCGTCTTGGGGCCCGATCAGCGGATCGCCGAAGAGGCCGGGGATCAGCGCCACCGCCACGCCCGCCATCGGCACGAAGGCGTTGAACGCGTAGCGCGCGATCGGCATCAGGTGCAGCGGGTGGCGGTGGGCGCGCAGCAGCGCGGACGTGAGCGCCATCGAGGCGAACAGGAACAGGGCCGGCGAGAGGTCGTCCTGCCGCAGGCAGCACGATCGCGGACGCGACGCAGGCGGGCGCCACGCCGTAGAGCACCCTCTCGTAGAGACGCTGCGCGTAGAGCGCGCTGAGCGGCTGCGGGCCGGAGGCGCTGTCGTGGCTGCAGGCGCCGGTGGCGACCTCCGCGGTGGCGAGCAGCGAGGCGATCGCGATCAGCGCCAGGAACGCCAGCAGGGCGATCTCCACGAACTCCGTCCGGTGTGGAGATGCCGCGGCCGTCGTCCGCCGCCGGCGCGACGCGGGCTGGAGCCAAGGGGCTCGCCGAGGCCGAGGAGAATGAGCGGATGTCGCATGCGGGATGCCAGGCTGGGGCCAGGGTCTGGAATCGGCAGGCATGGCAGTGCGCCTGAGGCCGGGCACAGGATTCCCGCAGGCGGCCTACGCCCGATCCGGCTGTCATAGTAGCCCCATGACGCCAGCGGATCGAGGGGCCGCCGACAGCGGAGGGTGGCGGCGGCCCGGCGCCGAGGAGGCACCTCTGCAGCGTTACTATGCACACGCTGCGCGAGCGGGCCCGCCTGATCCTCGGCGTGACGGCGGTGACCGTGGCCGCGGCGCTGCTTCTACCTCGCGGTGGCCGACAAGGTCTACGAGGCCGAGACGGACCTGCTCGTCACGCCGGTCAGCAACGACGATCCCGTCACCCAGGGCCTGCCGCTGATCCGCGAGTCCAACGACCCCACGCGGGACGTGGAGACCGCCGCTCGCCTGGTCACCGGCCGCAACGTCGCCGAGCGCGTTCGGCGCGACCAGAAGCTGGACGAGTCCGCCACCGACCTCGCCGAGAGCGTGGACGCCGCGCCGGTGGCGCAGAGCAACATCGTCGCGATGACGGCCGACGGCGAGACGCCCGAGCGGGCCCGCGACGTGGCCAACGGCTTCGCCCGTGCGGTGGTGGCCGAGCGCACGGCCGAGCTGCGCCGCCAGATCGACCGCCAGCTCCCGCGCCTGCGCGAGCGCGTCGCAGCGGGCGAGGCGAGCCCAGGTCCCCGGACACCGCCGGCACGCTGAGCGACCAGCTCGAGCAACTCGAGCGCCTGCGCGCCGGCGGCGACCCGACGCTCCGGATCCAGACCAGCGCGGTGGCGCCCGACAGCGCCGCGAGGCCGCGGCCGGTGCTCACGCTGGCGGCGGCGATCCTCGGCGGCCTGGTGCTCGGAGTGGGCGCGGCGTTCGTGCTCCAGGCGCTCGATCCAAGGTTGCGCCGGGAGGAGCAGCTGCGCGAGCTCTACAGCCTTCCCATCCTCGCCCGCATCCCCAACGAGAAGCGCGCGAGCACGTTCTCGCGCGGCCGCCGCCGGTTCCGCATCGGGCCCCGCCGCAAGCGCCGCAAGGCTCTGGGGCCCAGGCAGCTGTCGCCGATCACCCTGGAGGCCTATCGGACGCTGCGGGGCATGCTCGCCGCGTCGAACACCGGCTTCGAGGAGGGGCGGTCGCTGCTGGTGACCGGAGCCTCGCCGTCGGAGGGCAAGACCACGACCGCGATCAACCTCGCGTCCTCGCTTGCGCTGGCCGGGAACCGGGTGATCCTCATCGAGGCCGACTTCCGCCGTCCCACGATGGCCGAGGCGCTCGGGGTCCGCCCGTCGATCGGCATCGGCAAGGTGCTGCTGGGCAACGCCTCGCTGCGAGGAGGCGCTGGTCACCGTCAAGCCCTTCGGCAACACGCTGCGGGTGCTGGCGGTGGATCGCGCGCATGACGCGCTGGCCGAGGTGCTCTCGCTGCCCGCGGCGACCAAGGTGCTCGGCGGAGGCCCGGCAGCTGGCCGACTTCGTGGTCGTCGACTCGCCGCCGCTCACCGAGGTGGTCGACGCCCTGCCGCTGGCGCGTCAGGTCGACGAGGTGCTGCTGGTGGTGCGGATGGGCGCCAGCAACCTCTCGCGCCTCCAGCGGCTCGGCGATCTGCTCGCCCAGAACAACATCCGGCCGAGCGGATTCGTCGTGGTGGGCGTGGGCAGCTCCGAGGAGACCAGCTACTACCTGTCGGCCCGCGAGCAGCGCGAGGCGCTGGAGGAGATGGCCCCGCTCGAGGAGAGCGTCGAGGAGCCGCCGTCCCGCACCCGCGTTCGCTCGGGCTAGCCGGCCGGTCGCATGGGGGTCGTCGCCGCACCCCTGCCGCTCCGCGCGTGGGTCCTCTACGGCTCGGTCGGCGGCATCGGCCGCGCATCATCGGGATCATCGCGGGCATCAGCCCGCCGCTGGGCGTCGCTGCGGCGCTGGGCATCGCCTTCGTGGTGCTCACGATGGCCAACCTCACGGCGGGCTTCTGCATCTTCGCGGGGCTCACGTTCGTCGATCAGATCCTGCCCAGCGCCGGCGTCCTGTCGCTGACGAAGGTGATCGGGCCTCCTCCTGCTGATCTCCTGGGTGGGGGTGATCACCGTCGGCGGGCGGGAGGCGCGCCGGGAGGAGCTGTTCAGCCATCCGTGGTTCCTCTACGTGCTCGCGCTGCTGGGCGCCTGGATCGCGCTGAGCGCCACATGGGCGGAGGAGCTCGGGCGCCGCGCTCACGGGACTGATCCAGTTCATCCCGCTCGCCTCGCTGTTCCTGATCGTGTTCACGTGCATCCGCACCCGCGGGCCAGGCGCGTGGCGGTGATCGCGGCTTCACGGTGGGCGCCGTGGTGTCGGCCGCCTACGGGATCGTGGTGCCGACCGACCCCGAGGCCGCCGACCGGCTCAGCGGCGGCTCGGGCAACGCGAACGAGACCGCCGCCGCGCTGGTGGCCGGCGCGGCGCTGCTGGGCGCGCTGGCCGCCGGGCTTGCGCAGGCAGCCCGCCCTCCGCCTGCTGGCCGCGGTGGGCGTGCCCTTCCTCGTGCTGGGGATCTTCCTCACGCTGTCGCGCGGCGGGCCTGGTGGCCATGGCGGCCGCCCTGGTGGCCACGGTGGCGTTCGCCGGGCCGGTGGCGGCCGCAGGCGCTCGGCGTCGCGGTGATCGGGGTGCTGATGGCGGTCGTGTACTTCGGGGCGTTCGCGCCGGCCGAGGCCACCGAGCGGGTCACGAAGATCGACGGTGGCACCGGGCGCACGGACGTGTGGACGGTGGGGTGGCGCATGGTGGAGGACCACCCGGTACGCGGGATCGGCAACGGCAACTTCGCGAACACCTCGGTGCACTACCTCCTGCAGCCTGGCTCGATCGTCAGGGACGACTTCATCGTCGACACGCCGAAGGTGGCGCACAACAGCTATCTGGAGGTGCTGGCCGAGCTGGGCGTGGTCGGGCTGGTGCTGTTCGCCATCGTGCTGCGTGTTCGCGCTGGCGCTGCATCGTGAAGGCGACGCGGCTGTTCGAGCGCATGGGCGACCGCCAGATGGAGCTGCTGTCGCGGGCGCTGCTGGTGGCGCTGGTGGGGCTGCTGGCGGCGGACTTCTTCGGATCGCGCCAGTTCGAGAAGCAGCTATGGCTGTTGCTGGCGCTCTGGCCCCGCGTTTCTCGCGCTCGCCCGGACTCAGCGCGGAGGCCAAGCCCTCGTAGAGGTCCGCCAGGCGCCGCGCCCAGGACGCCAGGCCCATCTCGCGCTCGATCCAGGCGCGGCCTGTCTCGGCCTCGCGTCGGCCGCCGCCCGGTCGTCGCGGTCCAGGGCTCGCGACCACAGCGGAGGCGAGCGCATCGGGATCGAGCGGCACGATCGCCATCGCGGGCAGCTCCGCGCCCGGGATGTGGTGGCCGGGGATGTCGGAGGCCACCACCGGCAGCCCGCCGGCCAGCGCCTCCAGCACGGTGAGCGGCATCCCCTCGCCGCGGCTGGTGGCCAGCAGCACGTCCGACGCGGCGTAGAGGTCGCGGACGTCGTGCAGCCGCGTCGGGCGTGAGCAGTGCGTCGCCCAGCCCGAGCTCGGCCGCCAGCGCCCGAGCGGGCTCCCCGCCGCGGGGGGACATGCCGATCAGGCCCGGGGAGGGGGCCCGCCCGCAGCCGGGCCATCGTCTCGAGGAACACGTCGCCGCCCTTCAGCTCCCAGTCGCGGCCGAAGTGCAGCGCCACCACGGCGTCGGGTGCGATGCCCAGCGCGTCGCGGGCGCCGCTCCGGCGCTCGGCAGACGGAGGGACGTGCACGGTGGTGTCGAGGCCATTGGGGAAGAAGGAGACCTTCGCGGCCGGCGCCCCACGCGCCAGCACGCCCTCGGCGAGATGGGGCGCCACGCAGAGGATGCGCTCGACCCGCCGGCTGACCACGCCCAGCTTGAACCGGTTGGCCATCCGCATGGCCCGGCGCTCGCCCAGGAAGGTGTGCACGTGCCACAGCACCTTCACGTCCGGGCCGGCCGAGCGCGGCCAGCGCGGCCGGCATGTCGTAGCGGCTGAAGTGCGTGTGGAGCACGGCGGTGCCCGGCCGCTCCGCAAGCAGCCGCCGCAGCCACGGGACCGAGCGCGCGCGCGGGCGTGCGCCGGCGCGAAGCGCACCGTGTCGTCGCCGAGCCACGGGAAGCCAGTCGCGCCCCGGGCGCGCTCGGGCAGCACGGCCTCGGCCGCCATCCCGCGCGCCTCGCATTCGCCAGGCCGGCGCGCAGCATCGGCACGAAGGAGCCCGCGTACGGGCTCGCCGTAGTCGGTGACCATCAGAACGCGCACGGCCGCTCAGCCCGCGCTGCGCTCGAGCTCCACCAGCTCCTTCATCCACTCGAACTCGGCCGACAGGCCCTCCTCCAGCGAGGTCTCGGGGGCGAAGCCGAGCTGGGCGCGCGCCCGGGACGTGTCCGCGCCGGTGTCCTTCACGTCGCCGTCCTCCGGGAGAGGTAGTCCACCTCGAGCGAGCCGCCGGCCAGCTCGGAGATCAGGTCCAGCACCTGCGCGCACCGAGGTCGGCGTGCCGCCGCCGATGTTGAAGGCGCGGTCGTCGTCCAGCGCCGCCTCGCCCGCGGCGGCGGTGGCGGCGACCACGTCGGACACGTAGGTGAAGTCACGCGTCTGGCGGCCGTCGCCGAACACGTTGACGGGCCTGCCCTCGAGCGCCGCGCGGCAGAAGATGTGGAACGCCATGTCCGGGCGCTGGCGCGGCCCGAAGACCGTGAAGTAGCGCAGTGACACCGAGTCGACGTCGTAGTTGGCGCGGTAGAGCTGGCACAGGTGCTCCGCGCTCAGCTTCGTCTGGCCGTAGGGGGAGATCGGACGGGGCAGCGGCGTCCTCGGGGGTGGGGAGCGCCTCGGCGTCGCCGTAGATCGACGAGGACGAGGCGTAGACGAACCGCACCTCGGGCCGCTCCTTGACCGCATCGAGCAGGTGCTGGGTGGCCACGATGTTGTTCTGCACGTACTGCCCGTAGCGCTCGCCCCAGCTCGACCGCACCCCGGGCTCGGCGGCCAGGTGGAAGATCGCGTCACAGCCGGCGGTCAGCTCGGTGAGGTCGCCGCGCGAGAGGTCGACCGGCACGAACTCGAAGCTGTCCCAGTCGGTCACGTGGCGGAGGTTGCGCAGCTTCTGGGCGCGGCCGTAGTTGTCGTTGAAGCAGTCGATGCCCACCACGGCGTCGCCGCGGCCGAGCAGCGCCTGCGTCAGATGGGACCCGATGAAGCCGGCGCAGCCGGTGATCAGCGCTCGCACCGGGCGGACTCTAGGGTCTATTCCGGTTGGATCGGCTTGCCGACGAGGTCGCGGATGAGGGCCTCCCAGCGGTCGCCCACGGCTTCGGGGCCGTGGTGGCTCCTCACGAAGGCCCGCGCCCGGTCGCCGATCTCGCTGCGCAGGCTCGGCGTCGGTCCACAGCGCCCTCGCGCCCTCCACCAGCCGCTCCATCGAGCCCTCCGCGAATATGCCCGCGCCGGCCTCGGTGATGCGGTCGTCGGGGTCCACGTTCAGCGAGAGCACCGGGATCCCGCGGGCCCACGCCTCGAGGAACATGTTCGGCATCCCCTCCACGCGCGAGGTGGTGACCACCGCAGCCGCGTCCGCCATCGCCTCGTGCAGCTCCTCGCGCGGCCGGGCCGGATGCAGCTCGAGGTTGGGCAGCCGCTGCGCCTCGCGCCGCACGTGATCGGCGAGCTCGGGGGTCGTCTCGCTGGTGTTCGCCGGCGATCATGAGGAAGCTGCGCCTCCGGCACGGCCTCGGCGAGCTCGAGGAACTCCCGCGGCCGCTTGTAGTCCACCAGCCGGTTGGCCCACAGGAAATGCCGGGGTTGCCCGTTGGTCCGCTCGGCGGGCTCGCCGAAGCTGGGGATCACGGTGGGCTCCCAGCCGCTGGCCCGCGCGAGATCGCGCTGGTGCTCGGTCTGCACGACCATCCGGCGCGCCAGGCCGATCGCCCGGCGGTAGATCCCGAGCACGAGCGGCCGGCGGTCGTCGCGGTCGAAGTCGAAGTCCAGGTCGTTGGATGTCGAGAACACCAGCGGCCGGCGATGGAGGGTGCAGAAGGCCGCGGCCACGATCACGTAGCCGCCGCTGCCGCGCACGATGTAGGAGGCGGCGTTGGCGCGCCGGAGCCCGCTCCAGACCGCCCACGCCTCTCTCAGCACGTTCCGGCGCCCCCGGCCCGACCACGGCGGGCGCTGGATCAGCGTGGGGTTCTCCAGCCCGGGGTCGTTCTCGACGGGGTGCACGATGTGCGCCACGCGAAGGCCGCGGCCGGCGAGCTCGGTGGCCAGCATCGTCATCTGAACCTCGGCACCGCCGATCTGCTTGCGCGCGCCGCCGTAGAACAGGGCGGCGAGCGGGGAGTAGATCGCGACGTCGTGAGGGCGGGCGCGGGGCAACCAGCGCCAGGCTAGTAGATCGTCAGCGGGCGCTCACGCGCAGCCGCACGGTGCGCGACTTCGCCACGCGCTTGACCACGGCGCGCAGCCGTGAGGTGCGCGTCCTGCGCGCCGTGCCCGTGCGAAGCCGGATGTAGAAGCGCCCGCGCGAGTTGGTGCGGCGCACGGCCAGCGTGCGCCAGCGCCCGCGCGAGCGCAGCTGCAGCTTCACCCGCACGCCGGCGCGGCGGCCGCGCGAGACCAGGCGGCCCCTGAACCGGGCCACCGCCGCCGGGGCGAACGCGCCTGCGGCGCGAGCGAAGGGCGATCCGGGCCCGGCCGGCGCTGGCGATTCCCACCGAGGCCCCGAGCACGTCGCCCACCAGCCGGTCGCATGCCGTGCCGGCCTTGAAGCGCAGGTCGCCCGCGGCACGGTTCACGTAGGGCGACTCGCGCAGCACCTCGTTGGAGGCCGAGGAGAAGCCGCCGCCCTCGGTCTGCAGCCCGCCGTCGGCGTCGCCCGCGGTGTGCAGGCAGTTGTGGTGGGCGCTGTTGCCGCTTCCGCGAGGGCCGCCCGACCAGGAGGCCTCGATGTTCCAGCGCGGCCCCGAGTTGGTGATCGCGTTGTTGCGCACCACGTTGCGGTCGGAGGTCTCCTCCCCGTCGCCCGCGAACACCACGCCGCCGCGGTTGCCGTCGATGATGTTGTGCTCCACCAGGGTGCCGTCGGCGTCGCTGTAGAGATGCACTCCCCAGCCGCCCCGGTTGCCGGTGAGGATGTTGCGTCGCACGATCGCGTCGCGTGAGGACTGGAGGTAGATCTGGTGGTCGTACTTGGAGTCGGCGGGGCCGCAGTTGCGGATGCGGTTGCGCTCGATGATCACGCGCCTGGCCGCGTTGAAGGTGGCGACCTGGACGCAGATGCCGTTGCCGCCCTTGGTGATCTCGTTGTCGGACACCACGGTGTCGTCGGCCTGCACCTTCAGCGCGGCCGTGGAGTCGTAGTGAGTGGCGTCGAAGCGGAGGTGGTGCACCCGCGCCGCTCTGGCCTCGGGCATCACCTCGAGCATCGTGGTCACGGTGGCGGACTCGCCGGGGAAGCTGGTCAGCTGCGAGCCGGGCTGCTCCAGGCGCGCCTCCTGGCCGCCGTAGCTGCCGGCGCGCAGGCAGCCGGTCTGGCCGGGGGAGAGGGACCGGGTGAGCGCGTTCACGGTGCGAAGGGGCGCCTGAACGGTGCCCGGGGCGGAATCCGACCCCCACGGGGAGGCCACGCGGTCACAGCCCGCGGACGCGCCGGCCCCGGCGGGTGAGCACAGCGCGGCGGTCGCAATCGCGGCGGCCAGCGTGGTGCGCAGGCCTGGGCGAATGCGGGCGCGCAGCTGGGGCGGCATGCCCAGGGGATCGACTCCCTCGCGCGAAGGCGCGAAGAAGCCGTCCCCGGCCTACGACAAACGTCCAGCAGGGGTACGGGGCCGGACGCC
Source organism: uncultured Thermoleophilaceae bacterium (assembly GCA_963761505.1). Lineage (GTDB taxonomy): Bacteria > Actinomycetota > Thermoleophilia > Solirubrobacterales > Thermoleophilaceae > JAAYBF01. Next base: position 57,951 of record CAVXGW010000002.1, read on the forward strand.
TGTTCAGCCGCGTGCGCGGATGGCCTCCGAGATGCCGATCCCTGGCACGACGGCCCGTAGCTTTGCGCCCCGCCGGATCGCCGAGCTCATCCTCAGCGTTGCCCGCAGCGAGCTTCCGCGCGTGCGGGTCACGAGCAGGGTGCGCCAGCGGCCCCAGCGGGTCTTCATCTGTATGCGCACGCGGCGCCGGGAGGGCGAGGCGTCCACGTGGCCCGCCAGCCGCAGCCTTGTGGCGATCCGCACGCGCCTGCGGCTCACCGTCGCGACCGACAGGAAGACTCGCCGGCGGGGCCGGACCTTGGAGCCGCGCGGCTTGGCGGGCTTGGGCCGCGAGGCGGGCGCCACGGGCCGGCTGGCGGGCTTGGTGGCCGGCGGCTTGGCGGCGGGCGCGGGCTGGGGATCGGGATCCGGCGCGGGCGCGGGCTGGGGATCGGGCAGGTCGCCCTCCAGCATGGCCACCACGTCGTCCGCGATCGCCTTGCACGGGCTGCCGGGCGCCAGGCGCAGGTTGCCCGCGGCGCGGTTCACATACGGGTTGGCGGTCACGACCGTGTTGCTCGAGGCGGTGAAGCCGTCGCCCGCACCCTGGAGGCCGTCCGGCCCGTCGGGCCCGGTCGTGTACAGGCAGTTGTGATGTGCGCTGTTGCCGGTGCCGCGCGCGCCGCCGGACCAGGAGGACTCGATGTTCCAGCGCGGCCCCGAGTTGGTCACCACGTTGTTGCGCACCTCGTTGCGGTCCGAGGTCTTGGTGCCGTCGCCGGCGAAGACGACGCCGCCGCGGTTGCCGTCGATGATGTTGTGCTCGACCAGGGTGCCGTCGGCGTCGCTGTAGAGGTGCACTCCCCAGCCGCCCTTGTTCCCGGTCATCACGTTGTGCCGGACGATCGCGTCGCGTGAGGACTGGAGGTAGAGCTGGTGGTCGTACTTGGAGTCGGCGGGGCCGCAGTTGTGGATGCGGTTGCGCTCGATGATCACGCGCTTGGCGGGGTTGAAGGTGGCGACCTGGACGCAGATGCCGTTGCCGCCCTTGGTGATGTCGTTGTCGGACACCACGGTGTCGTCGGCCTGCACCTTCAGGGACGCGGTGGAATCGGTGTTGGTCGCGTCGAGCCGGAGGTGGTGGATGTGCGCGCGGGCCGCGGCGGGGAAGACCTCGATCATCGCCGTGACGGTGGCCTGCTCGCCCGGGAAGCTGGTCAGCTCCACGTCCGGGTTGTGCAGCCGCGGCTCGCCGCCGCCGTAGGTGCCTGCGCGCAGGCAGCCGGTCGCGCCGGCGGGCACCGACGACGTGAGCTTGGAGATCGTCCGCCAGGGTGCGCTCTCGGTGCCGGCGGCGGAATCCGAGCCGGTGGGGGAGGCCACCCGGTCGCAGGTGACGGAGGCCTGTGCGGGCGCGCCGGTGGCGAACGCGGTGAGCACGCCGAGCACGGCGAGCGCAGCGGGGCGGATGCGAGGGTGCGGCATGCCCTCTGAATCGGGCCTTTAGGCCCGCGGCTGGACCCGGAGCCGCCCCATCCTGGACGGGGCGACCATTAGCGCGACGCCCGTTTCTGGACGGATGTCAGGGGTCTCAGCGAAGCACGGTCGCGCAGCCGGCCGTGGGCGCCATGCGGAAGTCGCCGAAGCAGGCGTCCCATATACGGGTTTGCGGCCAGCACGACGTTGGCCGAAGCCCGGAAGCCCGTGCGCAGCCCGATGCCGGACGGCGCGCCCGGGCCGGTGCTGTAGAGGCAGTTGTGGTGGGCGCGATTGCCCCTGCCGCACGGCCCGCCGCTCCACGAGGATTCGATGCTCCAGCGCGGCCCCGAGAACGTGATCGCGTTGCGGCGCACGACGTTGCGGTCGGAGGTCTTGCCCGATCCGTCCCCCGCGAACACCACGCCGCCGAGGTTGCCGTCGATCGTGTTGCGCTCCACGAGGGTCCGGTCCGCGTCCGGGTACATGTGCACCGCCCAGCCACCGCCGTTGGCGGTGAGCAGGTTGTGGCGTATGCGCACGCCGCGGGTCTCGCTGAGGTAGATCAGATGGTCGAACTTGGACTGCGGTGCCGCAGCGGGAGATGCTGTTCCGCTCGATCACCGTGCGGTGCGTCAGGCGGTGCGAGCCCACCAGCAGGCAGATGGTGCTGAGGCTGGAGCCGGTGATGGTGTTGCGCGTCACGCGGACGTCGTCGGCCAGCACCTTCAGCGGGATCGGGTAGGTCAGGTCGGATGAGGTCAGGCGCAGCTTGCTCACCGAGGCGCGCCGGGCCGAGCCCTCCACCCAGATCGGGCCGTCCACGAACACCGGTCCGCCGGAAAGGCCCCGCAGCGCCGTGCGCGCGCGCCACATCCGGACCGGCCTCCCATGGCTGTAGGAGCCGGGGAACAGGCAGCCCGTCTGGCCGCGGCGCAGGGAGCGGACCAGGCGCCGAACGGAGCGATAGGGGCGCGAGGCCCTGCCGCGGCGGCGGCCGGAGTCCGAGCCGGTCGGCGCCGCGTACTTGTCGCAGCCGGTCGTCCGGCCTCGCGCCTCACTCGCGGGGACGGGGACGACCGCCATGGCGGTCGCCACCCCCGCGAAAATGGTGATCAGGATGCGAGCGCCCATTCCCGTCTTCTGCAAGGCTAGACGCGCTTGATGGGAGATGTGCTGGTTCTCTGTTACCACGCGGTGAGCGAGCGCTGGCCGGCGCCGCTGTCCGTGCTGCCCGATTGCCTGGACGAGCAGCTGGCCATCCTCACGAGGCGCGGCTACCGGGGGGCGACCTTCACCGAGGCGGTCACCGCGCCGCCGCACAAGCGCACGGTCGCCGTGACCTTCGACGACGGCTTCAGGTCCGTCCTCGACCTGGGCCTGCCCATCCTCGCGCGGTACGGACTGCCGGGCACCGTGTTCGCGGCCTCGGACTACCTGGACGAGGGCCGTCCCCTCACGTGGGACGGCGTCGACCACTGGGTCCACACCGAGCACGAGGACGAGCTGGAGTCGCTCACGGTCGCCGACCTGGCCCATCTGCGCTCGGAGGGCTGGGAGGTCGGCTCGCACACCTGCTCCCATCCGCGGCTGACCGAGCTGGAGGAGCCCCAGCTCCACGACGAGCTGGTCCGGTCCAAGCAGGCGCTGGAGGACACGCTGGGGGCGCCCTGCACCTCGATCGCCTACCCGTACGGCGACGTGGACGGCCGCGTGACCGCCGCGGCGGCGCACGCGGGATATCTGGCCGCGGCCGCGATGGAGAGCCCCAGGGGCGGGCCGCGGCCTCACCGCTGGCCGAGGGTGGGTGTGTGGCACACCGACCCCGGGGTCCGCTTCAAGCTGAAGGTGTCACCGACCAGCAGGCGCCTGCGCGCCGCCGAGACGCGCACGAGGGTGCGTCGCGCGCTTCGTCGGTGAACGACCGAGGGCGCCGCTTCAGCGGCGCCCTCGGGTGAGTCAATCCTGTTCTGGTCGGTCTACGCGCCGTGTGGACGGTGCGTCATCCGGCGCAGGCCGAAGCCCAGGCCGAGGAGCGCGCCGCCGGCTGCGGCGAGCACGCCCAGATCCGATCCGGTGAAGGGGAGGCTGTCCCCCTCACTCGTTGTCGGGGTGGTCGGGTTGGTCGCGCCGCCACTGGGGCCCTCGTCTCCGCTACCGGATTCGAGACCGGCCACGACGTCGCCGTCGCCGCCGTAGGCCTCATTGCTCGCCTGAGCGAACGCTGCTGCCGGCGCCAAGAGGGCCACGACTCCCGCGAGTGCAAAGGTCTTCTTGATCTTGTCCATTAAGCCCAACCTACTCCTTCTTGGTGTCGTCTGACTGGTCCGTTCGAGTCAAGCCGCCTCCCGCTCGGGACGACCTTTCGCGAGTGAGACCGGACTTCCGTATCCCTGGAGGGTACTTCCCTTGTACCACGGAAAGCGCCACCTGGCAACGGCCTACCCGGCTGCGGTCATCCTCGAACATCGGCTTTTCTCGATATGAGCGTGAGATCGGTCTTTGTGAGGACCGAATTCACGCCCCTACTGAGAACGGCGGGCTCGCGGATCTGCTCCACGAGCTCGGCGGCCCCGTTCGCCTGCACCATATCCACCAGCTGTTCGTTGGTGTAGTAGGAGACGACAGGGGGACCGATGTTATTCCACTCGCCGAGTATGCCGACCCGCCTGGACGTAAGGCGCGTAACCGCTTTCTTGACGTAGAAGACGGCGTCCACGACCCGCGGCGGCGAGAACCCCTCGTCGACCACGATCAGATGCCCGCCCGGCTTGAGCAGCTCGAGCGCGTGAAGCACGGCCAGCCGGGCGCGCTCGTGCGATTCGCGGCGGGTGCGGCCGATCAGGTGGTGCAGCACCGCGGCGATCACGGCGAAGTCGAATCGCTCCCGGCCGATCTGATCCACGAGGGCTGGGTCGATGATCGAGCCCAGATGGGTCTCACAGCCCGGCACCGCCTCGCGCGTGCGCTCGAGCAGGTTCGCGCTCACGTCCACGCCGCAGAGCGCGCTCGCTCCGGTGGCGTCGCGCATGTAGGCGAGCGTGTTGCCCGCGCCGCACCCGATGTCCACGATCGACGCCGCGGCGCCCCCGTTGGCGGAGATGAAGGCGGCCGGCCGCTCCAGCCGGCCGACGCTGTACTCGGGCACGTGCTCGTCGAAGTACGCGACGGTGTCGGTGTCCTCGATCCCGCTCATCGACCGGGACCGATCCTCACGTCGATGTCCTGGAGCACCAGCCGGTTGACGCGCTGCGGTGTGACCACCCCGCCCCGGTCTATCACGCGGCCGGCCCTGCGCACCACCTCGTCGAGCGGCGCGGCTTCGCGGGCCGTCGCGACGAAGCGGCGGGCGTCCTCCCTGCGGGTCTCGACCGAGGCGATCGCCGCCAGCTGGACGAGCGCGAAGGTGTCGGAGGGGCTGCGGTCGACCGCTCGCTCGAAGTGGTCTCGGGCGGAGGCGAGGTTGCCCCGGCGCAGCTCGATCAGGGCGGCGGTCTTGTCGGCGTCGGGCGAGAGCCCGTTGAGCCGGGCCGAGCGCTCCAGCCGGTCGAGCGCCCCGGCCGGGTCCGAGGCCGCCTGCTGGCGGGCGTCGCGGAGATCGCGCTCGGCGAGCCATGCCAGGCCGACCGCGATCGACAGGGCGCTGGCGGCCGCGACCGCTGCGATGGCGAGCGGCCGGCCCCAGGGGAGCGGGCGCGCCCGGGTCGGGAACATGCCCGCGGCCACCGCGCCGGACAGGCCCAGGAAGGCGAACGCCGTGCTGCTCAGCACCGGGTACTCGAAGAACCAGTCGAGCGACCCGTGCACGATCCAGTAGGCGCAGATCACCAGTCCCGTGCCCGTCGCCGCGGCCGCGATGCCCCGTCCGCGCCTCACAGCGGGCGCCGCGGCCGCGATCGCGGCCGCGAGCCCTCCGCCCAGCAGCAGCACTCCGATCAGGCCGGTCTCGGAGAGCACGCGGAACTCCAGGCTGTGCGGGTACTTGGGGGTCTGGCCGCTCTTGCCCCGCAGCGCGTAGTCGCGCGCGAAGTTGTCGGCGCCCACGCCGATCACGGGGTGGGCCTTGAAGTTCTCCCACGCGACGGTCCACGTGTCCGCGCGGTAGGAGGCGAAGGATGAGCTGGCCAGGCGGGAGCCGGTGAAGGTCGGCTCGCTGCCGCCCTCCTTGAACTCATCCCAGCGGTCCGACACCGCCCCCACGGGATCGTCGGCCCTGACCACCACGACGGCGGCGGCCATCACGGCGAGCCCCGCCGCCACGGCGATCGCGATCGCGCTGAGCCGGCGGGCGGTCGGGGCGGGCACCTTCACGCGCCGGTCCGCCAGCGCCGCGACGACCCCCACAAGGGCGAGCACGGCGCTCACGACCAGCACCCGCGAGAGGGCGTCGGAGAACACCTGGCCCGGGGCCCTGGCCGCATCGAACGCGTCGTAGACGTCGAGGATCGGCCCGGACATGGCCGCTGCGCCCGCGCCCAGGGCCGCGAGCGTGACCAGCGTGCGCCCGCGGCCCGGCACGGCGACGACCGCGATCACGACCATGATCGGCAGCGTGATCAGCCAGCCGCGGCTCTGGCCCAGCATCGCCAGCGCCACCAGCACGCTCGCGCTGCCCATGAACAGGCCGCGCAGCAGCGGCGGCACCTCGCGGCGCCCGGCCAGCAGCGCCGCGGGCCAGAACGCGGCGGCCCACATCGCGGTGTTCGCGTTCGCGTAGCCGGCGGGCTCGGCCAGGCGGCCCTCGTGGAAGTACGGGACCCAGAGCGCCGCGCCGTCGATCTTCACCAGCTCGATCAGGCCCACCGCGGTCACGCCCAGGGAGAAGGCCCCGGCCAGGAACGCGGCCGCGTTCCCGCGTACCGGCCAGAGGGCGAACAGGGCGAAGATCAGCGCGTACAGGGCCGTCTTGTTCGCTCCCTCCCAGGCCACGTCGGGTTGGCCGGCCCACAGCATCGACAGGTAGCTCCAGGCCGCGTAGCCCGCGAACAGCGCGATCGCCGACCTGTAGCGGCCGCGGCGGCGCCGGCCGCGGCAGCGCCATCAGCGCCACGATCAGCATCGCCAGCACAGCGAGCGTGGCCGGAAGGTGGGCGGTGCCCAGAAAGCCGCCCTCGTCGGCCGTGAACCAGATCAGGATCCCCACGGCGATCACCAGGAACGGCAGGGACGGGCTCGCTCTGACCGTGAGCTCGAGCCGCTCGCGCGGCGTCAGCGTGAGGGGGAGCGGTGCGCGCGCGGGGGCTGCCACCGCCACAGCTTCTCCTAGGAGGCGGCGGTCGAGAGCAGGGGGCTCTCGAGCCCGTCCGCCAGCGCCTCGACGGCGCGGTCCTGGTCCGCCTCGCTGAGGTGGGGGAACAGGGGAAGGGTGAGCTCCGTGCGGGCCGCCAGCTCGCTGCGCGGCAGGCCGTCCGAGGAGCCCAGGTAGGCGGTGAACTCGTGGATCGCGGGGTAGAGCACGCTGGTCTGCACGCGCCGCTCGTCGAGCATGAACTGGCGCAGCGGGTCGCGCAGCGCGGGGTCGTCGACCATCACCGGCATCACGTAGCAGGACGAGCGGTCCACGTCCTCGGGACGGTAGGGGATGGTCACGCCGTCCACACCGGCGAGCAGCTCCCGGTAGCGGTGCACCAGCCTGCGCCGTGCCGCGATCTCGTCCGCCAGCTTGGGCAGGCGGGCGCTGAGCAGCGCCGCGCGCGGCTCGTCCATGCGGTAGTTGAAGCCCAGGTCGGTCACGTCGTAGCCGGCGGCGTGGCCGCGGTGGCGGTCCCAGGTGCCGGAGGTCATGCAGTGCGAGCGGCGCTGGCGCACGTGCTCGGCCACGTCGTCGTCGTCGGTCGAGACCAGCCCGCCCTCACCGCAGGACAGCACCTTGTTCGAGAAGAAGCTGAACGCGCCCGCCAGCCCGTGGGCGCCCAGCTTGCGATCGCTGCCGGCGGCCGTGGCGTCGGGTGCGTGGGCCACGTCCTCGATCAGGGCGATCCCTCGCGCATCGCAGAGCTCCCGCAGGCGCGCCACATCGGCGGCGTAGCCGGCGAAGTGCACCGCGCAGACGGCCTTCGTGCGGTCGGTGATGCGCGCGGCCACGTCGTCCACGTCGATCCCCAGATCGTGCTGGCCGGTCACGTCCGCCAGCACGGGCGTGGCGCCGCAGTAGCGCGCGGCGTTGGCGGTGGCCACGAAGGTGATCGCGGGCACGATCACCTCGTCGCCCGGCCCGACCCCCGCGGCCAGGTAGGCGAGATGAAGCGCGGTGGTGCAGCTCGACGTCGCCAGCGCGTGCCTCACGCCGATGTGCTCGGCGAACTGCTCCTCGAACGCCTTCGTGCGAGGGCCGAGGGTGAGCCAGCCCGACCGCAGCGTGTCCTCGACCGCCGCGATCACGTCGTCGTCGAGGCGGACGTCGAACAGGGGGACCAGCGGCAGATCCGACATGGCCTAGATGTTGGAGTAGCGGCCGTCGAACGGGTCGCCGAAGCGCTCCTGCTCGAGCGCCCCGACCAGCTCTGACACCCCGGTCGGCACGCGCATCTCGGGGACGAAGCCCAGCTCGTCCTTGATCCGCTCGAACGACACCTTGTAGTCGCGCGGGTCCTCGTCGCGCGACACGTAGCCCACGTCGCCCCGGCCCAGCTCTCCCGTGATGATCTCCACGAGGTCGAGCTTGCGGTAGTTCTCGTCCGAGTGGCCCGCGTTGAACACGCGGCCGGCGACCCGCTCCTCCGGGGCGGCGAGCACGGTCGCGACCGCCCGGGCGGCATCGCGGACGTGGATGTAGGGGCGCCAGAACAGCTCGCCGAACACCTCCAGGTGCTTCTCCGCCCAGAGGTCGCGGGTGAACTCGTTCACGGTCAGGTCGAAGCGCATCCGGCGGCCCACGCCGTACACGGTGGCGAAGCGCATGCAGGTGGGCTTGAGGCCGTTGTGGTCACCCTCGAGCAGCGCCTTCTCTATCCCGACCTTCTGCTCGGCATAGAGGGAGACCGGCGCGAGCTCGCCGCTCTCGTCGATCGGGACCGTCGGATCGGCCATGCGGCCGTAGTTCGAGCAGGTGGAGGCGAACACCATCCGCTCCACGCCGGCGGCGCGGGCGTCGGCCACCAGGGCGCGGCTGCCCTCCACGTTCACCTCGATCGAGAGCGCGGGGTCCTTCGCGCAGGCGGGGTCGCCCACGATGGCGGCGAGGTGCACCACCGCCTCCGCTCCCTCGAGCGCCTTGGCGCGCGCGGCGGCGTCGCGGATGTCGCCGCGCACCACCTCCACGCCCTTGCCCTCGAGCTCGGAGGCGATGTCCTCCTGGCCATGCAGCAGGGAGTCGAGCACCTTCACGTCGCGACCGGCCGCCAGCAGCTCGTCGACCACCGTGGCGCCGACGTACCCGGCGCCGCCTGTGACGGTGACGCTCACCGGGTCGTTGACTCCGAGGGGAGATGCGCGCGGAGCCCGTTCGGGTGGAAGTCCGCCTTCAGCTGTTCGTATTCGACGATGGCCTTCTCGTAGTCCTCGTGGCGGCCGATGTCGAGCCAGTATCCCTCGAACAGGTAGGAGCCGAGCTGCTCGCCGGCGTCGAGCAGCTTCAGCACGAGGTCGGGGAGGTCGAGCCGCACGCCCGCCTCGATGTAATCGACGGCCCGCGGCTCCATCACATAGACGCCCATGCTCACAACGTATGGAATCTCGGGCTTCTCCTCGAAGCCGGTGATGCGCTGCGTGGCCCCGAGGTCCTCGCCGGTGTGCAGCACGCCGTACTCGGTGCGCACCACCCGGCGGTGCGAGGCGACGGTGAGGATGTTGCCGGCCTCCCGGTGGTGCTCGATGAGCGCGCCGTAGTCGAGCGTGGTGAGCACGTCGCCGTTCATCACCAGGAAGCTCTCGTCGAGGCCGTCGATCGTCGCGAGCGGGCCGACGGTGCCGAGCGGCTCGTCCTCCTCGTGGTACTCGATCGTCACGCCGTGGCTCTCGCCGTCGGCCATCACGGCCTTCACGAGGTGGGCGAGGTAGCCGACCGCGAGGGTGAGCCGGTCGAAGCCGTAGTCGCGCAGCTGGTGCACGACCACGTCGAGGATCGCCCGGTCGCCGATGGGAAGCAGGGGCTTGGGGAGGACCGTTGTGTAGGGCCCGAGGCGGGATCCCTTGCCCCCCGCAAGGATGATTGCTCGCTTCGACATCGTCACGACCCTTCTCGGCATCCGGTGCCGCCGGGTTGAGGCCAGAGAGCAAGGATGCCATCTGCCGAGCCCGTTCGTATCCTCCCGCCGGCGATGCTGCGCATTCTGGGCAAGATCCTCTACTGGGCCGCGGTGCTGGCGGTGTCGATCGTGTTACTGGTTCTGCTCGTGCGCTTCTTCGAGTCGCGCGACGAGTCCGACCTCGAGGGAGCCCGGGCGGCGGTGCCCGTGGTGAGCGCGTGAGCGGCGAGGCGGATCGGATCGTGGCCGACTACGACCGGCGGGCGGCCGAGATCCCGGCCGAGCGCTACGCCCCCGCGGAGCCGGCCCCGCTGTTCATCAGGCAGGGCATCGAGCGGCGGGTGCTGTCCGAGCTGCGCCGGGCCGGCGCGCTGCCGCTGGCCGGCCGGCGGGTGCTCGACGCCGGCTGCGGGCGCGGCCAGTGGCTGGCCGACCTCGAGACCTGGGGGGCACGGCGGGCGGATCTGGCGGGCGTCGACCTGGTGCCCGAGCGGGTGGAGGAGTCCTCCGCACGGCTCCCCGGAGCCGACATCCGGCGAGCCGACGCCACCGGCCTGCCCTTCGGCGACGCCAGCTTCGACCTGGTGCTTCAGAGCATGATGTTCTCGTCGATCCTGGACGAGGACGTGCGACGAGCCGCGGCGGCCGAGATGGCGCGCGTGCTCGCTCCCGGTGGCCTGGTGCTCTGGTACGACTTCTTCGTGAACAGCCCGGGCAACCCGTCCGTGCGCGGGATCCGCCGCGGGGAGGTCGCGGAGCTGTTCCCGGGCTTCTCGATCCGGTGGAGGCGGACGACGCTGGCGCCGCCGCTGGTCCGGCTGCTGGCGCCCCGCGCCTGGCCGCTGGCGTCCGCCCTGCAGGCGCTCACGCTGCTGAACACCCACGCCGTGGGCTGCTGCGACGCGGCTAGGGCGTAGCCGTGGCTGGGGGGCGAAAATGGACATTGCCCTTCCGGGCGACAGCGAGCACCCTCCAGGGCAAGTCCATTTTCGCCCCCGCGGGCGCCCTGGCAGCTCAAGCACGAGGGCCGGGCGGACACTAGGCTCGGCCTCCTATCTCGCATCGCGGTGAGATTCCACTCCTGCTTCTCGCGCAAAGCGGAAGTCTCGGCCTACTCCGCCAGCCCGCACGGCTTGCGAGGGCGACTGCCTCGTGACGCGTGGCAGAATACGTGTCATCCACGGGATGACGTCCCGACCGGTGACCAGACGGCCATGCAGCAGGCCGAGCAGATGGCCGAGATGATGAGGGAAGCCCCGGGGCGATGGGCCCGGCGCCGGGATGGACGTCAGCGCGGCGATCCAGCAGGCGCAGGCGATGCAGCAGGCCGCCGCAGGGGTGGCGGGCCAGCAGGCGAAGCCCGTCGCGGACGACGTGGCCGGGCAGATCGAGAAGCTGAGCCAGCTGCGCGACTCTGGCTCGCTCTCGGACGAGGAGTTCGCGGATGCGAAGCGCAAGCTCCTCGAGGATCTCGAGCGGGCACCACGCCCCACGCCCGCCCGCGGCGAGCCTTGCCGCCTGGGCGAGGCGCCGTGCACTCGCCGGCGCCCCTTTTGCGGCTGAGGAGGAACGGCTGGGATGTCAAGAATGACTGCTCCCTTCGCGTGAAAGCAGGAGTGCCGACGGACCCGCGCGCGGATCACACCGGATGCGAGACACCGGGCTCGGCAATCGTGAAAAGCAGCTGTCGGAGGACGGATTTGGGGATGCCGCGGAGGGTGCTCGCTGCCGCCCGGAGCGGCATCCCCAAATCCGGCCCCCAGGACCCCTAGCGCTTGAAGCGGGCGCGTTCGCGGCCGGACTGGCGCGCGAACACCACGATCCGCTCGGCCGCGCTGTAGAGCGGGTGACAGGCGCTGAGGATCAGCCGGTTGTAGGCCACCTTGTCCTTCACCTCGGTCTGATCGGGCTTCACGATCCGGGTCTTCTCCACCCGGTAGGTGATCGTGGCGTAGGTCATCATCACCCGGATCTCGTCGCCCTTGTCGAGCTTGTTGATGGTCCGGAAGGGGGCGCCGAAGGTGGTGCGGTGCCCGGCGATGGCGGTGGTTCCGCGCTCGCCCGGAAGCGGGGTGTCCGCGTAGTGGCCCGGGCCCTTGCGCAGGTCGCCCGACTTGGTGCCCTCGACGATGTAGTACGAGCGGTCGAGCGTGGGCAGCTCGATCTTGCCGATCGAGTCGCCGGGCAGCGGCTTGCGCTGCAGCACGCGCGCCGGCGGCGTCTCGAAGTCGTTCTCGAGCTCGGCCTGCTCGCGCTCCGCGGTGAACGCGGAGATGGGCTCCTGCCAGGCCAGGGTCACGCCCGCGTCCGCGATCAGCAGCACGCCGCTCACCATCATCACCGAGGCCACGAAATGCAGAACCGCGCGCACCGGGCCCTTCCTCTGCGCGTATCTCACCGCTGCCTGAGTGTAAGGACGTTTCCGAGCCGCAGGCCCACGTTCCCGCGCGTGTCGGTGGCCTTCAGCGCGAGCCGGTAGCTGCCGCGCGGGAGCGCCCGCGCGGAGCCGCGCCACCCAGTCGTAGGCGCCTTGTCCGCGGCTCGTGATCCGGGCTGCGATCCAGAGCGGACGGTCACAGCGGCGGGTGGGCGCGGTCAGCCGCCGGCGCTTCGCGCTCCACCAGGAGCAGCGGCCGTTGCGGCGCTTGCGGCCGACCGCCACGAGCAGCGACTTCACCCCGCTCGCGTCGGCCACCACGCCCCGCAGGCGCGATCCGCGCGCGTGCAGCCCCCGGCGGCGGTCGAATCCGAAGGTCGGACCGCTGCGGTCGGGCGCCGCGGCTTGGGCTTGGGCTTGGGCGCGGGAGTGACGTCGCGGTAGCGGGCCACCAGGGTCATGGGCGCGCCCGGCACCGTCACGTTGCGCACTCGGGCGGTGGGCCCGTCGGACCAGCGCTCGAACGTGTAGGAGCGCCCGCCCGCGGTGAACGCCGCGCGTGCGACCACGCTGGTCACGAACCCGATCGACTCGGGCGCCTGGTAGGGGGTGGCGAAGGGGTCGTTGCGGTAGTAGGTGAGCGTCATGTCGCCGCCCGCCGGCAGGCTCGCCAGGCGCAGCATCGTCTTGCGCGGGTCCAGCCGGACGGTCTTCGTGCCCTGCAGCCCGCCCGAGTCCTTCGCGGTGAGGGTGGCCTCGTAGTGGGTGTTCGCGCCGTGGTTGGTGAGCGTGTCGAAGTCGAGCTCGCGCTCCGGGCACGTTGTTCGCGGCGCCGTGGGTGTGGCCGCCGTGCACGAGCACCACCCGCCAGCTGAAGTCGGTGATCGCGGGGTCCTGGGCGTCCGTGGCCGAGCCCTGGAGCGTCACGGTCTCACCGCTCGTGTACTCGTCGGGTCCCGAGATGGCGGGCACCGGCGGGGAGTTGCCCACGTCCACCTGGATCGTGTCCTCGTCCGACTTGCCGCGGCCGTCCGACACGGTGAGCTTCACGTCGTAGGTGCCCACCTGCGTGTACTGGAAGCTCGGCTTCTCCTCGGTCGAGTCCACCGCGGCGTCCCCGTCGTCGAACTCCCAGGCGTAGGTGAGCGGGTCGCCGTCGCCGTCGGTGGACTCCGACCCGTCGAAGGCCACCGTCTGGGGAACGTCGGGAGAGGACTGGGGCGTGGCCTTCGCCTTGGCGACGGGCTTCAGGTTGGTCGGCGAGTAGACGATCCGCTGGATCGACCCGGTCCCGTTCGCCCCGGTTCCGAAGCTGGCGTAGGCGATGTCCCCGTTCGGCGCTGACACCAGGTCCACGCCGAACCAGTCGGTCGCGAACGGCTCTCTCGACGAGCTTGTTCTGGGCGTTTCGCTCGAGCACCTTGAGGAAGCCGGCGGCGTAGTCGCCGAAGAAGATCCGCCCGTCGTACTCGGCCGGGTACTCGTCGGCCGTGTAGGTCGGGCCGGCCACGATCGCGTGGTCGAGCATCGTGGTCGTACTCGTAGTCCGGCGGGGTGTAGCCGCCCGGGCTGGCCCTCGAGCGGCGTAGAGGTCCTGGCACTGCGGGTCGTACTGGTCATAGCCCGCCGTAGCGCAGGTTGGCCTCGTAGCACGGCCAGCCGTAGTTCTTGCCGGCGGCGCTCACCAGGTCGAACTCCTCGCGCGATCCCTGCCCGACGTCACCCAGGTTGAAGCCGCCGGACGGGTTGGGCTTGAACCGGAACGGGTTGCGGAAGCCCCGCGAGTGGACCTTGGTGCAGACGTGGGTGAGGTCGGTGTCCGCGGGGCAGAACGCGTGGCCCGGCAGGCCCTTGCCGTCGCGGTCCACGTGCAGGATCTTGCCGGCGTAGCTCTTCTCGTCGAGCGAGCGAAGGGCGTTCTCGTTCACGGTGTTGAAGTCCGCGCCGTCGCCCGAGCCGACGAAGAGGGTGCCGTCGGGCATCGAGTGGACCGAGCCGATCGAGTGGGTGTCGGCGTCGGAGGGGATGCAGTCGTAGTTGTTCGCGGCGCGGGCCGCAGGGGCCGAGCGAGGGCGCACCTTGCCGAGGATCACCGTGTCGCTGCCCGGGACGAGGTCGCTGTCCGCGTCGATCTGGATCCGCAGCAGCTGCGACACCATCGCCTCGGTGGAGTCCGCCAGCCAGAGGCTCGCGTCTCGGCGGTGTAGAGCGAGGTAGAAGTAGCCGTTGGAGGCGATCGCGCTGTCGGCCGCGATGCCGAGGAAGCCCCGGTCGCCGCCGGAGTTGACCCGGTCGCCGATGTCGATCACGACCTTGGTGGTCCCGTCGGGGTTCACCGCCTTCAGCACGCCGTCCTGCTCGGCCACGAACATGCGCCCGTCCGGAGCCCAGATGGCCGGCCGTCGGGCGGTCCAGCCCGGTCACGATCGGCTCCTCCTGGAATCCCGCCGGATAGGTGGCCGCGGACGCGCTCGGCGCCGCGGCGATCAGGATGAGCAGGGAGAGGGCGAGACGGGCCAAGGGGCGGCCATGGTAGGTCAGAGGTGGTGACCCATCCACCATTCGCCGTCGAGGCGGGTGAGCAGGGCGTCCCCATACGCGATCGCCGCCAGCACGGCGGGGTCCGCGGACGCCACGAGCGCCCACTCCGTGCGCCGCACCAGGCACGGCCGCTCCCTGATCGCCGCCAGCAGGTGGGGCTCCAGCCGCCCCTGCACGGCCGCGCAGCCGGCCTCGGCGCAGTCGGTGAACAGGCGGTCGAGCACCGCGCCGGCGTGCCGGGCGCCGCAGCCCACCTGGAGCACCTGGGCGATGCCCTCGCCGGGCAGGTAGGCCACGTACCAGCCGAGGGTGGCTTCGCCGCGGCGCACGAGCCGGCAGCGCAGCTCACCGCGCGCGGTCACGGCGGCCGCCTCGCCGAGCAGCCAGGCCAGGAACGCCTCGTCGTACGCGGGGCGCAGCGGGAACTCGCGCCGGAGCTCTGAGAGCGCGCCGATCAGGGCCTCGGGTGTGAGGGGGTCGGTGGTGGTGTCGCTGGTGGGCTCCAGCCGCGCACCCGCGAGCCGGCTCGCGGCGGCGTCGGCCAGCCGCGCCGGGGCGCCGGGCACGGTTCGCCCGCGGCGCTCGGCCAGCGCCCGGGCGTACGCGGCGGGCGCGAGCACGCGGGTCCAGCCCGTGGAGGCCAGCGACGACGCCTTGCCGCCGAGGCTGGTCCACATCCCGTGCACGGTCTCGGTGGCGCCGTCGGTGATCGTCAGGTCCTGCGGCCCGGACATGTACTTGCGCAGCAGCAGCGCGCCCACGCCGGGGGAGGCGGCGGGGTCGGCCACCAGCTGGCCGCTGCAGGCCATCCGCAGCGTGCGCTCCCCGAAGGTCAATCGCCGCGGATGGGAGCCGAGGAATCCCACGATCCCGGCCGCCGGATCGTCGTAGACCAGCGACGGCATCTCCTCGTCGGCCTGCGGGTTGGCGAGCACCGTGCGCTCGAACTGCTCGCGAACGCCCGGAGCGGGGTTGCGCGAGCCCGAGCGCGCGACCGCCTCGTAGAGCGCGGTGACCGCATCGAGGTCGTCGGGGAGCAGCGGCCGGATCGGGGTCACGCCGACCCTCCCGCCGCGGCCACCAGCTCGGCCATCGACTCGACCGTCCGGAAGTCGTCGGGGTCGAAGTCGTCCAGCGGCAGCTCGATCGCCAGGGCCCCCTCGATCTCGACGATCAGCGAGACCAGCGAGAGCGAGTCGATCAGGCCGCCGTCGATCAGGTCGGTGGTGGGGGAGGGCACCTCCACGGCCAGAGCGTCGCGGATGATGGCGGTGATGCGCTCGGTGAGCTCCGGCGCGCTCATGCCGCGGCCTCCTGCTCGAACATCTCCCGCAGGCGCTTGCGGTCGATCTTGCCGTTCACGTTCTTGGGCAGAACGTCGAGGGTGAGCCAGCGCGAGGGCAGCATGTACTTGGGCAGCGAGTCGGTGAGGGCCTCGCGGAGCGCGGGCGGATCCAGCTGCTCGCCGGCGTAGGCACAGCAGATCGCGGTGCCCTCGAACCCGCCCGACTCCACGCCGACCACGGCGCACTCGCGCACCCCGGCGACCGCGTTGGCGGCCGTCTCCACCTCGCCCAGCTCGATCCGGTAGCCGCGGCTCTTGATCTGCGAGTCGGCGCGGCCCAGGAAGTGGAACACCCCGTCGCCGTCGGACGCGGCCGAGGTCGCCGGTCCGGTACACGCGCCCTCCGCCGCCGCGGGGGTCGTCCACGAACACCTGCGCGGTCTTCTCCTCGTCGCGCCAGTAGCCGGGGCTGAGCCCGGCCCCCGCGATGCCGATCTCGCCGATCCCGTCCTCCTCGTCGAGCAGCAGCAGCTCCTCGCCGCCGCAGGCCACGCCGATCGGCACCGGCTCGCGCTCGTCGGCCGGGCGCTCGGGCACCTCGTGGAAGCTGCTCGCGATCGTGGCCTCCGTCGGGCCGTAGAGGTTGGTGAAGCGCACGTGGGGCAGCCGGTCCATCCAGTGCGCCAGCACCGGCGTGGGCAGCACCTCGCCGCACCAGAGCAGGCGCTCCAGGGCCGGGAAGTCGTCCTGGCGCGACGACGTCGAACTTCGACAGGTACGTGAGCACCGAGGGCACCGAGAACCACTGCGTGAGCTGGGCGTCGCGGATGAACGCCGCCAGGCTGCGCGGGTGCACGTTGGCGGCGGCCGGCACGAGGTGCAGCTCCGCGCCGGCGCCGAGGGTGCCGTAGATGTCGAAGGTCGACAGGTCGAAGTGCAACGGCGGGTGGCCCGAGATCCGATCGCTCGCGCGGGGCTGGAAGTGCGCGCTGGTCCAGTCGAGGAATGCCGTGACGCTGCGGTGCTCGATCACCACGCCCTTCGGGACGCCGGTGGAGCCCGAGGTGAACAGGATGTGGGCCATGGCGTCGTCGCCGCCGGTCCCGGGCAGCGGGCCGGAGTCCAGCGCCTGCCAGTCCGCGCGGGCGAACGCGCCGCCGGGCACCGGCGCCTCCCCGAGGCTGCCGACGCGTGTGCCGGCGGCCGTGGCGAGCGGCTCGAGCAGCGCTTCGGTGCCGGGCGCCGCCAGGATCAGCGCCGGCTCGGCGGACTCCACGATCCGCGCCGTGCGCGCCGGTGGGCTGTCCACGTCGAGCGGCACGTAGGCCGCGCCGGCCTTGAGCACGGCGTGCATGGCCATCACCGCCGCCGGCGACTTCGCCGTGAGCAGGCACACGCGGTCGCCCGCCGTCACGCCCTGGTCCGCCAGCAGCCGCGCCAGGCAGTCGCTCTCGTGCTCCAGCTCGGCGTAGGTCACCCGCTCGTCGCCCATCACCAGGGCGATCTCGTCCGGGCGTGCAGCGGCGGATCGCGCCAGGTAGTGCTCGAGCCGCACGCGGATTTCTCAGCCGGTGGCCAGCGTCTGCGCGCGGTCGAAGACGGTGCCGATGTGGCCCAGCTCCTCCTCCGACGGCGGGATGTCCAGGATGAAGTGGCTGGATCCCAGCCGGATGTACTCGGCCAGCTCGCGCGCCACGCGGTCGTGGCTGCCGACCAGATAGGGGCAGAAGGTCTTGTAGTTCTTGAACGGGCCCAGCCAGTACGGGTTGGGCTCGCCGTGCTCGTCCAGCTGCGCGCCGCCGTCGCGGCCCGACAGCTGCTGGTGCCAATGCGAATCGGAGGTGGTGGTGGCCATCCTGTGGGTGATCTGGCCCTTGCGGTCCTCGGGGAACCGCTCCAGCGCCACCCGCCAGGCCTCCTCGGCGTCGTCGCGGGCGACGATGCCCACGCGCACGCCGTGCTCGCCCTCCGGGGCGTCGTCCTGCTCGCCGGGCGGCTTGGGGTAGCGGATCGGAACCGCGCCGATCGCGCCCGCCGCGGCCAGGCCGGCGTCCGAGGAGCCGGAGATCAGCACGCCGGGGAACAGCGAGTCGTCGACGGGCGGGGTCAGGCGCAGGTTCTCGACCTGATACCAGCGGCCGTCCACCGTGACCGGCGACTCCCCCCGGAGCAGGTCCAGCACGATGTTCGAGTACTCCACCGTGCGCTCGTAGCGGTCGTCGTGCTCGGTCTGGTCGCCGAGCGCCACCAGGTCGCCCTTGAAGCCGCCCGCGAGCATGTTCAGGAACAGCCTGCGGCCGTGCATGAACGCCAGGCTGGAGACCATCTTCGCCACCGAGTAGGGGTGCATGTAGACCGGCTGCACCGCCACCAGCGGCGCCAGCTCGTCGGTGGCCTCCAGGATCTCCTGGGACACCAGCCACGGGTCCACGATCCCGTTGTCGGTGTAGACGAGGATGCCCTTGCAGCCCGCGGCCTCGCTCCAGCGCGCCACGGCGCGGACCTCGTCGAGGTAGCGGTCGGCGGGCAGGTCCTTCGACTGTGGGCAGGTCGAGAAGACCGTTATTCCCTCCCTGGACGGCACGCGCGGATGCTAGCTCGCCGGTAGGACTGGACCGGGGTCGAGGGTCTCTCCGGGCGTGAGCACCGAGGCTGGCGCGGACCCGGTCGCCGCCGGCACGGACGCGCGTGACCAGCACCAGCTCGTCGGCGGCCGCGACGGCCACCGACTCGCCGCGGGCCTCCACCACGGTGCCCGGCTCGGCCGCGGCGCGCTCACCGGTCGCGGATGCCGCCATCACCTCGAGCTCGCCGTGGGCGGCCCGCGTGCCGGGCGTGCCCCACGGGCTCGGGAACGGCGCGTAGTCCGAGGCCCTCACGAAGTCCGCGATCCTCCTGGCCGGCAGCGCCCAGGGAAGCCGCCCGTCGTGCGGCCCGGAGCGCGGGTACCAGCGCCGGCGGGCGGTGTCCTGCGGGGTGGCCGGCACGTCGCCGTCCGCGGCTGCCTCGAGCAGCCGGCCCACCAGCGGCACCCCCAGGCGCGTGGCCGTCACGCTCACCGTGAGGCCGGTGTCGCGCTCGCCGATCGTCGAAGCGCTCGGCGAACGCCACGTCGCCCGCGTCCACGTCGGCCTCCATCCGGTGCACGGTCACGCCATGCGAGCGCTCCCCGTTGTAGATCGCCCAGCTCGGCACGCTCAGCCCGGCGTACTCCGGCAGCGGTCCCGGATGCAGGTTGAAGGCCCCCAGCCGGGGGGCGGCCAGCACCGCCGGATGCACGATGTGGAGCGAGTGCACGTTCAGCAGCAGGTCCACGCCGGCCTGCTCGGCGAAGCCCGCTTCGGTCACCCGGGCGGCGTCGTGCACGGGCACGCCGGCCTCGGCGGACAGCGCCTCGACGGCCGGGCTCGAGGTGCACACGCCGGTGAGCCGGTGGGGGCTCTTCGCGACCAGATCGAGCACGCGGGCCCCCGCCGCCTCCTCGGCCGCCAGCAGCACCGTGAGCGCTCGCACGCGGCGACCCTACACCGGGATCCGCGGATCGATGCCAGAATCGGCGCGTGGTATTGGAGCTCATGGAGGCGCTCCTCGCGGTGCCCGAGGAGTGGAGCCGCCTGGCCGAGGAGGCCCGCAACCCGTTCGGGACCCGGGAGTGGATCCAGACGTGGTGGCGGCATTTCGGGCTGGGCCGCGAGTCGTTCGTCGGGATCGCGCAGGACGGCTCCGGGGCAGCTGCAGGCGATCGTGCCGCTCCTCGTGTGGCACCGCCGGCCGTTGCGGGTGGCGCGTTTCATCGGGCACGGGCCGTCGGACTTCCTCGGGCCCGTGTACGCGCCGGGGGACCGAGACCGCGCGGCCGAGGCGCTGGCCGAGACCCTCGAGGCGGCCGGCTGTGACGCGCTGCTCGCCGAGCGGCTGCCCGCCGGCAGCCCGCTGCCGCCCGGATGGACGCGAGCACGCTCTGTTCGAGGAGCCGAGCCCCGGTGCTGTCGCTCGACTCGGGCTCCTGGGATGCCTTCCTCGCCGACCGCAGCTCCAACTTCCGCCAGCAGGTCCGTCGCCGCGAGCGCAACCTGTCCAAGCGCTACGACCTGAGCTACCGCCTGACCGAGGATCCCGCGCAGCTCGACGCGGACTTCGACACGCTCACGCGGCTGCACCGGCTGCGCTGGCACGAAGGGCAGGCCGGGCGCTTCGGTGGGGCGGACCTCGCCTTCCACCGCGACTTCGCGGGGGTCGCGCTGGAGCGCGGCTGGCTGCGGCTGTGGACGATGGAGCTCGACGGGCGCCCGGTGTCGTGCTGGTACGGCCTGCGCTTCGGCGGCGTGGAGTGGTACTACCAGGCAGGCCGCGACCCGGCCTTCGACTCCGACAACGTGGGCTTCGTGCTGCTCGCGCACACCGTTCGCGAGGCGATCGCCGACGGTATGGACGCGTACAGCTTCCTCCGCGGCGACGAGCCCTACAAGGACCGCTTCGGCCCCAGCCAGGACCGCGTGCGCACCTCGGTGGCGGGGCGCGGGCTGCGCGGACGGGCGGTCGCCATCGCCGGGGCCGGGGCGAACAGGCTGCCGGCCGGCGTGCGCCGGCGGGCGATCGCGTAGCCGAGCGCTAGTGCTCGTCCTCGCCGCTGGAGGCGGGAGGGCGCGACTCCTCGGCCAGCGACGTGATCGCCAGGGTGCCGCGCGCGGCGCCCTGGAGCACCTCGGTGGCCTCCTCGGAGGAGCGCGCGTACAGCTCCACGAGCATGTGGATCACGATCTGGTCGTCCTCCTGGTGCTTGTGGAACCGCACGTGCGTGAAGAACTCGCGCGTGCCGTGGTCGCCGAACGCCGCGAACGCGAGCGAGTCCGCGGCCTCGGGTCCGGAGCAGGACTCGACCTGGTCGCCGTCCACGGTGACCGTGCACGAAGCCACCCACGGGGTGCCGGTGACCATCCGCTCCCACCGGTCCTCGACCGCCTCGATCCTGCTGATCCGGCGGCCGTTCTCCTCGTAGAAGGCGAGGTTGAGGTGGGGCTGGTCGTGCATGCAGTCCATGCACTGGACCACCGCGTCCTGCACCTCGTCGATCGGCTCCACGGCCTCGCCCGTGTCGGGCTCGACCTTGAGGATCCCCTCGTAGTGGAGCTGGACCTCGAGGTTCTGCGACCAGCACCGATAGCAGCGCAGCCAACTCGAGGAGGTCCCTACGGAATCCGGCGCTGAGCCCTCCATGCGCTCATTATCCTCGCAGGCGTGAAGCGCGTCGGATGTGCACTGGCCGCGGCCGCCGCGCTCGCGGGGTGCGACTCCGGCGGTTCGGAGGCTCCGAAGGCGGTGACCGGCGCGCCCAAGCAGGTCGCCGACGCCGTCACCGCGCTCGACGCGGCCACGCGCGCGGGGCGCTACGGCGAGGTGTGCGACGAGCTGTTCACCCGCGCGGCGCGGCGACGCGCCGGAGGAAAGGACTGCGCGGCGCTTCTGCGTTCGGCCACCGAGGACGTGCGCCGCCCGCGGGTGCGGCTGCTCGCGATCCGGGTGAAGGGCGACGACGCCGAGGCGCGCGTGCGCACGCGCGCCGCCGGCGAGCGAGCGGTGGACGAGACGATCGCGCTGCGGCGCGAGCGCGGCCGCTACCGGATCGCGAGCCTGTCGCCGTGAGCTGATTGGGGCTTTGCCGTCGACATACGGACGGAAAAAGCCCCAATCGCCGCCGTGGGAGCGATTCTGGCGGGCGGCGCCGGCCGGCGCCTGGGCGCGCCCTCGAAGCCGATGGCGCCCTTGGCGGGGCGGGCGCTGATCGAGTGGCCGCTGGCGGCGATGGGGGAGGTGTGCGCACGGGTGGCCGTGGTGTGCAAGCGCGATACCGCGCTGCCGCCGCTGCCGGACGGCGTGGAGCGCTGGGACGAGCCCGACGAGCCCCGCCACCCCCTCACGGGCATCATCCACGCGCTGGAGCGCGCGCAGAGCGACGTGCTCGTGTGCGCCGCCGACATGCCGTTCGTGACGCCGGAGACGCTGCGAGCCCTCGCCGAGCAGGGCGACGCCGCCGCCGTCTGCGCCACCAACGACGGCACCCTCACACCCGTCCTCGCCCTTTACCGCCTCACGGCGCTTCGAGCGCTTACAGAGGCTGGTGAGGGGGAGGCGCTGAGAAAGACGGTCGAGCGCCTCAGCCCGGCCACGGTGGAGCTGAGCGAGGCGACCTCGGTGAACACGACCGAGGACCTGGCCGCCGCCGAAGCCCGCCTCAGCGCTTGAGCAGCAGCCACACCAGCACGCCGGCGAACGCGATCTGCCCGATCCCCATCGCCGTGCCGAGGTTGGCGGCACCGAGCGCCCAGGCCACCAGGGTCACTGCCGGCGAACACGGCCAGCAGCAGCCCCACCTGAGCGCCCAGGCTCACCCGGCCTTCTCCCTCAACGCCGAGACGAGCGCGCCCACGTCCGCCGCCGGATCCTGGGACGACAGGAACCGCTCCGCCTCCCGCCGCCCTCCGACCGCGCGCAGCGCCCCCTCGCCGTCCTCGGCCACCAGCTCGGCGATCGCGGCCCTTCGCCTGGCCGCCAGCCGCGCGGCCGCCAGGTCCAGCGACTGGCGGTGCGCGTCCAGCGCCTCCACCAGCTCGGCGATCCCCGACGGCGGCGGCACCGACGACACGGCCACCACGGGCACCTCGCGCGACCCGAGCGCCCGCAGCGCCTGCGCCAGGTCGCGCCGGGCCCGCGTCGCCACGTCGCCGAGGTCCGCCTTGGTCACCACCAGCACGTCGGGCACCTCCATGATCCCGGCCTTGAGGAACTGCAGCGTGTCGCCGGACCCCGGCTGAACCACCACGGCCACGGTGTCGCAGACCTCCTCCACGTCGGTCTCGGACTGGCCGACGCCCACGGTCTCGACCACCACCACGTCGAACGCCGGGGCGAGCGCCGCCGCCGCCTCGCGCGTGGCCGCGGCCAGCCCGCCGAGCCGCCCGCCGGCGGCGGTGGAGCGGATCAGGATGCCGTCGTCGCCGGGGTCGTGGTCGATCCGGGCCCGGTCGCCGAGCAGCGAGCCGCCGGAGCGCTTGGAGGACGGGTCGACCGCCAGCACGGCGACCGTGCGCCCGTCCGACCGCCACTCGCGCACGAGCGCCGACAGCAGCGTCGACTTGCCCGCGCCGGGCGGACCCGTCACCCCCACGAGATGCGCGGGCGCCTCGCCCCCGAGCGCGGCGGGGGAGACCTCGGCCAGCAGCCCCTCGACCTCGGACCGCGCCGTCCGGTCCTCGATGAGATTCAGCGCCGCCGGGCCGGCGGAGCGATCCCCCCGCGGCGAGGCGGCGTCGCCGAGCTCAGGCCCCAACGGCCACGCCGTGATGCTGCGCCACGAGCTCCACGATGTCGCCCATGATCTTCGACACCTCGAAGTCCTTGGGCGTGTAGACGCGGGCCACGCCGGCGGCCAGAAGGGCCTCCTCGTCGGCCTTCGGGATGATCCCGCCGACCACCACCGGCACCTCGGCGCCCGCGTCGCGCAGCTCGGCCAGCACCGACGGGATCAGCTCCTGGTGCGAGCCGGAGAGGATCGACAGGCCCACCACGTGCACGCCCTCCTGGACCGCGGTCGCCGCGATCCGCGAGGGCGTCAGGCGGATGCCCTCGTAGACCACGTCCATGCCCACGTCCCGCGCCCGCACGGCGATCTGCTCGGCCCCGTTGGAGTGGCCGTCGAGCCCCGGCTTGCCCACGAGGATCTTGATCCGGCGACCCAGGGCCTCGGACACGCGCTCCACGCGGTCACGCAGCTCGGACAGCGTCGCGTCCTCCGGCGCGGCGGCGGCGTCGCCGACCCCAGTGGGCGCGCGGTACTCGCCGAAGGACTCGCGCAGCGCGCCCGCCCATTCGCCGGTGGTCACGCCGGCGCGGGCGGCCGCGAGGGTGGCGGGCATGATGTTCACGTCGGGGTCGGCCGCCGCCTCGCGCAGGTCCTTCAGCGCCTCGTCGGCCGCCGCACCATCGCGTTCCGAGCGCCACTTCTTCACCGCCTCGATCTGCGCCGCCTCCACGGCGGGATCGACGGTCATGATCCCGCCGTCCTCGCCCTCCTGCAGCGGCGAGGGCTCGTGCTCGGTGAAGGAGTTCTGGCCGATCACCTTCTGCTCGCCGCGCTCGATGCGGCCGACCCGGGCGCGGTGGGACTCCACCAGCGAGGTCTTCATGTACGGCACGGCCGCCACCGCGCCGCCCTGCTCCTCCACGATCGCCATCTCGGCGTGGGCATCGGTGACCAGCTCGTCCACCAGCCCGTCCATCACCTCCGAGCCGCGGAAGATGTCGGGGTAGTCGAGGAGGTCGGTCTCATGGGCGAGGATCTGCTGGATCCGCAGCGACCACTGCTGATCCCACGGCCGCGGCAGGCCCAGCGCCTCGTTCCACGCGGGGAGCTGGATCGCGCGGGCACGGGCGTCGCGGCCGAGGGTCACGGCCAGGGCCTCGAGCACGATCCGGATGATGTTGTTCTCGGGCTGGGACTCGGTGAGGCCCAGTGAATTCACCTGCACGCCGTAGCGCATGCGCAGGAACTTCTCCTCGGTCACGCCGTAGCGCTCGCGGCCCAGCTCCTCCCAGAGCCGCCCCATCGCGCGCAGCTTGGCGTGCTCCTCGATGAAGCGGATGCCGGCGTTCACGAAGAACGAGATCCGCCCGAACACGCGCGGGAACATCTCCGCGGAGACGCGCGGGCGCACCTCGTCGAGCACGGCCTGCGCGGTCGAGAGGGAGTAGGCGATCTCCTGCGCGGGCGTGGCCCCGGCCTCCTGCAGGTGGTAGCTGCAGATGTTGATCGGGTTCCACTTCGGCACCTCGTCGACGGTGAAGGCGATCATGTCCGCGATCAGCCGCATCGACGGCTCCGGCGGGAACGCGTACGTGCCGCGCGACAGGAACTCCTTGATGATGTCGTTCTGGGTGGTGCCCTGGAGAGCGTCGCGGCCGACCCCGTTCTCCTCCGCCACGGTCATGTAGAGCGCGAGCAGCCAGGCGGCGGTGGCGTTGATCGTCATCGACGTGTTCATCTCGTCGAGCGGGATGCCGTCGAGCAGCGAGTGCATGTCGCGCTTGTGGGCGATCGACACGCCGACCTTGCCGACCTCGCCCCGCGAGAGCTCGTGATCGGGGTCGTAGCCGGTCTGCGTAGGAAGGTCGAAGGCGATCGACAGGCCGGTCTGGCCCTTCGCGAGGTTGCGGCGGTACAGCTCGTTCGACTTCTCCGCGGTGGAATGCCCGGCGTAGGTGCGCATCACCCACGGCCGGTCGCGCTCCGGTAGACGGTGGCTCACACGGGGAATTGTATGGTCGAGGGACCTTGAGCAGGGCCATAGACACAGAGCACCTGGGCCGAGAGCGCGTGATCTGCGCGTTCGAGCCCTATCCGGGCCTGATCGTGGATCCCGGCCCCGCATCGTGCGTGGACACGTTGCTCGCGGGCCTGGAGGGCGAGCCCTACGCGCTGCTGCTCACCCACATCCACCTCGATCACGCCGGCGCCACGGGCGTGCTGGCACGGCAGTTCCCCGACCTCATCGTCTACGTGCACGAGCGCGGCGCGCCCCACCTCGCCGACCCGTCGAAGCTGCTGAAGTCCGCCGGGCGCCTGTACGGCGACCGCATGGAGGAGCTGTGGGGCGAGGTGGCGCCGGTGGACCCGGAGCGCATCCAGGCGCTGTCGGGAGGCGAGCGCGCCGAGGGCTTCAGCGTGGCCTACACCCCCGGCCACGCCTCGCACCACGTGTGCTACCTCGACGGTGACACCGGCACCGCATACGTGGGCGACATGGCCGGCGTGCGGCTGCCGCCGCACGAGTACACGGTGGCGCCCACCCCGCCGCCGGACATCGACGTGGACGCGTGGCTGGGCTCGATCGACCTGATCGCCGGATGGGAGCCCACCGCGCTGTGCCTGACCCACTTCGGCCGCTTCGACGACGTGCCCGAGCAGCTGGAGCGAGCGCGCGAGTCGCTTGGCGCCCGGGCCAGGCGCGCGCGCGACCTGTCGCCGGAGCAGTTCGCCGAGTGGTCGGAGGCCGAGACCCGCAGCGCGGTGGACGCCGAGACCGCCGAGGCGCTGATCCAGGCCGCGCCGCCCGACCAGCTGGGCCAGGGCCTGCGCCGGTTCTGGGACGGGTGGCGGCCACGTGAGCCCCGCCACCGTCGAGAAGCCGCGCACGGGCGGCCCCGGCAGCGGCCTGAGCGACAACTGGCGGGTGATCGTGCTCAACGACAACCACAACACCTTCGACGGCGTGGCCACCGCGCTGTCGCGCGTGATTCCCGGAGTCAGCCTCGATCAGGGCTATGCGCTGGCCGACAGGATCCACAACAGCGGCCAGGCGATCGTGTGGACGGGGCCGAAGGAGCCCGCCGAGCACTACTGGGAGCAGCTGAGCGACGCCGGGCTGACGATGGCGCCGCTCGAGGCGGGCTGATGGACGTCGGCCGGCTGGCGGACGCCGAGGCTTTCACCACGCTCGACGGCTCCACGATCAGAGAGCTGGCCGGCGCCGTGTCGCTGGCCACCGAGAACCAGTCCCTCGCCCAGGCCACCGTGCCTCCCGGTGGCCACACCGAGGCGCACTTCCACCGGCGCACCGAGGAGATCTACTTCTTCACCGCGGGCAGCGGCCGGATGAGGCTGGGCGAGGAGGAGTCCGAGGTGCGGGCGGGCGACTGCGTGGTGATCCCGCCGGGGACCGTCACAAGCTTGGAACACCGGCGGTGAGCCGCTGGTGCTGCTTTGCTGCTGCGCCCCCGCGCGGCCAGGACACGGTGGTCACGCGCGGGCCACGGAGTAGCCGCGGCGGGCAGCGGCACCACCGCGGCCGCCAGTGCCGCCAGGGCTGGGCGGGCCGTGCCGGGAGGTCGAGGGCGAGTCCCACCGCCGCGCCGTGCACGGCGCGGGCGTAGAGGGGGGCGGGAGCGGGGTCGATGTCGTCGGCGGCCAGGTGCAGCCGGCTCCGAGCGGGCGGGCGGCGGCGTGGTCGAGCAGCGCCTCCGCCGCCCCGGTCGGCGCGGTCGCGCGCGCTGCGCCCGGCGGTCGCGGCTCGGCGGCGTAGAGGCGGTCGAGCACCCGCTCGACCTCGGCCTCCACGGCGCGCAGGAACAGCGCCTCCTTCGAGCCGCCGTGCACGTACAGCGTGGGCTTGGCGACGCCCAGCGCGGCGGCCAGCGCGGCCGAGGACGTGCCGTGGAGGCCGTTCGGCGGCGAAGGCGTCGGCGAGGGCGGCGGTGTCGATGCGGGCGCGCGGGCGGGCCATGCGCCCGAGTCTGTTCTCTAACCGCGCGGTTCACATTCGACCGCGCGGTGCAAATCGGCCAGCGAAGCTTCCTACCGCGTGTCGTAGAGCGCCGCGCAAGCGCCTCCTAGCTTGCGTTGCGGCTGGCAGCAGTACCTTGAAACGCACTCGGCAGGAGGTTTCGGATGAGCAGCATCGCCGCACCCGCAACGCGCACTGCGCCGGCCCGTGGCCGCTGGATCGACGACTGGGAGCCCGAGGACGAGGCGTTCTGGGAGTCGACCGGCAAGCGGATCGCCCGCAAGAACCTGGCTTCTCGATCTTCGCCGAGAACATCGGCTTCAGCGTCTGGGTGCTGTGGACGATCGTCGTCATCAACCTCGGCCAACATCGGCATCACGATGTCGCTGTCGGAGCTGTTCTGGCTCACGGCGGTGCCGAACCTGGTCGGCTCGTTGCTGCGCATCCCCTACACGTTCGCGGTGCCGCGCTTCGGCGGGCGGCTGTGGACGGCGATCAGCGCCTCGCTGCTGCTGATCCCGTGCCTGCTGCTGGCGGTCGTGGTCCCGAGCGGCTGGCTCGCCGGACTCGGCCACGACACCCAGTTCTGGGTCCTGCTCGGCTGCGCGGCGACGGCCGGCTTCGGCGGCGGCAACTTCTCCTCGTCGATGGCCAACATCTCGTTCTTCTATCCCGAGGGCAAGAAGGGCTTCGCGCTCGGGCTGAACGCCGCCGGCGGCAACCTCGGCGTGGCGATCGCCCAGCTGCTCGTGCCGCTGGTGATCATCATCGGCGTGCCCGCGGCGGCGGTGAAGCTGCCCGAGCACGAGGTCCACCTCGCGTACGCGGGCCTGATGTGGATGCCGTTCATCGTGGCCGCGGCGATCGGCGCCTGGCTCTACATGGACAGCCTCACGCAGGCGAAGGCCGACACCAGCTCCTACGTCAAGGCGCTCGGCCACGGCCAGACGTGGATCATGTCGATCCTCTACATCGGCACGTTCGGCTCGTTCATCGGCTACTCGTTCGCGCTGCCGCTGGTGATCAAGAACACGTTCCCGGAGTTCCTCGCCCAGCACCGTTCATCGCCACCTACCTCGCGGGGCTGGGCTTCGTGGGCGCGCTGATCGGCTCGGTGGCGCGGCCGCTCGGCGGCTGGCTGTCGGACCGGGTCGGGCGGCGCGAGGGTGACGCTCGTGGTGCTTCGTCGGCATGGGCGCTGTTCACGCTGCTGGCGATCGTCGGCGTCAGCGAGCACAGCTTCGCCGCTGTTCTTCGGCGCCTACATGGTGATCTTCCTGCTCGCCGGCGTGGGCAACGGGTCGACCTACCGGATGATCCCGTCGATCTTCGCCGAGCTCGGGCCGGCGCGACGCGGCGGCGGACGCCGGTCGACTTCAAGCGCCGGGCGGCCGCGGTGATCGGCATCGCCGGGGCGATCGGCGCGTTCGGCGGCTTCCTGATCCAGGTCGGCTTCCGTCAGGCGAGCCTCGGCGTGGCGGCCGCGGTGAAGGCGGCGGAGACGCCGGCCGAGAAGCTCGCCGTCGCGCAGGCGCAACGCCGACTGGTCGATCCCCGCGCTGTGGGTGTTCCTCGGCGCCTACGTCGTGTTCGGCGGCGATGACCTGGTTCTTCTACCTGCGCCGCTCGTTCGCGACCGAGCGCGTCCCGAGCCTGGCGCACGCGGTCGGTGTGATGTACCGGCGCCAGCGGCATCCTCGTCGTCGGCGGCGGCATCGCCGGCCAGGCGGTCTGCGAGGCCGTCCGCGCCCGCGACGCCGACGTGCCGCTCACGCTGGTCTGCGGGGAGCCGCACCTGCCCTACGACCGCGTGCGGCTCGGCGACGCTGCTGCGCGCCGAGCCGCGACGTCGAGGCGCTGCGGCTGCGGCCGGACGAGTGGTACGAGGACGACGGCGTCGCGGTGCTCGCCGGCGACGCGCGTCGACGGCGCTCGACCCCGACGCGGGCGCGGCGACGCTCGACGACGGCGACGGAGCTGCGCTTCGACCGCGCCGTGCTGTGCACCGGCTCGGACGCGCTGGTGCCGCCGTTCGCGGGCGTCGGACGCTGCCGGGCGTCCACGTCTTCCGCGACCCCGCCGACTGCGCGGCGATCGTCGCGGCGGCGCGGCCGGCGCCGCGCGCGCGCCGCGGTGATCGGCGGCGGGCTGCTCGGCCTCGAGGCCGCCTACGCGCTGGCGCGCGCTGGGCTGCCCGACGACCGTCGTGCACCTCGTCGACCGGCTGATGGAGCGCCAGCTCGACGCCGCCGGCGCGCCGCGCTGCTCGCGCCCGCGATCGAGGAGCTCGGCGTCGAGGTCCGGCTCGAGCACGCGACCGAGCGAGTCCTCGGCGACGACGGCCGGCGTCCGCGGCGCTGCGCTTCGCCGACGGCGACGACGCTCGACTGCGACCTCGTCGTCGTCGCGTCGGCATCCGCCCGCACGTCGGCCTCGCCCGCGACGCCGGGCTCGACGTCGAGCGCGGCATCGTCGTCGACGACGCGCTCGTCACCTCGCACCCGCGCGTGCTCGCGGTCGGCGAGTGCGCGCAGCACCGCGGCGTCGTCCACGGCATCGTCGCGCCGATCCACGACCAGGCGCGCGTCGCCGCGGCGAGCTGCTCGACCGGCGCGGCGACCGCCTACGCGGGCTCGGTGCCGACCGCGAAGCTCAAGGTGATGGGCGTCGACCTCGTCACCGCCGGCGCCGCCGAGGGCGAGCGCGAGGTCGTCGTCGCCGACGCCGCCGCCGGCACCTACCGCAAGCTCGTCACCGACGCCGACGGCCGCGTGCTCGGCGCGGTGCTGCTCGGCGACACGCGCGGCGCCGAGCTGCTGATCGACGCCGTGCGCACGCGGCGCGAGACCGAGGACCCGCTCGCGCTGCTGGCCGAGGCCTCGCAGGCGACCGCCGCCGAGCTGCCCGACACCGCGCAGGTCTGCAACTGCAACGGCGTCTGCAAGGGCGAGATCGTCGAGGCGATCCGCGAGCGGCGGCCTCGGCTCGACGCAGGAGGTCGTGGCCGTCACGCGCGCGGCGCGGGCTGCGGCTCGTGCAAGCCGGTCGTCAGCGAGCTGCTGACGCTCGAGCGCGGCGGCGCGGCCGAGGAGCCCGCCTACCTCTGCCCGTGCCGCAAGCAGACGCGCGAGGAGCTCGCCGCGGTCGTCCGCGAGCGGCGAGCATCGACCTCGGTCAGCGAGCTGTCGGAGGCGTGCGGCGCCGGGCGCGACTGCGGCGCCTGCAAGCCGGGGCTCGCCTACCTGGTCTCGCGAGCGCCAGGCCGGCCGCTTCCGCGAGGAGCGCCACGCGCGCTTCATCAACGACCGCGTCCACGCGAACATCCAGAACGACGGCACGTTCTCGCGTCGTCCCGCGGATCCGCGGCGGCGTGCGTCACGCCCGACGAGCTGCGGCGGATCGCCGACGTCGCCGACAAGTACGAGCGTGCCGATGGTGAAGATCACCGGCGGCCAGCGGATCGACCTGCTCGGCGTGCGCAAGGAGCAGCTGCCCGCGATCTGGGAGGACCTCGGCATGCCGTCGGGCCACGCCTACGCGAAGGCGGTGCGCACGGTGAAGACGTGCGTCGGCACCGAAGTTCTGCCGCTTCGGCCTCGGCGACGCGATCGGCGTCGGCATCGAGCTCGAGCGCGCGATGGAGGGCCTGCACACGCCGCACAAGGTCAAGTCGGCGGTCGCGGGCTGCCCGCGCAACTGCGCCGAGGCCTACGTCAAGGACATCGGCCTCGTCGCCGTCGAGGGCGGCTGGGAGATCTACGTCGGCGGCGCCGCGGGCGCGAGCGTGCGCAAGGGCGACCTGCTGGCGACGGTCGAGACGACGCGAGGAGGCGCATGCGCGTCGCGCTCGCGTTCCTCCAGCACTACCGCGAGCACGGCGAGCACCTCGAGCGCACCTACGGCTACCTCGAGCGCGTCGGGCATCGAGGCGGTGCGCGAGGCCGGTGCTCGACCCGGAGCGGCAGGCCGCGCTGCTCGAGCGCTTCGCGATCGCCAAGGCGGCGTGCGACCCCGACCCGTGGCGCGAGCGCGCGACGCCCGTGCACCCGCAAGCAGTTCGCCGAGCTCGACTCCGACGCCGAGCTCGACCTCGTCGCGGTGCGCGGGGGCCGCGCGATGAGCGTCGCGGTGCGCGGCCGGTGGACGCGTCGGCCGCGCCGAGGACGTGCCCGCTGCTCGAGGGCCGCAGCGTCGACGGTCGAGCGGCCGCCGCGATCGCCGTCTTCCGCCTGCCCGACGGCTGGGCGGCGATCGACGCCGCCTGCCCGCACCTCGGCGGGCCGCTGCAGGACGGCCTCGTCGCCGACCGCTGCGTCACCTGCCCGCTGCACGGCCGCCGCTTCGACCTGCGAGACCGGCGCGCGGCAGGGCGGCGGCGACCGCGTCGCCGTGCACGAGGTCGAGGAGCGCGACGGCGAGCTCTGGGTCGCGGCTGGCCGCGTGACGCGCTCCCGCCGCGTCGCAGCGCACCCGCGAGGTGCGCACCGGCTGCCCGTACTGCGGGACGGGCTGCGGGCTGATCGCCGAGGTCGACGCGGCGGGCGGGTCGACCGCGGTCAAGGGCGACCCGCTGCACCCGGTCAACCGCGGCGCGACCTGCCGCAAGCCGCTGCGGCTGCCCGAGGCGCTGACGCGCCGCCGACCGCGCGACCGACGCCGCTGTGGCGCGACGCGCTCGACGCGCGCTGGCGCGAGCGGACGCTGGCGCCAGGCGATCGGCGAGCTGGCGCGGCGGCTGCAGCGACGTCGCGCGAGCGCCACGGGCCCGACGCGATCGCCTTCTACATCTCCGGGCAGCTGCTCACCGAGGACTACTACGCGGTCACGAAGCTCGCCAAGGGCTTCCTCGGGACCAACAACGTCGACTCGAACTCGCGGCTGTGCATGTCGAGCGCGGTCGCCGGCTACACCGGCGCGCTCGGCTCCGACGGCCCGCCGCCGTCCTACGCCGACCTCGACCAGGCCGACCACCTGCTGCTGCTCGGGTCGAACACGCGGCCTGCCACCCGATCGTCTGGTCGCGCATCCGCCGCCGCCAGGCCGAGGGCGCGACGGTGACCGTCGTCGACCCGCGCCGGACGCCGACCGCCGAGGCGCGCCGACCTGCCACCTGCCGGTGCGGCCGGGCGCCGACCTCCCGCTGCTCAGCGCGATGCTCCGCGTGCTCGACGCCGAGGGCCTCGTCGACCGCGACGTTCCTCGCGCCGCCACGTCGACGGGCGCCGAGGAGGCGCTCGCCGCCGCGGCGCGAGTGGACGCCCGAGCGCGCCGCGGAGGCGATGCGGCGTCCCGGCCGAGCAGATCGTCGCCGCCGCGCGGCGCGTTCGGCGCGCGCGCGGCGCGCGATGGCGCTGTGGTCGATGGGCGCCAACCAGTCGACCGTCGGGACGCTGAAGAACCGCGCGCTCATCAACCTCTGCCTGGCGACGGGCAACATCGGGCGGCCCGGCACCGGGCCGCTGTCGCTGACCGGCCAGCCGAACGCGATGGGCGGGCGCGAGTCCGGCGGGCTCGCGCACCTGCTGCCCGGCTACCGCAAGGTGACCGACCGCCGACCACCGCGCCGAGATGCGGCGGCTGTGGGACGTCCCCGCCGGCGCGCCCGGGATCAGCCCGGCGCCGGGCATCGCCGGCCACCGAGCTCGTCGAGGCGCTCGAGGACGGCCGCGTCAAGGTCGGTCTGGATCGTCGCGACGAACCCCGTCGTCTCGCAGCCCGACGCCGCGCGCTTCGCCGCCGCGCTGCGCCGCGCCGAGCTCGTCGTCGTCCAGGACGCCTACCACCCGACGGAGACCGGCGCGCTCGCCCACGTCGTGCTGCCCGCGGCGCAGTGGGCGGAGAAGGAGGGGACGCAGACGAACTCCGAGCGGCGCGTGTCGCTGATGCGCCGGGCGCGTCGACCCGCCCGGCGAGGCGCTGCCCGACTGGGAGATCTTCGCGCGCGTCGGCCGCGCGCTCGGGCACAGCGAGCAGTTCGGCTGGCGACCGCCGCCGAGGTCCACGCCGAGTACGTCGCGCACGACCGCCGGCCGGCTGTGCGACCAGACCGGGCTGTCGCACGAGCGGCTGCGGCGCGAGGGCGCGCTGCAGTGGCCGGTGCCCGCGCGCGGCCGGACGGCGAGGACCACGACGGGCACCGAGCGGCTCTACGCGTCGCGGCGCTTCCCGACGCCGACGGCCGCGCGCGGATGGCGCCGACGCCGCACGCCGAGCCCGCCGACGCGCCGGACGCCGACTACCCGCTCGTGCTGACGACCGGCCGCGTCGCGCACCAGTGGCACACGATGACCCGGACGGGCAAGGTCGCGCGACCTGCTGGCGGCCGAGCCCGAGCCGTTCGTCGAGCTGCACGCCGGCGACGCCGCGCGCGCCGGGGTCGCCGACGGCGAGCTGGTCTTCGTCCGCTCGCGCCGCGGGCGCGCGACGCTGCGCGCGCGCGTGAGCGACGCGCGTGCCCGGGCGTCGCGTTCGCGCCGTTCCACTGGGGCGCGCTGCACCTGCGCGCCGGGCGCGGGCGCGCTGAACGCCGTCGTCGCCCGCGCGGTCGACCCGACGCCGCGCAGGCCGAGCTGAAGGCGACCGCCGTGCGCGTCGAGCCGGTGCGCGGCCGCGCCGCGGCGACGCGCCGGCCGCGCGGCGCGCGCCGCCGGCTCGTCGTCGTCGGCGCGGGCATGGCGGGCATGGCGACGGTCGAGGCGCTGCTCGAGCACGCGCGCCGACGGCGCTGGGACGTCACGATCGTCGGCGCCGAGCCCGAGCCGCCCTACAACCGCGTCCTGCTGTCGCAGGTGCTCGCCGGCGCCGTGGGCGAGCACGAGCTCGGCCTGCGCGACGCGCGCTGGTTCGCCGACGCGCGGGGTCGAGCTGCGCGCTCGGCGTGCCGGCGCGCGCGATCGACGCCGGCCGCGCGGGCGGTCGAGCTCGCCGACGGCGAGCGCTGGCTACGACGACCTCGTCCTCGCGACCGGCTCGCGGCCGTTCGTCCCGCCGGTCGCCGGGCATCGGCCGTCGCCGGCGTGCACGTCGTTCCGCACGCCGCGCCGACGCGCGCGCGATCCTCGCGGCGGCCGAGCGGCGCGCGGCGCGCGGTCGTGATCGGCGGCGGGCTGCTCGGGCTCGAGGCGGCGCGCGGCGCTGCGCGAGCGCGGCGTGCGCTGACCGTCGTCCACCTCGCCGACCGGCTGATGGAGCAGCAGCTCGACGCGCCGGCCGCGTCGCTGCTGGAGCGCGCGCTGCGCGACCTGGGCATCAAGGTGCGCATCGAGCGCGCGCACCGAGGCGATCGCGGGCGACGGCCGGGCGAGCGCGTGGTGCTGGCCGGCGGCGAGGAGCTCGCCGCCGACCTCGTCGTCGTCGCGGCGGGCATCCGGCCCGACGTCGACCTGGCGCGCACCGCGGGCCTCGAGGTCGGGCGCGGCATCCTCGTCGACGACGAGCTGCGCACGAGCGCGCCCGGCGTGCGCGCCGTCGGCGAGTGCGCCGAGCACCGCGGGACGGTCTACGGGCTGTGGGCGCCGCTGCTGCGAGCAGGCGCGGGCGCTCGGCGCCTCGCTGGCCGGGCGCCCGCGGCGTTCCTCGGCGCCGCGCCGGCGACGACGCTGAAGGTCGCGGGCATCGAGCCTGTTCTGCTGCGGCCGCGTCGACCGCCGAGGAGCGCGACGAGGAGGTGCTCGCGCTCGACACCCGCCGCGGCCGCTACCGCCGCCTGCTCGTCGGCGAGGACGGCCGCCTCGCCGGCGCGATCCTGCTCGGCGACCTGCGCGACGCCGCGCGCGCTGCGCGAGCTGCTCGACGCGCCGGCGAGCGAGGTCCCGCCGAGCTGCTCGACGGCTTCGCCGAGCGCCGGCCGAGGGCTACGGCGACCGTCGAGCGGCGGCGACCCGGGCGTGAACGTCTGCTCCTGCCAGGGCGTCACGCGCGGCGAGATCGTCGCACGCGATCCGCGACCGCGGGCTGACGACGCGTCGCGGCCGTGGCCGAGCACACCCGCGCGTCGACCGGCTGCGGCGGCTGCCGCGCCCGATGTCGAGCGCTGCTGGCCGCGCGCGCGGCCGAGCGCGAGCGCCTGCGCGACGCGCGGGCGGCCCGCGCCGGGCCTGACCTAGCGCCGCAGCGCGCAGCCGCCGCGCCACCGCCTGCCGCCCCGACACGCAGCGCATCTTCACCGTGACCCGGTAGCGGGTCAGGCGGGCGCGGCGGGGCAGCTTCACCACGATCGAGCGCTTGCCCGGCCCCAGCGTGCGCGTGCGGCGGTAGGTCGGTCCGCGGCGGCGCTTGGCCCGTGCCGTGACCTTGGTTCGCTGCGACAGGCGCAGCTTCACCTTCAGCCGCCGCTTCGAGCGCCTTCGGCTGAGGCGCCTGGGGGTGCTCACGCGCGTGGCGCAGCGGGCGCCGCGCCGGCGCCAGGCGCTGGCGCCCGTACGCGTAGTCGAGCACGGAGAAGGTGCCCACCGGGCGCCCGGGGGCAAGGAGACCGCAGCCGGTGCGCACGTCCTCGCAGCGCGCCCGGCTGCCGTCGGCCGCCGGAGGTCCACGCGCGAGCGCAGGTACTCGGAGAATGGTTGCCGTCGCGGTCGGGGTCGACCGCCGCCTCGGGCGTCGTCGCGATGCCAGCGGTCCGTGAACAGCATCGGTCGGCCGCGCGCTCGCGCTTCAGGTGCTTGTCGAACCAGGCGATCGTGTACCAGGCGCTTGGTCGAACCCGCGCAGCGTGGCGCCGAAGCCCGCGTTGGGGATCACCGACGGACTCGAAGTGCGGGCCGGCGCGCGTGTTCAGCTGCGCGGTGTCGCGGCCGGTCTCGCTGAATTCCGCGAGGCCCCGTTGGCGCCCTGCGGGTCCGGGCGGGGAGCTGTGCGGCCTGGGCGTGACCCCGGCCGAGCCGCCGGGCGAGCCGATGCCGTAGTCGCCGGACATGCCGAGGCCGGGAACGCGTGGGGGTCGGGGCCTCGCCGTCGGCCGCGCGCAGCTGGTCCCAGCGCCACGAGCGCGTCCACCCGCGGGTCCTCCGAGGCCGACCTCGACACCCCGAGGGCGCCGAGCGAGTGGCCGGCGATACCGATGCGCTCGGGGTCGAGCAGCGCGTGCAGCGGGTTGAAGGCGGCGTTGCGGCCCTCGGCCACGCGCCGGTCCTGCTTGGCGCCGTGGTTCACGTCCGGCCGGTGTGCGGGCTGTTAGCGGGGCCGGAACGGCGCGGCCGGGGGTGGAGAGGAAGAAGTCGAGCGCGTCGCGCGTGCCCTCGGTGAACGCTCCCGGCGGACTGCGGCGACGAGTTCTCGTTCTGTGTGGGCGGTCGCCCGGCCCGTCCGAGCGCCCCTGGGTCTGGGGGTCCCAGGTGAGCACCACGTAGCCGGCGCGGGCCAGCGCCGCGGCGGTGGCCCAGTAGAGCTGCTCGGGCGCCTGCACCGAGCCGTTGGTGATCACGATGCCGGGCTTGCGCGCGGCCCGCCTGGACCGCCCACACGTGCCCGGAGATGGTGGCGCCGCTGCGCGCGGTCCACAGCATCGGGCCGCGGCGGATGTTGCCCGGCTGCTTGTCCCAGTCGTAGAAGCGCACGTCGCCGGCGCAGCCGTCGTCGTGGTGGACGCAGAGGTTGCCGAGGGATTGCGCTCGGGGTCGCCAGCGCGAGCTGCGGCCAGCTCGGCCTCGACGAGCGATGCCCTTCTGGCGCAGCGTCGCCTGGAAGTCCGGCGTGCCGGTCTGGTGCTGGATAGCGCTCGTTGGTCTTCGAGTAGTTCTGTGGCTCCTCGTCGGCTGGAAGGCGCCGAGCGCGGGCGCCGCGCACAGCGCGAGCAGCCGCGGCGAGGAGCGCTACGCGCCGCCGGCGCGGACTTCATCCGGTAGCGCTTAGCTTCAGCGGTGCGACGGACGGCGTCAGCCCGAGATCGAGGCGCCCCGATGCACCCGGCGCGAGCGTCTGCACGAGCGAGGCGCGACGGCCGAGGCCGGTTGAAGGCGGAGCTCGCACGCAGCGCTCGGTCTGCCGGCGCGACGGTCGCGGGCCGGCGCCGACGCGGGTGCGCGCTCGCCGCGCCGATCGCCCGTGCGGCCGACCCGGCAGGTGCGCCGCTGCGCGCCCGCGCGCGCGCGGATCCGCGAAGCGAGCGCGGCCGAGCGATCACGCCGCGGTCCGGCCGCGCCGGTCGCGGGCGGGCCGGCGCTGTCGCGGAGCACCGCGGCGGCGGCGCGGCTGCGCGGCACGCGGCCGCCGATCGTCGTCGGAGCCGCCTCCGCGGACCGGCACGCTCCAGCGTCACGCCCGGCGAGCACCAGCGAGCGGGCGGGTCGAGGACTTGACGTAGGGGTCGTCGTCCTGGGCGAGCTCGATCCGCAGCTGGTGGCCCTGCGCGAAGCGCCAGCCGTTGCCGTGCAGGTCGATCACGGCGGCTGCCGTCGGCGCTCGGTGAGGGTGCGCAAGCCGCGGTCGACCATCGCCGGCGTGCCGTCCGGCGTCACGTCGTAGAGGCGGGCGTTCAGCTGGCAGCGCGCCGCCGCCGCCGCCCTGTAGGCACGGTGACGCGCGTCGGGCCGATCATCGTGTAGTCGCGGGGCAGCGGCGTCGGAGTCGTAGGTGGCCACGCCCGGCGCCGGCGGGGCCAGCCGCCGGGAGCGCTCGACGGGCAGCGGCCGCCGTTCGAGGCCCTGTTGCGCGACCGGGTCGGCCGTCGACGGCGTGGGCGTTGGGACGGCGCGTTCGAGGTGTGGCTGCGGCGCCGGTCGCGCTCACGTGCAGCGTGTTGGGCGCGAGCGCGTCGAAGGTGCGCCGCGGTGAAGCGCGGGCCCGGCTCGTCGAGCGGGAAGCCGGGCGCCGCGTTCGTCCGGGCAGATCTGCAGCGACGCGGTCACGTCGAACGCCGGCGGCCGGCTGGCCGGGTTCGCCGCGCGGCTTGGCGTAGTGGTCGACGAAGTCGTTGAGGCGCGTGGTCGCGCCGTCCTCGCGCGCGCAGGGCGCGGCGTCGGCGTTCAGGTCGCCGCCGGGGTAGTCGGCGAGCGGCAGACGTGGCGGTCGGCGCCGCAGAGGTCGCTCCACTCCTTGCGCTTGTTCTGCACGAAGTGCTGGTAGTCGCCGTAGTACTCCTGGACGGGATAGCCGGGCGACGGTCGCCTTCAGCCGCTCCACCATCCGCCGGTGCTCGCGGCGGGGAACAGCGGGTCGGTAGCGTGCCCGCGCTGAACACCGGCACGGGGTCGATCGAGCCGTTCGCGAGGCCGGTCGAAGAAGTCGTTCTGGTAGTAGGCCGAGCGGTCGTTGATGAAGCCGGGAAGGGTGTGCTGACGAGCGTGCTCGCGCAGAGCGGGTTGGACTCGTGAGCGGGTCGCGGCGAGCTGAGGCAGAGCAGGGCCTGCGTCGATCTCCGGCGGCGAAGGTGGTGTGGGGCTCCCGGCGGGACGCCGGTCTGCCGCTGGCGTAGAGCGCCCGCGTGATGCTGCGCTTGGGGAACCCGGCGGGTCGCGGGTGGCCGCGCCGTCGGTGCTCGGGCAGCGGCGCCTCGCGGTCGTCGCCGTTGGGCACCAGCGCGTACGCGAGGTCGGTCCAGCCGTACTTGGGCGCCGCGGCCGCGAGGCGCATGTCCTTGCCGCCGGGGCTGCGCCAGGTCGGGTCGGTGAGCGCCAGCCAGGTGAGGCCCGCCGCCGTAGGAGCCGCCGGTCGTGACCACCCGCTGCGGGTCGATCGCTGGCTGCCGCCGGCGACCGGGTGAAGGTGTCGTCGGCGAGCTGGCCGGCCAGGTGCTGGAAGTCGTTGATCTCGAACGCGCGGGTCGAGCTGGCGTCTGGCCGGTCGAGCCCTGGTTCGGGCCGTTCACGAAGCCGCGCGAGGTGTAGTTGAGCACCGCGTAGCCGCGCGAGGCGAACCAGGCGTTGTTGTAGTGCCAGTTCTCGGCCGCCGCCCTCGATCGTGTCCGCCTCCCAGCCGGCCTTCTGCCCGCGCAGCAGCCGTGCAT
Organism: uncultured Thermoleophilaceae bacterium; assembly: GCA_963761505.1. Classification (GTDB taxonomy): domain Bacteria; phylum Actinomycetota; class Thermoleophilia; order Solirubrobacterales; family Thermoleophilaceae; genus JAAYBF01. The sequence continues at coordinate 97,012 of CAVXGW010000002.1, forward strand.
GAACACCACGAGCGGGTAGCCGCCGCGCGGGGCGGGTGCAGGCGCGGGTCGGGCAGCGAGAGGTTGGCGTCGATGGCGACGTCGCCCGCGCCGTTGCCGGGCACGGCGCGGCGGCCGCGGGGTCCTTGGCCGGCAGGCCCGCGCCGCTGTAGGCGGCGGGCACCGCCACGCGCCTTGACGCCGCCCACGTTCGGCGTCGTGCCGCCCTGGTCGGGCATGCCGTCGTCGCAGAGGAAGAACGGCAGCCGGTCGGCCCCGTGGCGGTGTCGCCGTCGGCGGCGTCGCGAAGCTGGCAGTGCGCCTCGAGCGAGCTGGCCAGGTCGGCCGACGCGGGCGCGGGCGCCGCGAGCGCGCCGCGCCGCCGCGATCGCGGCACGCGGACATCTCCTCCCATCGCGGCGCACGGCTAAGTCCCGGGCGCGACGCCGGCTATGGCGCGGAGCGCACCGCGCGCCCTGGCCGACGATCTCGTGGAACGTCGGCAGCAGCGGCACCTGGTACCGGCCGCGAGCTCCGCGCGCGCCTCGGCGATCTCCTCCGAGTACCAGTAGCGCTCGAAGTCGAGCTTTGCTCTCGAAGAACGCGTGCTGGATGAAGTCGAGCGGCCGTCCGTGTTGCGGAAGAAGGCCCAGCTGGTGGCGCCGTAGTCCAGCGCGGCCTCGGCGGCGGGCAGCCAGGCCTCCTCGAACTTGTCGCCGCGGAAGGGGTTGGCGTCCCAGCGGATCTCGAGCGATGCGACCCCGGCCATCGTCAGGCCCGACCTCCGCGTAGATCGCGCCCGGGCCCTCGGCGGTCTTGCCCTGCCCCTCCTTCTCGGCTCCGACCAGGATCGAGATCTTGCCCAGGTGCTGGTTCTCGCGCATCAGCTGGTGCGCCTCGGCCACGCCGTCGAAGCCGCATCGTCTGCCACAGCACCGGCCGGATCTGGCCCGACTCGATCAGCTCGTTGGCCTTGTTGCACTCCTACGCGTTGGCGAAGTGCGAGCCGATGATCTGCTTCTGGCGCATCCACAGGTAGCGCACGTCGAAGTCGAGGTTGTAGCCGGTGGTGCCGGCGCAGATCACGACCTTGCCGAACGGCTTGACCGTGAACACCGACGTGGGGAACGTGGCCTGCCCGACGTGCTCGAACACGATGTCGGGCGCGTCGCCGAGGATCTCCTTCACCTGCTTCGAGAACCGGCGCGACTCCTTGAAGCGCGCCTTCTCCTCGTCGGGCGTCTCGCCGCCCTTGCGCATCATGCCCGTGAACTCGTTGCGGTCGATGCAGTCGACGGCGCCGAGCTGCTCGACGAGCTCGCCCTTCTCGGCGGAGGACACCACGCCCACCGCGTGCGCGCCGGCCATCGCGCAGAGCTGGATGGCGAACACGCCGAGGCCGCCGGCGGCGCCCCAGATCAGCACCTTGTCGCCGGCCTGCAGGTTGCACTGGTCGATCAGCATCCGGTAGGCGGTGAAGTAGACGAGGCCGTAGGAGGCGGCCTCCTCCCAGGTGAGGTGCTGCGGGCTTGGGCAGCAGCTGCTGGGCCTGGACCTTCGTGAACTGGGCGAACGAGCCCCAGGTGGTCTCGTAGCCCCAGATCATCTGGCTGGGCGCGGCCATCGGGTCGAGGCCGTGCACCTCGGGGTCCTCGTAGGAGGCCATGGTTGCAGTGGATGACCACCTCGTCGCCGGGCTTCCAGCGCGTCACGCCCTCGCCGACCTTCCAGACGATCCCCGAGGCGTCCGAGCCGCCGATGTGGTGGCCGTACTCGGGGTGGTCGCCGTAGCGCCACACGCCGACCGGCTGGCCGAGCGCCGCCCAGACGTTGTTGTAGTTCACGCCCGCGGCCATCACGCGCACGATGACCTCGAAGGCGCCGGGCTCGGGCACCTCGATCTCCTCGAGCTGGAAGGCGTCGCGCGGCTCGCCCTCGCGCTCCTCGCGGATGACCCAGGCGGCCATCGTCTCGGGCAGCTCGCCGGGCTCGGTCGAGACTTCGGTCACGTTCGTCAGGTCAATGGATGCCATAGGGCGCGGGAGATTACCGGCGGGGCTCAGCAGTGTTGCCGGTCTCCCACGAGAGTCCGGCCGCGGTAGGCGATCTTCAGGTTCGTGTACTCGTACAGGCCGAAGTCCGAGCAGCGCCGAATCCGGCGTAGCCTGATCTTGCTCCCCGCTTGACCTTCCCCCGGCGCACACCAGGGTGAGCACGAGTGCTGGCCTGCCCGGGCGCGCGGTCGGCGGCACGGCCGAGCGACCATAGCCGCGGGCGCCCAGAATGGGAAATCCCCGCACAGCCGTCACGACGCTCTCCCGGGTGAGATACTCGCCGGCGATGGGGTATGCCGATCTTGTCCGTGAGGGTTACGAGGCCTGGAACTCGGGCGATCGCGAGTGGGTGCTCGAGCACATGAGCCCTGAGGTCGAGTGGGTCACCCCGCCCGAGACCCCGACCCCGGGACCTTCAAGGGCTACGCGGGCGTCGAACGATTCTGGGCCAACTGGCGCGATCTCTTCGGCCTGATCCGCTTCGACATCGCAGCGGATTGAGGACCTCGGGCGATCACGTGCTGGTGGACGCCCAGCGGATCGCGAAGGGAGAGCAGAGCGGCGTCGAGATCCAGGAGAGCGTCTTCCAGCTCTTCACCTTCGGCTCGGACGGCCGCTGCATCCGGGTCCAGGAGTTCTACGACCGCGCCCGGGCCGAGGCGACGCTGCGCGAGGCGCCGGGAGAGCGGACTGACGCTGACCACCGACGAGGTGCGCCTCCAGCGCGTGCTGGCATCTTCGCCGCGGTCTTCGCGTCTCTGGCGGTGGGCTATCTGGTCCAGGGCGCTTTCGCGGGCGCCGAGTTCCCGTTCGTGGCCAACTCGGTCGCCAAGGACGGCCTGTTCGCGTGCGCTGTGCCTGGCGGCGGCGAACGACCTGCGCCGCTTCTCGTGGGCGGTGTCCGTGGTGATCGGCGGGCACGTGCTGCTGGTGGTCGGCTTGCTCTTCATGCTCGCGTTCGGCGACATCTCGAGCGTGGCGGGCTCGTTCGAGGGGCCACTGCTGCCGGCGCCGAGACGCTGTTCTGGATCTGGCTGGGCCTCGCCGATCGTCGTGACCGCGCTGCTGATCTGGCTCCAGGGCCGCGCGAACAGCTCGCGTTACCGGCTCCGCTATCTGTCGCAGTCCCAGCACCGCACGGTGATGGCCCTGGCGGAGATGCTGGTGGCGGGCGAGGGCGCAGTGCTGACGCCGGAGGAGGTGGCCGCCAACGTCGACGACTACTTGCACTCGTTCGCGGCCAAGGCGAAGTGGAAGTTCCGCCTGGCCCTCACCGCCTGCATGCTCTACCCGCTTCTGCGCCTGCGCCCGCCCCTGCCGGTGATGTCGCTCGGCCCGCCGGCGTGAGTTCGTGGAGCGCTGCTTCTTCAGCGACGTCGTGGAGCGGCGGCTGCCCGGGCTTCCTGCGCCGGCTGGTGCAGTCGATGATGTTCGCGGCCCAGCAGCTCGTGTTCATCGGCTACTACGCCGACCCGCGCACCGCCGCCTCGACCGGGTACGTGCCGTTCTCGGAGCGCGAGGGCTTCGAGGAGGCGATGAAGAAGGTCGACACCGCGCGCCCGACGCGCTGGACGCCACGACCCCGCGCGAGATCGACGGCGACTCGCATCACCGCCGACGTGGTGATCGTCGGCAGCGGCGCCGGCGGCGCGGTGATCGCCCACCGCCTGGCCGAGCGCGGTCGCGAGGTGGTGGTGCTCGAGCGCGGCCGCCACGTGGACCCGTCCGACTTCACCGAGGACGAGCGGGTGCAGTTCTCGAACCTCTACGCCGACGGCGCGCTGCAGTCTCCCAGGACGCGCGCTTCCAGGTGCTCCAGGGCATGTGCGTGGGCGGCACGACCGTGGTGAACAACGCCGTCTGCTTCGACCTCCCCGACGGACAGCCTTGCGCGCTGGAACGACCCCGACGGGCTGGACGCGGGGCTGGACGAGAAGGGGTTCGCGGAGGGCCTCGAAGCGGTTGCGACGGCTGGCTGCCGGTGCAGTCGCAGGAGAACGGCACCCCGCTGCAGGCGGGCGCGTACCGGTTCGCCCAGGCGTGCACGACGCTCGGCCTCGACCGCGAGCCGAACCGGTTCGACGTGGTGGACGCCAACATCGTCGGCTGCCTGGGCTGCGGCTACTGCAACTTCGGCTGCGCCTACGGCAAGAAGCTCTCGATGCTCGACACCGCGCTGCCCTGGGCGCAGAAGCGCCACGGCCCCGACGCCGTGCGGGTGCTCTCCGAGTGCGACGCGCGACGGATCCTGCGCGACGGGCGCCGTGCGACCGGGGTGGAGTGCCGGCTGTCGGACGGGCGAAAGCTGCGGGTGAACGCGAACACGGTGGTCGTGAGCGCCGGGGCGCTGGGGTCGAGCCTGCTGCTGCAGCGCAGCGGGATCGGCGGCCGCCAGGTGGGGCGTGGGCTGTCGTTCAACATGGGCGCGCCGATGACGGCGGAGTTCGGCGAGAAGCTCGACTCGTACGCCGGGCTGCAGATCACCCACCACCTCCAGCCCGCGAACGAGGAGGGCCTGATCCTCGAGACCTGGTTCAACCCGGTGGGCGCCCAGGCGCTGTTCATGCCGGGCTGGTTCTCCGACCACTTCGAGAACATGCGCGCCTACGACCGGATGGCGTGCGTGGGCTCGGTGGTGGGCACCCGCTCGAACGGCCGCGTGAGCCGCTCGCGCCTGACCGGGGCGATGAAGCTGGAGTACGTGCCCCACCCGGACGACCTCGCCCGCCTGGTGCGCGGCCTCAAGCTGATCGGGCGGATCATGCTCGAGGCGGGCGCCACGAAGGTCATGCCGAGCACCTTCCGCTACCTCCCGTGCACGACCGTCGAGGAGCTCGACGAGATCGACCGCCACGTGCGCGACAACACCGACATCTCGCTGCACTCGTCGCACCCGCAGGGCGGCAACGCCCTCAGCCGCGATCCGTCAAAGGGCGTCGTCGGCCCCGACTTCCGGGTTCACGGCACGGAGCGGCTGTACCTCTGCGACGCGAGCGTGTTCCCCGCGGCGATCACCGTGAACCCGCAGCTGACGGTGATGGCGCTTGCGGAGATGGCTGCCGCCGGGGTGGAGTAGCCCGGCTAGGGTCGCGCGGTGAAGGCCACCGTCTACGGCATCCCCGGCTCGCACCCCGTCAGGGCGGGCCTGGCGATGCTCGACCGCAAGGGCATCGAGTGGAAGCTGGTGGACGTGCCGCCGGTGCTCTGCGGCCGTACCTGCGCGCGCGCGGCTTTCCGGGGCCCACCGTCCCCGCGATGCGCTTCGACGACGGCCGCCGCGTGCAGACCACGCGCGCGCTCTCGCGGGAGCTCGACCGGCTGGTGCCCGAGCCGCCGCTGTTCCCGGGCGACCCCGACCGGCGCGCCGCGGTCGAGGCGGCCGAGCAGTGGGGCGACGAGATCTACCAGCCGGTGCCCCGGCGGCTCGCCTACAACGCGCTGAAGCAGCGACCGCGCGCTGCTGGTCAGCGTTCATCGAGCGGCCGCTGCTGGGCGTGCCGCCGAAGGTGGCCGCCGGCCACCGGCCGGACCGATCGTGGCGATGGGCGCGCGCATCAACAGGTCGACCGACGACAGCGGGCGCGCCGACCTCGCCGCGCTGCCCCGCATGCTCGACCGCGTGGACGCCCTGATCGAGGAGGGCACGATCGGCGGCGAGGAGCCCAACGCCGCGGACTTCCAGATCGGCGCCACCACGCGCCTGCTGATGAACTTCGACGACGTGCGGCCCGCGATCGAGGGCAGGCCCGCCGCGGACCACGCCACGCGCCTGTTTCCCGGCGTACCCGGGCCGCGTCCCGCCGCTGTTCCCGGCGGACTGGCTCGGCCCGCTGCAGCGCTCGGCTGCAACCTGACGCCCGTTCCGTCAGGACCCCGGCGTAGCGTGCGACTCCAAACCCATGGAAGCCGCAACGCCACTTCGCCACCCGCACGTCTCCGCTGCACGGCGACCTCGTCCGATCGACGGCCTGGTCGTCGCCGACGAGACCGCCGCCCGCCTCGTCGCCGAGGCGCCCGACCCCGACGCGATCGCGATCGACGCGATCGAGATCGGCGCGCGCGTGCTCGACCGCGAGCAGACCGGCGCGAACGCCGAGTTCGTGAAGACCGAGTTCGAGAAGGTCTCCAAGAGCGTCGAGGCAGAGTTCGGCGAGCGCGCCAAGCCGGCGGCCGAGGAGCTCGGCGAGAAGCTCGACGACGTGTTCGACCCCGATAGCGGGCACCTGTCGAAGTCGCTCGACGAGCTGTTCTCCGACGGCAGCTCCGAGCGCCGTGCAGCACCGCGTCAAGGAGCTCGTGTGCCGAGGCGCTCCAGCGCTCACAGGCCGACCTGCGCAAGCAGTTCGCCTCCACCGACGAGGGCGTCAACCCGCTCGCCGACTTCAAGGCGCGCACGGTCGACGCGATCAAGGAGGCCGACGAGCGCCAGCACAAGACCCAGCGCGCGCTGCTCGCGCAGATGAACGAGCTGGAGAAGCAGCTCCAGGGCCTGCGCGACGAGAAGCAGAAGCTCGAGGAGGTGGCCGAGGAGCGTGAGCGCGGCACCGCGAAGGGCCGCAGCTACGAGGAGGCCGTGGCCGATGCCGTCGACTCGGATCGCCGCGGTGCAGGGCGACTCGCTGCGAGGCGGTGGGCGACGAGCGCGGCGCCGGCGGCAAGAAGGGCGACGTGCTGGTGGGGATCGACGGCTGCATCGGGGCCGGAGCGCGGCCGGATCGTCTTCGAGGCCAAGGACAAGCGGCTGTCCAAGCCCAGGTTCTACTCAGACCTCGACGACTCGATGGAGCAGCGCGACGCCGACTACGCGGTGCTCGTGGTGCCCACGCCGAGGAGGTGCCGGCCAAGCTGCACTCGCTGCGCGAGTACCAGGGCGACAAGATGATCGCCGTCTTCGACCCCGAGGACGGGTCGACGCTCGAGCTGGAGTTCGCCTACCAAGTCGCGCGCGTGCGGGTTGCCGCGGCCGGGCGAGGGCGCCGACGAGATCGACCCCGCGGCCCTGCGGGCGACCGTGGCCCGCGCGGACGCCGCGATGGCCGACGTTCGCAAGGTCAAGTCCGGCTCACGCACGCCACCGGCGGCATCGACTCCGCCCGCGCGGCCGTCGAGGCGCTCGAGGCGAGCGTGCGCGGCGAGCTGTCGGCGCTGGACGCCTGCTGCCGGCGCTCGCTTCGAGTGCGATCGCCGTCGTCGCCGGACGGACTCGCGCCCACGCCCGCGAGCGCAGGACGTGCCGCGCCACGCTACGGCAGCAGCAGCTGGTCGTTCGAGGACTTGCGATCGGGCCCGACCGTGAGCTCGAACGGAGGGATCTCCTTCTCCACCGCCCGGGCGGAGCCCGCGCGCACCTCGTAGCGCCCGGTGTCCAGCGTCTGCTGGATCGTCGCGGTGTCCTGAGGCTGGATCGGGCCCGACGCGCTCCTCTACGGACGTGCCCTCGAGCGTCACGGTGTGGGCCTCGTCGGTCTGGTTGGAGACCGTGATCAGGAACGGGCCCGCGCCCTGGTTGTTGGGCGACACGGTGACGCCGCGATCCTGGATCACGCCCGTCAGCTCGATCGGCACCGCCGGGCGCCTCTCGTTCTCGAAGTCGTCCCCGCCGCAGCCGGTCGCGAGCACGGCCGCCCCCGCGCACAGCGCTACTGGCCAGACGCGCATCTTCCTTTGCGCCCTCATCCCTCGGCCGACCACCCTAGCCGAACCACACGGAATTACGCGCAGACAACAGGGAATCGAGCTGGTCCTGGATCAGGCCGCGCACGTCCTCCGCGATCGACTGGACCAGGGCCAGATCCTCCGCCGCCTCGGGCCCGTACTCGGAGAGGTCGATCGGCTCGAGGAAGCGGATCTTGAACTTGGCCGGCAGGTACATCAGCGCGGCCGCGAGACCGAACTGCGGGAAGACGTGGTTCACCGGGAAGTAGATGAGGCCGGTGAGCCGCTGCATGAACGGCACGTGGGCGAAGATCGGCATCGCGTCCTCGGCGCCGACCACGGCGATGGGCACGATGGGCACACCCGCCCGCATGGCGGTGCGCACGAAGCCGCCGCGGCCGAAGCGGCGCAGCTTGTAGCGCTGCCAGTAGAGCTTGCGGCTGCCCTTCATTCCCTCGGGGAACACCAGCGCCAGCCGCTGCTCGTCGGCCAGCAGGCGCTGGGCGTTGGCGGGGTGGGCGGGCACCACGCCCATCTTGTTCGTGAGCAGGCCCACGCCCGGGTAGCCCTTGAACCAGTGCTCGGCGAGCATGTAGACCGGGCGCGGCGACGGGTGCTCGTGGCGCAGCGTCTGCATGATCATCGGGGCGTCCGGCGGCAGCGCGCCCGCGTGGTTGGACACGAGCAGGGCGCCGCCCTCCGACGGCACGTTCTCGATGCCCTCCTGCTCAACCCGGAACCAGTAGCGGTAGTAGAAGTCGAGCGCGGGCTGGATCAGGTCGAAGATGCGCTGCGAGCGGCCCCAGTCGTCCAGCGCGCGGCCGGGGTCCCGCGCGGGGATCAGCTCGCGCAGGTCGCGGGGGTCGGGCAGGTCCGGCTCGGCGGGCTCGGGGCGGGGCAGCTCGAGGTCGTCGTCGCGCGGGTCGTAGGCGGGCCGCGGCGCGCGCGGGCTCTCCGCTCCGGCGCCGCTGGTGAGCGGGCCGCCGAGCAGCGCGCTGTCCTCGCCGAGCTGGCCCCTCGAGGGGGCACGCCGGGGGCGGGTGGTGGACGACGGGTCCATCGGGCGACTCTACTCGCGGCGGCGGGCGGCGCACCGCCGCACCACCAGCGTGCCGCGCCTGACCTTGAAGTGCGCGCGCAGCACGCGCGTGCGCCGGTCGTAGCTCCAGAGCCGCCGCGCCAGCCGTCGCCCGCGCAGCCTCACGCTGCACGGCCGGAACGGCCGCCGCAGGGTGGCCATCGACGCCTGCAGCCGGAACGCGTGCTTCTTGCGCGTCGCCCGCAGCCGCAGCGACCACCGCCCGCGCCGCTCCACCGACAGCGCGCGCACGCCCGTGCCGAGGTCCGCGCGCGAGACGCCGCGCGGGAACGCCAGCACGTGCAGCCGGTAGCGCCGCTCGCGCAGGTGGACCAGGCCCTTGCGCCTGCCGGTGTCGGTGAGCGTGTCGGTGTCCGGCGGCAGCAGCGGAAGCAGCGCTCCCGCTCTCGCCAGCAGCGGCAGCTCGTCGAGCGGCGCCGGCAGCCGCACGTCGCGGCCGCCGCGCAGCGTCGCCGCGCGCCCGAGCTTCAGTCCGCCCAGGCGGCGGTCGTAGGAGGCGGCGCGCCAGAGGTCGACCCAGCGCCCGCGCGGGAGATACAGCGAGCGCGTGCGCGCGCCGCGCTCCACCACCGGCGCGGCCAGCAGGTGGGGGCCGAACATGAACTCGCGCTGGGCGGCGGCCGCGCGTGCGTCGGTGGGGAAGCGCAGCGCCAGATGGCGCACGATCGGCAGCCCGGTGCGCTGGTAGGTGCGCGACGCTGCGGAGATGTACGGGTACAGCTGCGTGCGCAGCTTCGCGTAGCGGCGCCAGATCGGCAGGACGTCGGGGCTCCACACCTGTGAGCGGCGGTCGCGGTCGTTGCGGAGGCTGTAGCCGTTGGCCTGCGTGCGCATCACGCCGCTCACGGCGCCCAGCTGCAGCCAGCGGCTGTTCAGCTCGTCGGTGGTGCGCGAGCCGGTGAGCGAGTGGAAGCCGCCGATGTCCGAGCCCTGGTAGGCCACGCCCGACAGGCCCGTGTTCACGGCCTGGTGCAGCGCCGCGCACAGGCCGTCGGTGCAGCTCCAGTCCTCGTTGGGGTCGCCGCCCCACACCAGCCGCGCGTGCGGCTGCACGCCGTGGAAGCCCGAGCGGATGAACACCGCGAAGTTGCCGCCGCGCTTCGAGGTGTGGGCGGTGGAGGCGCCGTGGTAGAGCACCGGGTAGCGGTTGTGCATCTCCAGGCCGCGGCGGCCGTCGGAGAACACCGAGTCGGTGGGGGTGTACTCGCCGAAGTCCTCCATCCAGCCGTCGTAGCCGTCGCGGATGGCGTCGTCGAGCAGCCGGCCGTAGAGAGCGCGCCCGCCGGGGTGGGTGAAGTCGATCTCCGACACCACCTGGTCGGCCGTGAACGGGTTGGTCAGCAGGTAGGGCTGTCCCTGCGGGTTCTTCACGAACAGGCCCTTCGCGGCCGCGTCGCCGTAGACCGGCTGGTAGCTCGTGCACACGTGCGGGTTGAAGTAGGTGGTGATCCGGTAGCCCAGGCCGTGGTGGCGGGCCGTGTTGCGGCGCTCGCGCGGCTCGTTGCCGCGGTGGATGCCGCAGGGCAGGTAGTGGGTGTAGGTCTGGGCGACGGTGGTGGGCACGTCGAGCTCTCGGAACCGCTCCGGCCAGGGGTCCTTGAACTGCACCCAGGGACCGAAGAACCAGTCGCGCGGCTTGGGCTGGCGCCCGGCGTAGGAGGAGTAGCGGCGCACCACGTCGGCCGGCCGCGGACCGGCGAACACCGTGAACGCGAACCGGCTCGCCTCGGCCTGCGCCCGCCATGAGTCGCCGCGCTCGGTGAGCAGCTCGAAGGTGCTGCGCTCGCTCTGGTCGACCAGGAAGCCCAGGCCGCGGCTGGACACCATCCACGGGATCGGGAAGTTCGTGGTCGTGGGACCGGTGGGGAACGTGAACCCCGGCACCACCCTGCGCACGTCGTCGTCGTACTCGCCGCCGCCGAACGGCCCCTCCTCGGCCCAGGAGAACACGCGGTTGCCCTTCTGGTCGACGGCGTTGGAGCGCGAGCCGAAGCCGAGGTAGCGCTCGGCTGCGGGCCGCCTGGAACGAGGCGCCCGAGAGCGAGGCGCGGCCGGCGAGCGGCCCCGACCCGGGCGCGATCCGGGACTCCGTGGTGATCGCTCCGCTCGCGGCGCGCCGGACGGTCACCTCGAGCCGGTGGCCGAGCGGGTCGTCCGTCGCAAGGTCGAGCACGAGCGTGCCCGGTCCGGCGCTGCGGGCGCCGCGCAGCCTGGTGGCGTGGAACCAGACGGTCTCGCCCTCGGCCTGGATCTCGTAGCCGAAGTAGGCGTTGTTCACCACCGGCACGCGCAGGTCGAACGAGTAGCCGAGCGCGCCGTACTTGCCGGCCGACCCGGAGAGCGTGCGCAGCACGTCGCCGTCGGCGGCGTCGCGGAACTCGAGCGCGAACGGCTCGGCCTTAACGGTCGCCGTGAGTGGGCCGGAGCGCAGCTCGACTGCACCAGCCGCGCTGGGTACCGACAGCGCAGCCGCGGCGACCCCGATGACGATGAGCGCGCGCACCCCGCGGGCCAGTTTGGCACCGGCACGGCGGGCCGAGCGTCAGTGGATGCGCCCGACGCCCGGCAGGAAGCGCCCCACGCGGGCGGCGTACTCGGCGTACGCGCTGCCGTGCACCTTCAGCAGGTAGGGCTCCTCCACCATCCGCGTCTGGATCTCGAGCCCGGCCAGCAGCGGCACGAACGCGGCGAGCGCCACGGGGTTCGGCACCAGCAGCGCGATGCCCGCGAACGCCGGGATCATCCCCGTGTAGATCGGATTGCGCACCACGCCGAACATGCCGCCGGTCACGAGCTCGGTGCGGTCGCTCTCCTGCACGCCGATCCGCCACGAGTCGCCCATCGCGTACTGGGCGAGCAGGGTGGTGAGCAGGCCGCCGCAAAAGAGCCCCACGCCGGCGGCCTGGACGAAGTCGGTGTCGAGCGCGTCGACAGGATCGAGGGCGTCATTCGCGGCGAGCACGGCGCCGGCCACCAACAGCACCCACGCGAGCACGAACAGGACGCCGCCCAGCCACTCCGCGGAGCCGGGTTCGCCGGAAACGCCGCTGATCCCGGTCGAGCCGGTGCGCCGGTACTGCACAAACGCCCGCAGGCCCACCGCCAGGATCCCGAAGACGCCCAGGAACCAGAGCGCCCAGCCGGCCATCAGAACGGGAGTTCAGCCACCGTTGCGGGCGAGCCGCCCACGAGCACGTCGTCGCCCGGCGACGCCTCGCGACGCACGAGCGCAAGGGCGATCGGGCCGTGGGTGGGGGAGACGCAGGCCGAGCCCACGCTGCCGACCTCCTTCTCGCCGAGAAGAATCGGGTCGCGATGCGTGGCCGGCTCGCTCAGGCGCAGACCGCGCAGGTGGCGGTTGGGCTTGCCCTTGTAGTGCAGCCGCGCGACCGTCTCCTGGCCCACGTAGCAGCCCTTGCTGAAGCTCACGGCGCGCTCGTTCAGCCCGGCCTCCTGGGGGATCGTGGTGCTGCCCATGTCCAGGCCAAGCCGCGGCCTGCCGGACTCGATGCGCAGGCATTCCGCCGTCTCCTCGGAGGCGCCGGGCAGCTCGGGCGCGGTGCCGATCACGTCGACGCCTAGGTCGGTGGCCGCGTACAGGCCAAGCTCGCCCTCCACGAACGCGTGCTCCTCCTCCGGCAGGTCGATCCCGAGGCGTTCGCGGGCGGCCGGTCCGATCACCGAGGTGACCGTGCGCTCGTCGGTCAGGTCCTGTGCGCGCACGTCGCGCCCGAGGCTGTAGGTCTCGAAGTTGTGGCGCAGCACCTCGCGTGCGATCGCCTCGCCATCCACCTGCAGCGAGTCGGGGCCGAGGCGCAGCACGCGCATGTCGGCGCGCAGCTTGCCCTTGTGGTCGAGCAGCGCGGCGTAGCAGCCCTGGCCCGGCTCGAGCGCCTCGACGTCGTTGGTCACCTGACCCTGGAGGAACTCGGCCGCCTCGCCGCCCTCGAGCAGGATCACGGCGCGGCCGGGGCGCTCGACGGCGCCCGCAGACTCGGTCAGGAGCTCGTATTCGCCGGTGGCGATCACCCGTCCGATTCTAGGCGCGGCGTTCGCCTACTCGGCCAGACCCACGGCCGCCAGGGCCTCCGCTCGGGTGGGGAGCGCCTCCATGCGGACGACCTGGTGGTCCCGCAGGGTCTAGATGATCGGGAAGGTCGGCGTGCTCACGTCCGCGCCGCTGTCCTTGCCGGCGCCGCGGACGGCGGCCATCACGACCACCCGGTCGCCGGCGTCGATCGCCTCCTCGACCTCCAGCCGGAACTCCTCGAAGCTCTCCCGCCACGTCTCCCATATGCGCCGCAGCCCGTCGCGGCCCTGATGGGTGTCGGCCTCCGGGAGCATCGGCGGCAGCGCCAGCTCGCACTCGGGCGCGACGCCCTCGACGGCAGCCTCCACGTCACCCCGGTTCAGGGCCTCGTAGCCCCGCAGGACGCCCTCCACGTTCTCGCGCGACATCGCCTACTCCGCCAACCCGAGCTCTGCGAATGCGCGCTCGCGGTCCCAGTACAGGACCAGCGTCTTCACCTTCCCGTCGACGAAGTGGAACAGGATTGCGCTCTTGGTCCCGATCTCACCGGTGTCCAGTCCGCTCGCCTTCCCGCGGGCGCTGAATCGGAAGAGCGCGAGCACGCGATCGTCGTCGACTTCGCGGAATCCATCTCCCTCCGAGTGCCATTTCTCCCAGGCACTCAGGAACTCGCGCCATCCCTCAGCCATGCCGGCGACTCCCGTCCACCGGCCCGGCGTGGGCCCGTCGGTGATGTGCCACTCGATGTCGGGGTGCGCCCACTCGACCGAGCCGAAGTCGCCGCGGTTCCAAGGGTCGCTGATCGACCGCGCGAGCTCGACGTTGTCGTGCGACATGGCTACTCCCGCACCCTCACTTCTTCGAGCGCCCGCGCGCGGTCCCAGTAGAGGACGAGCCTCGTCACCTTGCCGTCGCGGACGTGGAACACGTTCGCCCCCTCCGTCTGCATTTGCCCGACCTCCAGCCCGCTCGTCTTGCCGCGCCCGCCGAAGCGCATGAGCACGAGCACGCGCTCGTGATCGAGCACGCGGTACTCGTCGGCCTCGGTGCGCAACTCCTCAAAGGCACTCAGGGCTCCGCGCCACTGCTCTCCCATTGCGGCAATCCCCGTCGAGCTGCCGGGTGTGGGGCCGTCGGCGATTACCAACTCGATCTCGGGATGCGCCCACTCGGCCGAGCTGAAGTCGCCACGCTCCCAGGCCGCGAAGATCGAGCGCACAAGTTCCACGTTCCCCCTCGACATCGCCCGCCCAGTATCCCCGGCGAAGGGGAGAAGTCCTAGGCGGCTCGCCCCCTGACGCGTCATTAACCCGCCTTCGCCGCCTCTTCGATGAGTTCAGCCACGGCGTCCGGCTGCGACACGTAAACCGAATGGCTGGCCGCGGTCTCGACAACGGTCGAACCCGCCCGCTCTGACATCTGGCGCTGGGCCGGCGGTGGGATCATCTTGTCCTCGGTCGCGACGAGGTACCAGCTCGGCTTGTTGCGCCACGCCGGCTCGCTGATCTTGCCGGCCAGGGCATCAGTACCCCACGGGACTTGCGAGTCGGCCATGAACTCTGCCTCTTCCGCGTCAACGTCGGCCGCGAACGAATCAGAGAACTTCTCGCGGTCGAGTCCCAGGAAGCCGTCCTCCAGCGGCACGATCGGCGGCACGGGTGCGTCGGGCGGCGGATCGGCAATCAGCGTTTCGACTGATTCGTCCTTGTCCGGCGCAAAGGCCGCGATATAGACGAGTTTGTCCACGTTGGGGTCATTACCGGCCTCGGTGATGACCGCTCCGCCATAGGAATGGCCGACGAGAGTGACGGGTTCGCCCTGCGCGTCGATGACGCGCTTGGTCGCTGCGACGTCGTCTTCGAGCGAGAGCGTCGGATTCTGGACGATGCTCACGTTGTAGCCGTCCTTCTTGAGCCGGCTGTAGACGCCCTGCCAGCCGGAGCCGTCCACGAAACCGCCGTGGACCAGAACGACGTTCCCCGCTGCTGAGTCAGCCATGGTGACTCTCCTTTCGGGTTGGACGTGCCCGCTCTCCGACCCTAACGCGCGCCCTCATCGGGCTGCAAGCAAGTAGCCGAAGCCGTCTTCCTTGAACGTCGCGACCGCCTCGGCCGCTACGCGTTCCTGTTCGGATTCCTTGGGCAGTTGATCGCCGATTGCGAGCACCGCCGTGAGCAGGTTCAGGTGGTAGCCCGCCAAACCCTCGACCGCCTGCCGGCCCATCAGGTCGGTAACGAGGGCACCACGTCGCCGCCCTGGGCGACATAGCGGTCATAGCCGAGGCGGTGCATCAGCTCCGCCCACGCGCGTCCGGTGCGGGCGGCGTCCCAACCGAGCTCGGCAGGCTCGCCGGAGAAGCCGTAGCCAGGTAAGGACGGCAGCACCAGGTGGAATGCGTCCTCGGGGGTGCCGCCGTAAGCGGTCGGGTCGGTCAGCGGGCCGACGGTGTCCAGCAGCTCGACGACCGAGCCGGGCCAGCCATGCGTCATGATCAGCGGCAACGCGTTCTCATGCCGCGACCTGACGTGGATGAAGTGGATCTCGACCCCGTCGATCTCGGTCGTGTACTGGCCTTAGCTACTCCGACAGCCCCACGGCTTCGAGGGCCTCGGCACGGTCCGAGTACTCCTCGCAGCGAGCGGCCCTTTCCCCACGGATGAGCCATACCTGCCAAGCCTCCAAACTCACTTCAACTCCGCTGCCTCGGCCCCGTCCGTTCAAGGCGACGCCGACGAACACATAGTCGCCCGCGTCCAGGAACTCCGTCGGGCCGAAGTCGAAGTTGTCCCAGGCTTCCAACCAGCGCTGGAAGTAGCGGCGCAAGGCGTCGTGCCCATGGACCGATCCACCTTCCTCGGTCGGCAGGTACTCGAATTCCTCATGGCAGAACGGCAGCATCCCGTCTACCCCTGCGTCATTCCAGCCTCGAAAGATCGCCCTAACGATTTCCACGTTCTCCTGCGACATCGCCGCCCAGTAGCCGAAGCCCTAGCTACTCCGACAGCCCCGCGGCTTCGAGGGCCTCTTGGCGATCCATGAAGATTCGAACTCGCCTGATCTTGCCCTCGACGAGGTCGTAGACGTTTGCCGTCGGTGTTGCGTCCGTGACCTGCAAACCGCTTGTTCGCCCGCTGCCGGTGATCCGCATGAAGGCGAGCACCCGGCCTGGGCGAATCGTCTCCGCTCGTTCGAGCTCGATTCGGAAGTCGGGACCCACATCCTCGAGGTCCGTGAACCACCGCCGGATTCCCATGGGGCCCTCGTACACGCCGCCGATGGCGGCGAGTGGCGTGTGAAGCTCGATGTCCGCCGTGCAACACGCCAGATAGCCGTCGAGGTCCCGGGCATTGATGGCCGCGACGGCCCGCTCGATGAGCTCCGCGTTCTCCTGCGACATCGCCCGCCCAGTATCCCCCGATCCGGGCCTGGGTTTGCAAAGTCCATAACCTCCTGGGTTTAGCCGCGGCTAACTTCTGCTTCAATAGAGGCAGATGCAGGATTCAGGCCCACGCAAAGTCTCGCGGCGCAAGCTGCTCGGCGGGGCCGCGGGCGCGGTCGCGGCCGTGCCGCTGGTGCACGAGCTGGTTCCCCACCAGACCATTCACGATCAGTTCGCGAGCGCGCAGGACCACGCCGGCCACGGCGGCGACAACGGTTCGAACGAGCACGCGAAGGGCTCCGCGCACCGCGGGACCGTCGGCCGTGTGGACCCGGCCGTCAACGGGTTCGACCCGGCGGCCATGGTGCGCGACTTCGACGCCGGCACGGTCACACGCGAGGGCGGGCGCACCGTGCGGACGTTCGAGCTGGTGGCCGAGGACAAGGAGATCGAGGTCGCCCCCGGCGTGAAGTACGCCGCGTGGACCTACAACGGCCGCGTGCCCGGGCCCACGCTGCGCGCGACCGAGGGGGACCTCGTGCGGGTGAGGTTCGTCAACGGCTCCGACCACCCGCACACGATCCACTTCCACGGCATCCACACCGCGCGCCACGACGGCGTGCCCGGAGTGGGCGCGGGGAACATCGCCCCGGGCAGGTCGTTCACGTACGAGTTCGAGGCGGCGCCGTTCGGCCTGCACCTCTACCACTGCCACTCCACTCCGCTGGCCGACCACATCGCCAAGGGCCTCTACGGCGCGTTCATCATCGACCCGAAGAAGCCGCGCGAGAAGGCCGACGAGCTGGTGATGGTGATGAACGGCTTCGACACCAACTTCGACCGTTCGAACGAGGTCTACGCGAGTGAACACGGTCGCGTTCGCCTACCACGACCAGCCGATCAAGGTGAAGCGCGGCGAGCTGATCCGGATCTACGTGGTGAACGTGCTCGAGTTCGACTTCGTCAACTCGTTCCACATCCACGCGAACTTCTTCGACTACTACCCGACCGGCACGAAGCTCGAGCCGCGCGACTTCACCGACACGGTCGTGCTCGGGCAGGGCGAGCGCGGCATCGCCGAGGTGCGCTTCCCGTTCACCGGCAGGTACATGTTCCACGCGCACGTCTCCGAGTTCGCGGACTTGGGCTGGATGGGCTTCTTCGACGTGGTCGACTGATGGAGGCCACCACCGCACCTCCTCGCACCCGCATGCCCGCATGGCTCGCCGGCCTGCTGCCCCTGGTGATCCTGGGCGTCGCGATCGCCGTCTTCGTGGCGCTCGACGCGCCCGGCCTGGAGCGCAACGGCATACCGGTGGAGGAGCTCGCGGTGGAGAGTACGGTGCTTCACCCGGGCGAGATCCAGCTGACCGTGCGCAACGACGGCCCCGATCCGGTGACGATCGCGCAGGCCGTGGTGAACGACGGCTTTGCGGCCTTCAACCAGACCAAGGACGAGATCGGGCATCTCGGGGCGAGCAAGGTGACGGTGCAGTATCCGTGGGTGGAGGGGGAGGCTTATGAGGTCGTCCTGATCACCTCGACCGGCGGCACCGTGGACAAGTCGATCGACGTGGCTGCCGAGACTCCCGACGCCGATCTCGGCTTCTTCGGGTTGATGGCGCTGGTGGGCCTCTACGTGGGAGTGATCCCGGTCGCGATCGGGATGCTGTGGCTGCCGTGGATCCGGCGGATCGACCCGCGCTACGTGCAGTTCCTGCTGGCGCTCACGCTGGGGCTGCTCGCGTTCCTGGGCATCGACGCGCTGCTCGAGGGCACCGAGTTCGCCGGCGAGGGGGCGCAGGCGTTCGGCGGCGCGGCGCTGGTCTACCTCGGCGCGGGGATCGCCTACCTCACGCTCGTGGGCGTGGACGCGCGATTGCGCGGAAAGCACGACGCCGAGCGGGAGAAGGGCGCGGCCCCGTGGCGGCTGGCGTTCCTGGTGGCACTCGGCATCGGGCTGCACAACCTCGGCGAGGGGCTGGCGATCGGCTCGGCCTACGCGATCGGCTCGCTGGCGCTGGGCGCTGCGCTGATCGTGGGCTTCGCCCTGCACAACACCACCGAGGGGCTGGCGATCGTGGCGCCGGTGGCGAAGGGCGGCGCCGCGGCCAAGGCCAGCCTGGGCCGGCTCGCCGGCCTGGGCCTGGTCGCCGGACTGCCCGCGGTGCTGGGGGCGTGGATCGGGGCGTCGGCGTTCAACCCCAGCCTGGCCGCGTTCATGTTCGGCCTCGGCGCGGGGGCGATCGCCCAGGTGATCGTGCAGATCGCGCCCTCGATCCGCGACTCCGCCGGGCGGCTGCTGCATCCGCTCGCCGTGGGCGGGGTGATCTCGGGCCTGGTGCTCATGTACGCCACCGGACTGCTGATCTCGCTCTGATGTCCACGCTCCAGCCACCCGAGGTCTCCGACGCCGTCCAGGACTACGCGAAGGCGATCTACTCGCTGCACGAGCGCTCCGACGAGCCGGCGTCCACGTCGGCGATCGCGGAGCGGCTCGGCGTGTCCGCCGCCTCGGCATCGGCGATGGTCAAGCGCCTGGAGTCGCTCGGCCTGGTGCGTCGCGAGCCCTACCACGGGGTCGAGCTCACGCCGGCGGGCGAGCGCGTGGCGCTGGAGGTCATGCGCCACCACCGGCTGCTGGAGCTGTACCTCGCGGAGGCGCTCGGCATGTCATGGGACCGCGTGCACGAGGAGGCGGAGGTGCTCGAGCACGCGATCTCGCCCGAGCTGTCGGAGCTGATCGCGCGCAAGCTCGGCAACCCGACCCATGACCCGCACGGGGATCCGATCCCCACCGCGGACGGCGAGATCGAGGCGCGCCGCACGCGCGCGCTCTCGGATCTCGAACCGGGCGAGCACGGAGTCTTCACGCGGGTGTCGGACTCCGATCCGGAGATGCTGCGCTACCTGTCCTCGCGCGGCATCGAGCCCGACGCGAAGATCGAGGTGCTGGGCCGCGAGCCCTTCGGAGGCCCGCTCACGGTGCGCAGCGGTGGTCGCGAGCACGCCCTGGGCGATCAGCTGGCCAAGGCCATGCGCGTCGACGTGGCGTAGGAGGCCCGCGAGCGGGCCGTTCACGGCGCCAGGATGGCGCCATGGTTCTCAGGGTGCGGGCGGGACGCCCGCACGGCGTATTCTCCAAACATCGCTCTCGCCGACGACTTCCAGGCAGCGGTCGACGCCCTCCCGCCCGACTGGACCCAGCTCGAGCTGGATCTCCGGATCGAGGACGAGGAGCGCTACGTGGAGGCCGCCACGCTGCTCACGCAGATCAACGCGATGCCCTACTCCAAGTACGACTGGCACTGGCGGCTGCGGGCCGCGCGCGACTTCGGACACGCCGCCGCCGCCGAGACCATGAAGGGCACGCTCGCCCTGCTCGACGAGCAGGGGATCACCGGCGAGCTGGTGCCGCGCGAGGCCCGCTCGGGCCGCGTGGAGGTCGTGCAGATGTGGGGCCGCCCGGAGTCGGTGCGGCAGGAGTTCGCGAGGCGCGCAGAGCGCCCAGTAGTGGCTCCGCATCGCGCTCCTCTGTCCCAGACCTGCTGTTCGGATCGAAGGTCGAGGGCGCGCTCAAGGTCGCCGGGCACACCGTGAGCCGCTTCGACGACGAGCACCGGCTGCGCGAGGGGATCTCGTTCTGCGACCTGCTGGTGGTCGATCTCACCGCCGAGGGGATCGACGGCCCGGTGGTGGTCGAGTCGATGCGCGCGAGCGGGGAGCTGGGCGCTCGGCCCACGCTCGGCTTCTACTCGCACGTGGACCAGGAGACGCGCAGGCGGGCCGAGGCGGCCGGCCTGAGCCGGGTGGTGCCGCGCTCGCGGATGGCCCGTGAGGGCGCGGCGCTGGTGGAGGGTCTACTGCCGCCAACCTGACGCGTCTGTGGGATTCTGGGCGGATGCGGGGAGGGAGAGCTGGCCTGATCGCGATCGTCGCTGCGATGTCGCTGTCGTGCGGCACCGCGACGGCGCTGGCGGTGGGCTTCGACGACCCGGCGTCCAACGACGCGAGCCAGCAGTTCGAGGCTGCGCCCGTCGCCGGCCCCCTACGGGCCGAACGTCCAGCGCGACGACACGCCCGACGATCCCGACTACGACGAGGCGGAGCCCGACGACCCCCAGGCGGGAGGCTCCACGAACATCTTCGAGGAGCGCTTCGACCTGTTCGGCTTCGCGTCGTCGCGCACGCGCAACAGCGCGAAGTACCTGGATCCGGGCAACCCGCCGGGCAAGCTCGGCAAGGCGCAGATCTCAGGCTTCAACGCGGCCGGCGCCTGGAAGATCAGCCGCGGCGACCCGTCGGTCTCGGTGGCGGTGCTCGACACCGGCATCAACTGGGACAACGACGGGCTGCGGACCCAGGTGCGGCTGAACCAGGACGAACTGCCGCAGCCCCAGAAGGCCGACGCCACGACGTGCGCCTACGACTGCAACGGCAACGGCATGCTCGACGTGGACGACTACAAGGACGATCCGCGCGTGAACAAGCCGGCGCCGACCGGACAGGACCTGATCAAGGCCCCGGGCTTTTCCAACGGCCAGGACAACGACGGCAACGGCTACGTGGACGACATCGCCGGCTGGGACTTCTTCAACGACGACAACGACCCCCAGGACACGTCGAGCTACTTCGCCGCCGGCGACCACGGAACCGGTCGCGCCGAAGAGGCGGTGGAGCGGGGCAACGACGGCGATGGCTCGATCGGGGTGTGCCCGAAGTGCCAGTACGTGCCGATCCGGATCTGGGACACGTTCGTGTCCGACCAGAACAACTTCTTCCTGGCCGTGACCTACGCGGCCGACAACGGCGTGAAGGTGATCCTCGGCGCCGACGGCGGGCTCTACCACTCCGAGTTCTCGGAGAAGGCGTCGCGCTACGCGTATGAGAAGGGGGTCGCGCAGCTGTACTCGGGCGACGATCTGAACACCGGTAACCACAACTACCCGGCGGCCTACAACCACGCGATGCTCGTGCAGGGCGTGGCCGCCGACGCCGAGGGCCTTGGGGAGGAGCTGCCGAGCAGGACGAGAACGACCCGGGCTTCCGCGACTCAGCTGATCAACCTGCTCGACAGCCTCGGCGCCGGCACGAGCGGTGCCCGTCGGCACCTACTTCCGCAACGCGAACACCACCCAGTTCGGCGGCAAGTCCTCGATCTCGATGCACGGGCCGACCGGCTCGACCAACACCGGCAAGGCGGCGGGCGCGGCGGCGCTGATCATGTCCGCTGCGCTGGAGCACAGACCCGCCGATCACGCTCAGCCCCGACGAGCTGCGCGCGCTGATGGAGCAGACCGCCGAGGACATCCTCCCCGGCGACACCGGCCCGCCGCCGGTGGGGAAGGGCACCCCGGACCCGGCGCAGGAGGGCTTCGACACGCACTTCGGCTACGGCCGGGCGAACGTGGGCGAGGCCGCCCGCGAGGCCGAGGAGGGGCGGATCCCGCCCGAGGCGTCGATCGACTCGCCCGAGTGGTACGAGCCGCTGCCCGGCGCGCCACCGTGACGGGCCACGCCGAGGCGCGCGGCGAGCCGTTCGACGTGGAAGCTCGAGTACGGCGTCGGGCTGGCGCCGACCGAGTGACGAGCCGGTGCGCAGCCGGCAGCTCTCCCGGCGGCGGCGCCGTGACCGACTTCGGCGCCCTGCCGATGGACGACATCCGCACGGCGCTGGCCGCGCGGACGACCCACCCCGACCGCGACGACACCGGCGGACCGACGTTCGACCCCGACTGCCACCGACCCCTACGAGGGCCAGTTCACCGTGCGGCTGACGGGTGACCAAGGACGGCGCGCCCGCCACGAAGCCGGGCGTGCACCGCAAGGTGCTCACCGCCCTCGACGATCCAACGCTGCGCGCCGGGCTTCCCCAAGCGCATGGGCGCCGGCGGCGAGGCGCCGCTGCGCTACGCCGACCTCAACGGCGACAACCCGCAGGAGCTGGTGCTGCCCACCGAGGACGGCAGGGTGCACGCCTACCGCCCGGACGGCTCCGAGCTGCCCGGCTGGCCGGTGGAGACCGAGACCCAGTCCTCGGCCGAGGACCACCTCGGCTCGCCGGTGCTTCGACAGGCCTCGACCCGCCGCTCGAGCCGCCGCGCGCGCCCGACGATCGCCGACCTGACCGGCGACGGCAAGCCCGAGGTGATCACCGCCGCCGGCGAGCGGATCTACGTGTGGGAGGCGGATGGCGAGCTGCTCGACGGCTGGCCGGTGCGGCCCGACCCACGCGCGCTAATTGCGCGCTCTCCGAGCAGCAGAAGGAAGACGATCTGAAGCACCCGAAGTGCGGCTTCCTCGCGACGCCCGCGGTGGCCCGCCTGGAAGGCCCCGGCGAGCCGTTCGACATCGTGGTGCCCGGCCTCGACGGCCGCCTGCGCGCCTACCGGCCCGACGGCACTCCGGTGCCCGGGTTCCCGGTGCGGCTGCGGGACACCGACGTGCCAGGCCAGAGCCGATGACGGCGGAGTCGATCAACAACCCGGCGATCGGCGATCTCGACGGCGACGGCACGCGACGACATCGTGGTGGCCACCAACGAGGTCTACGGCGGTGCGCCATCGATGGGCGGCGACGTGGGCTTCGGCGGCCTGCTCGCCGCGGCGGGTTCGACCTCGCGCGTGTACGCGGTGAAGTCGAACGGCACGAACGCCGACGGCGGGCCGTTCTTCGCCGGATGGCCGGTGAAGCCCGGGCGGCCTGATCCAGAACGTGCTGCCGCTGATCGGCCCGGGCCACGACGCGGCGCTGGTGAAGGTGGGCGACGAGCAGAAGATCGTGGTGTCGGTGACCGGCAGCACCGTGATGACGCTGTACGACAAGGACGGCGAGGACGGCACCCCGCAGGAGATCCAGCAGACCGCGGGTGGCGAGGGCGCGCTGAACCTGTTCGAGTCCGCGGCGGTGGGCGACCTCGACGGCGCCGGCCCCGGCGGGCCGAACCTCGTGAAGTACCAGCTCGACCTCGGCCAGGCGGCGAACCTGCTGCTGGTGGGCCAGAACGTGCCCTACAGCCACCGGATCGGCGCCTACGACGCCGCCAGCGGCGCGAAGGCGCCCGCCTTCCCGGTGATCACCGACGACTACCAGTTCCTCTCCAGCTCCACGGTGGCCAACGTGGTCGGCGGCGCGACCAACCAGGTGCTCGCCGGCACGGGGCTCGGCCTGCTCCACGCCTACGACGGGGTGACCGGCCAGGATGCCCCGGGCTTCCCCAAGGTCACCGGCGGCTGGCTGTTCGCACCTGCCGCCCTCAGCGACGACGGGCGCGTGGCCGCGGTCACCCGCGAGGGCTTCCTGTTCGAGTGGGACGCGGAGGACGCGGCCGCGTGCCAGAGCGAGTGGCCCTCGTTCCGCCACGACCCGCAGAGCACCGGCAACTACGACGCCGACGGCACCGCTCCGGGCGCGCCGGGCGGGCTGAGCGTGACCAAGCTCGACGGCAACATCTACCGGGTGTCGATGACCTCGCCCGGCGACGACGGCCGCTGCGGCACCGCCCAGAAGTACGAGGCGGACATCGACGGCTCGCCGCTCGACCTGGGCGACCCGGTCGAGGGCGGGAGCGCGTTCACGAAGACCATCGCCCTGCCTGCCGGGGGCACGCGAATCACGGTGAAGGCCGTGGACGAGGCCGGCAACCCGGGCCATCCGGCTCTCGTGCAGCGGGCGCCCGAAGGCGGAGGCTTCACGCCCGCGCCGACGGGGGGTGGCGGGAGCGGCTCCGGAATCGGGAGCGACGAGACGAACGCGTCGCCGCTGACCCGGGCGCGCCTGAAGCTGACGATGAAGTTCCGCCGCCGCGGCCGCACCAAGTCGGGTCGCCGGTGCGGGAAGGGACCGGTGCGGATCACCGTGGGCGGCGCCGACCGGCGGCTGGTGAAGCGCGCCCGCATCCGCACCGGCGCCAAGCTGTTCACCGACAGCCGCCCGCCGCTCAGCCGCGTGTACCGCGACCGCCACAAGGGCCCGAGCCACGTGCACAGGGCGCGCGTGTCGGTGCGGCTGAAGGACGGCCGGCTGGCGCGGCTGAGCAAGCGCTTCCGCGTCTGCGCTCAGGGCTGAAACGCGCGCGCCACGTCGGGCCGGCGCTCGAGGATCCCGAAGCGCTCGTCGAAGCGCGCCCAGCGCCGTAGCTGCGCCACGTCCAGCTCGAGCGGCGGGCGCAGCGCGGGGGCTACCGCCTCCAGCTGCGCCTTCACCAGCGGCTCGTCGCCCCCCGACTCGCGCGCGATCTCCCGCACGGCGGCCGCGCGGTCGTCCAGCGCCGCCTCGGTCCCGTCCGCCAGCGCGGCCACCAGGTCCTCGACCAGCGAGCGGTCCTCGCGCAGCGTCTCGCGCTTCACGGCGACCACCAGCTCGGGATAGCGCGGGGCGCCGAACTCGTCCACGCGGAACTCGCGCGTGCGCACACCCCGCTCGCGCAGCGCCACCCCCTCGGCGTTCCAGAAGGTGACCACCGCGTCCACCTTCCCGGCCACGAGGCTCGGAACGGCGGAGAAGCCGATCGTGGTCCGCCGGACCGCGCCGAAGTCGCCGCCGTCGGACTCCACGACCGCGCGCAGCACGGCGTCGTCGGACGGCAGGCCCGTCACGCCCACGCGCTTGCCCTCCAGCTCGCGCGGCCGGCGGACGCCCGGGCCGGCGATCACCGCGGCCAGCGGGCGCTGCACGATCGCGCCGACCCCCACCACGTCCTGGCCGCGCTCGCGCGCGAGGCCGAGGTCGTGGATGTCCACGATCGAGGCGTCCGCGCGGCCCGACAGCAAGAGCTTGAGCGAATCGGTGGAGGCGGACGGGGCGCGCACGTCCAGCTTCAACCCGTGGTCGCGGTCGAGGCCCTCGCGCACAGTCGCGAACACGCCCGCGTGCACGGCGTTGGGCTGGAAGTCGAGCGCCAGCGCGACGGGACGTGCCTGGTCGCGCGCGCCATCGGTCTCGTCGTCGCCGCAACCGGCCAGCGCCAGCAGCGTGAAAGCGAAAAGGAGTGCGCGCCTCATGCGCGAAACCTATGGAACCAATCTCAATCTGGAGGTCAGGACGTGCCGCAACGAGGCCCCGCCGCCTACATCGCAGAGTTCATCGGCACCTTCGCGCTCGTGTTCTTCATCACGACTGCCGTGTCGCTCTACGTGACCGAGCCGACCCAGGCGAACCCGATTCCCTACATCGACTTCGGCGTGATCGGGCTGGTGCACGTCTTCGTGCTGTTCATCCTGATCCAGACGCTGGCCATCGCATCCGGCGCGCACTTCAACCCCGCCGTGACGGCGGCAATGGCCGGACTGAGGCAGATCTCCTCCTCCGACGCCGCCATCTACGTGATCGCGCAGCTCGGCGGCGGCGTGGCCGGCGCGCTGCTCACCAAGGGGCTGCTGAGCGACGAGGGCGACGGGGTGAACTACGGCGCCGTGGCGGTCAGCGACCGCATCGACGGCGCGATCTTCCCGGGCATGGTCGTCGAGTTCATCGGCACGTTCTTCCTGGTGTGGGTGATCGTCGGCGTGGCGGTCAACCCCCAGGCCGCCAAGGACTGGGCCGGGTTCGCGATCGGCGCGGCGCTGGGCCTGGCCGTGATGGTGCTGGCGCCGCTCACGGGCGCGGGCTTCAACCCCGCGCGCGCGTTCGGCCCCGCGCTGGTGTCGGGCGAGTTCGGCGGCGGGGGCGAGTTCATCCTCGTCTACGTGGTCGCGCCGCTGATCGGTGCCGTGCTGGCGGCATTCGCCTACTTCAGGCTCTATGTGACGCCGGGTGCGAAGGAGCCGGGCGGTATCGGGCCTGTGGGCTGACGCCGGCCTCAGACCTCAGGCCTCAGACGTCAGGCCTCAGGAACTAACCTGGGCCCGTGCGCCGGGTCACCTTTTCGCGCAACTTCACGCTCTCGCTCTCGCGCACCTGCCAGTGCTATTGCAAGTACTGCGCGTTCGCCACGCATCGGGCGCATCTGTATTCGCCTGACGAGGTCGATGGGTTCATCGAGGAGGCCGTCCGGCGCAACTCCAAGGAGCTGCTCGTGCTCACGGGTGAGAAGCCCGAGGTCAATCCGGAGGTGGCCGCCAGGTTGCGTGAGTACGGGCACGAGGACTTCACCTCGTACGTCGCCTGGGCGTGCGAGCGTGCGCTCGAGCGCGGTTTGCTCCCGCATACGAATCTGGGCGTTCTCGACCGCGAGGAGCTGGCTCGGCTGCGGGAGGTCACGGCGTCGCAGGGCCTGATGCTCGAGTCGGTGAACCCGGAGCTCGAGGTGCACAGGGGCTCGCCGACCAAGCACCCGGAACGGCGGCTGGAGACGATCCGGCTGGCGGGCGAGCTGAGGATCCCGTTCACCACCGGCATCCTGGTGGGGATCGGCGAGACGCCCGCCGAACGCGTGCAGGCGCTCGAGGCGATCGCGGCGGTGCACGCCGAGCACGGCCACGTGCAGGAGGTGATCCTCCAGAACTTCGTGCCGCACCCGCGCTACTACGGCGCCGAGCCGGCACAGATCGCCGACGCCGCGCAGCGTGACGGGAGCGAGGGCGAAGCGGCGCCGATGCCGGCGTGGGGGAGCGAGGTCTCCCTGGACGAGATGCGCCGGCTGGTGCGGGTCTCCCGCGAGCTGATGCCCGACGTGGGCGTGCAGATCCCGCCGAACCTCGCCGACTGGTGGCTGCCGCTGGCCGACGAGGGCGCCACCGACCTGGGCGGGCTGTCGGCCAACGGCGACCACATCTCGCCCGAGCACCCCTTCCCGTCGCCGCACAAGATGCGCCGCGCGCTCGCCGATCGGGGCCACGCGCTCACCGAGCGGCTGTGCGTCTACCCGCAGTACATGGACTCCGAGTGGCTCGAGCAGGGCGTGCTCGACGTGATCAAGGCGAAGTACTGGAGCTTCATCCCGCGCCGCGGCTCGGGCCGCCGCGAGGAGCGCGCGATCCGCTCGGATCTCGTGCCCGGCGCGATCGGGCGCGGGCGCGACGGCCAGGCGCTCACGCCCGACGAGCTGACCGCCCTGTTCGCCGAGACCCGCCCGGAGGCGATCGAGGACATGCGCCAGGCCGCGGACGAGCTGCGCGCCGAGCTGGCGGGGGAGACCGTGACGTTCGTGGTGAACCGCAACATCAACGTCTCCAACATCTGCACCGTGGGCTGCGCGTTCTGCGGCTTCGGGCAGGGCAAGCGCTCGCCCGACGCCTACGAGCACGACCGCGAGGAGTTCGAGCGGCGCGTGAACGAGGCCGTGGAGTTCGGCGCCACCGAGATCTGCATGCAGTCGGGCATCCATCCCGACTGGGGGCTGGAGGAGTACGAGCACTGGCTGCGCGTGGCCAAGGAGGCGGCGCCCCAGTTGCACCTGCACGCCTACTCGGCGATGGAGGTGGACCACATGTGCGAGGTGTCCGGCCTGCCGCCGATCGAGGTGTTCGGCCGCCTGCGCGAGGCCGGCCTGGACTCCACGCCCGGCACCGCCGCCGAGGTGCTGGACGACGGCGTGCGCGAGCGGATCTCCCCGAACAAGCTGCCGGTGGCGCGGTGGGTGGAGATCATCGAGGCCTCCCACGCGGCCGGGCTGCGCTCCACCGTGACGGTGATGTTCGGGCACATCGAGGAGCCCTGGGAGCTGGCCGAGCACATGCGGGTGGTGCGCGAGCTGCAGGAGCGCACGGGCGGGTTCACCGAGTTCGTGCCGCTGAGCTTCATCCCGTTCCAGACCCTGCTTGGCCGCACGCACGGGATCGAGGAGATCTCCCGCGAGGAGAACCTCAAGCACACGGCCGCCTTCCGGCTGGCGCTGGGGCGCACCGTCACCAACCTCCAGGCCAGCTGGGTGAAGATGGGGCTGGACGCGGCCACCGAGTCGCTGCGCTGGGGCGTGAACGACCTGGGCGGCACGCTGATGGAGGAGAGCATCAGCCGGATGGCGGGCAGCCAACACGGCGTGCGGCTCGACCCGGACGACCTGGTGGGCGCCGCCCACGCGGCCGGGCGGCCCGCCGCCGAGCGCACCACGCTGTACGAGTTGCGGCGGCAACATCCCCTTCACGAGTCCTTCGCACGGTCTTCACCGCTGGCCCCGGCGACGGGCTAGCCTCGGGGCCCGTGAGTGGCCCTCCTGTGTACCGCCGCCGGGAGGCGATCGGCGTGGGGGTCGGGGCCGTGGCCGCGGCGGCGCTGGGGGCGGCCTTCTGGGACGACCTGCTCGGCGGTTCGGACGCCTCCGCGCCGGCCCGACGGGCGCCGGCCACGGGCTACGGCGCGCTTCGCGCGCCCAATGAGAACGGCATCCGCCTTCCCGACGGCTTCTCCGCGCGCCGCGTCGCGCTCGGTGGAGAGACGGTGCCCGGCTCGGACTACGCGTGGCACCGCGCGTCCGACGGCGCGGCCGCGTTCCCGACGGACGACCGCGGCTGGATCCTCGTGTCGAACTCCGAGGAGCTGCGCGGCGGCGCCGGGCGCGCTGAGGTTCGGTGCCGGCGGGGAGATTCGCGACGCCTACCGGATCCTCGACGGCACCACCAACAACTGCGCCGGCGGGCCCACACCTTGGGGAACCTGGCTCTCGTGCGAGGAGTACGGCGAGGGCCGCGTGTGGGAGTGCGACCCCGCGGGCCAGAAGAAGGCGCGCGTGCACGACGCAATGGGCGTGTTCAAGCACGAGGCCGCCGCGGTGGACCCGCGCGGGAAGCGCGTCTACCTCACCGAGGACATCATCGACGGCGCCCTCTACCGCTTCACCCCTCGCCGGTGGCCGGACCTGTCCGAGGGCAAGCTGGAGCTCGCCAAGGTCGCGAAGAGCGGCGCCGTGGAGTGGGTGGCCGTTCCCGACCCCCTGGCAAAGCGCGAGCAGACCCGCCACCAGGTCCCGGGCTACACGGAGTTCGCCCGAGCCGAGGGAATCTGGTTCGACTCGGGCCTGGTTTACGTGGCCACGACCGGCGACTCGCGCATCCACGCCTACGACACCCGCGCGGAGCGGGTCAAGGTGATCTACGACGGGTTGGCCAAGCGCAGCGCGCCGCTCCTGCGCGTGGACAACATCACCGCATCCAAGGCCGGCGAGCTGTTCGTGTGCGAGGACATCTCCACCGAGGAGATCGACCTCGGCGTGATCACGCGCTGACGCGGGCGGTGTCGCGGTTCCTGTCGGTCACCGGCCCCAAGCACGCCGGGTCCGAGCTCACCGGCGTCACGTTCGGCCCCGCCGGAGACAGGCTCTATTTCGCCTCGCAGCGGGCGGAGGGGGGCCGGGGAGCCGTATACGAGGTCTCCGGCCCGTTCCGCTCCTAGGCTTCGTACTTGAACGAAATCCCGAGCCGGACGCGAAATGACGCCACGCCGCCGTCCTCGATCACCACGTCCTGGCGCAGCACCTCGGCCACGCGTAGGTCGCGGACGGACTTGCCGGCGGTCTCCACCGCCGAACGCGCCGCTGCCTCCCAGGACTCGCTGCTGCTCCCGATCACCTCGGTCACCCGGTAAACGCTGTCAGCCATCCCGCTCCTTCCGTATGTGGATTAGCTCGGCGGGCGTCCTGCCCGCCTCCTGATCTACTGGGCGCCGTCCAGGCGCCTACTGCCCGACCCTCTCACATCGGCGCCAACGGAGCCGCGAATTACCTGAACAGGTCCTCCGCCTGCCGGGCGCCTCAGGGCCGAGGCGCCGGGGCCGTCGTCCGCGGTCACGAACCGGTCGAGCCCGCGGACGAGCACGACCGGCTCGCGCGAGTCCTTGGCGCGGGCCAGGTCGGCCGCGGCGGCCACGGCGTCGGCCACGGCGATCTCGGTGGCCTCCAGCGCCCGGCCCCCGGAATCGGGGCGGCCGCGCCAGTCGTCGAGCGCCACCAGGCCGGCGGCGCCCACCGCCACGTCGGTCTGCCCGAGCCGCCACGCGCGGCCGAAGGAGTCGGCGATCACCACCGCCGGCCGGCCGGGGATCGCCGCGCGCAGGGCCCGCGCCGACGCGTCGGGATCCTCCGGGAGCAACACCACCTCGTCCGGGTCGGCCGTGTTCGAGCGGTCGACCCCGGCGTTGGCGCACACGAGCCCGTGACGGGTCTCGCAGATCAGCACCCAGGGGGCCTCGCGCACCACGCGCACGGTCTCGTCGAGCACGGCCTGCATCAGCCGCGGGTCCTTGCCCTGGGTGTCGCCGATGCGCCGCGCGTCCTCACCGGGCTCGATCTCGTCCAGCCTCCGGACCCGGCCCTCCGCCTTGGACACCACCTTGTGCGCGACCACGAGCACGTCGGCGGGGCCCAGATCGGACGGTGAGGCCGTGGCTATCAGCGCGCCGAGATCGTCGCCGGGCCGGACCTCCGGCAGTCCGGCGATGGCCTCGATGGTCAGCCGCACGAGGGCGCTACGCGTGCACGTGGGCGCGGTCGAGCTGGCGCAGCGCACCGCGCGTCATCGGCGCATGCCCGCGCCGTGCCTCCAGGACCCCCGCCAGCTCCTCGAGGTCGTCCGGCGTGTCCACGTCCAGCACCAGCGACGGCAGCTCCACCACGCTCGGCTCAGCCCCCGCGGCGCGAGCCGCGGCCACATGGCGCTCGCGGCTGCCGGGGCCGAAGCTCGGCTCGATCGCCGTGGGAGGGGAGAGAAGGAGGCAGTTCGTGCCGGTGCCGTGGCGGTCGGGGACGATCGTCACCGCGGTGCCCGACGCGCGCACGAGCATGTCGTCCAGCTCGAGCGGGTCGAGCAGGGGGGTGTCGCCGGGCACCAGCAGCACGCGCTGGTAGCCCTCGGCGACCGCGTGACGGATGCCGATCGCCGCGGCGGCGGACTGGCCCGCCTCGTTGGGGTCGTAGAGCACCCGCGCCCCGTTGTGGTGGGCGGCGTCCTCTGCGATCCGGTTGGCCGTGATCACCACGATCTCCTCGATGCCCTGGACGTGGCGCAGCGCGGCCAGCACGTCGGTGAACATCGCCTGGGCGAGGGCCTGGCGAGAGCCGCTTGCGAATCGCTCCGAAAGGCGCTGCTTAGCTGCGCCGAGACTCTTGATTGGGAGGATCGCGATGGTGCGCATTCGACCGAACTTCGAGTCCGGCGACTGTAGCGCGACCGCCGGTCAGCGGCTCTGAAGAGATCCCGCAAAATCGAGGGTCGCCGTGGCCACCCTCCTCCGGGCGTCCTGGGTGTCCATCAGCGTGTCCACCACCACGCTGGGCAGGCCGGTCACCGGCTCGTCGGCGACCACGCCGTCGAGCAGGCCGGAGTAGGCGTCGAGAAGGCCCGCCGCTGAGGGCTCGATGCCGGCCCAGCGGCAGAACTCGAGCGTCGGCCCCTTGAGCACCTGGCCCCCCACGAACGGGCTGACGGCCACCACCGGGGCCACGGCGGCGGCCATCGCCTCCCGCATGCCGGGGATCGCCAGCATCGGCGCGATCGAGGCGACCGGGTTGGACGGGCCGATCACGATCGCGTCCGCGCCCTCCAGAGCGTCCAGCACGTCGGGCGTGGGCTCGGTGTCCGCGGCCCCGGCGAACTCGACGCCCTCGATCGGGCCCTCGCCACGCTCGAGGATCATGAACTCCTGGAACGGCAGCTCGCGACCGCGCGCGGTGATCCGGGTGCGCACCGGCTCGTCGGCCGCGGGCAGCACCCGCGCGCGCACCCCCATGCCGGTCACCACAGCCGCGTGGGCGTCGGTGAGCCGCTGCCCCGCGGCCAGCCCCTGCGTGCGCAGCAGGCACATCGCCAGATCGCGATCGCCCAGCCGGAACCAGGTCGGCCGCCCCGCGGCCTCGAGCGCGCCCATCACCTCCCACGTGTCACCGCGGATGCCGTAGCCGCGCTCGTCGATCGCGTCGGCCAGCCAGTAGGTCACGAGGTCCGGGTCCGGCGACACGTGCACGCCGTGCATCTCCACGTCGTCGCCGGTGTTGGCGATCACGGTGAGATCGGCCACGTCCAGCAGGCCGCGCGCGAGCTTGGCGCCGCCGGTGCCGCCGGAGAGGAGCGCTACTTCCAGGGCTCGTCGGGCAGGCCGGTGAGCTTCACGCCCGCGTGGGTCTTGTGCCGGATGTTCACGGAGATCAGCAGTGGGGTCAGTCCCTCGACCAGCTTCGACACCTCGAGCTTGCCGGCGTCCACGGGCCGCAGGCCGTCGATCAGCGCGATCAGCTCAGCCACCCGGCGCTTGGAATCCCTGTCGTCGCCCGTCACCAGTACGTCCTCGTCGAGCTGCTGACCGAGGTCTCCCAGCACGGGGGCGCTCACCGTGTGCAGCGCGCTCACCACCGTCACGCCCTCGGGCACCATCTCCTGCGCCTGCAGCGCCGCTGAGCCCTGGGGGACGCCCAGCAGGCGGGTGGCCTTCCCGGACACCGCCGCCGCCAGGGGCACGGTGGCGTCGACCAGGATCTGTCCCGGTTGCAGCGCCTCCTTGAGGTTCGTGAGGTTCTCGGACTGCGCCCGGAAGGGGACGGCCAGGAAGACGATCGGGCCGCGCTGGGCGGCGGCGGGGTTCTCCAGCCCCTCGACCTGCGCGCCGTCCACGCGCTCGCGCACCTTGGCCGCCGCCTCCTCGGCGCGCCCGGCGTCGCGCGAGCCGATCGCCACCGGCCGTCCGGCCGCCGCCAGGCGCAGAGCGAGGCCGAAGCCCAGCGCGCCGGTGCCGCCGACGATGGGGATGACGTCGTGGTCGGCCAAGGTCGCGGACGCTAACGGATAGCCTGCTCCGCCCATGAGGCTCGAGGGACGGATCGCGCTGGTCACCGGGGGTACGGGCGGCATCGGCTCCGCCACCTGCGCCAGGCTCGCCGCCGAGGGCGCGCGCGTGGCCGTGGCGGACCTCGACCTCGACAAGGCGAGGGAGCTGGCCGGCGAGCTCGACGGCCTCGGGGTGGAGCTGGACGTGCGCTCCGCGCGAGTCGGCGGGGTCGGCGGTCGCGGCGATCGAGGCGGAGCTGGGCCCGGTCGACGTGCTGGTGAACAACGCCGGCATCGCCGACGACGACTTCTTCGTCCGCTCGACCGAGGACCAGTGGGACCGCCTGATCGCGGTGAACGTTCGCGGGGTGCTGGCCGTGACCCATGCGGTGCTGCCCGGAATGCAGGACCGGAACTCGGGGAGCATCGTGAACGTGGCCTCGGAGGCCGGCCGCGTGGGCTCCCAGGTGGCCGTGGTCTACTCGGCCACGAAGGGCGCCGTGATCGCCTTCACCAAGGCGCTCGCGAAGGAGACCGCCCGCCGAGGAGTGCGGGTGAACGCGGTGGCGCCGGGCCCGATCGACACGCCGATGATGCACGCCGCCAAGCAGCTCGGCGAGATCGGCGAGCGGTTCGTGCAGGGCATGGTCATGTCCACGGCCATGCGCCGGCCCGGTCAGCCCGACGAGGTGGCCGCCACGATCGCCTACCTCGCCAGCGACGACGCCTCGTTCGTGACCGGCGAGACGATCGGCGTGAGCGGTGGCCTCGGCATGATGTAGGTCCCCATGGACCGCGTCAGCATCCGCGAGGTGGGCCCGCGCGACGGGTTCCAGAACGAGCCCGAGGTGATCCCCACGGCCGACAAGATCGCGCTGGTGGAGGCGCTCGCCCGGACCGGCCTGAAGCGCCTCGAGGTGACCAGCTTCGTGCGCGCGGACGTGATCCCCCAGCTGGCCGACGGCCCCGAGGTGCTGCGGGAGGCCGACATCCCGGACGACGTGTCCGTGTCGGTGCTCATCCCCAACGAGCGCGGGCTCGACAACGCGCTGGAGCTGCGCGACCGCTTCCAGGAGGTGAACCTGTTCCTCTCCGCATCGGAGACCCACAACCGCAAGAACGTGAACCGCTCGGTGGAGGAGTCGCTCACCGGGCTGGAGCGCGTGATCTCACGCGCGCGCGAGGAGGGCCTGCGCTGCGAGGGCGTGATCTCGGTGGCGTTCGGCTGCCCGTACGAGGGCGACGTGCCCCGGGACCGCGTGTTCGAGATCGCCGGGCGGCTGCGCGACGCGGGCTGCGAGGAGATCGCGTTCGGGGACACCACCGGGATGGCGAACCCGGCTCAGGTGCGCGAGTTCTACGCCGACGCCTTCGAGCGGCTGCCGGGCGCGGAGCTGACCGCCCACTTCCACAACACCCGCGGTCAGGGGCTCGCGAACGCGCTGGCCGCGCTCGAGGCCGGGGTGCGGTCGTTCGAGTCGTCGTTCGGCGAGCTGGGCGGTTGCCCCGTGCCCAAGGGGGCGACGGGCAACGTGGCGAGCGAGGACCTGGTGTCGATGCTGCACGAGATGGGCCACGACACCGGTGTGGACCTGCCTGCTCTGCTGGACTGCGCGCGCCGCGCGCAGGAGGTGCTGGGCCGGCCGCTCGGGTCCCATCTGCTCACGGCGGGGCCGGTGGACTGGCACCGCGGTTGAGCCTGCGCGCCGACGTCGAGGCGCTGGCCGCGATGGACCGGCGCTCGGCGAGCGCGGGGGAGAGGGAGTCGGCGCAGTGGTGCGCCGGCCGGCTGCGCGAGGCGGGCGCGGGTGACGTCCGCGTCGAGGCGTTCCGCTACCAGCACACCTTCGGGCACGTCCAGGCCGCGCACTTCGCCGCCGCGGCCACGGGACGGGCGGCCGCCGCCCTGGCGCTCGCTCTCGTTCGAGCTCGACTACTCCGGCCGCTCGCAGGTGGTGCGCTCGTGGTTCCCGGCCGGCGAGGGCGCCAACGTGGTCGCCCGCCTGCCCGCCGAGGGCGAGCGGCTGCCGCACGCTGGTGCTCGTCGCCCACCACGATGCGGCCCACACCGGCCTGATGTGGCATCCACGCCTGGCCGGCCCGGCGGGACACGACGGCCGGCCGTCGTTCGCGCTCCCCGCCGAGCTCGCGATGGCGGCGGTGGCGCTCGGCCCCCGCCGCGTCCGGCCGCTCGCCCGGGCGGTGCTCGCGGCGGCGGCCGCGCTGTCGCTCGAGGTGAGCCGGGGAGCCACCGTCCCGGGGGCGAGCGACAACGCCACCGGGGTGGCCGCCGTGCTCGAACTGGTGCGCCGCTTCGCCGCCGATCCGCCGCCGGGCACGGAGGTGATCGCCGTGCTGCCCGGCGCCGAGGAGGCCGGGATGGGCGGGATGGCGGCGTGGCTGGCCACGCAGCGCCTGGACCCGGCGACGACGCTGGTGCTCGGCCTCGACACGCTCGGTGCGGGCGAGCCGATGGTGTGCTCCGCCGAGGGCCCGCTGTGGCGGGTGCGCTACCGCGAGCAGGACCTCGCCCTGGCCGATGCCGGCGCGCGGCGCGCCGGGCTCGAGCCGCCGCGGCGCTTTCGCATCGGCGGCTGGACCGACCCGGTGCTGGCCCGCCTCGCGGGCCTCCCGGCGATCTCGATGCTCTCGCTGCGAGGCAACTCGTTCAACGATTACCACCGATTGACCGATACGCCCGACAGGGTGGACTGGAACTCGGTGAACGACTGCCTCACCATCGCGGAGGGCACCGCGCGCACCTTCGCATGCGCCTAGCGCTCGTCCCGATCGCGCTGGTGCTTGCCCTGGTGGGAGGTCTCCTGGCCTACTGGTTCCTGGCCGTCCCGGACCACATCGCGGCCGACTACAGGGACTCGGCGGAGCCGGAGCACGTGCGGCTGGCGGATCGCCTGGCGAGGGTCGAGACGCGATTCGACCTGCGCTCGGACGCCTACGGAGCCGTCAACCGCGCGCGCAGGGCGCTTCGAGCAGGTGGACCGCGACGAGCTGCTCGACGTCGGCTCGCGACCGCTTCTCGGGGGGACCGGGCCGGTGGAGGAAAGCGAGGCGATCGCCGGCGAGGAGCGGGCATACCTGCGCGCGGCGGACGGGGCTGTGGACGCCTACGAGCGGTCCGTCGATCAGGTGGTGGCGCTGCAGCGCCTGGACGATCGGTCCTCCGTGGTGCTCGCGCGCGGCCTGTCGGCGGTGCCCAACCGGACGGTCCTGGACGTGGAGCTGCTCACGTTTCCGCTCGACAGCCTCGCCACGAGGCTCGCGCGGCTGCGTGAGCGTTACCGAAGCCTCGACGTGCCGCCGGCGGCGCGGCGCGAGCGTGACCGATCGCTGGCGTCCATCGGCGCGATCGCGGGGGAGGTGCGCCGCGCCTCGGCCGCGTTCGAGCGTCGTGACAACCGGCGTGCGGGGGCCGCGATGCGACGGCTCGAGCGCCGCGTCCGCCGGCTCGACCGGCGCGAGCGGCGATCGCTGGCGCGGCCGTTCGACAGCCCGGCCGCCAGGCGGGCGCTCGACGAGCTCGAAGCGCGCGACGCCCGCATCCGCCGCGCCTACGACTCGCTATAGGCTCGCGCGGTGACCCCGCGCGACATCGGCCGCATCGCCGCCGCCGGGAGGGTCCTGGTCGGAACCGCCCTGACGCTGGCGCCCGCCAGCGGCGCCGGATGGATCGGCGAGGAGTCCGGGAGGTCTCCGGTCACCGTCTACTCGCGCGCGCTGGGCATCCGCGACGCCGCGATCGGGGTGGGGGTTCTCGCGCACAGCGATCCGGAGAGGCTGCGCCCCTGGCTGATCGCCGGCTTGGCCTCGGACATCGTGGACCTCGCGGCCACGCTCGAGGCGCGCGACGAGCTGCCGCCGCTCGGCCGCAACGCGGTGCCGTTCATCGCCGGCGGCTCGGCGCTGCTGGGCGCCTGGCTGCTGACCCGGCTGGACTAGCCGACGCTGTAGCGGATGTGGGTGGCCGCCGGCGTGCCCACGACCTCGACCGGCTCGAGCTTCGGGTCGCCGACGTCGTCGAGCAGCCGCGCGCCGTCGCCGAGGACGATCGGCACGACATGCAGCCGGAGCTCGTCGAGCAGGCCGGCGGCGAGGGTCTGATCGATGGCGCCCGGGCCGCCGGCCACCAGGACGTCGTCGTCGCCCGCCGCGGCGCGGGCCTGGTCGACCGCCGCCTCGATCCCGTCGGTGACGAAGTGGAACGTGGTGCCGCCCTGCATCTCCTGCGGCTCGCGCGGATGGTGCGTGAGCACGAACACGGGCGCGTGGTACGGCGGGTCCTCGCCCCACCAGCCGTGCCAGCTCTCCTCCCAGGGCCCGGGGCCGCCGCCGAACATCCCGCGGCCCATCACGAACGCGCCGACGCCGTCGTGCATGCGCCCGGCCATCTCGCTGTCGGGGCCGGTCGTACCGCCTTCCTTACCGTGCTGGCGGCGCCAGCTCTCCGTCGCGACGACCCAGTCGTGCAGGCGCTCCCCGCCCTCGCCGAGCGGGTCCTCGGGGCTCTGGTTGGGCCCTGCCCCGAAGCCGTCGAGGGAGACCGAGATCTCGGCGCGGACGATGCTCATCGCCCTGCGAACTCCGGCGGGCGCTTCTCGAAGAACGCCTTCGCGCCCTCCGCGAAGTCCTCGGTCGCGGCCAGCGACTCCTGCGCCTGCACCTCCTGCTCCAGCGTGGTCGCGAGCGCCGGCTTGGCCGCGGCGTCCATCACCCGCTTGGCCATCCCGACCGCGCGCGGGGCGGCGGCCAGCAGCTCGTTGGCGAGCGCCTCGGTCACCGCGTCCAGCTCGTCGGCCGGCGCGATCCGGTTGGCGAAGCCGATCCGGTGCGCCTCGCGGCCGTCGATCACCTTGCCGGTCATGATCAGCTCCTTGGCGTTGCCCAGGCCGACGATCGCCGGCAGGCGCGAGCAGCCACCCACGTCGGGAAGCAGCCCCACCTTCACCTCCATGATCCCGGCCATGGCGTCCTCCGCCATCACGCGGAAGTCCGCCGCCAGGGCCAGCTCGAACGCCCCGCCCAGGCAGGCGCCGTGGATCTGGCAGATGGTGGGCTTGGGCATCTCCTCGAGCAGGTTCCACCAGGTCAGGATCGGGCGCCGGAACTGGCGCAGGCGCGACGGGTCCTCGGAGAGCTCGCGCAGGTCGTTGAGGTCCATGCCCGGAGGAGAACATCGGGCCGTCGCCGCGAACCACCACGCACCGCACGGCGGGGTCCGCCGCGGCGGCCTCCATGCGCGTGCCCGAGGTCTGAGATCAGCTCCCCGTTGAAGGCATTGCGCTTCTCGGCACGCTGCAGGACCAGGTGGCGCACCCCGCCGCGATCCTCGACTCCTACCAGTGACATATAGGCTCCCGACGCTCGAAAACTTGGATAGAGGACGGTAATGGAGATCAAGAAGGTTGGAGTTCTGGGAGCGGGCCTGATGGGCCACGGCATCGCCCAGGTGGCGGCCCAGTCCGGCTACGACGTGGTGCTGCGCGAGGTCGATCAGGCGACGCTGGACAAGGGCGTCGGCAAGATCGAGAAGCAGCTCGGCCGCGCGGTGGAGAAGGGCAAGCTGGAGCAGTCCGACGCCGACGCGGTGCGCGGCCGCATCCAGGGCACCACCGACTACGGCGACCTGGCCGACTGCGACCTGGTGATCGAGGCGATCACCGAGGACCTCGGCAAGAAGCTCGAGATGTGGAAGGAGGTGGACGGGATCGTCAAGGAGGGCGCGGTCTTCGCCACCAACACCTCGTCGCTGCCGGTGATCGACCAGGCGGCGTCCACCGGCCGCCCGGACCGCTTCATCGGCCTGCACTACTTCAACCCCGCCCAGGTGATGAAGCTCGTGGAGGTGGTGCGCTGCGTGACCACCGGCGACGAGGCCTTCGACGCCGGCGTGAAGTTCGCCGAGAGCCAGGGGAAGCTGGGCGTCCAGACCAAGGACAAGGCCGGCTTCATCGTGAACCGGCTGCTGGTGCCCTACATGCTCGACGCCATCCGGGCGTACGAGGAGGGCGTGGGCACGATCGCCGAGATCGACGACGCGATGAAGGCCGGCGCCGGGCACCCGATGGGCCCGCTCACGCTGGCCGACTTCGTGGGCCTGGACACGCTCGGCTCGATCTGCGACGTGATGTTCGACGAGTTCCGCGAGCGCCGCTTCGCCCAGCCGCCCACGCTGCGCAAGATGCTGGCGGCCGGCTGGTACGGGAAGAAGTCGGGCATGGGCTTCTACGACTACTCGGGCGACGCGCCCGCGATGAATGACCAGCTTTCTTAGAGCCGACCCGGAGCGCGGCAGCCTGATCGGCGCGGGCGCCGTCGCGCTGGTGGTCACGGTGAGCCTGGTCAACCTCCGCTTCGAGGACGAGTGGGGGATCGGAGTCCATTTCGCCTACTCGGCGCTCGCCGCCGCCCTGGTCATCGCCCTCACGCTTTCGGTGCCCCCCGGGGCGGGCAGGCCGCCCATCTGGCACTCGACGCTCATCGTGGCGTCCTTCGTGCTTGCCCTCGGGGCGCTGCTCAACCTCGGCGACCTGCTCGGGGGTGAGGGCGATCTGGGCTCCGGAACGGTGTTCTGGGTCGGCCTCCTGGTGGCCAGCCTGATGTTCTGGCTGGCTCGCAGATACGACTCGGGCATCGCCGCCCTGCTCGACGCGATCACGACGGTCGTGACCGTGGTGGCCTTCGTCGACTGGGCGTTCGATCCCGACGGCGCCGGCACTTTCCGCTGGGTCCTGCTGTTCACGGCCATCGGGGCCGCCGCCTACGGGCTGATGGGCGAGGATGAGGAGCGCCACCGGCGCGTGGGCTGGGTGAACGCCGCGGGGGTCGCGCTGCTGGGCATCGCCGGGACCTACGCGCTCGAGGCCCTCGGCGGCCTGTTCGAGGGTTCCGACGTCGAGGCCGGGAACGGCTGGGAGCTCGTGATGCTCGCCGGCGGGGCGGCGCTGATCGCCTACACGGCGGCGTTCGCTCGCAGCGGACCCGCGTATCTCGGCGTGGCAAACCTGTTGGCGTTCGTGATCCTGGCGGGCCAGGCCTCCGACGACGGGCCGTCCCTGGTGGGGTGGCCGCTGATCCTGCTGCTCGTCACGGCCGGGCTGCTGGTGATGGCGCTGCGCAGTGACACGCCGCCCACCGGGCCGGTTGCGCCCGCCACCTCCCCCGGCGCACCGCCCACGCCACCCAGCGAGGACACCACCCGGATCCACCCGGACCCATGACCGACCTCTCCGAAGCCCTCGAGCGCGCCCGCGGCGGCGGGCCGCAGCGCCACCACGAGAAGTCCGAGCAGCAGGGCAAGCTGCCCGTGCGCGAGCGCGTGGCGCGGCTGGTGGACGAGGGCAGCTTCACCGAGGACGCGCTGCTGGCCAACTGGGAGAACGAGGGCTTCGGCGCCGACGGCGTGGTCACCGGCATGGCCGCGATCGGCGGGCGGCCCGTCTGCCTGATGGCGAACGACCCGACGGTGAAGGCCGGCTCGTGGGGCCCCAAGACGGTCGAGAAGATCATCCGCATCCAGGAGCAGGCGCTCGAGCACCGCGTACCGATGATCTACCTGGTGGACTCCGCCGGCGCTCGGATAACCGAGCAGGTGCAGATGTTCCCCGGCCGCCGGCACGCCGGGCGCATCTTCCACACCGAGGTGAAGATGTCCGGGGTCGTGCCGCAGGTGTGCGTGCTCTTCGGCCCGAGCGCCGCGGGCGGCGCCTACATCCCGGCGTTCTGCGACGTGGTGATCATGCGGGACGGCAACGCGTCGATGTACCTCGGCTCGCCGCGGATGGCGGAGATGGTGATCGGCGAGAAGGTGTCGCTCGAGGAGATGGGCGGCGCGCGGATGCACACGGGCGTCTCCGGCTGCGGGCACTTCCTCGTGAAGACCGACGAGGAGGGCATCGACGTCGCCAAGCGCTACCTGTCCT
This sequence comes from uncultured Thermoleophilaceae bacterium, assembly GCA_963761505.1. Lineage (GTDB taxonomy): Bacteria > Actinomycetota > Thermoleophilia > Solirubrobacterales > Thermoleophilaceae > JAAYBF01. Next base: position 137,776 of record CAVXGW010000002.1, read on the forward strand.
ACTTCCCCTCGAACTGGAGCGAGGCCCCGCCGGTCGCGCCGCCCGCCGAGCCCGAAGCGGCCGAGTTCTCGATCCCCGAGGACGAGAACAAGCCGTTCGACATCAACGACGTGATCGGCGCGCTCGTGGACGAGGGCTCCTTCCTCGAGGTGCACAAGCGCTGGGCGAAGGAGCTGGTGGTGGGCTACGCGCGCATCGACGGCCGCGCGGTGGGCATCGTGGCCAACCAGCCCCGGCAGAAGGGCGGAGTGCTGTTCGTGGACTCCTCCGACAAGGCCGCGCGGTTCATCTGGACCTGCAACGCCTTCAACGTGCCGCTGCTGTTCCTGGCCGACGTGCCCGGGTTCATGATCGGCACCCAGGTGGAGCGCCAGGGGATCATCCGCGCGGGGGCGAAGATGATCTCCGCGGTGAGCGAGGCGACCGTGCCGAAGATCTCCGTGATCCTGCGAAAGGCCTACGGCGCGGGCCTGTACGCCATGGCCGGGCCGGCCTACGACCCGGACGCCTGCATCGCGCTGCCGAGCGCGAAGATCGCCGTGATGGGCCCCCAGGCCGCGATCAACGCGGTCTTCTTCAACCAGGTCCAGGCGATCGAGGACGAGAAGGAGCGGGAGCAGTTCGTCGAGAAGCTGCGCCGCGAGTACAAGGAGGAGATCGACATCCTCCACCTGGCCTCGGAGATGGTGGTGGACGCCGTGGTGCAGCCGGAGGACCTGCGCTCAGAGCTGGTGCGCCGCTTCGCGGCCTACGCCGGGCGCGCGCGCGACTGGCCGGCCAAGCACAACGCCGTCACTCCCGTCTGAGGGACGGGCCCACCTCGCGGTCGAGCCTGCGCGCCAGCTCGGCACAGAATCCGTAGGCGCGCTCGAGCGATTCCGGCGCGGGGTCGCCCGCGTCCGTCGCAGCGGACGCGGATCGCGGGCAGTCCGCGGGCGATGGCGGCGGCCGCGTTGCCGGGCTCGCGCGCCAGTTCGCTGCGCGCCCCGTAGGCGCCGTCCTCGCCGTCGTCCTCCGCGATCTCCCGGCACAGGCGCACCAGGTCGCGATGGCAGCGCGCGGGCACCAGCGCTCCCGCCCGCCGCGCGTAGCGGACCGGGCCGTCACCGATCGGGCCGACCTCGATCACGGCGGTCGTCTCGCGATCCAGCAGCTTGCGGTTGCGGCGCAGCCATCCGCGCATTCCGAGCGCGAACGGGCGCGTGGCCCCGGCGAACAGCACCCAGACGTCGAAGTGCTCGAGCTCGAGCTCGTCGGCCAGGCGGAGCACCGCTCCCGCCGCGCCCGCGCCCTGAAGGTCGGCCGCGGCGGGCTGGAGCTCGATGTCGGCGAGCGCGGGGGTGAGCAGGATCAGGAACACGGTGGGCACGAACTGGACCACGGTCAGCGCCTCCGCCTCGACGCCCGCGATCCGGAGCCCGCAGCAGGCGAGGATCGCCGTCATGGCCAGGAGCATGGCCGCCCATGGATCGCGCAGGACCCGCGTGGTGCGGGCGAACGCGGTGCTGACGCGAGGGGCGTCGCAGGCGGCCACCAGCAGCAGGGTGCCGGGCTGCGTCCTCGCCTTCACGCGACTCGACGTTCTGGGACGCCCGCTTGCCGGTGAGCCGGCGCCCGAGCTGTGCGATCCCCGCCACGTCGAGAAACGCCGAGAGGGTCGCGACGCCCACGATCACCGTGCCCGCCACGGCGTTCCCTGAGGCCACCACGCTGCCCACGATCGCCACGGTGGCGTGCAGCGCATGGACGAGCCCGAACCGGGGCCGGACGAGCAGGGGCTGCAGTTGCGCGGTCCGGCCCATCTGCGTGAGCCGGTCGCGCAGGTGGACGGCCGCGCGGCGCTCGGCGTCGGATCCCGCCGAGCGGCCGGCATGGGCGGCCAGGGCGGCCGCTTCGGCGTTCAGGTCCATCCGGCGGCGCAGGTTAGAGTGGCGCCCGGGCATTCCGGCAAGCGGCTACGGAGGTACGCGTGGATACGTCGAAGGTGAGCTTCGGTGAGATGGTGGCGGGGGTGAGTGGGGCGCTGTTGCTCGTCTTCATGGTCGCGCTCGACTGGTGGGGGTACGACATCAGCGGCGGCGGCGACCAGGTCTCCTCCGGCGGGAGCGCCTTCCAGTGGCTCTCCTTCCTGGACATCATCCTCGCGCTGATCGCGCTCATCGCCATCGGCGTGGCGGTCGCTCGCGCCACGGACTCGATGCCGAGTGAGCTTCCCGCGCCTCCCGGGCTGATCGTGGCGGGAGCGGGCGCCCTCGCGGTGCTGATCATCCTGTTCCGGATCCTGGTTCCCGGAGACGGCCCGGCCGGCGACCTCGGCGATCTGATCGACATCGACGCCACCCGCAAGATCGGGGCGTTCCTTGGCCTGCTGGCCGCCGGCGGGATCGCGTACGGCGGCTGGACGGCGATGAACGAGCGCGCGAGCGGGCAGGCGCCGCCGGCGTCCGGGCCGACGCCGCCGGCGTAGTGCCCGGGGTGGGATTCGAACCCACACGCCCCGAAGGACAGGGCCTTTTGAGGGCCCAGCGTCTGCCGTTCCGCCACCCGGGCGGGTAGCCGACGAGACTCTACGCGCCGGCCGGCTGCGGATCGGAGCCGGGATCGTCCGGGTGCTGGTAGCCACCGGGCGAGTCGCTTCGCACCTCGACCTCCACGTTCCACTTCTGCGCGAAGCCACGCATGGCGAATCCGAGCAGGAGCAACTGCACCGGCACCAGGATCACCGTGAGCAGGCCCAGGATGGCCGGCTCGAGGGTGGGGTCGTCGAAACCGGCCTTGTCGCGGTCGAACCAGGCCGGGCCCGCCACCGCGGCGAGCACCGCGAACAGCACCGCCAGCGCGGCGGCCACGGGGAGCACCCCGCGGTTCCACTGGGCCACGTAGTAGGCCATCACCAGCAGCAGGATCACGTAGATGAACGCGACCGGCTGGGCGCCCTGGAGCTCGGACCAGCCGCCGAGCGTGATCACGAGGACGAGGCCTGCGCTCACGAGCAGCAGGAGAACCACGATGGCCTTCGTCGCCTTCGACTCGGCCTTGTCCCGGTTGGGGTGCTCGATCCTCACCTCGGACATCGCGCGGGATTCTAGTCCAGGGCGCGGCGCCGCGTGTGCCGGTCAATCCTTCGGTTCGCCCGCGGGGGCGAACGCCTGCTGCATGCGGGCGATGGCGGCCTCGGCGGCGGCGCGGCTCGGGACCACCTGCAGGGTGTCGACCGTTCCGGTGATCTCGAACACTCGCAACGGCGTCGGGTTGGGGCAGATCACGGCCATGCCCTCACGCGCCCGCGTCTGCCTGCGGCAGGCGTTGAGCAGCATCGAGATGCCGGTCGAGTCGATGAACGTGCAGCCCGAGAGGTCCACGAGCAGGGCGCTGCCACGGTCCGCGGCGCGGCTGAGCCGTTCGGCCAAAACCGACGTGGTGGCGAAGTCCAGCTCGCCGACGACGACGACGGTGTTGATGCCGTCGTCCGAGTCCCTCAGGTCTAGTTCGATTCTCGATCCCACGGGGGTGCTCCTCGGAGCGGGCGGATGCCCGCTCGGGTCAACCTACAATCGTCGTTCTCAGCGGGCGTGCTGGAACTGGTAGACAGGCCGGGTTTAGGTCCCGGTGCTCGCAAGAGCGTGGGGGTTCGACTCCCTCCGCCCGCATGACCTTGGGTACTCTCCGCCCCCCGGGCCAGTAGCTCAGTTGGTGGTAGCGCCGGTCTCCAAAACCGGAGGTCCCAGGTTCGAGTCCTGGCTGGCCCGCTCGTCGACGCGGGACAGCCGACGGCCGAGATCATCGCGAGTCACCCTAACAGGGGGCGGCTGCATCCCCCCGGGATTTTTTTCGGGCCGGTCAGCCGCCAGGCTCACCCGGAGTCGGGCGAGCTCGTGACCTCGTCGACGCGGAGCGCCTGCAGCTTGGAGTCGGATGCGAACGCGCCGCCGCCGGGGATCGCGCAGACGAGGGTGAGGGAGCCGGGTGCGCTCAGCGACAGCGTGCCCTGGAGGGGGAGCGTCATCGCGTTCACACCCGCGGGGACGACCACGCGGCTCTGGTCGACGGTCACCGCGCCCGACCGGAGCTGACAGGCCGCGGCGGTGTAGGTCGAGGCCGCGAGATGGCGGATCGTGGTCTTGGCGGAGAGCAGGTAGTTGCCCGGCACGAGGTTCGGCAGCGTGAGCACCGTCAGGGTGGTCTGGAACGCCTGGGAGTTGACCGGCCCGAACCCTCGCGTTACCTCCCGCGCGCTGGACAGGCCCGACGGCCCGGCAGGGCCGGTCGGCCCCGCTGGTCCCGTCTCTCCGGCCGGACCGCGCTCGCCCGGGGCGCCGTCGTTGCCCGGGCGCCGGCCTCGCCCGGGGCGCCGTCCTCGCCGTCCGCTCCGGCAGGACCCGCGGGTCCAGCCGGGCCCGGATCGCCCTTCTGCCCGTTCGGGCCGGCGGGCCCGACCGGACCCGTGGGCCCAGCCGGGCCGGCGGGACCGGCCGGACCGGTGGGCCCAACCGGGCCGCGTGGGCCGCGCGGTCCCTTGACGTTCCAGCTCAGGAGGCGCTCGGAGCGACGGCAGTCTGGAGGGATCCCCGAGCACGCGCAACTTGCCGTTGCTCTTGTGCACGCACGCCTCGATCACGTCGTCGGGGTCCCCGCCGGAGCCCGAGGCCGAGGCCACTGCACCCCCGGCAACCAGGGCGAGCACCGCGCTCGCGGTCGCCGCCGAGGTCGTCCTGGTGTTGCGGGCCACTTCTCACACGGTCGCTCGCGCGCGTCACGAAGTCCAGGCGCCCACCCCCGATGTGGACATACGGCCTGGACATACAATCGAGCCGCGGATCCCGAGCGAGGAGAGGAATGCCGACCGTAGAGAGCGTGACCGGGCCCCTGGACACGGGCGAGCTGGGCACCACCCTGATCCACGAGCACCTGCGCACCCGCGACGACGCGAACGCGTTCCAGTTCCCCCACCTCTACGACGAGGAGGCGCTGTACGCGGCGGGCGTCGAGGCCGCCCGGGAGCGCGCTGGACCGGGGCGTGAAGACCATCGGCGAGCCGACCGCCATGTATCTGCACCGCGACGTGGGCTTCATCGAGCGGGTGGCGAGGGAGACCGGGCTCCAGGCGATCGTGTGCACCGGGATCTACACCTACGACCACCTGCCGCTGTTCTGGCAGAGCCGCTCGCCCGACGTGATGGCCGACGCCTTCGTCCACGACATCGAGCAGGGCATCCAGGGCACCGACATCAAGGCGGGCTTCCTCAAGTGCGCGGCGGACGAGCCCGGCGTGAACGAGAACGTGGAGAAGGTTCACCGCGCGTGCGCGCGCGCGAGCCTGCGTACCGGCGCGCCGATCATGGCCCACTCACGCCCGGCGTCCGCCACCGGTCCGCGGCAGGTGGAGATCTTCCTCGAGGAGGGCGTGGCGCCGGAGAAGATCCAGATCGCCCACTGCGGCGACACCGACGACGTCGGCTACATCGAGGGGCTACTGGAGCAGGGCGTCTACGTGGGCCTCGACCGGTTCGGCATCGAGATGTACCAGCCGATGGATCGCCGGCTCAACACGGCCCAGGCGCTGCTCGAGAAGGGCTACGCGGAGAAGATGTTCCTGTCCGCCGACTCGTGCGCGTCGATCGACTGGTTCCCCGAGGAGATGGTCGAGATGCTGATGCGCGAGGGCGCGGTGAAGGACTGGACGATCACGCTGGTGCCCGACCAGGTGATCCCGGCGCTGAAGGAGCGCGGGATGACCGACGAGCAGCTCGAGACGATGATGGTGCAGAACCCGAAGCGGTGGCTGGCGGGGGGCTAGACTCGCGGCGCTCACGCGGGCGTGGTGTAAAGGCTGCACTAGACCCTTCCAAGGTCGCGGGACGAGTTCGATTCTCGTCGCCCGCTCTAGCTCTCCGCCTCCTCCTTGAGCCCCTCCGCGGCGCTCTTGGTGAGCATCTCCTTCACCTTGCCCTCCACCGGGCCGCGGAGCAGCAGGCCGAGCATCCGGCCGGGGTCGGCACGCAGCGAGTACGTCGCGCGGGTATGGCCGGCGTCCATCTCCTCCAGCACCCACTGACCCGTGAGCCACTTCATCTCGCCCTTCTCCTGCTCCCACGACAGGCCCATCGGGCGGGTCGTAGTCGAAGCGCAGCGTGGAGCGCACCGTCTTGACCGTGGCGTCGGAGGCCGTCTCAACCACCAGCGGCCGCCTCTGGTCGTCGCGCTCCAGCACCTCGACGTCCTTGAGCGTGCCCTGCCAGTCGGGCGCGCCCTCGATGTCCGCCGCGATCTCATACACCCGATCGCGAGGTGAGTCGATCTCCACGGTCCAGCTTGCCTCGAGAATTCCCATGGCCGCTAGCATCGCGCATCCTGCCTGGTCCCCGAACCTCGAAGGTGCTCACCCGCCGGTCGCTGGGCCTGATGCTGCGGTCGCCCGTCGAGTTCTTCGACCGGGCATGCGACGAGGCGGAGCTGCTCGCTGACCGGCTCCGCACGCCGCCGGAGTACCCGGTCGCCGAGCTCGAGGGCGTGGCCGCCGAACTCGGCGCGCAGCTCGGCCGGCCGGTGGATCTCGGCGATCCCGAGTTGAAGCGCGTCGAGGCGCAGGTGCTCCTGCTGGTGGCGGCCGCGGGCGACGGTCCCTTTCCCGCGTTCTACAGCGCCGGCCTGCCGGTGGCGCGCATGTGCTTCGCAATCTGCCGCGCCACGCGGCCGTCGGTCGTGCTCGAGACCGGCGTGGCCTACGGGGTGACCAGCGCGTTCATCCTCGCGGCGCTCGAGCTGAACGGGCACGGCCGGCTGCACAGCGTCGACCGCCCGCCGTGGGCGCCGGAGGCCGAGCGGTTCGTGGGCGCCGCCGTGCCCGAGAGCCTGCGGGAGCGCTGGACGCTGCACCGCGGCAGCTCGAAGCGCGTGCTGCCGCGACTGCTCCCGGACCTCGGCCGGGTCGACCTGTTCGTGCGCGACAGCCTGTACGCCCGGCGCACCGTGTTGCGCGAGCTCCGAGCGGTGCGGCCCCACCTCGCGCCGGGTGGCCTGGTGGTGGCCGACGACGTGCAGCACGGCGCAGGCTTCGCCGAGTGGGTGGCCGAGGCGGAATGCCCGTGGTGGGCGGCGATGAACGCCTACGACCCTCCGCGACGGGCCCGCTTCGCGGTCGCGCTGACCGCGGGCTAGACTGCCTAGCGCTTCGGGGCGTGGCGCAGTCTGGTAGCGCACTCGGCTGGGGGCCGAGCGGTCGCTGGTTCAAATCCAGTCGCCCCGATCTCAGAAAGATTCCGCCCCGGCCACCCACGCTTCTCTCACCGACGACTCGGCCAGCGTACAAGGCGGATCGTTCACCCTGCTCGCGCATTCCTAGCCGGCAGCTGAGCCGCGCGCGGCCCGCGGATACCGCCGTACTACCGGCCGTGGTATCCCGTGGGGCTGGCATGGAGCGCTAAGTTCCCCTTGCGTAGTCAAGTGAGAGCGCCTCGGCTGAGCAACGATCTCTAGGGAGATCCGTATGTCAGGGCTTAGCGGCAGGCCCCAGCGGCCCCCGAACTACCCGGGCGCAGTCGCCAAGACGGTTCAGCTGCTCGGCACGGACGTGTCGAGCTCGGCGGAGAGGACGGCGATGTCGTCGCTGGTTACGCAGACAACATCGATTCCCCCTCCCACTGCGGCTGGACTGTCAGGGGTCTCCACGGCTTGCGCCGTGTGGATTGCTTCCAGTCCGGTCGCGAGCAAGAGCGTGAGCCATTGGATAGTCCACTCCTGTCTCGGAGGCCGCCTGAAGATGTCCGACGAACGCTGGCATTACCCACTCTCAGGCATATCCGCATCGAGATCCTCCCCGAAATACACGAGACCGGCGTCGCCGCCAGGAATGTCGCGCGTATCGATGAGCGGTTCTGCGGCAATCTCGACCGTATGGCTCTCTAGCTCGAGATAGAAGGAGCTTCTGAAGATCTGATCCCTCCTCCGTTGTTGTCAAAGCTCGCTGTCAACACGATGAAGGCCGCCCTGAACCGGCGAAGCGCCTGGCGTCTCCCCCGCCTCTGACAGCGTGCATGCCCCAGCTTCGTTCCACGGCCAGGTTGCGGCTCAGCATGTGGGTGATTCCCCAGTGGATGCGCTCGGGATCCGCGTCCTCGTCAGCCGCTCCCTCCTCTTGGGCAGTCAGGGCCCAAGCCTCGATCATCTCCATGATCGAGCTCTCGCCGGCCAGGTGATGGCGCCTGTACTCACCACGCGGTCGCTCGGGGCGGAGCTGGTCGACGGCGAACTGGCGCTCTTGGATCTCGATCGGATCGAAGCGATCTGGATCGAAGACGTACTCGCTTCCCGCCGTGCCGACAGCCACGCTGAAGAGGGGCATGCACTTGGTCTGGTGCGTCGCGTTCGACGACAGGACCGCTAGGGGTCTCCATTATCGTCCGTCGATCAGCGGCGAGAACCACACAACCCGTATCGGCTGCGCCTAGCAGGATGCTCACACGGACCCCTTCCCGGTCGTCGAGAAGGACGACCCTAGGGCAGGCTTTCGTTTACCGCAAGCGGCCTTCGCCCGTGGCCTAGACCCGAGATCGCAAGGGTGATCCGTCCGCGGTCAAACGCTTGTATCGGGGCCGCACGCCAAGCACCTGGGGCAGCCAAGATTCGGACCTAGTAGAACTCGGCGGCTGTATGTACCAGATAGCCATGCATGGCGATATCAACCGGACCTTGGTCCAGCGACTCCTGGCGTGGGTAACTCAGGCGATGCAAAACGGTGAGGACGAGTTTCTAATCGGTCTCTCGTCGCCCGGTGGGAGCGTGTTCCATGGGCTTACGGCGTACAACTTCCTTGTTGGAAGTGGCGCGCGAGTCGTCACGCACAACATAGGCCACGTTCATTCGATTGCCGCCGTCATCTTCAGCGCGGGTAGCAAACGTCGCTGCGTTCCCGGCGGCCGATTCCTGATTCACTGACATTCCAGACTGGGGCCTCGGCGACGGAACGCACTCGGAATATGCTCTTCGCGAGGCGATTGACGGCTTGCAAGGGGATCGCAGGTCGACGGCTGAAGTGATTGCGGCGACATCCGGTCAAACGGTCGAACGCGTCGAATCGATGATGCGGGAGGGCGCCACTTTCCATGACGATCAGGCCATCGACTTGGGAATGCGCAACCGACACGAGCGCGACAGTGTTCGACCCGTCCCTCGATGTCCTCTACATCAATGATGGAGATGACCAGCCAACCTGTGCTGGTCGGATTCGACTCTCGTGTTGACACTTGCTGAAGGCGGAACGCGCGGGTGCCGGGGTGGGTCGGGCCGCTGGCGAGCGCCGGCGGGCAACAGTGTGTGCCGCGGTATTCGCGTCCGGCTTGCAAAGCAGGGAGGTCGGACTGTAGTCAGCGTTTCTACACGCGAGTTCACGTTCTGCTGAGCGAAGGACACTGCGCGGCTCGCAGTACCGCCGTGGTACCGACTGCTGCGTCATATGCGTCCAGGCTGTCCACTCGCCGAGACGATCGGGACGATGGGGACGCCCACGGACGCATCTACACACACCCGACGTCGGCTGGGGGCCGAGCGGTCGCTGGTTCAAATCCAGGCGCCCCGACTTCAGAAAGCCCGCTCTACGAGCGGCTTCGCCGCTCTCCCCCGGGGCCCGGCGAGCGCGCGGCTCGGCGAAGTGCCTGCCAATTCCGGCCGTTAAAGTAGATCTGCCGACTGACGATCGGTGGGCATGGCTGCTCTTCTCGAATGGACTGACTGTGTCCGTACCCTGCTCGACCTCCCGCCGGTCCACGCGATCGAGGTCGCTGGGACCGAGCCCGACGACGAGCGTCGCTGCGTCGTTGCACGAGCCCTTGGTCGCCCGGTAGGCAGATCCCATCAGCCCGGCCAAGATCACTGGGCTGTGCGCTTCGAAGACCGCTTAGTCGCCCGCCGAGTTGGGATCATCATGGGCCTTCCGTAGACGCCTGCGCCGGCGGAGGTTCGACTGCCCGACCAGGTAACCGACCTCGCTGTCTCTCAAAGTGACGGTGGGCTCGACGAGGACGAGTTCGGGTTCCTTCGGGGTTGGTCGGGTGCCGTTCAGGCCGAGGTCCGTCGTTGGTGCTACGTCTCGCCCGTCGACCCGGACTTCATCGACGGCGAGCCATGGCAGTACCCAGAGGATGACGCGGCGCGGGCGGCGTGGCATACAGCGAGCAGAGTCGCCTGAGATGCGAGTTTGCATCCACAGGGGAGCGAGCGAGGTCGGGGGATCCTGCATCGAGGTCGAAGCCCGGGGCAAGCGGATCGTGCTTGACCTCGGCTTGCCCCTCGATACTGGTCTCGAGACCGAGGTACGGCTCCCCGACGTTGCCGGCTTGACCGAGCGCGACCCGTCACTGCTCGGGGTGCTGATCTCACATGGTCACCCTGACCACTGGGGTCTAGTCAGTCGTCTAACGCCCCCCCGGTGCCCCTCTACGTCGGCTCAGCCACCGATCAGATCCTGCGCGAGGCCGCGTTCTTCGCCCCGACCGGTGCTGACCTCAAGCCAGCCGGTCACCTTCGCTACACCGAGGCGCTCGAACTCGGGCCATTCACGGTCACGTCGATCCGCGTGGACCACAGCGCATACGACTCCCACGCCCTGCTCGTGGAGGCCGACGTCCGCCGCCTGTTCTACACAGCGGACCTACGCGCGACGGGCCACAGCCGCTCCTTCCAGGAGCTCCGTGGACAAGCCCCGCATGGGGTCGATGTTCTGCTGATGGAGGGCACTCAGGTCTACCCGGGTGAGCCGCGCCATTCGCAACTCTCCGAGGCTGATGTGGAAGCCCAGTGCGAGGAGCTGTTCTCGGACACCGAAGGTATGGTCTTGGCGGCGTACTACCTCCCAGAACGCCGACCGGCTGGTCTCCCTCCTGGCGGGCTGCCATCGAGAGTGGCCGGCTGTTCGTTCTTGACCTCTATGGGGCGACGATCGCGAAGACCCTTGACCTCGATCCGTTGCCGCCGAAGCCGTGGGATCAGACGCGGATCTACGTCCCGCAATCCCAACGCGTCAAGGTCAAGGAGTCTGGTGAGTTCGCGCGAACGGCCGCGGTTCGCGACCTGCGTATCTACCCGGAGGACCTCGCGCCCAACGCAAGCAGGCTGGTTCTGACCTTCAGGGGTTCGATGACCCGAGAGCTAGATCGCGCGAACTGCCTCGCCGGGGCGCTCAAGCCCTGTGGTCCATGTGGCGCGGCTACCTAGACCAGCCGTCGGGAGCCAAGCTTCAGGGCTGGCTCGCTGAGCGCGACATCCTACTCACGCAGATCCACGCGTCCGGGCACGCGACGGTCGCCGACCTGCAGCGCCTGGCCGAGGCATTCCAACCAGCGACGGTGGTCCCGATCCACACGCAACCACCCCGAGCTCTTCCCCAGCCTCTTCACGAACGTCGAGTTGCACCCCGACGGCGAATGGTGGACAGTCTGATAGTGGGTAAAGCACCCTCGCTGGTCCCCTACCCAGAGCTGACCCGGCGGTATGTCACGCTCGCTAAAGCGAACTCCAAGGAGCGCCTCGGGTGAGCCGAACGGGCGACGGTCCATGAGTATGCCGACCTGATCGACGCAAGCGTTAAGGCGTTCGACCGCTTCAAGGTAAGCCCGAAGGAGCGCTTCTACCCCGACAACCCGGCCCGAGATCTCAATAAGAAGCCGTTAAGGCCACCGAGCGGACGTTCGGGTGGGCCAAGTCCATAAAGGACATGTCTTCCGGTGTCTCCGTAGACGGGGACCGGACCTTGGACTTTCGCTACGTCGCCCGCGAAGTCGCCCCGGCGCACACGAAGCCGGCGCTCGGCTTCGAAGCACAGGGCATGGGCACCTCAACTCCACGGACTTAATCCTGGCCAACCAGCACTCGAGGCGGCCGATAGTGGCGGAGTTGAAGATCGCCGGCGACAAGGAGCCATTCACCGCCCTGGTGCAGGCGCTAGCTGCGGCGGCACAGCTCGTTCCCTCTCGTCAGCGGAAGCGGCTAGCGAAGATCGATGGTTCCGATCTCTAGCCTCCTACGACGAGGACGCACGCCTTGATGTCTACGTACTTCTCGCTCGATTTCCCCCAAGGAATCGCCATCGGTGGTTCCAGCTGGCCTACGCGCGTGGCCTCGCAACAGGTCTCGAGACTCACCCCGACATCAGTTAAATACTTCGGGCGCATCGCGCTGCTGACTCTCGACCGCTCACGTAAGGACGAAATCTCCGCGAGCACCGTCCTTCCACACCCGTGACCGCAGAAAACAGCGTCCCTCCGCCCGGCAGCAGATCAACCAACGAACAAACCCGGCATAGAGTGAAGGCGAATGCGACTGCTCAGCTGGAACGTCGCTGCGCGTAAGGGCAAACTTCGGCAGCAGCTCGAGCGCGTCGTCGAGCGCGCGCCTGACGTGGTTGCGCTGCGGGAGGTCTCGACCGAGACCTACCCGCGGTGGCGTCTGGGGTTTGACCGACGCGGGCTACTCGGTGCTCGCGACGGACGACCTCGCGGCGATCCCCTATCCGCCGCCCCCGTATCCGTTTCGTCAGCGGACCCCCAAACAGGTGATCAGGACCAAGTTCAACCTGACCGCGTCGCGTCTGCCGATAAAGCAGCTCCCCGGTCTGTCGTTCCCGGATCCCGAGGAGGAGCGATTCGCGTTCCCGGAGAAGTACCTTGCCGCACAGGTCCTTGAAAAGGACGTCGCCATCGAAGTCCACAACGCGCACGCTCCGCCTGGTTCCTCGCGCGGGATCATCAAACCGCAGGCCTTTCGTGCGATGCGCCGACGCGTCGATTTACGGCCTGGGGTGCGGCAGGTTCTGTGTGGCGACTTCAATACACCGATCAGCGAGGACGACGACGATGTCGTCCCGGCGGGTCAGCGGCACCCCGGATTGCAGCCGGGATGGGGTGAGGCGGAGCTCGCGATCTTGAGCAACCCTCGGCTGGTTGATGCCTACCGCAAGATTCGACAGCGCGGGAGTCCCTTCGCCGTGTCCCATCGCACGAAAAGTCGCGACTGCCGATACGACCACATCTACATCACAGAGGACTTCAGAGTGACGTCCTGCGACTACCTGGCCTACTGGTTAGACGAGAAGCTCAGCGATCACGCACAGGTAATCGCCGATCTCGCGCTTGCTCCCTAGGCCAGGGGTGGCGAAGGGCCGAGGTCTGCCACTGCGAGACGCAGGGAGCACTGGCTAGAGGACTACACCGCCAGCCGGGTACCGCTGAGTGGGTCGCGTGGGGGCGCCGCCACACCGAAGGGCGCTGACTAAACCGCCACGGAGTACCGCTGCCACGATCCGGGCGTCGCTCGGAGAGACGAAGCGGGCCCCCGCTCTGTCCTGTAGTACCACCGTGGTACCGACTGCTGTGTCCCATGCGTCCAACGTGTCATCGACGCGGGGACGTGCGGGACGCGTGGGACGCGACGGGACGGATCTACACCTGTGCTGCGTCGGCTGGGGGCCGAGCGGTCGCTGGTTCAAATCCAGTCGCCCCGATTTTTCGCAAGCAAGCATTCGGCCCAGGGGCCCCTGTTGCTTTCACGCGAAAGCGATACTTCCTAGCGTGGACCTCCAGCGTCGCATCATCTCTCTCCGGGGCGAGTTCCTGCTCTTCGCGCTGACCCCGCCACGGTTGTCGACCACCCCTGAGAAGGCCCAGGAGATCGCTGATATCACCTTCGAGCGCCTGGATCCCCTCGGCGTGGATGGCCTGATCCTCTACGACATCGATGACGAGGCCGACCGCAACCCCGAGGAACGGCCGTTTCCATTCCTGCCAACCATGGACCCAGCCGACTATCTGGACAGGCACCTCAAGTCCTGGCGCACGCCGGTGGTGGTCTACCGCGCGACGGCGAAGTACACCGAGGAAGAGCTCCGCGACTGGATCGGATCCCAGGACACCGCCAATCGGCTGGCCGTCTTCGTCGGTGCTTCCTCGCGCGAGAAGCGTGTCACCACGACACTCCGCAGGGCCCAGCAGCTCCGCACCGAGGTCGGCCCCGACCTGCTCCTCGGCGCGGTCGCGATACCCGAGCGGCACACTCGCAAAGGCGACGAGCACCTTGGCCTGGTCGCCAAGCAGGAGGCCGGCTGCTCCTACTTCGTCACCCAGGTCGTTTACGACGTCAACGCTGGCAAGAATCTGGTGTCTGACTATGCCTACGAGTGCCGCGACCGCGGACTCGATCCGATCCCAATCGTGTTCACCATGTCGGTGTGCGGCTCGATGAAGACCTTGGAGTTCCTCCGATGGCTCGGCGTCGATGTCCCGCGCTGGATCGAAAACGACCTGCGCCACGCCGAGGACACCCTCGACGCATCCCTCGAGCATGCCGAGGCAACCGCGCTTGAGCTGATGTCCTTCTGCCGCCGCCTGGGTGTCCCGTTCGGCATCAACGTCGAGTCCGTCTCGATCCGCAGAGTGGAGATCGAGGCAAGCGTGCGACTGGCGGAGGGGCTCCGGGGCAAGCTGGCACGCTGATGTGCGGCCGTGCTTCGCGCGAAAAGGAGCAGTGGGGCTTAGGGCTGCAGCGTACGACGGAGCTGGCGTATGCGGCGTGGTGGTCACAGCGACACCGGAGACCTGCGTGGTACCGCCGCGGTACCGACTGCTACGTCTCATGCGTCCAGGCTGTTCGTTCGCGCGGACGATGGGGACGACGGGGACGCGACGCGACACATCGACACACACTCGCCGTCGGCTGGGGGCCGAGCGGTCGCTGGTTCAAATCCAGTCGGCCCCGACTAAAGCCTCTCCCACCAAGACGTAGACCTAGACGGAGTTCTCCAGCCGCTAGGGCCGATCATCCGCGTCGACGCGCGGCCGACGGCGGCGGATCCTCAAACTCGTCGTGACGGCGGAACCAGAACGACCCCGGCGCCCGCGGCCAACCCTCGGGCAAGTCCTCGTCGTTGGACTGCCCGCCATAGGGCGTCAAGGACCACAAGCTCCAGAGGCTGCCGATCCATTGGACCATCGCTCCGTGCTGCAGGAAGTAGCTGCGGTAGACATCGTCGCCGTCGCGCAGGAAGACGTTGAAGCCGAACCACTCGTCGACCCCGAAGTCAGCCGAGAAGCGCTCGCTGCGGATCGTGTACCAGGGCACGTCCGTCCAACCCATGCGTTCGGCGTAGCGGCGGAGGTTCGCCTGAGGTCCCGGCGATGCCATCGCGAAAGGTGATGTCGCGAGCATGCAGGAGGCCGAGCTGGGGGATGCCGTCGGCGACGGACGAGCAGCCAACGCACCCGGCGTCGTCACCCT
>CAVXGW010000003.1:0-46351 GCA_963761505.1 uncultured Thermoleophilaceae bacterium
GGCGAGGGCCGGAATCGAACCGGCGACACCACGATTTTCAGTCGTGTGCTCTACCAACTGAGCTACCTCGCCAAGCCCGGGCATGGTAGCCGCGTTGCGACGGCCGTCTAGGGCGCGGTGTCGGCGCCCGCCGCCCGCAGCGAGTCGTTCACGAACGGCGCGCATCCGCCGCGGGCGTCGCGCAGCGACGTGCCCTTGCCGAACACCTCACCGGCCCCGCGCAGCAGGGAGCAGGTCACGCGCTCGCCCATCGTGTGGGAGACGTTGAAGAAGTAGTTGTCGTTGTCGATCGGCGAGACCTCGTCGCCGCGCTGGTTGAAGAAGCTGCGCCGGATCGGCTCGGGGTAGGCCTGGTAGGGCGCGATCAGGTAGCCGAGCTGGTCCTGGGCCAGGCCGGCCGTCATGTGGCCGCGGACCTTCACCCGGTCCGCCACCTCGAGCGCGATCTGCGGGTACGCCTCGCCGGGGATCGAGGACAGCAGCACGTCGCCGATGCGGGCGCTGGCGGTCACGGTGCCGAGCACGGAGCCGGTGAGCCACGGCGGCGACAGCGAGCGGTTGAGCGGGGCTCCCGCGGGACCGCCGGCGACGTTGAGGCCGAGGATCAGGCCGTTGGTGGCCACGTCCTGGATCAGGTACGAGCGCGCGGCCACCGTGGGCGGTCCCATCAGCGGCTTCGCGGCGATCGCGGCGTCCTCGGCCCGCTCGATCACCCGCTCGGCGTACGAGCGGATGCTGCAGAGGTCGCGGTTCGGCCCGGCGGGAGGCACCGGGGCGGTGTCGCAGCCGCGGTCGGCCGGCTGGGTGCGCCCGAGGGTGCCGACCACGGTGGCCGACTCGCCGCCGAACACCTCTCGCAGCAGCGGGTTCGCCGCCTGCACCCAGTCGCCGGAGACCTTCTTGTTGCCCGAGCCCAGCACCGTCGCGTGGGCGGAGAAGTTGAGCAGCGTGGCGAGCGGCCTGCCGGACGGGCTGCGCGCCTGCAGCACCCGGACGTCGGAGTCCACCACCTTGTTCGCGGCGTCGTAGTCGAACTGGTTGGAGAGCAGGTCGCGCCCGGGCGCGGTGCCGTAGTAGAGGATCCCGGGGCGCATCGAGCGGTGGGCGTCGACGATCGCCTCGACGGTCCGGTCGAAGATGTACTTGCGGTAGGCGAAGGGCATGCCGCCCCAGACCCCGATCGCGTCCACCCCCGAGTGGCTGTGGTCGGACTGCACCACCACCTGGCTCGCCTTCAGCGCGCCGCCGGTCCGCCGTTCCACCTCCTTGCGCATGTCCACGATCCCCAGCGGCCCGTCCTTGGTGGCGGTGAACCAGCCCTGCAGCTCCATGTCGGCCACGGCCAGCGACGAGCGGCCGTCGGAGACCGCGAAGGCGGTGACGGCCGCGCCCCGGCCGAGGATGCCGTCCGCCGGCCGCGAGCCGGTGACCGGGTTCGCGCCGAAGCCGTAGCCGCCGAGGAACACGTCGCCGCCGTCGAACTTGCCGTTGGCCGAGGGGTTGATCGAGCGCGCGGCGATCCCGGCGCGGTAGCCGCCGCCCGCCCCGCCGGGCTGGGCGCCCTTCAGGCAGCGGCGCAGGCTGCGCCGCAAGGACCGGCCCTGGGCGTTGTAGCGCACGGTCTTGCCCTTGCCGACGTCGCGGGCCTTGCGCCGCCCGTCGTAGAGCGCGAACACCTGGATCCTGGACGCCCCGCAGCTGCGCTCGGCCGACCGGATCACCCGGCGGCCCCGCACCAGCAGCCGCAGCAGCAGCGTGCGCCTGGTGCCCTTGCGCACGCGCAGCGTGCGCCGCCTGGTGAGGCGAACCACCCGCCGCTTGCCCCCCGGGAAGGTCACGACCCTGCCGCCGAGGCGCACGAAGCCGCGCTTTCGGGCCGAGATCCGCACCCGGACCTTGCTGCTGTGGCCCACCGCGGCCTGGGAGCGGGACACCACCTCCACGCGCACGGGCGGCTCCGCGGCGGCAGCGGCGCCTGGGGCCGCGCACGCGGCCACCACCAAGAGCACTGACGCACCGGCGAGCCTCCTCCTCACCCGCCGGATTCTGACAACGCTCGTTACCCTGCGCGCCAATGGCCCCCCTCCTGCGTCTCACCCCTGTCCTGGCAGCCCTCGCGATCGCCGGTTGCGGCGGCGACGAAAGCGATTCCGGCGCCGGACCGCTGGACAACGCTCTCGGCTATCTGCCCGAGAGCGCGCCGCTGGTGGTCGCGATCGACACCGATGTGGAGGGAAGCCAGATCAAGTCGATCGGCAAGCTGCTCGACAAGTTCCCCTTCGCGAGCCAGGTGGAGCGCCAGCTCCAGCAGCGGCTCGAGAGCGGCGACATCGACTACGAGAACGACCTCAAGCCGCTGCTCGGCAACGAGTTCGTGGTGGGCGCGACCGATGCTCAGGCGGTCGTCAACCGCGGCGACGGCAACGACGAGTTCATCGGCGCCGTCCAGGTGAAGGACAAGGGCAAGCTCGAGGACGCGATCCAGAAGGAGGGGGCCAAGGAGGAGGGCGACACGGCCGGCGCCAAGGTCTACGAGGACGACGACGGCGACGCCTTCGCGATCGAGGACGACGTGCTGGTGGTGGCCAACACCCGCGAGCAGCTCGACGACGCGCTCGAGCAGCGCGACGCCGACGACCGGCTGACCGAGGAGACCTTCGACGAGGGCACCGAGGGGCTGCCCAAGGACGCGCTCATCCGGGTCTACGGCGATCTCCAGAAGCTGCTCGCCTCCGATCCCGACACCGCGGACGCCCGCAAGGTGAAGTGGGTGGACTCCCTGCGCACCCTCGGCGCCACGGCCTCGTTCACGGCCGACGAGGTGACCGTGGGATTCAGGCTCGGCACGGACGGGGGCGAGCTGTCCGACGAGGACCTGCCCATGGCCACCGGCGACGAGAGCCCGCCGGTGCTCGACCTGCCGAACGAGATCGGCGTGGGGCTGCGCGACCCGGCGCAGGTAGTCAGCTTCGGCGAGAGCGCCGCGCAGGCCGTGAACCCGCAGGGCTACTCGGACTACCAGACCGCCAAGGCCACGATCGAGCGGCGCCTGGGCATCGACATCGACGATGACCTGATCGGCCAGCTGGAGGGGGATGCGTCGCTGTCGATCTCGACCCAGGGCGCCGTGGCCGCGCGGATCCAGCTCGCGGACGAGGCGGCGTTCAAGCGCACGCTCTCGAAGCTCGAGAAGGAGCTGCCGGAGATCCTCAGCGGGTCGAGCGGCTCCACCACCCGCCTGACGAAGGCGGGCGACTTCTCCGTGCTGCGCAGCTCGGACGGCGACACGGTCGCCTACGCCGTGGTGGACGGGTCACTGGTGATCTCGAACCGACTGGCCCGCGCGCAGCAGGTGGCGCGCCAGGAGCCCGAGCCCGTGGCGGGCGCGAAGGGCGCCCTGGCCATGAAGGCCGACGCCCAGCAGCTGTTCCTGCAGGCGCTGCGCAGCCAGGGCACCGCGCTGCCCGGCGGCGGGATCGGCCAGGCGCTGGGCGGTCAGCTGATCGCCGGGCCGCTGGACGAGCTGACCGGCTCGGCCACGACCTCCAAGGACGGCATCACCGGCCGGCTGCGGCTGACCTTCGACGACTGAGGCTCAGCGCGGCCAGGCGCGCAGGTAGGGCAGCGGGTCGATCGGCCTGCCCGCCGGTGTACCAGCCGCCGCCGGTCCAGATCTCGAAGTGAAGGTGGGCGCCGAACGAGCGGCCCGTGTTGCCCACCTGCCCGATCAGCTGGCCGGTGCGCACGCTCTGGCCCTCGCGTACGAGGATCGAGCCGGTCCTCAGATGCATGAACACGTAGTCGCGGTCCTCGCCGGACGCCTTCAGCACCACGTAGTGCCCGGCGCCGGCGGCCTGGTACGCCACGGTCTTCACCGTCCCGGCGCGGGGGGCCACCACCGGCGTGCCCTCGGCGGCGGCGATGTCCTGGCCCTGGTGGCTGTGGCCGCTGCGGCCCGCGCCGAAGCGCGAGCCCGCGCCGCCGAAGCTGTAGAGGCCCGCCACCGGGAAGCGGTGGTGGAGGAAGGCGAGCGTGCCGGTGGAGCTGATCCCGGCGCGCGCGCCGCAGCCGCCGCCCGCGCGCGTCCTTGGCCGCCACGCGCACGGTGTAGTCGCCCTCGCCGAGAATGCCGTTCTCGGTGCCGGTCAGGCTGATCCGGTGCACGGTGCCGCGGGCCAGGGCGCCGAGCTTGATCGTGGATGCCGGCCGGCGGGCGCCCACCGGTGTCAGGTAGAGGCGGACGTCGCGAAGCGAGCTGCGGCCGTCGATGCGGAAGGAGACGCGGGCCGGCGAGCCCATCAGGTAGAGCCGGCGCCTGGCGACGCCGAAGGAGGCCAGCACCGGGCCGCGGGCGCGAGCACGGCGCCTGCGCTTGGCGGGCTTGCGCTTCCCGGCGGAGGCCTTGCGCTTCTTCGCGGGGGGCTTGTAGACCGCGCCGCCGCCCTCGCCGGCGATCACCGGGCGCGTTCGACGGGGGCACCGTCGCGCCGCCGGTGTCGGCCGACGCCGGCGTGGCCAGCGCGAGAAGCGCGACGAGCGGGAGGGTGGGGCGCATCACTCATCGTGTCGGCCGCACAGCGCGACCCTTGACCGGCCTGCAATCAGCCGTGCAGGCGGTGCAGCAGCTCGAGCGCCCCGTTCTTGTTCAGCGGCTCGTTGAGGTTCCCGCACTTCGGCGACTGAACACAGGACGGGCACCCCTTCTCACAGGGGCACTCGGAGATCAGGCGGATGGCGTCCCGCACGAGCACCTCGAAGCGCGCGAAGCCCATCCGGGTGATTCCCACCCCGCCGGGATGCCCGTCGTAGATGAACACCGTGGGCCGCCCGGTCTGGGCGTGGAAGGCCGTCGATAGCCCGCCGATGTCCCACCGGTCGCACATCGCGATCAGGGGCAGCACCGCGATCTGCGCGTGCTCGGCGGCGTGCAGCGAGCCCTGGAGCACGTCCAGCGGGAAGTCGTCGGCCAGCGCCTGCTCGGGCAGCTCGTACCAGAGCGCCTGGGTCACGAAGCGCTCGGCCGGCATGTCCAGCGCCACCAGGTCGAGCACCTCGTGGTCGGTCACGCGCTTGCGCTGGTAGGCGGTCACCTGCTCGGTCACCGACACCGTGCCGAACGAGAGCGTGGCGTTGGCGACCTCACGGCGCTCGCGCACCTCCTCGATCTCGGTGTCGATGTCCTTCTTGGGCTGCGTGTAGAAGTCGCCCGTGAACGGGGTCACGAGCGCGGTCCGGCCCTCGAAGTCCAGCTCGCCCACCTCGTACGAACGGCCCATGTGCAGGTAGATCGACCCGGGGTGCACCGCCGCCCGCGCGCGCGAGCTCTCCACCGATCCGATCACCTCACCAGCCTCGCGCTCCACGATCGCCACCGAGTCCGGCGACGACGAGCGCAGGGCGATCTTCGCGGCCGGGAAGCCCTCGCCGCGCGGCAGGTAGCGCCCGCCGCGCTCGCGCAGCATCCCCAGCGACACCAGCCGCCGGGCGGCCGGCTCCCACCCGTCGCCGAGGAACTCCTCGTCGCCGGGCGTGAGCGGGAGCTCGTACGACGCCGCCGCCAGATGCGCGAGGAAGATCTCCTCGGACTCGTGGTCGAGGATGGCCGACTCCACCGGCCGGTCCAGGAACTCCTCGGGGTGGCGGCAGAAGAACTGGTCGAGCGCGTCGGCGCCCGCAACGTAGAGCGCCAGGCCGGTGTCGCGCCGGCCGGCGCGCCCCCACATCTGGCGCAGGCTGGCGACGGTCCCGGGGAAGGTCACGCAGATGGCGGCGTCCAGGCCGCCCACGTCGATGCCCAGCTCCAGGGCGTCGGTGGCCACCACCGCCAGCAGGTCGCCGCCCACCAGCCGCTGCTCGATCTCGCGCCGCTGGAACGGCGTGTAGCCCGCGCGGTAGGGCGCGATCCGCTCGGCCAGGTCGGCGCGGCCGCGGTCCTCCAGCCGCTGGCGGGCGAAGCGCTGGATCAGCTCCACGCCGCGCCGCGAGCGCAGGAAGCAGATCGTGCGCACCTCCTTCTCCACCAGGTCGGCCAGCAGGTCCGCCGCCTCGGCCAGGGGGGACGCGCGCACCCCGGTGCGCTCGTCCACCAGCGGCGGGTTCCACATCGCGATCCGCCGCTCCGCCTTCGGCGCGCCCTCGCGGTCCACCAGCGCCACCTCGCAGCCGGTGAGCCGCTCGGCCAGCTCCACCGGGTTGGCGATCGTGGCCGACGCCAGCACGAACCGGGGCTCGGTGCCGTACGCCAGCGCCACGCGGCGCAGGCGCCGGAGCACGTTGGCCACGTGTGAGCCGAACACGCCGCGGTACACGTGCGCCTCGTCCACCACGATCCAGGCCAGGTTGGCCAGCACGTCGCCCCAGTGGCGGTGGTTGGGCAGCACGCCCACGTGCAGCATGTCCGGGTTGGTGAGGATCAGGTTCGAGCGCGCGCGGATCGCCCGCCTCTCCTCGCGCGGCGTGTCGCCGTCGTAGATGGCCGGGCGCAGGGCGGGCAGCTTCAGCGCGTGCAGCGCCCGCGCCTGGTCCTGGGCCAGCGCCTTGGTGGGGTAGAGGTAGAGCGCGCGGGCGGAGCGGTCGTGGCTGAGGGTGTCCAGCACCGGCAGGTTGAACGCCAGCGACTTCCCGCTGGCGGTGCCGGTGGTCACGATCGTGTGGCCCTCGTAGGCGGAGGCCAGCGCGTCGGCCTGGTGGGAGTAGAGGGCCTCCACGCCCGCGCTCGCGAGCGCCTCGCGCAGCTCGGGGTGCAGGCTCTCGGGGACGGGCTCGGTGAGCGCGTCCTGTGCCCGTTCCTTCGATCGCGCGACGAGCTGCTCGCCCTCGGCGCGGTTGAGAATCGCCTCCCAGGGCATCTGCTCGCGGGTCACGCTCATCCGGTTCGCCATAGTACGCGCGGCGTGATCCGCTCCTTCGAACACGCCGGGTTTCCGCTCGAGATGCTGCTCGAGCGCAAGCGCGCGACGCTCTCCGTGGTGCTGCCCGCACGGGAGGTCGCGGACACGGTGGGGCCGATCGTGGAGCGGATCCTGTCGCTCGAGGGGCTGGTGGACCAGGTGCTGGTGGTGGACGCCGACTCCGGCGACGGCAGCGCGGAGGTGGCGCGGCGGGCGGGCGCCGAGGTGGTGTCCCAGAGCGAGCTGGTGCCCGAGCTCGGGCCGGTGCTCGGCAAGGGGGACGCCATGTACCGCGCGCTCGCCGCGGTGCGGGGGGAGCTGGTGGTCTACCTCGACTCCGACACGCGCGACTTCGCGCCGCATTTCGTGACCGGCCTGGCGGGTCCGCTGATCGCGGAGGAGGGGGTGCGCTTCGTGAAGGCGGGCTACCGGCGCCCGTTCGTGGCCGACGGCGTGGAGCTGCCCGACGGCGGCGGCCGCGTGAGCCAGCTCACGGCGCGGCCGCTGCTGTCCGCGTTCTATCCGGAGCTGGCCGACCTGCGCCAGCCGCTCGCCGGCGAGGTGGCCGCCCCGCGGGAGGTGTTCGAGCAGATTCCGTTCTCCACCGGCTATGCGGTGGAGATCGCGATGCTGCTCGACATGCGCGACGCGGTGGGGGCCGGCGCGATCGCGCAGGTCGATCTCGGCGAGCGACGCAACCACCACCAGCCGCTCGACGCCCTGCGGCCGATGGCGGACACGGTGCTCGCCACGGTCTGCGAGCACCTGCGCCGTGAGGGCCGGCTGGTGGCCGACGGACCCGCACCGCCGGTGGTCGAGCGGCCGCCGTACGCGACGCTGCGCGCGACCGCCTGATGGCCCTGCGCTGCGTGTACACCGACATCGACGGCACCCTCGTGGGCGCGGGCGCGTCGCTCTTCCGCGACGGCGAGGGCGGCTTCACCCTGCTCCCGGCGCGCGCGCTCGAGGCGTGCCACCGGGCCGGGGTGGAGGTGGTGCTGAAGTCCGGCCGGCGCAAGGCGCAGGTGATGGAGGACGCGCGGCTGATCGGCCAGAGCGCCTACATCTACGAGGTCGGCTCGGGGCTCGTGATCGATGGCGAGGAGCGGCTGCTGTGCGGCGAGTTCGCGCCGCGCGACGGCCTGACGCCGCACGAGTTGATCGCCGCGACCGGCGCGCCGGCCCTGCTGGAGCGCTCGTTCGAGATCGAGCCGCTCGCGCCATGGCACACCGGCCGCTTCGTCTCGCATCTCTACCGCGGCGTGGCCGACGTGGCCGCCGCGAACGCGCTGCTCGAGCGCGAGGGGCATGGCGGCCTGCGGCTGGTCGACAACGGCGCCGCGGCGGAGGGCGGGCACACCTACCACCTGATCCCCGCGGCGGCGTCCAAGGCGGCGGCGGTCGAGGTTCACATGCGTGCGCGAGGGTTCGCGCCCGAGGAGTGCATCGCCGTCGGGGACTCGCTAGAGGATCTGGGGGTGGCGCCGCTGGTGGGGCGGTTCTTCGTGGTCGCGAACGGCCCGTCCGAGGCGCCCGGCCCCAACGTGGTTCGCACCGAGTCGGGCTTCGGCGACGGCTTCTACGAGGCCGTCGTGCAATCGCTCGTTCAGTAAGGGAGATCCTCAAAGGGGGGCGACCCGCCCCCCTTTGCAACCCCCGAACGGCGGCTTCGCCGTAACTAGTAACGATCGTTACTAGTCCGGTGTAGATGGGGTGTCCTTGAAAGGAGGGCACAGATGAACTCACTGTCCAACGCCCACCACTTCCGCAAGATGGTGGCGGGCATCTGCATGGTGGGAGCCCCGCTCGCGTTGCTGCTGGCGATGGTCTTCGAGTCGAAGATCGGCATCAGCGAGGACGCGTATGTGATCGGCAAGGTCGGAGATCCCGACACCGGTCAGATCGAGCAGGTTCTGCTCGTGGCGGGGCTGGTGCTGATGGTGCCGGCCGTGCTGGGCCTGATGCACATGTTGCGTGAGCGCGAGGTGGACATGGGCCACGTGGGCGGCGCGGTTGCGCTGCTCGGGCTGCTCGTGCTGCCGTGGGCGTTCATGGCCGGTCTGGTGATCCTGGCGATCGGGCTCTACCGCGCGCACGCCGTCCAGTCCACCTGGGCGCTGTGCATCGCGGCCGGCGCGATCCTGCTGGGTGTCGGCGCCGCTGCCGAGAGCGAGCTGTTCGCGATCGTGGGCGCCGTGGTCGCCCTGGTCGGCTTCGGTTCCACCGGGCTGATGGTCCTCTCCGAGACCGACGAGGAGTGGGAGCACACTCCCGAGATCGAGGGCTTCCGGGCGATGCCCGGGATGTAGCCCGCCTTTTGCTGCCCGCCGACCCTCAGTTAGGGTCGGCGGGTGGCCGATCCCGTCGCAGCTCATTACCGCGACCTGCTTGCCGCGCACTACACCTGGATGCTCGGCGGCGACCTGGAACGAGCGGCGGCTGAGCAGCGCGAGCTGCTGCAGGGCCTCGGCGTCGCTTCGCCCGATCATCCCGACGCCGCGGCGGTGGACCTCGGTTGCGGCCCTGGTCCGCAAACGCTCGCGCTGGCCGACATGGGGTACGCGACGGTCATCGGGGTCGACACGAGCCAGGAGCTGCTCGACGAGCTGGTGGCACACGCCGCTACGCGCCCGGCGGTGAAGGCGATCAACATGGATCTCGTCGATGCGCTGCCGGCCGTGACCGGATCCGCCCCGGTCGAGGTCGTCGTATGCATGCGCGACACGATCCTCCACCTGCCCGACGAGGACGCCGTTACCCGCCTCTTCGGAAGCGTGGCCGCGAGCCTGGCGGCGGGTGGGGTCTTCGTGCTGACGTACCGCGACCTGACGGCCGAGCTGCAGGGGCTCGACCGGTTCATGCCCGTGCGCGGCGACGAGGACCGGATCATGCTCTGCGTGCTCGACTACGGCCGGCCCGAGGCCGTGACGGTCAACGACCTCGTCTACGAGCGCGACACGGAGGGCTGGACTCTGCACAAGAGCAGTTACGAGAAGCTCCGTCTCGCGCCCGACTGGATCCAGGCGCAGCTCGAAGCTGCCGGCCTGAGCGTCGTCCATCACCTCAGGCAGCCGAGTGGGATGTGGTCCACGGTCGCGCAGAAAGCGAGCTGAAACCGTTCGCGCTGTGCCGTCCGGTGACGCAGCGCTCCGAGGGCCTGCGCCTCCTCGAGGAGGCGCAGTGGGCTGCCGCGCGCGATGTCTTTCAGGCTTCTCTCGACGAGGAGGAGACCCCCGAGGCGCACGACGGAATCGGGCTGGCGCTCTTCTTCCTCGGGAGCGTGGACGAGGGCATCGCGGCCCGCGAGCGCGCCTTCGAGGGCTACGCGCGGGCGGACCGCTGCGACGAGGCCGCACGGGTGGGCGTCTGGGTATCCCACCAGTACCTGCTCTCCGGCCGGGCGTCGGCCGCCCGGGGGTGGCTCGCGCGCGTCGAGCGCGCGGTCGCCGACCGCGAAGTGCGAGGGCCAGGGCTGGATCGCGATCGAGCGGGCGCGGCACGCCGAGAGCTTCGAAGAGCGGGCGCGAGCACACGCGCCGTGCGATGGCGATCGCGCGCGGCTCGGGCAACGGCGACCTCGAGACCTTCGCGCTCAGCCTGCTCGGGCTGACGGAGGTGAACGCGGGCCGCCTGGAGAGCGGCATGCAGATGCTCGAGGAGGCGATGGCGGCGGCGTCGGCCGGGCGCGTCCGCAACGTGCACACACTCGCCGAGGCCTACTGCAACCTGATCATGGCCTCCACCAACGCCGGCGACTGGGAGCGCGCGGCGGAGTGGTGCGACCTGGTGGACGAGTTCGCGCGCGAGCACGGGACGGTTCCGTTGCTCGGGGCGTGCCGCACCATCCACGCCGACGTCCTCGTCGCGAGGGGCCGCTGGCCCGAGGCCGAGCATGCGCTGGAGACCGCGCTCGAGTCCCACGCCCGGTTCATCCCCGAGATGGGGGCGCCCACCGTGGCGAGCATGGCCGAGCTGCGCGTGCGCCAGGGCCGGCTTGCCGAGGCCGAGCGGCTGCTCAGCCGGGCGCGAGGAGCATCCGTCGTCGCTGTGCGCGCTGGCGCACCTGCGGATCGCCGACGGCCGGCCGCAGGTCGCGGCCGCGCTGCTGGAGCGGGCCCTCGGCGCCGCCGAGGGTGACGCGATCCGCACGACGCAGCTGCTCGCGCCGCTCGTCGAGGCGCGCCTGGCGTGCGGAGACCTGGAAGGCGCGAAGGTCGCCACGGGCCAGCTGGCCGACCTCGCGGCTGAGTCGGGGATACGGGTGGTCGGCGCCCGGGCGGAGCTGGCCGCCGCCCACGTGAGCCTCGCCGGCCGAGCGCCTCGACGAGGCGGCGGAGCCCGCGCGCCGGGCACTGGCCGCGTTCACGCGGCTCGGGATGCCCCTGCACGTCGGCGAGGCGCGGTTGGCGCTCGCACGAGCGCTCGTCACCGGCGCCCCGGACGTCGCTCGCGACGAGGCCCGCACGGCGCTGGCAGCGTTTCGCCAGCTTGGGGCATCCAGGGCGATGGACGCCGCCGGCGCCGTACTGCGAGACCTCGGCGAGGCGACCGGCGCAAGGCGCCGCATCCAGGGAGAGCTGACCGCGCGGGAACGGGAGGTGCTCGAGCTGGTGGCGCGGGGGATGTCCAACGCGCAGATCGCCCAGACGCTGGTGATCACCGAGAAGACTGCGGGCCACCACGTGAGCCGCATCCTCTCCAAGCTCGGTGTGCGCAACCGCACCGAGGCGGCAGCTCACGCGGCTTCCGCCACGCAGGGGGAGAGGATGGGCAGCAGATAGGGATTCCTCCCGATTTATCGGCGCGCGCGCGGGCGTAGCTTGCTCCCACTTGGCGAACGAGGAGGAACAAATGTCGGTTGCAGCTGCTGATTCGGAACTGAAGGGCCGTCACCGCAAGATGTGGGCGTCGGGGGACTACCCCTCGATGGTCGAGACCTTCCTGCTGCCCCTGGGGCCGCGGCTGGTCGAGGCGAGCGGGATCGAGGCCGGGACGAAGGTCCTCGACGTGGCGTCGGGGACGGGGAACGCGGCGATCGTCGCCGCGGAGCGCGGTGCGGACGTGACGGCGAGCGACCTGACCCCCGAGTTGCTGGAGGCGGGGCGCGAGTCGGCCGAGGCGAGCCGGGCTCGAGCTCGACTGGGTCGAGGCCGACGCGGAGAACCTGCCCTTCGAGGACGAGTCGTTCGACGTCGTGATGTCGTCGATCGGCGCGATGTTCGCCCCCCACCACCAGGCCGTCGCCGACGAGCTGGTGCGGGTCTGCCGCCCCGGCGGCACGATCGGACTGCTGAGCTGGACGCCCGAGGGCATGCTCGGGCACCTGTTCAAGACGATCGGCCCGTTCGCGCCGCCGCCGCCCCCCGGCGCGCAGCCCCCGCCCCTGTGGGGCAGCGAGGAGCATCTGCGCGGGCTGTTCGGCGGTCGCGTGAACTGGAACACGCTCGAGCGCGACGAGCTCGAGATCACGGCGTTCGAGCATCCGCGGGACTACGGCGAGCACTTCAAGGCCAAGTACGGCCCGACGATCGCCGCCCGCGCGAACGCCGAGAAGGACGGCCGCGCCGGCGAGTTCGATCAGGCGCTGGACGCGTTCTGCGATGAGTGGAACCGCGGCACGCCCGAGCAGGCGCGGTTCGAGAAGGAGTACCTCGTCTCGGTAGGGGCGCGCGCGTGAGTTAGGGTCGGCCAATGGCCGACCCCGCTTCGCTGGCAGTGCAGGCCGTGGACGCCATTCACGGCGTCTACGGCTCGCACTCCGGCCGCCGCGCGGTGCACGCCAAGGGCACGTTGCTGCAGGGCAAGTTCGAGCCCACGCCGGAGGGCGGCGGGCTTTCGAGCGCGCCGTTCCTCGCGGCCGAGACGCCGGTCGTCGCGCGCGTGTCGAACGGCGGTGGCAACCCCGAGGCGCCCGACTTCGACCAGGACGGCCGCGGCCTGGCCGTGAAGTTCTCGCTGCCGGACGGGTCGACCACGGACATGGTCACCACCAGCCTGCCGGCCTTCATCGCGCGCACGCCGGAGGACTTCGTGGAGCTCACGCGCTCGCGCAAGCCCGACCCGGAGACCGGCTACCCCGACGGCGCAGTGGTCGGCGCCTACCTGGAGAAGCACCCCGAGGCGATGACGGTGATCCAGCACCTGGTGGAGTCGAAGCCGCCCGAGAGCTACGCGACGGTGCGCTACGTCAACCCGCACACGTTCCTGTGGAACGGCCGGAAGGTCCGATGGCGCTGGGAGCCCGAGGACGGAGAGCGCTTCCTCGAGCCCGAGGCGGCCGCCGAGCGCGGCGCCGACTACCTGCAGGAGGAGATCCTCGAGCGGGCCGCGGGCGGTGGCGCCGCCTGGCGGCTCATCGTGGTGCTCGGCGAGGAGGCGGACTCGACCTCGGACCCGACCGAGGTGTGGCCCGACGAGCGCGAGACCGTCGACGCCGGCCGGCTGGTGCTCACCGGCCCCGAGACCGAGCGTGAGACGGGAGACGACATCCTGGTCTTCGACCCCGTCCGCGTCTGCGACGGGATCGAGCTGAGCGACGACCCGATCCTGTCCTTCCGCCACCAGGCCTATGCGGCGTCGGTGGAGCTGCGCAGCGGCGTTCAGGTCTCCTGGTGAGCTAGCCCGGCCCCGGCGGCCTCCAGCTCCTCGAGCGTGGTCGCGACCTCGACCCGCTCCAGGTCCAGGATGCGCTCCTCGAACTCGTCCAGCTCGACCGATCCCACCACGGCGCGACACGCCACGCCCGATTGCCGGCAGCGGGTGGCCACCTCGCCCGCGGCCTTGCCCGCCAGCGACTGGCGGTCCAGCCGGCCCTCGCCGGTGACTACGAACAGGGCGGCGCGCATGGCGTCGTCGAAGCCGAGCGCGTCGAGCACGTAGGGGGCGCCGGGCACGAGCTTCGCGCCGAAGTGCGCCCACAGGCCGCCCGCCAGTCCGCCCGCCGCGCCGCCCATCGGCACGCCGCGCGGGTCCTTGGGGGCGGCCACAGCGAGGTCCGACAGGCGCTTCGACAGCCTCCTGACCATCGCCGCGTCCGCGCCCTTCTGCGGGCCGAACACGACCGCCGCGTCCTCGAACGGGGTGCGCACGTCGCACAGCACCTCCATCCTCGGAGACACCCCCGCCTCCTTCAGCGCCTCGATCGCGCCCGCGCCGCCGTCCGTGGTGGCCGACCCGCCGACGGCGACGACCACCGACGGCGCGCCCGCCTCGACCGCCGCGGCGATCAGCTCGCCGGTGCCGTAGGTCGAAGCCGCCCACGCGTCGCGCTCCGCCTCCTTCACCAGCCCCAGCCCGCTGGCGGCAGCGCACTCGACCACGGCGGAACCATCCGGCCGGAGCGCGAACTCGGCGTCGACGGGATCGCCGAGGGGCCCGGAGACGGTGGCCGGCGACGGCCTCGCCGCCGAGCACCGCCGCGGTGCCCTCGCCGCCGTCGGCCACCGGCATCTCGATCGCCTCCAGCCCGGCCGCGCGAACCCCCGCGGCGACCGCGGCGGCCACCTCCGGAGCGGAGAAGCTGCCCTTGAACGAATCGGGCGCGACCAGGACCGGCCGGGTCACGAACCCACGGCCGCGGCGAAGGCCCGCTCCGCCTCGTCGCCGTGGACGGCGAACACGACACGCTCGAGGGAGCCCGCGTCGTGCTCGCGCACCGCGCCGACCATCAGCCGCGCCGCCTCCTCCAGCGGGAAGCCGCCCACGCCCGTGCCGAAGGCGACCAGCGCGAGCGACCGGGCGCCGAGCTCGTCCGCGCACGCGAGCGTCGAGCGGGTCGCCGCCTCGATGATCTCGGCAGACGTCGGCCCGCCCAGCTCCATGGTGGCCGCGTGGATCACCCACCGCGCGGGCATGTCACCGGCCGTGGTCTCCACCGCCCCGCCGAGCGCGATGGGCGCCGCGGCGCGCGACTCCTCGTCGACCGCCGGGCCGCCCGCACGCGCGATCGCGGCGGCCACTCCGCCGCCGTGTATCAACTGCGTGTTGGCGGCGTTGGCGATCGCATCCACCTCGAGCTGCGTCACGTCGGCCTGAAGGACCTCGAGCTTCATGGCCATATCGTCTACCACGTTGAGCGCGAATCTCCGTCTCGCGGACCTGCTCGGTGGCCTGTCGGTCGCCTGCGACCTGGGGTTCGGGCTGCCCCCGGAGGAGGCGATGCGCTCATGCCTGATCGCCACGGCGCTGGCCCGCGAGCAGGGGCTCCCGGAGCCCGAGGTGGCCGACACCTTCTACACGGCGCTGCTGATGCACGTGGGCTGCAGCGCGCTCTCCCACGAGACGGTCGCGGCCTGGGGCGACGACCGCGGCGTCCTGGGCGCGGTCGCGAGCACGAACGTGGCCGACCCGGAGGAGGTGGCCGGCACGCTCATGCCCACGATCCTGGCGGGAAAGCCGCCGGCGGAGCGCGCCCGCATCGAGCGCTTCGCGGCGAGCCCCGAGGGACGGCGATTCGGCCACGACTTCGACACCGGCAGCTGCGAGGTGGCCAGCGCCACGGCGAGGCGGGTGGGTCTCGGAGCGGGTGCCGAGCGCGCGCTGAAGGAGGCGGTGGAGTGGTGGAACGGCGAGGGCCCGCCGGAAGGATTGAAGGGCGACGAGATCGCGCTCCCAGCGCGGCTGGTGCGGGCCTCCGCCGACGCCGCCCGCTTCGACGCCCTCGGCGGCACCGAGGCGGTGGTCGAGGCCCTGCGGCGGCGGTCGGGCGGGATCCTCGATCCCTCGATCGTCGAGCTCCTCGTCGCGAACGCCGACGAGCTGCTCGCGCAATCGCGCGAGGGGGACCCGCGCGAGCGCGTGCTGGAGGTGGAGCCCGAGCCGGCCATCGAGATCGGCGACCTCACCGCCGTCGCCACCGCGTTCGGCGACCTCGCCGACCTGAAGACGCCGTGGACGCACGGCCACTCCAGCGGCGTCGCGACATCTGGCCTGCTCCGCGGCCAGGGGCGCCGGGCTCGACGCGAAGACCGTCGCGGACCTCGAGGTGTCGGCTCTCCTCGCGGATCTCGGCCGGGTGGCGGTGACCAACGCGATCTGGGAGAAGCCCGGTCCGCTCACCGCTGCCGAGTGGGAGCAGGCGCGGATGCACGCCTACCACTCCGAGCGCATCCTGGCCACGTCGAGCGCGCTCGAGCCGATGGCACGCGCCGCGGGCATGCACCACGAGCGCCTGGACGGATCCGGCTACCACCGCGGCTGCAGGGCACGCGAGCTCCCGCCGGCGGTCCGGATCCTCGCGGCCGCGGATCCTTCCACGCGATGACCCAGGACCGCCCGCACCGTCCGGCTCTGAGCCGGGACCAGGCCGCGGAGGAGCTGCGGCGCGAGGTGCGCGCCGGGCGCCTGGACGGCGATGCGGCCTCGGCCGTGCTCGAGGCCGCCGGGGCGGCCCGGCCCCGGCGGCGCGACAACCTCCGGCCGGGCGGCCTCAGCGAGCGCGAGGTGGAGGTGGCGCGCCTGGTGGCCGCCGGCTGCTCGAACCCCGAGATCGCCGAGCGCCTGGTGATCTCCCGCCGCACCGCGGAGCACCACGTGCAGAACATCTACGCGAAGGTCGGGGTCGCGAGCCGGGCGGGGCTGGCGCTGTTCGCGCACGAGCACCATCTGATCGCCGAGAAAGATGGGTAGACCTACCGATGCGCGGCGGCGGGGCGGCGGCGACGCTGTCCGGCGTCAACTCCTCCACCGGAAGGACGCCCCGAATGTCGCGCATCACAGCCAACGGCATAGAGCTCAACTACGACCGGACCGGCAGCGGCGAGCCGCTCGTGCTCGTCCACGGCGGCTGGTCGGACCGCAACACATGGCAGCTCGTTGTTCCAGGCCTGGCCGCCTCGTTCAGCGTCGTTGCCTACGACCGCCGGTGCCACGGCCTCAGCGCACGTGACGCCGGGGGGACGCGCCGGGACCAGGAGGACGACCTCGCCGCTCTGATCGAGGGCCTGGGCGCCGGCCCGGCCACCGTCGTCGGCACGTCGTTCGGCGGGTCGATCGCGATCGGCCTGGCCTCCCGCCGGCCGGAGCTGGTGCGCAGCCTGATCGTCCACGAGCCGCCGCTGATCGGCCTGGTGGCCGGCGACCCCCAACTCGCCGCCGTCCAGGCCGGGATCGGGGCCGTGGTCGAGCGGGTGGCGCGGGGCGACGCACGCGGCGCCGCGCAGCAGTTCGTGGACGAGGTGGTGTTCCAGCCGGGCATGTGGCAGCAGCTGCCCGAGCCGCTGCGCGAGACGATGGTCGACAGCGCCCCGGCGCTGCTCTTCGAGCAGAAGGACCAGGCGTGGGCCGACGTCGACGGGCTGGAGGACATCACGTGCCCCGTCCTGCTCACCCAGGGCGGCCAGAGCCCGGCCTGGTTCGGCCCGATCGTGGCGAGGCTCGACGAGGCGATCGGCCATGCCCGGCGTCCACACGTTCGCGGACGGCGGGCACGCGCCGCATCTCACCGGCCCCGAGGACTTCATCCCCGTGGTCGGGGATTTCGCCTCACGCCACGGTGGGCGCGAGGTGGAGGCGGCGGCCTAGGGGTCGCGCTTGCGATCCGTGTCCCGCGACGGCTGCACCCGCTTGGGCTCGCCCGGCATCTTCGGGTAGTCGGGCGGGTACGGCATGTCGCCCTCCTCGTCGCGCTCGTACATGTCCAGCAGCGGCTGCAGCGAGTGGGGCAGCGTCGTCGATCTCGGCGAAGCGGTCGCCCACCTCGGCGAAGCGGGCCGGCATCGTCGCCACGGTGAAGTCCTCGGGCGCCACGTCGTCCACCTCGTCCCAGAGCAGCGGCGCGGACACGGGCGCGCCCGGCTTCGCGCGGATGCTGTACGGCGAGGCGATCGTGCGGTCGCGGGCGTTCTGGTTGTAGTCGATGAACACCTTCTCGCCGCGCTCCTCCTTCCACCACTTCGTGGTCACCTCCCCGGGCATACGCCGTTCGAGCTCGCGCCCGAACGCGATCGCGGCGTGGCGCACGTCGGTGAACGTCCACTTCGGCTCGATCCGCACGTAGATGTGGATGCCGCGCCCGCCGGAGGTCTTGGGGAAGCCTCGGTAGCCCAGCTCGCCGAGCAGGGTGCGCGCCTCGGCGGCCACGCGCTGGGCGTCCTCGAAGTCGGTGCCGGGCTGGGGGTCGAGGTCCAGGCGCAGCTCGTCGGGGTGGTCGACGTCAGCGCTTCGCACCGGCCACGGGTGAAAGGTGAGGGTGCCCATCTGGGCGCACCAGCCCACCACCGCGATCTCGGTGGGGCAGACCTCGTCGGCGTGCCGACCGGAGGGGAATTCGATCCGCGCCGTCTCCACGTAGTCAGGGGCGCCCTTGGGCACGCGCTTCTGGTAGAAGGCCTCGCCCTTGTGGCCCTCGCGCGTGGAGAGGGTCATGCCCTCGTGCACGCCCTTGGGCCAGCGCTCCAGCGTCGTCGGGCGGTTGCGCAGGGCCCGCATGATCCCGTCCTCCACCGCGAGGAAGTACTCCACCACCTCGAGCTTGCTGATCTCCGGCGTGCCCTTCGCGGGCGGGAAGATCACGCGGTCGGCGCTCGAGACCCGCAGCTCGCGCCCTCCGGCGTCGAGCATCGTGGCGTCGCCCTTGGCCATGGGCGCGCGGGGCTACCTGGACCCGGCGTCGATCCGGAAGACCGGGTGGTCCGCCGGGTCGGGCAGCTTCTTCCAGTATGTGGCCACGGTCTTGCCGGCCACCTCGCGGTAGGCGGCGATGATCGGCTCGCGCTGCTCTACGGGGATCTCGACCGCGCGAAAGGCCTGCCCGTCGATCTCGCCTCCGGCGGCGTCGCGGATGTTGCGGACCCACTCGGACTCGCCGCGGGTGGACACCAGGTAACGCTCACCCTCGTGCTCGACCGGGATCACAGGGATCCGCATCGGCTGGCGGCTGACGCGGCCCCTCACCACCAGCCCCTTGGTCCCACTCAGCCCGAACCGCAAGGCGATCGGGTTGAACACGCGCTTTGCGAACAGGTGGGGCTTCAAGTAGGCCATCGCCGCAACCTACCTCAGTCGCGCAGCTGCTCCAGCTTGCACTCCTCCGGCGCCTTGTCCTCGCGCCAGCGCACCAGCTTGGTGCCGTGGCGGATGCGGTTGCCAGTTACGTGGTCGTAGGTCACCTCCACCACCAGCTCCGGCCGCAGCCCCTGCCACACCAGCTCCTCGTCGGACTTCCAGCGGCTGGGCTCGCCCGGGCCGCTCTCGCCGGTCATGTAGGGCTCGAGCTTGGCCAGCAGCTCGCGCTTCTCCTTGGCCTTGAAGCCCGAGGTGTGGCCCACGATGTGCAGCCCGCCGTCGTCGTCGTAGAGACCGAGGATGAGCGAGCCCAGGGTGCCCTCCTCCTTGCCGTAGCGGAAGGCGGCCACAACGGCGTCGGCCGTGCGCATGCGCTTGATCTTCACCATGCCCTTGCGCTCCCCGGGCAGGTACTTCGCCTCGGCCTGCTTGGCCACCACGCCCTCGGAGTTGCCGGTCAGCCACTTCGCCGCGCCCTTCGTCGTCTTCACCACGGGCGAGACCTGCACGGGCTTGAGGTCCAGGTCGCCCAGGCGGTCGCGGCGCTCCTCGTAGCCGAGGTCCATCAGCGACTTGCCGCCGGCGGCGAGCAGGTCGAAGGCGATGTAGGCGGCGGGGTACTTCTCGGCCAGCATCGTCACGCGCGACTCCGCCGGGTGAATGCGCTGGCTGAGCAGGTCGAACTCCTGCACGCCGTCGACCTCGATCACCATCTCGCCGTCGAGCACCACCTGGTCGGCGGGCATCGCCTCGACCAGCTTCACCACGTCGGGGAAGTAGCGGTTCATCGGCTTGCCGCCCCGGCTCTGGAGGTAGACGTCGTCCCCGTTCTTGAACGCGAGCGTGCGAAAACCGTCCCACTTGGGCTCGTAGCGCCACTCCTCGCCCTCCGGGAGAGCCTTGGCGGAGCGGGCGAGCTGGGGCTTGATCGGGGGCTTCAGGGGCAGCTTCGGCACGCTGGGTAGCATGCCATTCCATGACCACCGAGCAGGCGACCGTCGCCGAGGAGGAGTACCTCCAGATCATCTTCTGGCTGCAGGAGGCGGGGCTGCCGATGACCGGCGCCAACGTCGCGCGGGCCATGCAGGTGTCCGCCCCCACGGTGCACGAGATGATCGGCCGCCTGGAGACAGACGGCTACGTGACCCGCGGCGACGACAAGTCGCTCGCCTTCACCGACACCGGCCGCGAGCACGCCGAGAACATCGTCCGCCGCCACCGTCTGATCGAGCGCTTCCTCACCGACGTGTTCGACATCCCGTGGGACCAGGTGCACGAGGAGGCAGAGCGGCTCGAGCACTGGATGTCGCCCACCGTCGAGGAGCGGATGCTCAAGGCGATCGGCGACGCCCAGACCTGCCCCCACGGCCACCCGATCTTCACCGAGAAGCGCGAGCCGGGGGTGCCTCTGGCCGACGTGGAGGAGGGCGCGAAGGTGCGGGTGCTGCGCTTCGAGAACGAGGCGGAGGACCTGCTGCACTACCTGATGGACGCGGGCCTGAAGCCGGGCCTGGAGGGCACGCTCTCGAGCTCGGGTGACGAGGCCGTGACGATCCAGTCCAACGGCGACGACTTCTCGGTCACCCGCAGCGTGGCCGAGACCGTTTCGGTGGTGGCCGATCCCTCGCCGCCGGCGAGGGCGGCGCTCCCCGAGCAACTCGTGCTCGGCAAGGAGCACTGGGGGCGTTAGGAGACCACGACCTCGCGGCGCGCCCGCAGGTCGTAGAACAGCAGCGTCGTCACGACCGCGACGAAGGGCACGGTGAGCACGCTCGCCGCCATGTCCCCGGCCAGGCTCAGCGCCTCGGCGTCCGCGGCGTCCGCGGCAGCCGTGAGTGGTACGCCGATCAGCAGCGCCGGGATCGCGGCGATCAGCTGTGTGACGAGCACGATGCCGAGCACGCGCCACCAGCTGCCGCGCACCAGCTCGCCGCTGCGCGCGAGCGCGTCGAAGCCGCGCTTGTCCTCGATCACCACGCACTGCGCCACGAAGAACCACCGGATCAGCAGGTAGATCCCCGGCAGGATCAGCGCGATCAGCCCGACCGCGACCCCCGCGGCCGTGAACAGGATCGCCAGGAAGAGGGGCGCGAAGTCGTCGAGGCTCGCCTGCAGGCAGCGCCACGTGTCCGGCCGGCGGCGCGCCGAAATGGCCTGGAGCATGTGGATGACGGCCGCGGCCACCAGCGGAGCGATCACGAAGAAGCTCACGATCGTGGGGATCACCTGCTCCGCCCGTTCGACGTCCGTCCGGTACGACGACGTGAGCCGCTCGAGCCCGATCCCGGACACGATCAGGTGCACCGGGACCACGATCGCGGCGGACATCGCGAGCAGCGGCCCCGGGTGGTCCCGCAGCAACCTGAAAGCGTCCGAGAGCAGCTCGCCCAGGTCGCGCGGGCGAGCGAGGTCCATCCCTAGACGGCTGCGGCGTCCCGGTACGCGTCGGCGAGCCGCGACACGGCCTCGCCGATCTGGTCCGCGGGAAGGCCCGAGTAGGCGATCCGCAGGGAGCTCTCCCCACCCTCGAGCAGGAAGTCGGTGCCCTTCACGAACACCACCCCGCGCTCCTTCGCCAGCTCCTCGATCCGAGCGACGTCCGTTCCCTCCGGCAGGTCCACCCACAGGAAGTAGCCGCCCTCGGGGACCACGAACTCCGCCTCGGGGATCTCCGTCTTGAGCGCCTCGCAGAGGGTGTCGCGGCGCTCGCGCAGGGCCTGCTTGACGGTGTCGATCGAGGAGTCGATCGCGCCGGACTCGCAGAACTCGGCCACGATCGCCTGGGACACCATGCTCGGTGAGATGTAGGTGCCGGTGGCCAGCCTGCGCGTCTCCGCGATCAGGGTCTCAGGGCCGGCCAGGTACCCGACCCGGATCCCGGGGCAGACGGTCTTCGAGAAGGACGACGCGTAGACGACCTTGTCGGACTGGTCGAGCGAGAGCATCGTGGGCAGCTGCTCGCCCTCGAAGCGCAGCTCCACGTAGGGGTCGTCCTCGAACAGCACGAAGTCGTGCTTGGCGGCCAGCTCGACCAGCTTCTGCCGCTTGTCGAGGGAGAGCGTGCAGCCGGCGGGGTTGTGGAAGTTGGGGATGATGTGGGCGAGCTTGGGCCGCGCGCCCCCGTCGAGCGCGTGCTCGAGCGCGGCGACGTCGATGCCGTCGGCCTCCAGCGGGATCGCCAGCACCTCGGCGCCGAGCGCGCGCAGGGCCAGCAGCGTGCGGTCGTAGGTGGGCGCCTCGACCACCACCACGTCGCCCGGCTCCACCAGCGCCTGGAACAGGAAGGCGTCCGCCTGCATCGAGCCGTTGGTGGCGATCACCTGGTCGGGCGCCACTCCCTGGCGCCCTGCGATCCAGTTCACCAGCGGCATGTACCCCGCTGAGGTGCCGTACGAGAAGACGCCCTTGGGGTCCTTCTCGAAGGCGCGGTCGGCGGCGGCGCGCAGGTCGTCCACGGCGACGATGTCGATCGATGGAGCGCCGCGGGCGAGGGAGATGGTGGTCTGGGTGGTCACCGCCGTGACGATACTCAAGCGGCGCGCGCGTACAGCAGCACGTTGTCGCGGTAGCCGCGGCCCTCGACGTAGGGGCCGCCGCAGGTCACGAGCACCAGCACGGGGCTCGCCGCGCCGCCGTACACCTCGGACGAGGGGAAGCGGTCCTTTCGCACCTGCGCCTTGCCGACGACCTCGTAGTCGTAGACCTCGCCGCGGCGGTCGGTGATGCGCACGCCGGCGCCAACCCGCACGCTCGGCACGCGGGCGAACAGGCCGGGGCCGCGCTTGGTGTCGAGGTGGCCGATCACCACCGCGCGGCCGGTCTCGCCGGGCCGTGGCCCCCCCTCGAACCAGCCGGCGCGGCCGAGCGGCGGCACCTCGATCTCGCCCTTGCGGGTGCCCACGGGGTCGATCACGGTCTCCACCCCGGCGTCGGGGATGGCGATCCGCTGAGGCGGGGCGGGCCTCACGCCGCCCTCGATCTTCTCCAGCGGGATCGACTGGACCCCCGACCGGCCCCTGCGGGCGAGGATCGGCCTGAGCGTGCTGGTGGTGGCGGGCCCGAGCGTGCGGGGCCGCTCGGCCTTGCGCGCGAGCGCCGCGGGATCGCCCGAGGTGCTCGTGTCCTTCTCCTGGCCGTCCGCGAGGGCGAGCACGGCGCCACCGGCCACGAGGGCGGGCACCACGATCGCGGCCAGCAGCCCCGCTCGGGCTCTCCAGCGCCGCGGGCCGCGGGTGGCTTCAGGCCAGCGGGCCACGGCGGCGAGCCGCGCGCGTGTAGGCCAGGCCGCCGAGCGCGCCGGCCACGAGCGCGGCCAGCAGTGCCGCGAGCCAGGGGGTGTCCTCGCCCGACAGGCCACCGAGCCCGGTGGCCGGGCCGCCCGCCGGTGCGTCGACCGCGTCCTGCACGACCACGAAGCGCGCTCGCTCGCCGCCGCTGCCGACCGCGTAGGCCGTGGAGGACGTGCCGGCGGCGAAGCTCACCCCGTCCTGCTCGATCACGGGGTCGTCGCTGCCGGGGCGCTTCACCATCAGGGCGTAGCTGCCCGGCTCGACGGTCACGTAGTCGCCGGCCTGGCCTAGCTCGAGCGATCCCAGGCTGCGATCACCGACCGCGAAGTCGGCGCGCGAAAGCTCGGCCACGCCGTGGGCGCCGCGCACGCTTACGCTGCCCGCCTCGGCCCGGCCGGCCTTGTAGGCGATCAGCCGGACCTCCTTGCCGCTGCCCGGCTCCGCGACGACCGTGTAGCCGGCGCGGTCCGCCAGCGTCTCGCTGCTCCGCGCGGCCCGCTTGCCCCCGACGGTGAGCGTGAGCGTGACCCGCCCGCTCGGCCCGGTCGCGTATTTCGAAGCCTCGCCGAAGCCGACTCCCGACAGGGACGCCTCGGATCCCGACCCCCCGCTCACGGTGAGGGTGGCATCCCCCGCGCCGGGGACCGCGTGCACGAAGTTCACCTGGGTAGCGGCGGCCGCGTGACCCGCCGAGCACGAAAGTAGGATCGTGGCCGTCCCGAGGACGCCCGCCGCTCGCCGTAGTCCTCGCGCACGCATGGGTGAAGAAATCTAAGCATGGAACCGGACCTCATTGAGGCAGCACTCGCTCGGTTGGGCCCCGAGGCGCGCGCGCTGGTGGAGCTCTCGGTGGTGCGCGAGGTCGCGGACGAGGACATAGCGGAACTGCTTGGAACGGACCAGGAAGCGGTCCGCAGCCGGAGGGAGGACGCGCTGGCGGCGCTGGCGGCGGACCTCGGCGTCTCCTCCGGGCAGGACCTCGGTGAGCTGGTGCGAGGGATGCGGGAGCTGCCGGGCGTGCGGTGGCGTGATGAGGCGGAGGCTCCCGAGGACGCTCAGGCGCCAGTCCCCAGGCCTCAGGTCCTCAGGCCTCAGGCCTCAGACCTCAGACGTCAGGCCTCAGACCTCAGACGTCAGACCTCAGACCTCAGACGTCGGAGACCACACAGACCACCGACCACCGACCACCGACCTCCGCTCCGGCACGCCGCCCGCGGCGGCTCGTTCCCGCTCTGGTCGGCGGCCTCATGGTGGCGGCCGTGGTGGCGCTCGTCCTCGCCCTTGCGGGAGACGACGGCGACGAGGCCGGCTCGTCGACATCGGCCGCCTCGGGTGCGGCCGAGCTCGAGCCGGTGGCCGGCGGCGGCGCCACGGGCACGGCCAAGCTGGACGGCGACCGGCTGGAGATGAGCGTGCGGGGGCTCCCCGATCCCGGTCGGGCGGGGTATGTCGTGTGGCTCTACAACTCCCTCTTCGACGCCCGCCCGCTCACCCGCCCCCAGCGCAAGACCGCCTTCGACGTGACGGCCACGCTTCCGCAGGATGCCGATCGCTACCGCTCCCTCGACGTCTCGCTCGAGCCCGCGGACGCGAATCGCAACCACAGCGGTCAGAGCGTGCTGCGTGTGCCACTCTCCAGCTTGAGATGACGAGCCGGATCGCGACCGCTGTGATCACGCTGGCGCTCGTGGCGCTCCTCGCGCCCGCCGGCGCCCAGGCGGTGCGCTCCTGCAAGCCGGTGAAGAACCCGTACGCCGGCACCCGCTACGACGGCGTGGATCTCACCCACATCCGTGCCAGCCGCGTTTCCTGCCGGACGGCGCGCAGGGTGGCGAAGGGCGCGCACCGCAAGGCGCTGGGAATCCCGCCGCCGGCGAGCGGCATCCGCCGCTTCAGCTGGAGGGGCTGGAGCGTGAAGGGCGACCTGCGCCCCGCCTCGGACCGCTACCTGGCGGTCAAGGGTCTCAGGCGCGTCCGCTGGCGTTTCTGAATCAGACCATGACCCCGAGGCCCGAGGCCCGAGGCCCGAGGTCTGAGGGCCGGGCCGTAAGGCCCAGCCCCGTCTGCAGGCCTACTGGACGTCGGCCTCCGCGATCATGCCCTTGGCCACGTGGGGCTGTCCGCCCTCGCGGTCGGGGATGAAGCAGACGAAGGCGTACTTGCCCTGCTTCAGGTTCAGGTTGATCACCTGCTTGTTGCCGCCGTCGAATACGGCCGTGTCGAACACGGACTTGTCCTCCTCATCGACGGGCGGCTCGCCCTTCTCGGTGCGGAGGAACGTCTTGACGTCATCGATCGTCTTCCCCTGCTTGATCGGCAGGCCGACGACGAAGTGCGGCTGCTTGCCCGTGTTCTCGAACACCACCTCGCTCTTGCCGGCCTTGAGCCCGCTCGAGTTGAAGCTGTAGTCCACGGCCTCGATGCGCGCCGTGGGCGCGTCGGACTCGTCCTCAGCGCCATCGCCGGTCACCTCGAACTCGGCAGAGGCGTTCGAGTTGATGTCCGCGACCGCGTACTTGCCGGGCTCCAGCGTCTGGGTGACCGTGCTGGTGGCGCCGGGCTTGGTGTTGGGCGCACCGCCATCGAGCTTGACCCAGTCGGGCAGGGCCTTGCCCTTTTCGCCCCACGCTACACCCGCTGCCAGCGCCTGCTGCACGGTGTGGTCGCCCTCCACGCGGAGCAGCTGGGCGCCGCCGTCCTCCTTGCTCGAGTTCGTGAGGGTGATCTCGACCGGGCCCGCCTCGACCGACCCGGGCGCTTCCATCGTGGGCTTCTCGCCCGAGCCCTTGAGCTCGAACGCGACCTTGGCCGGCTCGGAGCCGGCGCTGTCGTCGTCATCGTCGTCTCCACAGGCGGCCACCGGCAGCGCCGCCGCGAGGGCGAGGGCCGTGAGCACGCGCGGGAGCGCATGTCGCTTCGTCATTTACATCCTCCTGAGTAGGTATGCGAGTCCCTGCCGGCGGCGCAGACTAGCCCAAGCAGGGGCGGAATGCCCGTTTGGGCCGGTGTCGACGGGCGCTACTCGACCGTCACCTCGGAGACCATCCCCTTGGCCACGTGGGGCGGTCCGCCCTGGCGGTCGGCGATGAAGCAGACGAGGGCGTACTTGCCCGGCTTCAGCTCCGCGCCGAACGCCTGCTCGGTGCCGCCGTCGAGGATGGCGGTGTCGAAGCTGCCCTCCTCGCTGAACGGAGGCTTGCCCTTCTCCTCCTTGAGGAAGGTGGTGACGTCCTCGATGGTCTTGCCCTCGTTGATCGGGAGCGCGACGAGGTGGTGCGCCTGCTCGCCCGAGTTGTCGAAGGTGAGCTGCACGTCGCCCGCGGTGAGAGGCGCGGCGGTCTCGAACGCGTACTCGGACGCCGTGATGGTCCCGCTGGTCGAAGCCAGCGTGCCGGTGCCGTCGCCCGTGATCTCGAACTCGGAATAGGCGTCGGTGTCGATGTTGAGCGCCAGGTACTTGCCTGCGCTCAGCGACTGCCGGACGACGCCGGTCTTCCCGGGGGCCACGTTGCCGATGCCACCCTCGAGCTTGAGGTAGCTGGGTAGGGGGGATTTCCCGTCGCCCCAGGCGTTCCCGGCCTTGATGACCTCCTCCGGGGAGTGATCGCCCTCGTACCGGACGATCTGGATCCCAGCGGCCTCCTTCGCCTCGTTCTTGAGCTGGAGCTCGAGCACGCCCGCGCGAGCCTCGCTCGGCCCGGTCACCTTGGTGCTCTTGCCCGACCCTGAGATCGTGAAGATGGCCTTGCCCGACTGCGGATCCGCCTTGCCGGTGCTGCTGCCGCCCGAGTCGTCATCGTCGTCGCCGCAGGCGGCGATACCCAGCGCTGCGGCAAGCGCGAGCGCGATCAGGGCGTGTCGGGTCTTCATCTCGGCGGCCTCCCTCAAGCGTGTGCGGATCGTGCGGCGTCACCCTAACCGGGCCAGCGGCAATGCGCCAGTTTGGGGTGTCTAGCCGCCCAGAACGTCGACGGCGATCTCCGAGACCTCCGTCGGGGTCCTGCCCACGCGCACGCCCATCCCCTCCAGCGCCTCGGCCTTCGCGGCGGCGGTGCCCTTCGAGCCCGACACGATGGCGCCGGCGTGGCCCATGGTCTTGCCGGGCGGGGCGGTGAAGCCGGCGATGTAGGCCACCACGGGCTTGGTCACGTGCTCGGCGATGTACTCCGCGGCCTGTTCCTCGGCGTCGCCGCCGATCTCGCCCGAGAGCACGATCAGCTCGGTCTGGTCGTCGGCCTGGAACAGCTCGATGACGTCCACGAAGCTCGAGCCCGGCACGGGATCGCCGCCGATGCCGACGATCGAGCTGTTGCCGAACCCGCTCTGGGCCAGCTCGTAGCCGATCTGGTAGGTCAGCGTGCCCGAGCGCGAAACCACGCCCACGTTGCCCTCCTTGAAGAACGACGCCGGGATGATGCCCACGTTGGCCTTGCCCGGCGAGAGGATGCCGGGGCAGTTGGGGCCCACCAGGCGCGAGCTGCCGCGCTTGAGGTGGTTGTACACGAGCAGCTCGTCGTGGGCGGGGATGCCCTCGGTGATCGCGACGATCAGATCGATGCCGGCGTCCTCGGCCTCGAGGATCGAGTCGGCCGCGAAGCGCGGCGGCACGAAGATCATCGCTGTGTTGGCGCCCGTCTGCCCGACGGCGTCATGGAACGTGTTGAAGACGGGGATGCCGTCCACGTCCTGCCCGCCCTTGCCCGGGGTCACGCCGGACACCACCTGGGTGCCGTAGCGCTTGTTGTTCAGCGAGTGGAACGTGCCCTCGCTGCCGGTGATGCCGGAGACGCAGAGCCGGGTGTCCTGATCCACCAGTACGGACATCAGCCTGCGAGCTCCACGACCTTCTTCGCGGCACCGAGCATCGTGGACTCCGTGTGCACGTTGGGGAGGTCCGCCTGCGCCAGCAGGTCGCGCCCCTCCTGGTCGTTGGTGCCATCCAACCGCACCACGAACGGGACGTCGGGCTCGATCTGAGCGAACGCCTCGATCAACCCGCGCGCCACCTCGTCGCAGCGGGTGATGCCTCCGAAGATGTTGAACAGGACGGCGGTGACCTTGTCGTCGGAGAGGATCACCTCCACCGCCTGGGTGATCGCCTCGGCCTTGGAGCCGCCGCCGGCGTCGAGGAAGTTCGCGGGCTTGCCGCCCGCCTGCGCCACCACGTCCAGCGTGGACATCACCAGCCCGGCCCCGTTGCCGAGGATGCCCACGTTCCCGTCGAGCTTCACGTAGGTGAGCCCACGCTCGTGAGCCATCTGCTCCTGCGGATCCTCGGCGGCCTCGTTGCGGAACTCGGCCGTGTCGGGGTGGCGGTACAGCGCGTTGCCGTCGATCGTGACCTTGGCGTCCAGCGCCACCACCTCGCGTGACTTGGTCACCAGCAGGGGATTGACCTCCACCAGCATCGCGTCCTCGGCCTCGAAGGCGTCGTAGAGCTTGGAGAGGAGAGCGCCCACCGGCCGGATCACG
Organism: uncultured Thermoleophilaceae bacterium; assembly: GCA_963761505.1. Classification (GTDB taxonomy): domain Bacteria; phylum Actinomycetota; class Thermoleophilia; order Solirubrobacterales; family Thermoleophilaceae; genus JAAYBF01. Next base: position 28,655 of record CAVXGW010000003.1, read on the forward strand.
TCGGACGCGATCCCGGCCTCGAACGCCAGCCGACGGCCCTGGAAGTCCTGGAAGCCCACCAGCGGGTCAACGTGCAGCGTGCGCATGGCCTCGGGGTCCTCCTCGGCCACGGCCTCCACGTCCATGCCGCCCATGCGCGAGAACATGGCCATCGGCTTCTTCGCGGAGCGGTCGAACACGAACGCCGCGTAGTACTCCTCGTCGATCTCGCTGGCCTGCTCCACGTACAGCTCGTGCACCGTGAAGCCGCGAATGTCCATGCCGAGGATCGCGTCGGCGTGCTCGCGCGCCTCCTCGGCGCTCTGCGCCAGCTTGATGCCGCCCGCCTTGCCGCGCCCGCCGATCAGCACCTGCGCCTTGATCACGCAGGGATAGCCGAGGTCCTCGGCGGCGGCGACCGCCTCATCGACGGTCCTTGCGGGCCTGCCCTCCGGTACGGGAACCCCGTGCTTGGCGAAGAGCTGCTTGCCCTGGTACTCGAGTAGGTCCATGAGGCGGCGGGGCAGGCTATATGACCGCCCGCGTAATATGCCCCGCCGTGCCGCTGCCCAAGGACATCCAGTTCGTGACCTTCGACTGCTACGGAACCCTGATCGACTGGGAGACCGGGGTATACGAGGCATTTCAGAAGGAGGCGGACCGGGACGGCTTCACGATCGACCGTGATGTGCTGATCCCCCGCTTCATCGAGGTCCAGCACGAGATCCAGAGCGGGTCGTACGAGCTGTACGCGGAGGTGCTGCGCCGCACGGCGGTGAAGGTGGCCGGTGAGCTGAGCTGGGAGCTCGAGTCCTCGCGCGCCCAGTTCCTGCCGGACAGCGTGCCGCGCTGGCTGCCGTTTCGCGAGACCAACGCGCAGCTCGAGCGGTTCGCCAAGAAGTACGAGACCGGCATCCTGTCGAACATCGACGACAAGCTGCTCGGCGCCACCAGGCGCCACTTCCGCACGGACTTCGACCTGGTGGTGACCGCCCAGCAGGTGCGAAGCTACAAGCCCGACGAGGCCCACTTCAAGGAGTGCGCGCGCCGGATCGAGAAGCGCAAGAAGAACTGGGTCCACATCGCCAGCGGCTACCACACCGACGTGGAGCCCTGTGTGAAGCAGAAGGTGGCGGTGATCTGGGTGAACCGCCACGGCCAGAAGCTCGAGTCGGGCCAGAAGAAGGCGACCGCGGAGGTCAAGAGCTTCCGGGACGCGGCGAAGCTGCTGAAGGCGGTCTAACCGCGGGTGAAAGCGGTCTCGGTCCACGAGGACGCGGTCGTGGTCACGAGCCTGATGTGGCAGACCACCGCCACGGCCATTCGCGCGGGCGGGGAGACGATGCTGATCGACTCGCCGTACTTCCCGGACGAGCTGGAGCTGCTTCCCACCGTGCTGGCGCAGTCGGGCTTCGAGCCCTCGGCGCTGCTGGCGACCCACGGTGACTTCGACCACCTGCTCGGGCCGTTCGCGTTCCCCGGGATGTCGCTGGGTGTGGCCGAGAGCACCATGGCGCGGATCAGGGAGAAGCCGGGCGAGGCCCAGCGCGAGCTGCGCGACGAGGACTCCGACACCTACGTGATCCGCCCGCGGCCGCTCGCCCTGGGCCAGGCTCAGTCGCTGCCCGTGCCCGGCAAGCTCGGCCTCGGCGAGGAGGAGCTGGAGCTGCATCCGACCGCGGGGCACGTGGAGGACGGGATGGCGGTCTTCGCGCCGTGGCTGGGCGTCCTGTGCGTGGGCGACTACGTGTCCGACGTGGAGATCCCCTGGATGCACGAGAGCGGCGACCTGCCGGCCTACCGCGGCACGCTCGCTCGCCTGGCCGGCCTCGTCGAGCGTGCGGACGTGATCGTGCCCGGTCACGGCACCCCGCACACGCCCGAGCGGGCGCTGGAGCTGATCGGCGAGGACGCGGGCTACCTCGATGCGCTGGAGCGCGGCGACGACGCACTGCCCCGGGGCCGCGACACCAAGGCCCAGCGCGCCATTCACGCCGAGAACAAGACGCGCTTGTAACGCTCGCGCCGTCAGCAACACTGTGCGCTGATGGAGCACAGGACCCCGCTCGGGCTGAAGATCCTGGCCGTGGTCGGCGCGCTCGTCGTCATCCCGGGCGGCGCGTTTCTCGCGATCGCGAGCGTGCCCACCGGCGGGAAGGTGGCGATCGGCGCGGGCGTCCTCTGGTGGCTGGTCATGAGCTCGCTGCTGGGCAAGTTCGTGCTCAAGCAGAACCCCGACCTGCGCACGCCCGTGCGGGCGACGCTCGCGCTGGCGGCGGTGGCCTCGATCGTCACGGCGTTCGTCGTGACGCGCGGGAACACCGTCGACGAGGACATCGTCACCGCGGCGCCGAGGTCAGACGTCCGGCCTCAGACGTCAGAGCCGCAGGAGCAAGCCCGCGCCGCGGAATGTTCAGGTGCTGAGCGGCACCTTCACGGCGAGAGCGGCCATCGCGGCGAGGGCAAGGCCGAGCCGTGATCGAACTGGCCAAGGGGGGCCGCGTGGTCACGTTCAGCGAGTTCGACGTCGATCCGGGTGCGGGCGACCTGCGCGTCTACCTGCACGCCGGCAAGAGCGACAGCGACGACCTGGGCGACTTCAAGGAGATCGCCGACCTCAAGGGCAACAAGGGCGACCAGCAGTACGACATCCCCGCCGGGCTCGACCTCGAGCGGTACAACAGCGTGGTGATCTGGTGCGTGCCCTTTAGCACCCGGATAGCACAGGCACCCCTGACCTAGACCTACACTCGCGGCGTGACAGTCGCGCGGGGCCTCGCTGCCACATTGCTCGCCGCACTCTTCCTGGCGCCGGCGGCGAACGCTGCGGCGCCCACCGGTTGTGGGCTCGCCAACCCGGATCGGGTGGTCACGGGGGAGTTCGCCAGCTCGCTCCAGGGCAGCTACGTGCTGCTGCCGTTCCAGGTGCCGGCGGGCCAGACGGCCGTGCGGATCCGCTTCTGCCACGACCAGCCCGAGACGCCGGTGTCCGCGCAGCTCAAGCACACCCTCGACCTGGACGTCTACGGCCCGCGGCGGCCCGGTGGGCTGTGGGGTGAGCGCGAGTTCAGGGGCTCGAGCGGCTCGGCGAGGCGGGAGGGCGAGAGCGGGCGGCCGCAGGTCACGCTGTCCGAGGACCGCCATGGGGTGCCCGGCGGAACCACCCGCAGCATGAGGCCGGGGCCGATCAAGCCCGGGGAGTGGGCCGTGCAGCTGCCGGTTGCCGCGGTGGTGAGCCAGTCACAGGGCGACCTGGACGGCAAGGTCGCGTTCCGGGTCGAGATCGACCTGATCCAGGACCCGGGCTTCGCCGACCAGCCATACCGGGCGGCGGCCTACCGCACCGCCCCGGCCCGCCGCGGGCGCGGCTGGTACCTGGGCGACTTCCACGTGCACGGGAACCACTCCGAGGGCGGAGCGACGATGAAGGAGGCGTTCGACTTCGGCTTCCGCTCCCTCGGCGCCGGTGGCGCCGGGCTGGACTTCCTCTCGCTCACCGACCACAACACCGACAGCGCGTGGGGCGAGATCGGCGCCTTCCAGGGCGACTACCCGGGCAAGCTGATCATCCGCGGAGCCGAGGTCACCACCTTCCGCGGCCACATGATGAATCACGGCAGCGGGCGGTACGTGGACCACCGGACGGGGGCGGTCTACATCGGCGCGATAGGCGCCGACGGCCGGCTGGGCGCTCTCACCCTGCGCCGCCCCGCGCGCGGGGCCTCGGAGATCCTGCGCGAGGTCAAGCGCGCCGGTGGCTTCACGCAGGTCAACCACCCCACGATCTTCCCCAGCGAGGTTCCCGCGTTCGCCAACCTCTGCCGCGGCTGCTCGTGGAGCTATCCGCCCGACCAGACCGGCTACTCGAACGTCGACGGGATCGAGGTCGCCACCGGCCCCGCCGGACTGGGCGGCCAGGGGCCGAACCCGTTCACGGTCACGGCGATCGACTTCTGGGAGCGGCGGCTGGCGGAGGGCTCCCGGATCGCCGCGCTGGGGGTGAGCGACTCCCACGACGCGGGTGAGACGTCCGGCCCCACCTCGTCGCCGATCGGCATCGGCTCCACGGCGGTGCTGGCCGAGGAGCTGTCCGAGACGGCCGTCGAATGCGGCGTGGAGGCCGGCCACACCTACGCGAAGGTGACCGGCGCCGGCGGGCCCGACGTGCGTATGGACGCCCGGCCGCCCGGCTTCCGTGGCGCCGCCGCGACCTTCGGCGACACCGTGAGGGCGAGCTCGGCGGCGTTCTCGGTGAGGGTGCTGCGCGGCCCCGGCCGGACGCTGAACGTGGTCAAGGACGGCCAGGCCTTTCGCGCCGTGCCGGTGGCCGGCGACGACTTCGCGTATGCGTTCACCGCCACCGAGCCGGGGCGCTATCGCCTTCAGGTGACCCGGGGGCAGACGATCGAGACCGTGTCCAGCCCGATCTACCTCGAGCCCGGTCGCGGCACGGTGCGCTCGCGCGACTGCACGCCGCTGGGCGTGCGCGGCAAGGCGAGCAGGCGGATGCGCGCGCGCCGCAAGCGCTACCTCACCCGCTGCACGGCGCGGGGCGGGGACGTGAAGGAGTGCGTGGTGAAGGCCACGATCGCCTCCGGCCGCGGCGCGCGGCGGCGGACCCTGGCGGCGGGCCGCGTGAAGATGGCCGCGGGTAGCCGGCGCGTGCGGCTGCGGCTGAACCGCTCCGGCCGGCGGGTGCTGCGCCGCCACGCGCGCAGGGGCCGGCGCGTGCGGCTCACCTTCACGGTGAGCGACGGCGATGGCGCCACCGCCACGGCGCGCCGCAGGGCGCGGCTGCTTCGCGCGCGCTGAACCACACGGCGACTAGACTCAACCGCAGGCTCGCAGCGGACCAGAAGGGAACGATTATGTCTTTGACGATTGGTGATACGGCGCCGGATTTCGAGGCGGAGACGACCGAGGGGAAGGTCAGCTTTCACGACTGGATCGGTGATTCGTGGGCGGTGTTGTTCTCCCACCCGCGTGACTTCACGCCGGTGTGCACGACCGAGCTGGGCTATATGGCGAACGCCAAGCCCGAGTTCGACCGCCGCGGGGTGAAGATCATCGGGCTCTCGGTCGACCCGATCGACAACCACGAGAAGTGGTCGAAGGACATCGAGGAGACCCAGGGCACAGCGCCCAACTACCCGATGATCGGCGACCCCGACTTCCAGGTGTCAAAGCTGTACGGGATGCTCCCCGCCGACGTCTCGGGTGACCCAACCGAGCGCACCCCGGCCGACAACCAGACCGTGCGCAACGTGTTCGTGATCGGCCCCGACAAGAAGATCAAGCTGATCCTCGTCTACCCGATGACCACCGGGCGCAACTTCGACGAGGTGCTGCGCGTGATCGACAGCCTCCAGCTGACCGCCAAGCACAAGGTCGCGACCCCGGTGAACTGGAAAGAGGGCGACGACGTGATCATCGCCGGCTCGGTCTCCGACGACGACGCACGCGAGAAATACCCCGACGGCTGGGAATCCCCCAAGCCCTACATCCGCATCGTCCCCCAGCCGTAGGGGGTAGCTAGCCGGGTCCTAGCCGCTCGGCGGGATGTTCTGGTTGAGCCTGAACACGTTGTCCGGGTCGTAGGAGTCCTTGAGCGCCACCAGGCGCGCGAACTTCTCCTCTCCGTAGGACTCGCGCAGCCGCGCCCCTGGCTCGTCCTCGGTGATGAAGTTGGGCGGCGCCTTGTCGACGGCCCATGGGCGCATCGTGTCCATGAAGGCGCGCGCCCAGCTCCTCTCGTGGTCGGCGCCGGCGGGGTCCATCCACATCGCCAGGCAGAAGTAGAACCACTTGCACTCCGGGATCTCCAGCGCCATCGCGCTGTGGTCGGTGCGGTCCAGCGCCCCGCCCAGCGGCGAGAAGATCACCTGCGTGAAGGGCGAGCCGGTCTCGGACGCCTTGGCCACCCCCGCGTCGATCGCCTCGTCGGGCAGCTCGCGCAGGTAGTCGATCTTGAAGTACTCGCCGATGCCCCACGGGTTCCCGCCGTCGATCAGCTGCTGCACCGCCACGTAAGGCATGGGCTGGACCATCTTCAGGATCGGGTCGCCCCATTCCACCAGCGGGCGCAGCACCTCCTCGCCCTCCTGGGGGTCGCCCATGTAGAGCAGGATCAGGCCCGTTGCGGGCTTTCCCCTGGCCTCCTCGGGCACGAAGTCCTCCGGCGGCGCCGTGATCAGGGCCACGCCGCCGCCCACGTCGTCGGACGCCTGCGACATGAAGTCGCGGTAGAAGCGCAGCAGCTCCGGCGCGGCCGAGCGCGGGTGCAGGATCATGCCCGCGTAGACGATCGGGCCGACGGGGTGGAGGCGGAACTCGAACTCGGTGACCACGCCGAAGTTGCCGCCGCCGCCCTTGAGCCCCCAGAGGAGCTCGGCGTGCTCCCCCTCGCCCGCGCGCACGATGCGGCCGTCGGCGGTCACCACCTCGGCGGAGATCAGGCTCTCGCAGGTCATCCCGTACTTGCGGTCGAGCCAGCCCGAGCCGCTTCCCAGCGTCAGGCCGGCGACGCCGGTGTGGGTCACGCGCCCGCCGGTCACGGCCAGCCCGTGCTCCTGGGTGGCCGCGTCGAACTCGCCCCAGGTCAGCCCGGCGCCGAAGCGCCCGGTCCGGGCCTCCACGTCGATCTCCACTTTCTTCATCGGGCCGGTGTCGATCACGATCCCGTCGTCGCACGTGAAATGCCCGGCGGTGGAGTGGCCGCCGCCGCGGACGGCCACGACCAGGTGGTGCTCACGAGCGTGGGCCAGAGCGGCCTGCACGTCGGCCGGAGAGGCGCAGCGCGCGATCAGGGCGGGGCGCTTGTCGATCGCCCCGTTGAAGCCGTTTCGGGCCTCGTCGTAGCCGGGGTCGTCCGGGCGGATCAACTCGCCGGTGAACTGCGACTCAAGCGTGGCCAGCGTGCTCATGCCTTCTCCTGTGTCAATCCTCCCGGCCGCGTGCCGATCCTAACGCGGCTGTTACCGCGCTGCAGGCGTTTTGAAAGCGGGTGGGCGGATGCTGCCGTCGATCACTCACCACCACCCCAGGAGGTCGGTCATGTCCCATCTCTCCCACCCCAGAATCTCGTCTCACTTCCATGTCTCCCGGCGCACCATGTGGCTCGGAGCGCTCCTCGCCCTCGTCGCCACCGGCGCCGTGGTGCTGATCCTGGCGATCGGCAACGACTCGACCGACGACGCCACGTCGGTGAGCGCGCCGTCGCAGCCCAGCCTGCGGTCCGATGGTGGCCCCGAGGAGACCGGCGTGGCCGCCAGCGTCGGCTCACGTCCGTCGACCGGCCCGAGCGAGAGCTCGATCGCCGCGGCGGTGAGCGCCGCTTCCGTGCCGGTCAGCTCGACCGAGACCGGGTCCAGCGAGAGCCGGATCGCGTCCGCCGTCGGCGGGTCGCCGTCCCAGAGCTCGAGCGGGCCTGACGAGAGCAGCGTTGCTGCCTCCCTGTCGGATCAGGCGCCGCCACGGCACGCCGGCCCCGACGAGGCCTCGACCGCAGCGTCCATCTCGGGCCGCTAGACCGACCCGGCCCACGGGGACTAGCCCGCGCCGCTCCCGCGGCGCGGGCGAGTCCCGTTCTAGGTCCTGAATGCGATCCCGGCCCGCTCCAGCCGTTCCCTCAGCGTGCCGCCCATCGCCACCGCCGTCGTCACCTGCCCCGCGGTCTCGGGCAGGTCGTCGTGGGCCAGGCACAGGGCCGCCTCGGCGAGCATCTTCGACGTCTCGCCGTAACCGGGGTCGCCGCCCGACACCTCGGTGGTCACCTTCTCGCCACCGGCCTTGCCGACGAACCTCACCTTGAACCAGCCCTTCGCACGCTCCTGCGGCGACGGGCCGTCACCCGACTCCATCCGGCCGAGCAGGAAGTCGCGCGCCGGCGGGATCTGGGCCAGGGTGAACAGTGAGGCCACGCCGGCCACGCCCGCCAGCGCGACCGGCAGGTGCTTCACCGCGGCGAAGTGGCCGTAGGTGAAGTCCGGGCCGTAGCGCTCGAGCGCGCGCGCCGACCGCATCACCACCTGCGGGTCGATGGTGGGGAGCGGCAGCGCCCAGGCGCCCACGTCGGAGTCGCGGTAGGGCTTGGCCTTGTTGCCCTGCACCCGCCGGCCTGCCGGGCGTGGCTCCATCTGCTTGCGCTCGCTCGCGACCCTGTTCATACCGCGCACGCGGGAGAAGCCGGTGATCGCGGAGTGGAACGTGCCGGCCGAGGGCTTGCCGCCCGCGGTCACGAAGCCGCGAAGGTCGATCGGCACGCCCTCCGGGAGCTGCTCGACGGTGTAGAGGGCACCCAGGTCGTGCGGGATCGAGTCGAACCCGCAGGCGTGCACCAGCCGCGCACCGGTCTCGACCGCGCGCGCGTGATGGCGCACGTACATGAGGTCGACGAACTCCGGCTCCCCGGTCAGGTCGGTGTAGTCGGTGCCCGCCTCGGCGCAGGCGGCCACCAGCGGCTCGCCGTAGTTGATGTAGGGGCCCACGGTGGTGATCACCACGCGCGTGGACTCGGCGACCTCCCGCAGCGATGCCGGTTCCTCGACGTCACAGCGCAGCAGCTCGAGGTCGGCACAGGCCCCGTTCACCGAGGCCAGCCGCGATCGCAGCGCCTCGAGCTTGCCCTGGTTGCGGCCCGCCAGCGCCCAGCGGCACTCGGCCGGCGCGTTGCGCGCGAGGTAGTCCGCCGTCAGCCCGCCGGTGAACCCGGTGGCCCCGAAGAGGACGACGTCATGTGGTCTATCTGCCGCGGTTGCCATCGGGGGAGCTTATGGGCAGATAATCGCTTCGGCATGCGCGACATCGCGGAGTTCCTGGCCGAGCACGACCCGTTCAGCCACCTCGACCGGGCCGACATCGACCGGCTCGCGGAGCGTGTGGAGGTCGAGTTCTTCACCGCGGGGACCACGATCTTCAAGCAGGGCGAGCGCCCGCAGGACGAGGTGCACGTGGTTCGCCGCGGCGCGGTCGAGCTCGTGGACCACGGCCGCGTGCTGGACCTGGTCGGCGAGGGCGAGCTGTTCGGCCACCCGTCGATGGTCTCCGGCCTGCCGACCGGGTTCGAGGCCCGCGCGCACGAGGATTCGCTCTGCTACGCGCTCGCGGCGGAGGACGTGCTTCCGCTGCTGACCCGCCCCTGGGGTCTGCGCTACCTGGCCCGTTCGCTGCTCGGCCGCCCCAAGCCGGGACCGGTGGTGGCCGCCGACGTGAGCGGGTTCGACCTCGCGCAGCAGCCGTGCCGCGCGCTGATCCGCGAGCAGCCGCTCACCTGCGAGCCGGACACCTCGCTCCGCGGACGCCGCCGGCCGGATGACCGAGGCCGGCGCCAGCTCGGTGCTCGTGCGCCTGGACGGCGGCGAGCGATGGGCATCGTGACCGACAAGGATCTGCGCTCCCGCGTCGTGGCCGAGGGCCTGCCCTACGACACTCCGGTCAGCGAGGTGGTGAGCACGCCGGTGGTGACCGTCGGGACCGAGTCGAACGGGGCCGATGTGCTGCTCGCGATGCTCGACCACGGCATCCGCCACCTGCCGGTGCTCTCGGCCCGAGGCGAGGTGCTCGGTGTGATCAGCGACCTCGACCTGCTGGCCGCCGAGACCCGCACCCTGTTCGTGCTGCGCCGCGCGATCGCCGACGCCAAGGACGTCGAGGAGCTGCGCCGCGCCGCGCGCCGCCTCAATCCCACGCTCATCGGCCTGCACCAGTTCGAGCTGCCGCCGGCGCAGATCAGCGCCGTGATCTCGGTGGTGGCCGATGCGCTGATCCGCCGCACGATCGACCTGACCATGGAGTCGGTGGGACCGCCGCCGGCCGAGTTCGCCTGGCTTTCGCTGGGCAGCCATGGAAGGCGCGAGGCGGTTCCCTCCTCCGACATCGACTCGGGCATCGTGTGGGACGGAGAGGGCGGTCCGGACCACGAGCGCTACATGCACGCGGTCGCCGACCAGGTGCTCGAGACGCTGAGGGCCACGGGCTGGGAGTCCGACACCCATGGGGTGACCGCGTCGGGCTCGCTCGCCGCGCAGTCGGCGGCCGAGTGGGAGCGGACGATCGAGCGCTGGCTGGCCCGCCCCGGGGACCCGAACGTGGTGATGGCGCTCTCGATCGTGCTCGACAGCCGCGCCGTGTCGGGCCCGGCTGGCGCCTTCGGCGCGCTCGGCGCCGCTGCAGGGGCCGGCGGGCGCTCGCGCGTGCTGCGGCCGATGCTCAGGCTGGCGCTGGCCGACAAGCCGCCCACCGGGTTCCTCAAGGACATCGTGGTCGAGAGCTCCGGTGAGCACGGCGGGCACTTCGACATCAAGCGGGGCGGGCTGGTCCCGATCGTGGACATCGCCCGCTACGCCGCGCTCGCGGCCGGGGCAACGGTCACGTCGACGCTCGAGCGCCTGCGTGCCGCGGCCGATGCCGGGACGCTGCGGGAGGATCGACGCCAGGACGCTCGAGGAGGCCTACGACCTGTTCGCCGCCCTGCGGCTCGAGCACCAGGTGCACCAGCTCGAGGCGGGCCGGACGCCGGACGACCACCTCGACCCGAAGGCCCTCAACACGCTCACGCGCCGCTACCTGCAGGGAAGCGTTCCGCGCCGTCGCCTCGGTGCAGAAGCGCCTGGCCGGCGAATTGACCTGGAGCGCATGAGGGGCTACCCGGCGCTCCGGCACGCCGTGGCGGGACGGCGAGTCTACTGCGCCGTCGACCTGGAGACGACCGGCCTCGACCCGGCGGCGCGACGAGATCGTCTCGTGGGCCGCCGCTGCCGATCGCCGGCGGAAGGCTGCGGGCGGGCGACGCTCCGCCACCGGCTGGTCCGCCCGCGCCGGATGCCGGACGCCGAGACGATCGTGATCCACGGGCTGATGGAGTCCGACCTGGCCGATGCGCCCGCCCTGTCCGAGACCCTCGACGAGCTGCTGGATGCGATCGTCGGGCACGGTCCTGATCGCGCATGTGGCCTCCGTGGAGCGGGGCTTCCTGGAGGCCGCGCTCGCCGATCGCGAGCTGGAGCTGGCCAACCCGTTCGTGGATACGGCGCGGCTGGGCGCGGAGCTGCTGCGCCGCCGCGGCCGGCGCGTTCCGGAGACCATCGGCCTGGGGCCGCTGGCCGGACGAGCTCGGCGTGCCGGTCGCACCGTCCGCACACCGCCGACGGCGACGCGCTCACCACCGCCCAGGTCTTCCTCGCGCTCGCCACCCACCTCGACGCGCTCGAGCCACAGACGGTCGACTCGCTTCAGCGGCCCGAGCGCCGCTTCCCGGCGCTCAGGCGCCGTCTCGGCTTCGGCGCGTAGGCTCCCACGCGCGTGCTCCGGCTCGTCACGATCCCGATCAGCCACTACTGCGAGAAGGCGCGGTGGTCGCTCCAGCGGGCCGGGATCGAATACCGGGAGGAGCGCCACGTGCAGGGCATCCACCGCTTCGCCTCGCGCCGTGCGGGCGGACACGGCACCACGCCGGTGCTGGTCACGCCCGACGGCTCGATCGGCGAGTCGGCGGAGATCCTCGCCTGGGTGGATCGGCGCATCCCGCCCGAGCGGCGCCTGTTCCCCGGCGACCCGCGGGAGCGCGCCGAGGTGGAGCGGCTGTCGCGCCGGCTGGACGAGGGGCTCGGGCCGCGCGGCCGGCGCCTGATGTACGTGAACATGCTCGCCGAGCGCGACCTGATGCTGCGGTTCAACAACGCGGGCGTTCCCCGCTGGGAGGACCGCGCGATGCGCATCGGGTTCCCGCTCGCCGCGCGCTGGGCGGGCCGGGAGCTGGGCATCCGGCCGGGGATCGAGAGGGAGGACGAGGCGGCGGTCTGGCGTGAGTTCGACCACGTGGCGGAGCTGCTGTCCGACGGCCGCCCCCATCTGTGCGGCGAGCGGTTCACCGCGGCGGACCTGACGTTCGGAGCGCTCACGGCCAGCGTGCTGGTGCCGCCCGTCTACGGAACGCCGCTGCCCCAGCCCGAGGAGCTGCCGCCGCACATCGCCGCTCTCGTCAACAGGGCGCGCGCGCATCCGGCCGGCCGCTACGCGCTGGCGCTGTACGCCGAGCGTGAGGCGGGCTGAGGATTGAGCGGCGCCGTGGCACGCCGCCTGGACCTCCTCTTCGCCGCCGAGTCGCTCGTGCCCCCGGTCGGGGGCGCCGAGATGTGGGCGCTGGAGCTGCTGGAGGCGCTGACTCCGCGCCACGACGTGCGGGCGGCGTGGCTTGACGGCGGGGAGCCCGCGGCCTGGCGGGTGGACGCTCTCCCGCGCGGGGTCGAGGGATCGGCCAGCGGCGCACCGCCTCCGGCCGAGGGCTACTGGCGCACCAAGGCGCGCCGGCGGGAGGCGCTCGGCGCCGCGGTGGCCGGGGAGATCGAGCGCCGTCGCCCCGACATCGTGGTGGCCCAGCTCCACGGCGCCCCCACCGCGCTGGCCGCGGCGAAGGTCGCCGGCGTGCCGGGCGTGCTCGTGCTGCCCAGCTACGAGTCCCTCTGCAAGCACGCGTTCGACGCGGGCTCGGACTGCGCGCCGGCACGCGACTGCGCGAGCTGCCCGGCGTCCGCGGCGCTCGCTCCACCCGAGCGCGCGGCGATGCTCGAGGCGCGCGCCGCCCAGGACGCGGCGGTGGCCGGGGCGGCGGCGGTCGTGGCCGTGGGAGACGCGGTGGCGGGGGCGTGCAGGGAGTGGAGTGGCCGCGACGCCACTGTGGCGCCGGGGGCGCTTCGGCGCCCTGCCGTGCCGGAGCGCTCTGCGCGGGCCGGCGGCCATGCGGTGATGTCCCCGGCGCGCTGGAGCCACAACAAGGGGGTGGACCTGGTCCTTCCGATCGCGGAGGCGCTCGCGCCCCGGGAGGTGCGGGTGACACAGGCCGGCCTCCAGGGCCGGCGCGATTCGCTCGCGCGCCTGCCGAATGTGCGGCTCGCCGACGCCCCGACGACCGAGCTGCTGAACGGGGCGGCGGCGCTGCTGGTGCCCTCACTCTGGCCCGAGCCGTTCGGCAGGGTGGCGTTCGAGGCGCTGGCCGCGGGAGTGCCGGTCGTGGCGAGCGCGGTGGGAGGGCTGCCCGGCTTCGTCCCGCCCGAGGGGCTGGTAGAGCCGGACGCGCCGGCGCGGGAATGGGCGCGGAGGGTCGCGGGCCTCACCCGGCCGCACACGTGGCCCGAGGCCTGCGAGAGCGCCCGGGCGGCCGCCGCCCGGGTGCTCGACGGCGGTCAGGTGGAGCGGCTGGAGAGCCTCCTGTTCGAGGTGGCTCAGGCGTAGGCGGGGCGGCGCTCGGGCTCGGGCGCCACCGCGTCAGGCAGCTTCTCCGCCTCCTCGCGCAGCACGTCTTCGATCCCCGCGATAAAGCGCTCCGGCGTGAAGCGCAGGGCGGCGCGTCGGCATGCGTCCGAGTCCCACTCGCGCGCTCGCGCTGCGGCGATGGCCGGGCCCAGCGTCTCCGGGGTCAGCTGCGGCAGGAGCATGCCCGTGACGCCTTCCTGGACGATCTCCCGGGCGCCCCCGTCGGCGGGCGCGATCACGGGCAGCCCGGACGCCTGGGCCTCGCCCAGGGCGATGCCGAACTCCTCCACCGTCGGGCTCACGAACAGCGAGGCGGCGCGGTAGATGTCTCGCAGCTCGTGGTCCTCCACCCAGCCGGTGAAGCGCACGTTGGGCGGCGCGGCGGCCCGCAGGTCGGGGATGGAAGGGCCGCCACCGACGACGACGAGCTCGACGTCGAGCCCCCGGACGGCGTCGATCAGGACGTCGACGTACTTGTGAGGAACCATCCGGCTGCTGATGACCACGGGCCCGCCGGATCTCCTGCCGGCCGGATGTGGCGTGAACAGGGCGGAGTCGATCGGCGAGTGAACAACTTCCCAGGGGACCCCGTGGATCTCCTCGAGCCGCCCGGCGGACCAGTGCGAGACGGTGATCCTCCGGTGCGGCGCGCGCAGGCGGCGGCGGTACTCGCTCCTGAGCAGAGGGAGGGCGGCGCGGAGCAACGGGCGCAGCGGAGGCGGCTCGGCGGCGAGGTAGCGGCGTGAATGGCCGTAGAGGCATCGCGGCGGGCCGTGCACGATCGCGACGTGCCGGGCCTGCCGTGCGGGAGGGACGGCGTGCGCCCAGGAGTTGTTCCCCATCGTGAGCAGCAGGCCGGGCACCGGGTCCTCGCGGGCGAGCCGGCGCGCGTGCAGCGGCGCGAGGAAGGGGTTGCGCCGGCCGCCGGACCCCACGAGCCGGACGGGGTCGCTCCAGTCAGCCGGCGTGCCGCCGGGAAGGTTGGTGGTGTGGAAGCTCGGGCCCATCAACAGCGCCCGCGGGAACCGATCTCGCAGGGCCGCGACCAACCGCTCGGCGCCGCCGAGCTCGGCCAGCTGTTCGTTGACGATCGTCAGGCCGTGGCCGTCATCGAGGGGATCCCCCGTCACGCGACGACTCTATCGTGGCGCGGAGTGGGCTCAACCCAGTCCGAGCACCTCGAGCATGGTCGTGAAGCGGTGGGCGTAGGTGTGCTCGGCGTGGGCGCGCGCCGAGGCGGCATCTCCGGCCGCTCGGGCTGCTGCCGGGTCGGACTGGAGCATGCGGATTCCCTCCAGGAGTTGATCGAAGGTGCGATAGGCGTGCACCTCGCGTCCCGGCTCGAACAGCTCGGGCAGCCCGTCCCGCCACTCCGTGAGCACCGCGCCGCCGGATGCCGCCGCCTCGAACAGACGGAGGTTGAGGTGGGTCGTCTCGGCCGAGTTCACGTCGTTCAGCACCACGGCCGCGCGGCGGAAGGCGCTCGCCTTATCGGCCCGGACGAGCATGCCCCCACGGCGGGCGGCGTGGACGCCGGGGTCGCGTGGGATCACCCGGCTCACATGGCCGCCGCGCAGGTCGATCTCGACCCCTGCCGCTACGAGCCGCCGCAGAAGCAGGAAGCGGCTGGTGTACACGCTGCCGAGCACGAGCACGGCAGGACCGGCGTCGCCGGGCGCGCCGTCCTCCGGCGGGCGGTGCCAGCGGGGGTTGCAGGCCTCCGGCAGCAGGTGCGCGTTCAGGCCGCGCAGCTCCCGGTAGCGCTCGGTGAGCCCCAGGTCGGTGCAGAAGACGGCGTCGTAGCCGCCCAGCAGGTGCGCCTCACGGCCGATCTGGCGCAGGCCGTCCGTGTACCACAGCACCACCGGGGCGCCATTCGCGGCCGCGCGCAGCCGCGGCACCAGCGGCACCGCCAGACGGCGGTCGAACACCACCGTGAGATCGGGCCGGTGCTCCTCCGCCGCGGCGACCACGCCGGCCTGCAGGCGCGCGGCGACGGACGGGCGCCGTTCCAGCTCGTTCACGGCGTGCACCTGGAACCCGCCGAGGTAAGGCAGCGGCTGCGATTCCTGCGTGGACGAGACCAGGCGCGAACCTGCGGTCCACGTCTCGACGCCGCGGCCGTCGTGGCCGAGGTCCCGCAGCGACGCGAGCACGTTGTCGGCGAGGGAGTCGAGGCCGAGTGGCCCGACCACGAGGACACGCATGCGCGGTGATGCTAGAGGCGGGGTGCTGCGTGCGGCCGCCGTGCGCAGCGGTCGTGGCTCGCTCGGCGGCGCGTGGCTGGCGGCGCACCGGGCGGTCGCGCGGACGGTGTTCGCCTGGCTACGACCTCCGCCCGGTAGCGCCCTCTACGCGCAGGGCTCGTTCGGCGAAGGGGAGCCCGTGCCGGGGCTCTCGGACCTCGACCTGTTCGTCGTCGTCCCCGACGACGACGCTCCGGGCGAGCGTCACCGGAAGCTGCGCGCTCGCTGGAAGCGCGCCGCCCGGCGGCTTCCGTGGCTCGCCCGCCACGTGGACGTGCGATTCGCGGAGCAGTCCGAGCTGGCGGCGGCCGTGGCCTCGGCGCCCTCGATCGCCCCGGCGGCCGACCCGCCACCGGTGCCACTCGTGGCACCGGCCGGTCCCGACGAGGCCTGGCTCCGCACGCGCCCCGGTCCGTTCGAGCCCACCTCCACCTGGCGCTTGCTCACCGGACCGGAGCGGCGCCCGCCGGTGCGTGCGGACGTCCCGCGAGAGGCGATCGCCTGGCTGGAGCTGAGCTCGCTCTGGCGTCACGCCTTCGCGCTCGTGAAGCATCCGGCCGGTGCCTACGCGCCCCATATGGCGGCCAAGCTCGTGGCCGACGCCGCCCGGGCATGGCTCTGGCTAGTCCACTGCGAGCGGCACTCGGCGCGCCCGGCGGCCCTTCGGCGGGCGCTCGAGGTGGCGCCCGCCGAGGAGCGGTGGCTACGGCGGGCCATCGACGCCGACGCCCGCCTGGGAAGGCGCGATCCGCCCGACCTGACCGCGGCGCTGGGCGGGCTCGCTCGTTTCTCGGAGCTGATGGCGGACCGCATGGCGGCGCTCGCGGCGGGCGCGGGCTCGGTAACGGTGGCGCTCGTGGGCGAGGATGACGGCGACCCGGCCGGGCCGCGGCCTCTTGCCGACTGGAAAGGGATCGTCCTACCCGGCTGCCTGGATGACCGCGTCGTGGCGGTGCCCGGCGACCCGGGTGACCCGGGTTCGGTGGCGGCCGCGCTGCGCGCACACCCGCGCGGGCCGTGGCCGGCGCTGCAGGCGGGGTCGATCGCGGTCCTGCCGGCCCTCGAGCCACCCGGGTCGCGCGTGTCGTTCGCCCGCTTCAGGCCGGTCATGCGCTCGCTCAAGTGCGCCGCCACGGATCCGGTACCGCTCGCGCTGTTCGACGGGCGTGCCGAGGCCGCCTTTCCGGAGCTGCCTGGGTTCTCGGCACGGCATACCGCCGGCCGCGCCGTCGCCGAGCACCGGGCCTGGCGTACGCACGAGGAGCAGGGCGTCGACGGCCTCCTCTCAGCCGCGCGTGCGGGGCTGTTCGCCGCGAGCGTCGAGGAGGGCCGCCGAAAGTTGCTTCTCGACGCCGAGTCCGTGCTCGCGCGCCTGGAGCTCGAGCCTGGGCGACCGGGCGGGCATCGCCGCCGCGGCCGATGGATTGCTGGCGCGGGCGCAACAGCCTCTCGGCGTGCGGCGAGTGCTCCTCCTGTGCCGGTCGGCGCCCGGCGGCCTCATGGCCCGCCGCGCGCACCAGGTCGCGCGCCACTCCGCGCCCCGCCTGGCGGGCTCGGTGGTGCACCGCCCGGCGGGTCCGCGCGGCCACGTGCGCCTGTGGCGGAGGATTTCCAGCACGGCCCGCCCGGACGCGGTCTGCGCTTACGACGCGAACCCGCGCGAGCTCTTCCCCTCGCTCCTCGCCCGGTTACGCGGCGTGCCGGTGATCCTCGAGGTGGGCGACCTCGCGGCGGAGCAGCTTGGCCGCCCATGGCGCGCGCGGCCCGCGGCTCGCGTACAGGAAGGTGGTGGAGCGAACGGGGTGGCGCGGCGCCTCGGTGCTCACCTGTGTCGGGTGCCGGGCTTCGTGCCCCTCCTGCGCGAGCGTGGCGTGCGCCGCCCGGTCCACGTGGTCCCGGAGGGCGTCGGCCTTTCCCAGTCTCGCCGCGCGGCAACTCCGGCCCTGGGGCGTGCCCTCCTTGGCCTGCACGACGGGGAGCGGCGGTGGGCATGGCAGGCTCGATCATCTGCAATCCCTGTCGCGGGATCCGCAGACGGACGGGGAGCTGGTGGACGCCTGGCGGATCTGCCGGGCGCGGCCAAGGCCGTGGTGGTCGGCAAGGGAGACGGCGTCGCGCGGCTGCGTGCGCGCGCCTCCGGTCTTGGCGTGGGCGGGCGGCTGATCACGCCCGGCGCGGTTGGGCACGACCGGATGCCGTCGGTGCTCGCCGCGCTCGACGCGGT
>CAVXGW010000004.1:0-16903 GCA_963761505.1 uncultured Thermoleophilaceae bacterium
GCCTGCGAGAGCGCCCGGGCGGCCGCCGCCCGGGTGCTCGACGGCGGTCAGGTGGAGCGGCTGGAGAGCCTCCTGTTCGAGGTGGCTCAGGCGTAGGCGGGGCGGCGCTCGGGCTCGGGCGCCACCGCGTCAGGCAGCTTCTCCGCCTCCTCGCGCAGCACGTCTTCGATCCCCGCGATAAAGCGCTCCAGCGTGAAGCGCAGGGCGGCGCGTCGGCATGCGTCCGAGTCCCACTCGCGCGCTCGCGCTGCGGCGATGGCCGGGCCCAGCGTCTCCGGGGTCAGCTGCGGCAGGAGCATGCCCGTGACGCCTTCCTGGACGATCTCCCGGGCGCCCCCGTCGGCGGGCGCGATCACGGGCAGCCCGGACGCCTGGGCCTCGCCCAGGGCGATGCCGAACTCCTCCACCGTCGGGCTCACGAACAGCGAGGCGGCCCGGTAGATGTCTCGCAGCTCGTGGTCCTCCACCCAGCCGGTGAAGCGCACGTTGGGCGGCGCGGCGGCCCGCAGGTCGGGGATGGAAGGGCCGCCACCGACGACGACGAGCTCGACGTCGAGCCCCCGGACGGCGTCGATCAGGATGTCGACGTGCTTGTGAGGAACCATCCGGTGGCTGATGACCACGGGCCCGCCGGATCTCCTGCCGGCCGGATGTGGCGTGAACAGGGCGGAGTCGATCGGCGAGTGAACAACCTCCCAGGGGACCCCGTGGATCTCCTCGAGCCGCCCGGCGGACCAGTGCGAGACGGTGATCCTCCGGTGGGGCGCGCGCAGGCGGCGGCGGTACTCGCTCCTGAGCAGAGGGAGGGCGGCGCGGAGCAACGGGCGCAGCGGAGGCGGCTCGGCGGCGAGGTAGCGGCGTGAATGGCCGTAGAGGCATCGCGGCGGGCCGTGCACGATCGCGACGTGCCGGGCCTGCCGTGCGGGAGGGACGGCGTGCGCCCAGGAGTTGTTCCCAATCGTGAGCAGCAGGCCGGGCACCGGGTCCTCGCGGGCGAGCCGGCGCGCGTGCCGCGGCGCGAGGAAGGGGTTGCGCCGGCCGCCGGACCCCACGAGCCGGACGGGGTCGCTCCAGTCAGCCGGCGTGCCGCCGGGAAGGTTGGTGGTGTGGAAGCTCGGGCCCATCAACAGCGCCCGCGGGAACCGATCTCGCAGGGCCGCGACCAACCGCTCGGCGCCGCCGAGCTCGGCCAGCTGTTCGTTGACGATCGTCAGGCCGTGGCCGTCATCGAGGGGATCCCCCGTCACGCGACGACTCTATCGTGGCGCGGAGTGGGCTCAACCCAGTCCGAGCACCTCGAGCATGGTCGTGAAGCGGTGGGCGTAGGTGTGCTCGGCGTGGGCGCGCGCCGAGGCGGCATCTCCGGCCGCTCGGGCTGCTGCCGGGTCGGACTGGAGCATGCGGATTCCCTCCAGGAGTTGATCGAAGGTGCGATAGGCGTGCACCTCGCGTCCCGGCTGGAACAGCTCGGGCAGCCCGTCCCGCCACTCCGTGAGCACCGCGCCGCCGGATGCCGCCGCCTCGAACAGACGGAGGTTGAGGTGGGTCGTCTCGGCCGAGTTCACGTCGTTCAGCACCACGGCCGCGCGGCGGAAGGCGCTCGCCTTATCGGCCCTGACGAGCATGCCCCCACGGCGGGCGGCGTGGACGCCGGGGTCGCGTGGGATCACCCGGCTCACATGCCCGCCGCGCAGGTCGATCTCGACCCCTGCCGCTACGAGCCGCCGCAGAAGCAGGAAGCGGCTGGTGTACACGCTGCCGAGCACGAGCACGGCAGGACCGGCGTCGCCGGGCGCGCCCTCCTCCGGCGGGCGGTGCCAGCGGGGGTTGCAGGCCTCCGGCAGCAGGTGCGCGTTCAGGCCGCGCAGCTCCCGGTAGCGCTCGGTGAGCCCCACGTCGGTGCAGAAGACGGCGTCGTAGCCGCCCAGCAGGTGCGCCTCACGGCCGATCTGGCGCAGGCCGTCCGTGTACCACAGCACCACCGGGGCGCCATTCGCGGCCGCGCGCAGCCGCGGCACCAGTGGCACCGCCAGACGGCGGTCCAACACCACCGTGAGATCGGGCCGGTGCTCCTCCGCCGCGGCGACCACGCCGGCCTGCAGGCGCGCGGCGATGGACGGGCGCCGTTCCAGCTCGTTCACGGCGTGCACCTGGAACCCGCCGAGGTAAGGCAGCGGCTGCGATTCCTGCGTGGACGAGACCAGGCGCGAACCTGCGGTCCACGTCTCGACGCCGCGGCCGTCGTGGCCGAGGTCGCGCAGCGACGCGAGCACGTTGTCGGCGAGGGAGTCGGGGCCCAGTGGCCCGACCACGAGGACACGCATGCGCGGTGATGCTAGAGGCGGGGTGCTGCGTGCGGCCGCCGTGCGCAGCGGTCGCGGCTCGCTCGGCGGCGCGTGGCTGGCGGCGCACCGGGCGGTCGCGCGGACGGTGTTCGCCTGGCTACGACCTCCGCCCGGTAGCGCCCTCTACGCGCAGGGCTCGTTCGGCGAAGGGGAGCCCGTGCCGGGGCTCTCGGACCTCGACCTGTTCGTGGTCGTCCCCGACGACGACGCTCCGGGCGAGCGTCACCGGAAGCTGCGCGCCCGCTGGAAGCGCGCCGCCCGGCGGCTTCCGTGGCTCGCCCGCCACGTGGACGTGCGATTCGCGGAGCAGTCCGAGCTGGCGGCGGCCGTGGCCTCGGCGCCCTCGATCGCCCCGGCGGCCGACCCGCCGCCGGTGCCACTCGTGGCACCGGCCGGTCCCGACGAGGCCTGGCTCCGCACGCGCCCCGGTCCGTTCGAGCCCACCTCCACCTGGCGCTTGCTCACCGGACCGGAGCGGCGCCCGCCGGTGCGTGCGGACGTCCCGCGAGAGGCGATCGCCTGGCTGGAGCTGAGCTCGCTCTGGCGTCACGCCTTCGCGCTCGTGAAGGATCCGGCCGGTGCCTACGCGCCCCATATGGCGGCCAAGCTCGTGGCCGACGCCGCCCGGGCATGGCTCTGGCTAGTCCACTGCGAGCGGCACTCGGCGCGCCCGGCGGCCCTTCGGCGGGCGCTCGAGGTGGCGCCCGCCGAGGAGCGGTGGCTACGGCGGGCCATCGACGCCGACGCCCGCCTGGGAAGGCGCGATCCGCCCGACCTGACCGCGGCGCTGGGCGGGCTCGCTCGTTTCTCGGAGCTGATGGCGGACCGCATGGCGGCGCTCGCGGCGGGCGCGGGCTCGGTAACGGTGGCGCTCGTGGGCGAGGATGACGGCGACCCGGCCGGGCCGCGGCCTCTTGCCGACTGGAAAGGGATCGTCCTACCCGGCTGCCTGGATGACCGCGTCGTGGCGGTGCCCGGCGACCCGGGTGACCCGGGTTCGGTGGCGGCCGCGCTGCGCGCACACCCGCGCGGGCCGTGGCCGGCGCTGCAGGCGGGGTCGATCGCGGTCCTGCCGGCCCTCGAGCCACCCGGGTCGCGCGTGTCGTTCGCCCGCTTCAGGCCGGTCATGCGCTCGCTCAAGTGCGCCGCCACGGATCCGGTACCGCTCGCGCTGTTCGACGGGCGTGCCGAGGCCACCTTTCCGGAGCTGCCTGGGTTCTCGGCACGGCATACCGCCGGCCGCGCCGTCGCCGAGCACCGGGCCTGGCGTACGCACGAGGAGCAGGGCGTCGACGGCCTCCTCTCAGCCGCGCGTGCGGGGCTGTTCGCCGCGAGCGTCGAGGAGGGCCGCCCTGAGCTGCTGCTCGACGCCGAGTCCGTGCTCGCGCGCCTGGAGCTCGAGCCGGGCGACCGGGCGGGCATCGCCGCCGCGGCCGATGGATTGCTGGCGCGGGCGCAATAGCCTCTCGGCGTGCGGCGAGTGCTCCTCCTCTGCCGGTCGGCGCCCGGTGGCCTCATGGCCCGCCGCGCGCGCCAGGTCGCGCGCCACTCCGCGCCCCGCCTGGCGGTCTCGGTGGTGCACCGCCCGGCGGGTCCGCGCGGCCACGCGCGCCTGTGGCGGAGGATTTCCAGCACGGCCCGGCCGGACGCGGTCTGCGCTTACGACGCGAACCCGCGCGAGCTCTTCCCCTCGCTCCTGGCCCGGTTACGCGGCGTGCCGGTGATCCTCGAGGTGGGCGACCTCGCGGCGGAGCAGCTGGCTGCCCATGGCGCGCGCGGCCCGCGGCTCGCGTACAGGAAGGTGGTGGAGCGAACGGGGTGGCGCGGCGCCTCGGTCCTCACCGTTCGGGGCCCGGGCTTCGTGCCCCTCCTGCGCGAGCGTGGCGTGCGCCGCCCGGTCCACGTGGTCCCGGAGGGCGTCGACCGTTCCGAGTTCCGCCCGCTGGACCCCCGGCCCGGGCGTGCCCTCCTTGGCCTGCACGACGGGGAGCGGGCGGTGGGCATGGCAGGCTCGATCATCTGGAATCCGGTCGCGGGGACCGCATACGGATGGGAGCTGGTGGACGCCCTGCCGTATCTGCCTGGCGTGTGGAAGGCCGTGGTGGTCGGCAAGGGAGACGGCGTCGCGCGGCTGCGTGCGCGCGCCTCCGGTCTTGGCGTGGGCGGGCGGCTGATCACGCCCGGCGCGGTTGGGCACGACCGGATGCCGTCGGTGCTCGCCGCGCTCGACGCGGTCACGTGGACGCAGACCCCCGACGCGGTGGGCTCGGGGCGGACGACCCTGAAGCTGCCCGAATACCTCGCGTGCGGCAAGTACGTGCTGGCGAGCGACGTGGGTCAGGCGCGCCGGCTGATCGACGCCAACGGCGTCCTTCTGCCGTACGCCGGCGGGCGAGATCCCGCCTACTCGCGCGCGGTGGCGGAGACTGTGGCCTCGCTTCCGGAGCGCGACGAGCTGGATCGGCTCGGCGCCGGCGGCATCGAGCGTGCGGCGGCCTTCGGGTGGGACGCCGTGGCGGCGGCGTTCTGCGAAGCGGTCGAGCTCGCGGTCGAGGGGCGGCGATGAACCTTCACTGGGCCTCGTTCGAGGGCTTCGAGGGCTGCCTGGCCTCCGCGACGCACTCGGCCGCCGTGCTCGGCGGGACCACCGAGGCGCTTCGGCCGGGCTCGGGACCCTCCGGGGCGTGGCGTTCCGCCGGGGCGGTGGTGCTCTCGTCGTGGCACTCGTCCTACGAGCCGCTGCTCGACTCCGGAGTGCGGACCGTCGCGCGATGGCACTCGCCGCTCCTACAGACAGAACTGTCCGAGGAGGGGTGGAAGCTCGCGCGCCAGCTCGAGCTGCTCGATGCCGGACGGGTGGCGGCCGTGGCGGTGGACGATCCCGCGCTGGCGGCGGTCCTGGACCGCGACGGCGTGGTCGCCCTTCCTAACGTTCTGGACCCGAGCGCCGTGGGGGAGCCCAGGTCGGCCGCCGTCGAGGGGGTGGCCGTCTCGCTCTTCGGAGAGCCCCGTGCGCGCAAGAACCTGCTGGCCCAGTCGGCGGCCTTCGCGCTTGCGGCGCGTGAGGCGAGCGGGAGCTGGACCCTTCATCTGGCCGGCCAGACTCGCCGGCGGGCGGGCTACGGCCGCTGGCTGGACCTGCTCGGTGTGAAATGGACCGACCACGGCTTTCTGCCTCGGCCCGATTACCTGGCGCTGGTGGCGGCCATGGACGCCTGCATGACCGCAACCCTGTCGGAGAGCTACGGCTACGTTCCGGCGGAACACGTCCTGCTGGGCGTGCCCGTGGTCAGCGGCCCGGCCGTGGCCTGCCTGCCGCCCGGCGAGCTGACCGTTGCCGATCCCGGGGACGCCACCGCGCTCGCGGCGGCGCTGGCGCTCGCGGTGGGGCAGGGCGCGCGGGCAGCATCCACCCAGCGCGCGGCCCTGCTGGCCCGTGCGGCAGACAACGAGGAGGCGGCCCGTGCCGGCCTGGCGGAGATCGAACGGCTGGTCGCGGCGGGCTAGTCCGGCACAAACTCCGGGAGCCGCTCCGCCTTCGCCCTCCGCCCGTGTACTTCGAGCTGGCCGCAACGGGCGCTCGATCGTCCGGGCGGTCGGAGCCATCGACGCTCCGTGCTCGAAGGGCGGCTCGTTCGCGATTCCCGACACGTGGACGCGGGTGCCGGTCCGGCACGGGCGCTTCCGGGACGCCTTCCGGGACACGTTCACGGAAGCGGGCACGAGGTTCGAGGTCGCGGGCACGTTCGCGGGGAAGGTCAACCGCGGACGCACGGTCGATCTCCGGGAACCTGGACCAACAGGATCGTGATGCACGAGCCCGACGGCTCGGTGGACACCTGCGACCGGGGCCCCTGAGGTTCAAGGCCAGGCGATAAGGCACGCGATGCACGCCACAGCGGCCCCGATCGCAATCCGCGATCGGGGCCGCATCCACGCCACGCGCCCTTGCCCCGTCGCTGCGCGAGGGCTACAACTGGGGTATGGCGGACCTGGCTGTTGGTTCGATGTTCGCCGGCTACCGGATCGAGAGCGTCGCCGGGCGCGGAGGGATGGCTCCGCCTTGGCCCTCCGGGGCTCCGCCTGCGGGTCCGTGACGCGCGAGATCAGGAAGGCGGCCAGCCCCATGCCGGCGAACAGCACGAAGCCGAGCGTGCCGAAGTCGGCCAGCGCGAGCACCAGCCCGCCGCCGGCGGCGCCGATCATGTAGCCGAGCTGGGCGCTGGCGGTGCGCGCGCCCATCATGCTGCCGGGCCGGCCCGGGCAGCTGCTCGAGCCCCAGCGTGCTGGATCCGGTGGATCGCACGGCGGCGAACACGGCGAGCACGCAGAAGAACGCCGAGCGTCACCAGCGCGGACGGCGCCACGTTGAGCACCGGGATCAGCATCACGCCCATGCCCACCGAGGCGCCCACGATCAGCCGCCGGCGCGGGAACCTGCGGGTGAGCCGCGCGGTGTTGAGCGACGTGATCGAGGAACACCACCGAGCCGACGGCCAGCAGCACTCCCACGGTGGTCTCCGACACGCCGTAGTTGCTCACGTAGAACGCGCCGGCGTAGGTGAGCTCCGCGGTCCACGCGGAGTAGGCCACCAGCTCGGCCAGCGTCCACCGGCGCGCGGAGGGATCGCGGAACACGGCCGCCAGGCCCGCGCCGATCGAGGCGCCCTCGCCCCGCGCGGCCACGGTCGCGCCGGTGCGCGGGGCGGCGAGCCCGGCGGCCAGCGCGGCCAGCGAGATCAGCGCCGGCACGGCGTAGGACAGCCGCCACGAGCCCGAGTCCGCCAGCAGGCCGATCACCGGGTTGCCCGCGATCCAGGCCACCGACTGCGCGCCCACCACGTAGCCCATCGCCCACGGCGCCTCGTGATCGTCGAAGAACGAGGCCACGCCCGCGAAGCCGGCCGACAGCAGGCACGCCACGCCCGCTCCGGTGACCACGTGCGCGGCGTAGAAGAGCGCCAGCGACGGCGCCGCCGCGGTGAGCAGCGCGCCCGCGAACGCGATCGCCGCGCCGCGCACGATCAGCGGCCGCACGCCGACGCGGTCGATCAGCGGCCCGATCGCCAGCGAGACGGCCACGGCCGTGCCCGAGAGCACCGAGCGCGCGAGCCCGATCGCGCTGACCGACGCGCCCAGGTCGCTTGCCGATCTCGACGACGATCGGCGCCAGCACCACGATCGACGCCTGGGTGGCGGTCGTGGCGAGCACGAGCGGGATCAGCCTGCGGGTCCGGGAAGGCACCGAGACAGGCTACGGTCCCGCCGTGACCTGGGAGCCTGAGCTCGAGGAGCTGCGCCGGCGCGAGGAGCTGGCGCGGCGGATGGGCGGCGCCGAGCGCGTGGAGCGCCAGCACGCGAGCGGGCGGCTCACGGTGCGCGAGCGGATCGAGCGGCTGTTCGATTCGGGCAGCTTCCAGGAGACGGGCTCGATCGCCGGCAAGGGCACGTACGCCGAGGACGGGCAGCTGGAGGACTTCCTCCCGGCCAACATGGTGGTCGGCCAGGGCCGGATCGACGGGCGCCGGGCCGTGGTCCAGGGCGACGACTTCACCGTCCGCGGCGGGGCGGCCGACGCCGCGATCTGGCAGAAGATGGTCCACGCCGAGCGCATGGCGCACGACCTGCGGCTGCCGCTGATCCGGCTGGTGGACGGCACCGGCGGCGGCGGCAGCGTGAAGTCGCTGGAGGACATGGGCTTCACCTACGTGCCGTTCGTGCCCGGGCTTCGAGCTCACGGCTGCCAACCTCTCGCGCGTGCCGGTGGCGGCCGCCGCGCTGGGGCCGGTGGCCGGCCTGGGCGCCGCCCGCGTGGTGGCGTCGCACTTCTCGGTGATCGTGCGCGGCACCGCGCAGCTGTTCGTGGCGGGACCGCCCGTGGTGGCGGCCGCGATGGGCGAGACGCCGGACAAGGAGGAGCTGGGCGGCGCCCGGGCTCAGGCGCGCGCGGGCGCGGTGGACAACGTGGCGGCCGACGAGGACGACGCCCTCGACCAGCTCCGGCGCTTTCTCTCCTACCTGCCGGGAAGCGTGTGGGAGGCGCCGCCGGCCGTGGACGCCACCGACCCATCGGACCGGCGCGAGGAGGAGCTGCTGTCGATCGTGCCACGGGAGCGCCGGCAGCCCTACGACACCCGCCGCGTGCTCGAGCTGGTGATCGACGCCGGCTCGACGTTCGAGATGGGCGGCGCCTACGGCCGCCCGCTGGTCACCGCGCTCGGGCGGCTGGGCGGCCTGCCGGTGGGCGTGATGGCGTCGGACCCCAAGCACTACGGCGGCGGCCTGACCGCGGACGCCTCCGAGAAGGCGACCCGCTTCGTGGACCTGTGCGACCAGTTCCGCCTGCCGCTGGTGAACTTCGTGGACCAGCCCGGCTTCGTGATCGGCACCGAGGCCGAGCGGCGCGGCACGATCCGGCGCGGCACCCGCGCGATGTTCTCCATCTACCAGGCCACCGTGCCGGCGGTATCGATCCTGGTGCGCAAGGTGTTCGGCGTGGCCGGCGCCGCGCACGGCGACCACTCGCGGCTGAACCTGCGCTACGCCTGGCCCTCGGGCGACTGGGGCTCGCTGCCGATCGAGGGCGGCATCGAGGCCGCCTACCGGCGCGAGCTGGAGGCGCGCCGAGGACCCCGAGGCGCTACGCGCCGAGATCGTGGAGCGGCTGAACGCGGTCCGCTCGCCGTTCCGCACCGCGGAGCGCTTCGGCGTGGAGGAGATCATCGACCCGCGCGACACCCGCCCGATCCTGTGCGACTGGGCGCAGCGCGCGCACGAGCTGGTGGCGATGGAGGTGGCGGCGGGGCCGAAGGCGCGCGGGCTGCGGCCCTGACGTAGAGAGGTCCCGGCCACGGGGGCGCGCCTTGCCCCTCACCGACGAGCATGACCGGGGTACAGAGCCCATCAACCATCGCCGATCGGCGCGGACGCATCCGGGTCCTTCGAGGCCGGGACCCAATTCGAGAGTACACCCGGAGTGGGGACGCGGCAAATACCCGCTAGTCGCCTCGGGGCGAGGTGATCGTGGCGATCGGGTCGCCCGCGGAGATCGGCTTGCCCTCCTCGATCGGCAGCGCGGCGATCGTGCCCGCCTTGTGGGCGGTGATCTCGTTCTCCATCTTCATCGCCTCGATGATGCAGAGCAGCTGGCCCTCCTCGACCGTGTCGCCCTGCTTGACCACGACCTTCCACATGTTGCCCTGGAGCGGCGAGGTGATCTCGTCGGGGCCGCCGCCGCTCGAGCTCGCCCGCTCCGAGCGCTTCGGCGGCTTGCGGCCGGCGGCGGGCGCGCCGCCGTTGCCGCCACCCACCCAGGCCTCGCCGATCACCTTCACGTCGAAGCGCCGGCCCGACACCTCCACCGCGTAGTCGCGCTCGACCTTCGGCTCCTCGTCCTCGCCCTCCGGAGCCTTCTCCGGCTTGGGGAACGCGAGCTGCTTGAGCCACTTCTTGTCCTCCACCAGGTCGCGGCAGGTCTCTCCGGCGCGCCACTGGTCGGTGTCCAGCAGGGCGGAGTGGAACGGGATCAGCGTCTTCAGACCGCCGATCTCGTACTCCGACAGCGCCCGCAGCATGCGCTTGGTGGAAGCCTCGCGATCGACGTCCCACACGATCAGCTTGGCGATCATCGGGTCGTACAGCGGCAGCACGTCGTAGCCGGCCTCGGCGCCTGAGTCCACGCGCACGCCGGGGCCGCTCGGCGGCACGTAGGTGGTGATCGACCCCGGGGCGGGCGCGAAGTTCTTCGACGCGTCCTCGGCGTTGATGCGGCACTCGATCGCGTGCCCGCGCAGCTCGATGTCCTCCTGCGCGAACGGCAGCTCCTCGCCGGCGGCCACGCTGATCTGCTCGCGCACGATGTCGATGCCGGTGACCATCTCGGTCACGCAGTGCTCCACCTGCACGCGCGTGTTCATCTCGAGGAAGAAGTACTCGCCGTCCTGGAGCAGGCCCTCGACGGTGCCCGCGGAGCGGTAGCCCACCGCCCTCGCGGCGTCGGTGCCGATCTTGCCGATCCGCTCGCGCAGCTCTGGATCGACGGCCGGGGCGGGGCTCTCCTCGATCAGCTTCTGGTGGCGGCGCTGCACCGAGCAGTCGCGCTCGAACAGGTGGACCACGTTGCCGTGGGAGTCCGCCAGCACCTGCACCTCCACGTGGCGCGGGTCGGGCAGGTAGCGCTCGATGTAGACGGTGGAGTCGGAGAAGAACTTCTCGCCCTCGCGGGCGGCGCCCTCGAAGGCGTCCTCGAGCTCCGATTCCTCGAGGCGCCACGCGGAAGCCCTTGCCGCCGCCGCCGCCCGCGGCCTTGATCGCCACCGGGTAGCCGA
This sequence comes from uncultured Thermoleophilaceae bacterium, assembly GCA_963761505.1. Taxonomy (GTDB): domain Bacteria; phylum Actinomycetota; class Thermoleophilia; order Solirubrobacterales; family Thermoleophilaceae; genus JAAYBF01. Next base: position 10,673 of record CAVXGW010000004.1, read on the forward strand.
TGTCGGCGTCGATGATCTTCTTGGCGTCCTTCACCGACTCGACCGGGTCGGTGGTGCCGGGCACGATCGGCACGCCGGCCTCCTTCATCACCTCGCGCGCCTTGGTCTTGGAGCCCATGGCGTCGATCGCGTCGGCGGGCGGGCCGATGAACACGATCCCGGCCTCGTCGCAGGCGCGGGCGAAGGCGGAGTTCTCGGCCAGGAAGCCGTAGCCGGGGTGGATGGCCTCGGCGCCGGCCTGCTTGGCCACCTCGATGATCTTCTCCACCACCAGGTAGCTCTCGGCGGCCGGCCCGGGGCCGAGCAGGTACGCCTCGTCCGCGCGCCGGACGTGGGGCGCGTCGCGGTCGGGCTCGGAGTACACGGCCACCGTGCCGATTCCGAGCTCCTCGAGCGTGCGCATCACGCGGATCGCGATCTCACCGCGGTTTGCGACCAGGACCTTCGAGAACATGCGGCGGGGGAGCCTACTCAAGCATGCGTCGCGAGCGCCCCGGTTGCGTCTGACTCCGCCTCCAAGCGCCGAACGCACCGCCACGGAGCGCGCGGAACACAGCCCGGCCGGGGGTGTTTAGACGGGGACCCGGCGCGGTCTAGGTTGGGCAACGGACTTGCTGTCTAGGAAACGAGGTAGGCGATGAGTGGTGGACCCACCACGGCGGGCGACCAAGGCGCCCAGCTGACGCCCGAGACGATCATGCAGCTCGGGTTCGGGTTCTGGGGATCGAAGACGCTGCTGAGCGCCGTGGGAATGGGGCTTTTCTCGGAGCTGGCGAAGGCGGGCGCCCTCGACGGCGAGGCGCTGCGCGAGCGCCTGGGCCTGCACGCCCGCAGCGCGACTGACTTCTTCGACGCTCTCGTCGCGCTGGGCATGCTCGAGCGCGACGACGGTCGCTACGCGAACACCCCCGAGACCGACCTGTTCCTCGACCGCGCCAAGCCCTCCTACATCGGGGGGATGATGGAGATGGCCGACGCCCGCCTCTACGGGTTCTGGGGGTCGCTGACCGAGGGCCTGCGCACGGGCGAGCCACAGAACGAGGCGAAGGTCGGGGAGGACTTCTTCGGGGTGCTCTACGCCGATCCGCAGCGGCTCGCGCAGTTCGCCCGGGCGATGTCCGCCATCAGCACCGGCCGCGGCGCACGCGCTCGCCGCCAAGTTCCCCTGGCAGGACCACGGCACGCGTGATCGACATCGGCTGCGCCGAGGGCGCCGTGCCTGCTCAGGTCGCCCTGGCGCACGAGCACATCACCGGCGGGGGCTTCGACCTCCCCGCGCTCGAGCCGATCTTCAACGAGTACGTCGGCGGCCTGGGCCTGGGCGAACGCCTGAGCTTCACCCCGGGCGACTTCTTCGCCGACCCGCTCCCCGAGGCGGACGTGCTCGTGATGGGGCACATCCTGCACGACTGGGACCTCGAGGAGAAGCGGATCCTGCTGCGGAAGGCCTACGACGCGCTGCCCGACGGCGGCGCGCTGATCGTGTACGACGCCATCATCGACGACGACCGGCGCAGCAACGCGTTCGGCCTGCTGATGAGCCTCAACATGCTGATCGAGACGCCAGGCGGCTTCGACTACACCGGCGCCGACTGCCGCGCCTGGATGGAGGAGACGGGCTTTCGCGAGAGCCGCGTGGAGCACCTCGTCGGGCCCGACTCGATGGTCGTCGGGATCAAGTAGGCGACGTCGCCGGGATCGTCAGCCGGCGATCATGCCCGCACCGACGGTGTCGTTCGTCGACTCGTCGATGAGGATGAAGCTGCCCGTGTGGCGGTTGCGCGAGTAGGGGTCGGCCACCAGCGGCTCGGACAGGCGCAGGCGCACCCGGCCGATGTCGTTGAGGCCGAGCTCCGCGGCCGGGCCCGGCTCGAGCGAGTGGATGTCCACGTGGTGCTCGATCTCCTCGACCACCGCGCGGGCGGTGCGGGTGGTGTGCTTGATCGTGTAGCGCGAGACTGCGGGCGCAGCGGGGCGTCGGCCATCCAGCAGACGTCGGCGGTGAGCTCGCGGACGGGCTCGGGCGCGTCCTCGGCGGCGACGAGCATGTCGCCGCGGCCGAGGTCGAGGTCGTCCTCGAGCAGCAGGGTGACCGACATCGGCGGGTAGGCGGCGTCGAGCTCGCCGTCGTAGGAGTCGATCGCGGCGATGCGGGTGGAGCGCCCGGACGGGAGCGCGATCAGCTCGTCGCCGGGCGTGAGCACTCCGCCCGCCACCTGGCCGGCGTAGCCGCGGTAGTCGGGCCGCTCGGAGGGGTGGGGGCGGACCACCCACTGGACCGGGAAGCGCGTGTCCTCGAAGTTGCGGTCCGACGCCACCTCCACGTGCTCGAGGTGGTGCAGCAGCGCCGGGCCCTGGTACCAGGGCGTGTTCTCCGAGCGCTCGACCACGTTGTCGCCCAGCAGCGCGCTGACCGGCACGAACAGGATGTCCTCGAAGTCCAGGCCGGACGGCGAACTCGGTGAACTCCTCGCGGATCTCCTCGAAGCGCTCCTCGCTCCAGTCCACGAGGTCCATCTTGTTCACGCACACCACCAGGTGCGGGATGCGCAGCAGCGACGCGATGTAGGCGTGGCGCTTGCTCTGCTCGACCACGCCCGCGCGGGCGTCCACGAGCACCAGCGACAGCTCGGCGGTGGACGCGCCCGTGACCATGTTGCGCGTGTACTGCTCGTGGCCGGGCGTGTCGGCGATGATGAACTTGCGCCGCGGGGTGTGGAAGTAGCGGTAGGCGACGTCGATCGTGATGCCCTGCTCGCGCTCGGCCCGCAGGCCGTCGGTGAGCAGCGCGAGGTTCACGTAGCCGTCGCCGCGGCGCTCGGAGACCTCCTCGACGTGCGCGAGCTGGTCGGTGAGCACCTGCTTGGAGTCGAACAGCAGCCGGCCGATCAGCGTGGACTTGCCGTCGTCGACGGAGCCGGAGGTGGCGATGCGCAGCAGCTCAGCGGAGCGCGATGACGACGGCCACTAGAAGTAGCCCTCACGCTTCCGATCCTCCATCGCCGCCTCGGTCACGCGGTCGTCGGCGCGCGTCTCGCCGCGCTCGGTGATCCGCGTGGCGGCGATCTCGGTGACCACCTCGTCGATCGTCGCGGCCTCGGAGCGCACGCCGCCGGTGCAGCTCATGTCGCCCACCGTGCGGTAGCGAACCGAGGCGGTGAACGGCTCCTCGCCGTCGATCAGCTCGACGAAGTCCGACATCGCGTAGAGCATCCCGTCGCGCTCGAACACCTCGCGCTCGTGGGCGAAGTAGATCGAGGGCACCTCCAGTCCCTCCTCGGCGATGTAGCGCCACACGTCCAGCTCGGTCCAGTTGGACAGCGGGAACACGCGCACGTGCTCGCCGTTGCGGATGCGCCCGTTGTAGAGGTTCCACACCTCCGGGCGCTGGGCCTTGGGGTCCCACTGGCCGAAGTCGTCGCGGAAGGAGAGCATGCGCTCCTTCGCGCGCGCGCGCTCCTCGTCGCGGCGCGCGCCGCCGAAGGCGGCGTCGAAGCCGTGCTCCTCGATCGCGTCGAGCAGGGTGACGGTCTGGAGCCGGTTGCGCGAGGCGCGCGGGCCGGTCTCCTCGGTCACCCGCCCGGAGTCGATCGAGTCCTGCACGGAGGCCACGATCAGGCGCTCGCCGAGCTCCGCCACGCGGCGGTCGCGGAACTCGATCGCCTCGGGGAAGTTGTGGCCGGTGTCCACGTGCATGATCGGGAACGGGAAGCCGCCGGGGCGGAAGGCCTTCTCGGCCAGCCGCAGCAGCACGATCGAGTCCTTGCCGCCGCTGAACAGCAGCACGGGGCGCTCGCGCTCGGCGGCCACCTCGCGGAAGAGGTGGATGGCCTCGGACTCCAGCTCGCGCAGGTGCGAGAGCTCGAGGTGCTCGGGAGCCTTGACCGCGATGCTCATTCGTGCAGCCCGCACTCGGTCTTGTCGGTGCCGGCCCAGCGGCCCTCGCGGCCCGGAGCCCGGCTGGGTGCAGGGCGCGCAGCCGATCGACGCGTAGCCCTGGTCGTGCAGCGGGTTGTAGGGCAGGTCGTGCTCGTGCACGTACGCCCACACGTCCTTCTCCGTCCAGTCGATCAGCGGGTTGAACTTCCACACGTCGCGGTCCTCGTCGTAGGACGACTCGGTGGCCGCGGCACGCGTGGGCGCCTGCTCGGCGCGCATGCCGGTGATCCACGCGTCCAGGCCGCCGAGCGCCTGGTTGAGCGCTGCGACCTTCGCGGTGCCGCAGCAGTTCTCGGCGGTCCACGGCGCGGCCGGGGAGGTGGCGTCGAACACCTCCACCTTCAGCCCGAAGCGCTCCTCGAACTCGCCGCCAGGTGGCGTAGGTCTCCGGGAACAGCACGCCGGTGTCGATCATGAACGCGCGCGGGTCCGGCACCTGCTGGAGCAGCATGTGCACCAGCACCGACTCCTCCTTCTGGAACGAGCAGGCGAGCGAGATCCGCGGGTGGTGCTCGGCAGAGCGCGCGCTCGAGCACGCCCTCGGCTTGGGTCGCTACACCGCGCACTCGCCCTCGCCCCGGATCACCTGGTAGAGCTCGTCGCGCTGCCAGTCGATGAAGAAGTCCATGTTCTCCACGTTGAACTCCACGGGCATGGACAGGTCCTTCACGACCTCGGTGAAGCTGTCGGGGCCCACGCGCTCGGCGAAGGCGTTGAACTCCTCGCCCTCCTCGCGCTCGGACTCGTAGTACTTCAGCCAGCGCTCCACGGCGTCGGGGACGCGCTTGGAGGGCAGGCGCGACTTCAGCCGCGCGCCGTAGACCACCTCGCCGTTCTCGTAGGTGCCGCCGATGTGCGCGATGTAGGCGGGGATCGTCTTGTCGCCGACCTTGATCGACGCGCCGTAGAACCCGATGTTGGCGATGTGGTGCTGGCTGCAGCCGTTGGGGCAGCCCGAGTTCTTGATGTGGATCTTCTTGGTGAGCTCGTCGGTGATGTCGAGCTCCTTCAGCCGCTCGTTGATGGCGGCGTTCAGGCCCATCGAGCTGGTGATGCCGAGCTTGCAGCTGTCGGTGCCCGGGCAGGAGACCGTGTCGATGATCTCGCCGGAGCCGCCCTCGCCGAGGCCGAGCTTGGAGAGCGCCTGCCAGACCTCGTAGACGGACTCGTCGCGCACCCAGCGCAGCACGAAGTTCTGCTCGACCGTCGTGCGGGCGTAGCCGCCGGAGTACTTGCGCTGGATCTCCGCGATGCCGCGCATCTGCTCGGGGGTGAGGTCGCCGCGGTAGACGCGGACGTCGACCGTCGAGAAGCCCTCCTGGCGCTGCGGCTTCACGTTCGAGGCGCGGAAGCGGTCGAACTCCTTGAGGTCGCCGTTGGGCGACGCGTAGGTGAGCCCGGGCTCGGGGGCGTTGGCCTCCTCGTCGTGGATCAGCAGCAGCGGCGGTGGGGTCGAAGTCGCGCTCGGCGACCCAGTCGCCCTTGAGCTCCTCCTCGACCTGGTCGCGGAACTCGTCGATGCCGATCTTGTCGATCAGCACCTTGATCCGGGCGCGGGCGCGGTTCACGCGCAGCCACTCCTGGCGGTCGAAGATGCGGAAGACCGCCTCGGAGACCTTGAGGTAGTCGCCGTTCTCGAGCTCCACGAAGTCGTAGAGCGTGGGGGCGACGCGCGGCATGATCGACGTGCCGCCGCCCACGCGGACCTCCACGCCCTTCACGCCGTCGCGCACGCGCGGGATGAAGGCGATGTCGTGGATGCCGGTGATCGCGCGGTCGGCGTCGGACGCGGTGAACGCGGTCTTCACCTTGCGCGGCATCAGCTGGGTGGTGGGGTGGCGCACGAAGTAGCGCACGTACGCGCCCGCCCACGGCGTGATGTCGAAGAGCTCGTCGTCGCAGACGCCGGCGTAGGGGTCGCCGGTCACGTTGCGGACGGTGTTGCCGCAGCCCTCGCGCGAGGAGAGCCCCGAGTCGGAGATCTTGCGGATCAGCTCCGCCGCGTGGCGCAGCGGGATGTGGTGGATCTGGATGTTCTGGCGCGTCGTGATGTGCGACTTGTTCAGCGGCGCGTACTCCTCGGTGACGTCCGCGAACGTCTCCCACTGCTCGGGCGTGATCCCGCCCATCGGCAGCTTGATCCGGATCATCTGGACGTCGGCCTGGCGCTGGCCGTAGACGCCCTGCTTCAGGCGGAAGCCGATGAACTCGTTCTCCTCGGTCTCACCGCCGAGGAACTTCTCCGCCTCGTTGTCGAAGTCGTCGAACTCGCGCTCGAGGATCGGGATGACG
>CAVXGW010000005.1:0-440075 GCA_963761505.1 uncultured Thermoleophilaceae bacterium
CCGGCGGGCGACCGCAGCGCTCCGGCGCGCATGCGCCGGCTCGGCCAGCACCCGGCGGACGGCCGACCGCACCCGTCCCTCCCGCCGCGGGGGCGGCCACACGGCCAACCCCACTCCCAGGCGCTCGGCACGGTTCACACGGGCCATCTGGTCGACCCGGTAGGGCAGCACCACCATCGGCGTGCCCGTCGACAGGGCCTCGCAGAAGGTCAGGTGCCCGCCATGGACCACGGCCACGTCGGCGGCCTCCATGGAGGCGCGCCCCGGCAGCAGCGCGGCCGCCTGCACGCGCGGGCCCAACCGCGCGAGCTCCTCCGGCTCGCACAGCCCGCCCGTGGCCACCAGCAGATCGAGGTCCTCCCGGGACAGCTCGGCGACCGCGCGCCTGAGCAGATCGGGGTCCCCGGTCGAGCCCTGGGTCACATAGACCAGAGGGCGCTCGCGGCCGGCGGCCGGCGCCCGGGGGGCCGCGTCGGGCGCCGACCATGCGAGCGGGCCGACGTAGCGCCAGTGCTCCGGCAGGCCGTCGGCGGGGTCGATGAACGGCGCGCTGGTGATGGCGACGATCGTGTCGCGAGCGCCGCTGAAGTCCCCGGGACCGGTCGGGGGCAGCCCGAGCGCCGGCCGGACGGCTGCCACCACGTCCGTCCTCCTGGGCCCGGAGGGCGTGCGCCGCGCCCGGCGGGCGCGCGCTCGCAGCACCCGAGCCGCGCGACGCGGGTGGCGTGCGTCCCGAAGGCGGTCTCCCCAGACGATCGCGCGGCGACCGAACGGCGTCGTCTGCAGATAGTGCATCAGGTACAGCCGCGGCACCCCCGCGCTCTCACAGGCCAGCCGGCCCGCCACTCCGGAGCTGGTGACCACCACGTCCGGCCGCACCCGGTCGATCACGGCGGTGTGAGCCTCCACGTGCGAGCGCAGCTCCTGCTCGCAGGCGTACCACCCGGCCGGGCTCCACTCGCGCTCGGCGGCGACCTCCGGGACCGGATGCCGGGGGAAGCCCTCGGCGTCGACCACCTCCGGCCGCGAGCCGCCGTAGGCCATCTCCACGTCGTGCCCGCGCTCGCGCAGCCGCCGGCCGACCTCCATGCACGCGCCCACGTGCGCGAGCCCGGTCGTCGGTGCGTGCGGCACCAGCAGGACGCGCGCCATCAGTCGCCGCGGATCGGCCGGTCCAGGCGTTCGATCTCCAGCAGCCGCGGCTCGCGCTCGTGCTCGACCTGGAGCGTGGCGTGCTCGATGCCGAAGCGGTCCACAAGCATCTGGGCCAGCTCGCGGCGGCGCGAGTGACAGTCGTCTCCCGGAGGGACCATCACGTGGGCGGACAGCGCCGTGAATCCGGACGTGACCTCCCAGATGTGCAGGTCGTGCACCTCCTCGACGCCCGGGTGGGCCGCCATCGCCGCGCCGATCTCGCGCGCGTCCATCCCCTTCGGCGCGCCCTCCAGCAGCACCCTGCCCGAATCGCGCAGCAGCCCGAACCCGCCCCACAGCATGAGCAGGCACACGCTCAGCGCCGCGATCGCGTCCGCCTCGTCGAAGCCGGTGGCCACGATCACAACGCCCGCGGCGGCCGCCGCCAGCGAGGAGAAGAGATCCGCCAGGTTGTGCAGGAACGCGCCCTCCACGTTCAGGCTCTTGCGGTTGGCGCGCGCCAGCGCCATCGCCGCGGCGCCGTTCGCCACGGCCCCGGCGAGTCCGACCACGATCACGAACCCGCCGTCCACATCGGCGGGATCTCCGATTCGGCGCACGGCCTCGAAGCCGATCACGCCGGCCAGCACGAGCAGCGCGGCGCCGTTGATCTGCGCGCTCAGGATCTCGCTGCGCCGCAGGCCGAAGGTGAAGCGCCCGTCGGGCGGGCGCTCCGCGAGCTTGACCGCCGCCAGAGCCAGGGCGATCGCGCCCGCGTCGGTGAGCAGGTGGGCGGCGTCGGAGATCAGCGCCACCGAGTTCGCGATCAGGCCCGCCGCGATCTCGACCGCCATGAAGCCGAGGTTGATCCAGAGCGCGACCCACAGCCACCGCGGCGCCGCCTGTGCGGAGATCGCGTGGCCATGATCGTGGTGCGCGCCCATGGATCTCAGAGGCTAAAGCCAAGCCCGGCCCCTCTCCCGGCCCAGAAGCGCTATCCTGCCGCGCCCGCCGGTGTGGGCAGCGGGTGCCCACCACCATCCGGATCCAGGCTGGGATCGCGGTGATCCCAACCGAACGGCCCCGCGTAGTACGCCTTGGCCGTTTTGACGACGGCGCACGCCCCGATCCGCGCATGCGTGCCGCGCCGTACCACAACTTACGAAAGATTAGCTATAATAACAGCCGTGACACAGACGCCAGAAGTAACCACCGATTCAATCCAGCTGTTCTTCAACGAGGCGGCCCGGCATCCCCTGCTCACGGCCGCGGAGGAGATCGAGCTCGCCAAGCGCATCGAGAAGGGCGATCTCGCCGCCAAGGAGCGCATGATCAACGCGAACCTGCGGCTCGTGATCTCTATCGCTCGCAAGTACCAGGGCCAGGGCCTGCCGCTCGGCGACCTGATCCAGGAGGGCATGCTCGGGCTCATCCGCGCGGTCGAGAAGTTCGACTGGCGCAAGGGCTTCAAGTTCTCCACCTACGGAACCCTGTGGGTGCGCCAGGCGATCGGCCGGGGGCTCGCGAACTCGAGCCGCACGGTCCGCCTGCCGGTCCACATCGCCGCCCAGGCGCGCAAGATCCGCGACAAGGAGCGCGAGCTGGGCGCCACGCTGCTGCGCGACCCCACCGACGAGGAGCTCTCGGACGCCCTCGGCCTGACCGCCGAGGAGATCCATGACATCCGCGCCGCGGACCAGGGGCCCACGAGCCTGGACAAGGGCGTGGGCGCGGACGAGGACACCTCGCTCGGCGCGCTGATCGCGGACGACTCCGTCGGGCCGGCCGAGGAGGCCGAGGTCAACGAGCACGACCGCACCGTCATGCGAGCCGTGAGCGATCTCCCGGATCAGGAGCGCGACGTGCTCAGGCTGCGCTTCGGGATCGGCCGGGCCGAGCCCGTGGCCCTGCGCGAGACCGGCCGCCAGCTCGGGATGTCCGCCGAGAACGTGCGCCAGATCGAGGACCGGGCGCTGCGCCGCCTGGCCGACCGCGAAGAGCTGGCCGCGCTGCGCGAGGCCGCTTAACGCTTTACTGCGCCGGCTTCTTCGGAGGAGGCCGGCGCGGCGCCTCCTGGCCCGGCGCACCCGGGTCCTTGAGCGCGGTGGCGGCGGCCTTCGCCTTGTCGCCAGTGCTCCCCTTGCCCTTCACGATCTCGCTCAGCTCCTGCGCGTCTTCCTTCAGCGCTCCGGTGCCGCCGCGCTTGTCGATCAGCCGCTGAGCCCGCTTCGCCAGTCGTCCTAGGTTCATGTGTCCGACCCTAGCGGCCCAGGGTCTATAGGCGGGCGAAGCCCGCCGTTCGGGGGGTTGCAAAGGGGGGCATGTTTGCCCCCCTTTGAGGCTCTCTATCCCTCGATCGCCAGGAACGCCTCGGCGCGAGCGATGTCGCGCCGGTGCCGCGCCGCTTCCTCGGAGTCCTCCTCGGCGTTGCGCAGGCCCTCCTCGGCCTCCTTGAGGCGCGACTCCAGGGCGGAGCGGTCCAGGTCCTCCGGCTTGATCGCATCCTCCACGATCAGCAGCGCCGAGTTGTCTACCACCTGCAGGTAGCCCTCCCCCTGGGCGAACGTGATCGCATCGCCCCCTGGCGCCTGCTCGGACCCCGACTCGTACAGCCTCAGCTCGGTCGGCTCCAGCATCGCCATCAGCGGCGCGTGGTTGGCCAGCACGCCGATCGAGCCGACGGACGTGCGAGTCGAGACCATCTCGACCTCGCCCTCGAACACCTGGCCCTCAGGGGTCAGGACCTCGACGGGGAACGTGTTGCGGGCCATCAGCCCTCGCCGTCGTCCCCGTCGCCCGAGTCGGAGTTGGATTCGGAGTCGCCCTCGGCTTCAGCCTCGGGCTCCTCGTCCTTCTTCTCCTCCTTGCGGCCGGACTTCTTCTCGCCCTCGAGCACCTCGTCGATCGAGCCCTTCATGTAGAAGGCGCGCTCGGGCAGGTCGTCGTGCTCGCCCTCCACGATCTCCTTGAACGAGCGCACGGTGTCCTCCACGGACACGTACCGGCCCTCGGTGCCGGTGAACGCCTCGGCCACGAAGAACGGCTGGGACAGGAAGCGCTCCACCTTGCGTGCGCGCTGCACCACCTGCTTGTCCTCGTCCGACAGCTCGTCGATGCCGAGGATGGCGATGATGTCCTGCAGCTCCTTGTAGCGCTGGAGGATCTCCTGGACCTGGGTGGCGACCCGGTAGTGCTCCTCGCCCACGATGTCGGGCTTGAGGATCGTGGACGTGGAGTCGAGCGGGTCGACAGCCGGGTAGATGCCCTTCTCGGAGATCGACCGCGACAGCGTGGTGGTTGCGTTGAGGTGTGCGAACACCGAGGCCGGCGCCGGGTCCGTGAGGTCGTCCGCCGGCACGTAGATGGCCTGGATCGAGGTGACCGAGCCCTTGCGGGTGGAGGTGATCCGCTCCTGTAGCTGGCCCATCTCGGTCTCGAGCGTGGGCTGGTAGCCCACCTGCGACGGCATGCGGCCCAGCAGCGCCGACACCTCCGAGCCCGCCTGCACGAAGCGGAAGATGTTGTCGATGAAGAGGAGCACGTCCTGCCCCTCCTGGTCGCGGAAGTACTCCGCCATCGTGAGGCCGGACAGCGCGACGCGCATGCGCGCGCCGGGCGGCTCGTTCATCTGGCCGAACACGAGCATGGTCTTGTCGATCACGCCGGACTCGGTCATCTCCAGCCAGAGGTCGTTGCCCTCACGCGAGCGCTCGCCCACGCCGCAGAAGGCCGACAGGCCGCCGTGCTCCTGGGCGAGGTTGTTGATCAGCTCCTGGATCAGCACGGTCTTGCCCACGCCGGCGCCGCCGAACAGGCCGACCTTGCCGCCCTTGGCGTAGGGAGCCAGGAGGTCCACGACCTTGATGCCGGTCTCGAAGATCTCGTTGGTGGGCGTCAGGTCCCCCACGTCCGGTGCGTCGCGGTGGATCGGCCAGCGTTCCTCGAACTCGACGTCACCCGCGTTGTCGATCGGGTCGCCCAGCAGGTTGAAGATGCGTCCCAGCGTGCCCTTGCCCACGGGAACGCTGATCGGCCCGCCGGTGTCGCGGATCTCGGCGCCACGGCGCAGGCCGTCGGTGGCGTCCATGGCCACGCAGCGCACGCGGTCGTCGCCCAGGTGCTGCTGCACCTCGACCACCAGCTTGGTGGGCTCGCCACCCTCCTCGGCGGCCGGGATCTCGGTCTCCAGCGCGTTGTAGATCTCGGGCAGGTGGTCCTGCTCGAACACCGCCTCCATCACCACGCCGGTGATCTCCTCGACCCTGCCGACTTTTTGGTCTGTCTTCGTCGCTGCTTCCATTTATCTCCTTAGCTCAAGCCTTCAGCGCCGGCGACCACTTCCATGATCTCCTGGGTGATCTCCGCCTGGCGCACTCTGTTCATCTCGAGGGTGAGGTCCTCGATCATGTCTGTGGCGTTCTCCTGCGCGTTTCGCATGGCGGTCATGCGCGCGCCGTGCTCCGACGCCGTTGACTCCAGCAGCGCCCGGAAGATGGTGATCTCGATGAAGTCGGGGATGAGCCGGGCGAGGATCTGCTCCGGGTCGGGCTCGTAGAGCCACTCGCCCTTGATCTCGCCGGACTCCTCGCTCGGGTCGACCTCGTCGTCGGACCCCTCCGCGTCCTCGGCCTCCGCCTCGGCCACCAGCTGCGCCATGTCCTGAAGCGGGAGCAGCACGTCGGTGCGCACGATCTGGGTGAGCGGGGAGACGTAGCCGTTGAAGATGATCTCGACGCGGTCGACGCCGCCGTCGATGTACTGCGTGGCCACCTCGGAGGCGATGTCGCGCGCGTTGGAGAACGCGGGGCGGTCGGTGAAGCCCTGCCACGAGCCCGACATGTCGCGGCCGCGAAACTGCAGCGACGATACGCCGCGGCGCCCGGAGGCGTACCAGAGCACCTCCTTGCCCTCGGCCTCGAGCTCCTTCGCGCGATTGTTGCCCGCGCGCAGGATCTGCGAGTTGAAGGCGCCCGCCAGACCGCGGTCGCCGGTGATGAGCAATAGGCCGACCTTGTTCTCGCTGTCGTGCTCCTCGAGGAGCGGGAGGTTGGGGATGTTCTCCGCGGCCTCCACCGTGCGGCGCGTCATCCTGCGAACCGCTCGGGCGTAGGGCCGCAGCGCCTCGATGCGCTGCTCGGCGCGGCGCAGCCTGGCGGCGGCGACCATCTCCATCGCGCGGGTGATCTTCGCGATGTTCTTCACGCTCCCGATGCGGTTCTTTACGTCCTTCTGAGAAGCCATGCGCTAGGCGGGAGCTGCCGCTTCCTCCTGCTCTTCGGAGGGCTCCTCGGGAACTCTCGTCCTCGTCCTCCGACGCCGTGCGGGCCGGCGCGTCGCGCTCCTCCTCCGACATGATCCGGTCCGACTCGCCCTCCTCGATCGGGTGCAGCTCCTCGTCGAAGTCCGGGCCGAAGTCGTCGATCGCGTCCGCGATCTCCTTGCCCAGCGCCTCCTCGATCGAGTCGTCCCAGTCGCCGTTGCCGATCTTCTCCATCAGGTCCGACTGCTCGGAATGCAGGCGGCTGAGCATCTGCTCGTGGAAGTCGCGCACGCGCTCGACCTTGATCCGGTCGAGGTACCCGGCGGTGCCCGAGTAGATCGCAGCCACCTGATCGGCCGGCTTCCACGGCTTGAGCTCGTCCTGGTTGAGTGACTCGACCAGCCGCTCGCCGCGATGAAGCGTGGCCTGCGTGTCGGCGTCCAGCTCGGACCCGAACTGCGAGAAGGCCTCCAGCTCGCGGTACTGAGACAGGTCGAGGCGCAGCTTGCCGGCCACCTTCTTCATGGCCTTGGGCTGCGCGTTGCCACCCACGCGGGACACCGAGATGCCCACGTTGATCGCCGGGCGCACGCCGGAGCGGAACAGGTCTCCCTCGAGGAAGATCTGACCGTCGGTGATCGAGATGACGTTCGTGGGGATGTACGCCGACACGTCGCCGGCCTGGGTCTCGATGATCGGCAGCGCGGTGAGCGAGCCGCCGCCGAGGTCGTCGTTGAGCTTCACCGCGCGCTCCAGCAGGCGGGAGTGCAGGTAGAAGACGTCGCCCGGGTATGCCTCGCGGCCCGGCGGGCGGCGCAGCAGCAGCGACATCTGGCGGTAGGCGAACGCGTGCTTGGTGAGGTCGTCGTAGATGCACAGCGCGTGCTTGCCGTCGTAGAGGAAGTGCTCGCCCATCGCGCAGCCCGCGTAAGGGGCCATGAACTTGATCGGCGCGGCCTCGTCGGCGGGGGCCGCCACGATGATCGTGTTGTCCATCGCGTTGTGCTCGGCCAGCGTCTCGGCCACCGCCACCACCGTCGACATCCGCTGCCCGATGGCCACGTAGATGGAGATCACGTCGTTGTCGCGGTTGTTGATGATCGTGTCGATCGCGACCGCGGACTTGCCGGTCTGGCGGTCGCCGATGATCAGCTCGCGCTGCCCGCGCCCGATGGCGGTCATGGAGTCGATCGCCTTGACGCCCGTCTGCATCGGCTCGATCACGGGCTGGCGCTGCACCACGCCGGGCGCCTTGAACTCGGCCGGGCGCGTCTGGGAGGTGTTGATGTCGCCCTTGCCGTCGAGCGGCTCGCCGAGCGGGGACACGATGCGGCCAAGCAGCTCCTCGCCCACCGGGATCTCCAGGAGCTTGCCGGTGCGCTTCACCGTGTCGCCCTCCTCGATCTTGTCCCAGTCGCCGAACAGCACGGCGCCGACGTTGTCGGACTCCAGGTTCAGCGCCAGGCCGACCACGTCATGGGGCAGCTCGAGCATCTCGAGCGACATGCAGTTGTCGAGGCCGTGCACGCGCGAGATGCCGTCCGCGATCGACAGCACGGTGCCCACCTCGGACATGTCGGCGCCGCCGTCGTCGAGCCCCTCGATGCGGGACTTGAGGATGCTGGTGATCTCGTCTGGCTTGATCTGCATTGGGTCAGTGTCTCCTTAGTGCCGCGGCTGCACGTTCTTTCTCAGTTTCTCCAGCCGGCCGCGCACGCTGGCGTCCAGCACCATGTTGCCGACCTGCAGCACGAGCCCGCCCAGCACGTCCTCGTCGACGTTGCTGGTGAGCTCGACCTTCTGCCCGGTCTGGTCCTCGATCTTCTTGCCGATCCCCTCCACGGTCTGCGAGTCGAGCTCGACCGCGCTCGTGAGGGTTACCGGCAGCAGCTTGTTCTCTTCGCGCCAGAGCGCGTCGAAGCCCCTGCGGATGCGGAAGATCGCCGGCATCCGGTGGCGCTCCGCGAGCAGCTCGAGGAAGCGCACGAAGCTCTCGTCCGCGTCCTCCAGCAGCTTCCCGATCGCGTCCTTCTTCTCCTGCGACGAGAAATAGGGCGAGAAGAAGAACACCTGCAGCTCGCGGCTCTCCTCCAGCGCGTCGGCGAACTGACCGAGCTCCTCGTGCACGCGATCGAGGTCGCCGTGCTCGGAGGCGACCTCGAACAGCGAGCGGGAGTAGACCTCGGCGATCTCTTCCATCGCGCTAGTTCTTCTCCGGCGCCAGGGCCGAGAAGTCGACGTCGCTCAGCGCCTCCTCGATCAGGCGCTTGTGGTCGTCGGAGTCGAGCGACTTGCGCGTGACCTTCTCGGTGGCGATCACGGTGAGGTCGGCCACCTCCTTGCGGATCTCGTCGAGCGCCCGGCGGGTCTCCGCCTCGATGTCCTTGCGAGTGGTCTCCATGAGCTCCTCGCGGTACTTCTTGGCGTCGGCCTTGGTCTCGTCGAGGTGGGTGTCGGCCGCCTTGCGCGAGCGCGCCACGATGTCGTCCGCCTGCTCGCGCGCCTCCTTCAGCCGCGCGCGGTACTCCTCGACCAGCTGGTCGGCCTCCTTCTTGGCGTGCTCGGCGGCGTCGAGCGACTCGGCGATGGCGTCCGCCCGGCGCTGGAGGAACGCATCGATCTGCGGGTAGGCGTACTTGCGCAGGATCAGGAACGCGATCAGGAACGCGATCAGCGTCCAGATCATCAGGCCGACGTTCGGCGATACCAGGAAGCTGCCGCCTTCCTCCTCATGGCCGCCCTCGGCCTGGGCGAGGACCAGGAAGGTCGCGATGTCGGTGAGTCCTCCACCGGCCTAGAGGAAGAACGCGATGAGGCCGAAGATGAACGTGTAGAAGGCGACCGCCTCGCAGAGCGCGAAGCCGAGCCAGCGGATCTGCTGGAGGTCGTCCTTCATCTCGGGTTGGCGGGCGACGGACTCGATCTCGGACGCGAAGATGAGGCCGATGCCGATGCCGGCGCCGATCGAGCCCAGGCCGGCGCCGACGCCGAGGGCGATTGCCTTGCCGGCGTCGGTGATGGCCTGAGCGTCTGCTGACTGTGCGATTGGGATCAGGATGTCCACTCGATTCTCCTTAGTGGCTCTCGGCGGTCGCACCGCCGAGGTAGATGGACGTGAGGATTGCGAAGATGAATGCCTGCAGCGTGGCCACCAGGCCGACCTCGAACAGGAAGAACGGGATCGCCATCGCGAGCGTGAACACGCCGATGGCCGAGAGCCCCAGCAGGACGACGAGGCCGCCGGCCATGAACAGGATCAGCAGGTGGCCGGCGAGGATGTTCGCGAACAATCGGACCGAGAGGGAGATGATCCGGACGAAGTCCGAGATCACCTCGATCACGAACAGGGGCGCCGCCCCGATGCCGGACATGCCCGGCGGGATGAAGCTCCTCATGAAGCCGAAGAATCCCTTCACCCGGATGCCCTCGACGTGGTACGCGATCCAGACGACCAGGGTCAGGACCAGCGGGATCGAGATGTTCGCGGTCGCGGCGTAGATCGCCAGCGCGGGCAGTTCGAGCCCGAACACGTCGACCGTGTGCTCGGTGTTGGTCGGCAGCGGGATGTAGCCGATCATGTTCGAGAACCAGATGAAGAAGAAGAGGGTCACGATGAACGCGAACCACTTCTTCGCCATCGTCTGGTCCATGTTCTGCCCGACGAGGTTCTTGCGGATCCCGTCGTAGGCCCATTCCGTGCCGGCCTGGATCTTGTTCGGGCGGGTGGTCATGCGGCGCGCGATCCAGATCATCGTCCCGGTGGTGAGCGTGGCCGCGATGAAGACGTACATCACGGCCTTGTTGATGCTCATGTCGATCGGGCCGAGCTTGAGCTCGATCCAGGGGTCGAGCTTGAACTCGTTCTGGGGCTGGAACTCGTCGTTCTTGCCGTCCGAGCCAAAGATCGCGAAGAGGATCAGCGCGAAGCCGAACCAGACCGTCAGGGCGATGAAGACCTTGCCCTTGGTGCTCATCGGCGCGCGGCCTCCTCGAGCGGCTTCACGATCAGAAGCGTCACGAAGAAGGTGGTGAACAGCGCCACAGCGAGCAGGCCGGCGGCCACGCCCGCCTCGCGCTCGATCAGGCCGGCGGCAAGAACGCTGAGGCCCAGCAGCCAGATCCGGGCGACCATCACGCCGCCGATGACGCTGATCGCCGCGCGCCGATCGCCGGTGGCGGCGGCGCGGGCCGCGGCGAAGCTCTGCAGCAGGCGCTGGGCGATCCAGGCCGCCGCGACGATGGCGTAAGCCACCATCGGGAAGCCGCCCGCGATGAATACCGGCAGGGCCAGCGCAAGCACCCCGAAATCGAGGTTCTTCAGGACCGTCAGGCCGGCGCCTGGACGATGCTCTGTGTCGGATGTCTCAAGGGCGTGCGTGGTCAAAAGGGCCCCGCGGGGGCGAACGACTCTATCTGAGGTACGCGCGCGGGCGCCGCGACCTAGACGACTCGCAGGAGCGCGCGGACCACGCGCTCGTCGAACTGCCGCCCCGCCCCCCGGCGCAGCTCCTCGGAGGCCGCCTGGGGGTCGAGCGGCGCCCGATACGGCCGCCGGGCGGTCATCGCCTCGTAGGCGTCGGCCACGCCCAGGATGGCCGCCTCGAGCGGGACCTCGGCGGCGGCGCGCCCCTCCGGGTACCCGGTTCCGTCCGGGCGCTCGTGGTGGGCCAGGATCCACTGGCCGATCTCGGCGAAGTCGGTCGTCTCGAGCATTCGCGCGCCGATCTCGGGATGCGAGCGGACCCAGTGCCATTCCTCCTCGTTGAGCGGCCCCGGCTTGGCGAGCAGCTCGTCGGGTACCCCGACCCTCCCAACGTCGTGCAGGATCCCCGCGAGCCGCACGCGCTCCACCGAGTCCGGCGGGAGCCCGAGCTCTCGGGCGATCAGCTCGGAGTAACGGCCCACTCGCTGGCAGTGGGTGGCGCTGCCCGTGTCGCGCACGTCGAGCGCCTCGGCCAGCGAGAGCAGCATCGCCAGCTCCACGTGTGCCTCCTCGCGCCCGCGCGGGGCCCGGGCGAGGATGCCCGGCACCTCGGCGCTCGAGATCACCGACCGGTTGCGGCCCAGGCGCTTGGCCGCGTACAGAGCCTGGTCGCCGGCCTGGAGCAGCGACGCCGCGGTCTGGCCGTGCACGGGGAAGCTGACGATGCCGAAGCTGGCCGTGACGCCGTCCCCGCCCGCCTCGGCGGACACCCGCTCAACCGCACCGCGGAGCCGTTCGGCGAGGATGTACGCGCCGTGCTCGTCGGTGTCGGGAGCGAGGATCGCGAACTCCTCGCCGCCCACGCGAGCGGCCAGGTCCCAGCTGCGCTTGCCGTCCTGGAAGGCCGTGCCCACGGCCCGAAGGACCTCGTCGCCCGCCGCATGCCCGAACTCGTCGTTGACCTCCTTGAAGCGGTCGAGGTCCCCCACGATCACGCTCAGCGCCTGCTCCGTCCGGCGGGCGCGCTCCAGTTCCACGTCGAAGACCTCCTCGAAGCCACGCCGGTTGAGCAGGCCGGTGAGCGAGTCGCGGCGAGCCGCGTCGCTGAGGTTGGTGACCACGTCGCTAAGGCGATCCCGCGCGACGGCCACCAGCAGCCCCATCGCCACGAGCGTCCCGAGGGTGGCCGCCCACTCGGCAACGGGCGTATAGCCGGGGTCGCGGTCCATCAGCTCGAGCGCGAACAGCGCCCCGATCAGCGCGGCGTGCACGAGCGCCGCCCGCTTGGTGAAGAACCAGAAGGCGTAGATCGTGGGCCACACGTACGGCATCGGCCCGAACAGCGAACCGGAACCCCAGTAGTGGATGGCCGCGGTGGCCAGCACCGACCCGGCGGCCACCAGCCCGTGGAAGCTCCAGCGTGGCAGCGCGTCGTAGGTGGTGATCGCGAGCGCGGCGATCGCCGCGGCCAGCACGCCGCACCCGGCCAGCCCGGTCTCGTCCAGCTCGGGGCTGTGCGGCAACGCCAATGTGACGGCCACCACGAGGGCCGCGAGAGCCGAGAACCAGAACAGGGCACGCGCCATCACCGCCCGGCTGGCCGGGGCGGTGATTCCCGCCGAATCCTGGCTCCGGCGGCCAAGGCGATGCCGCAGCGGCGGGTTCATGCCCCCCTTCTTCGGTGACTGTCGCACTGCCCTTGTGCCGCGCCCGGGCCGGGGGCGGGCCGTGCCGGCAGGGCTAACCTGCCCGGATTCCATTCCATGTCCCAATATAGGTCGCGTTCATCGAATCTGCCAATGTGGAACCAGAACGAGATAACGCTCGAATCCTTGCCCCGGGGCTTTCATCTGGTGACCCGCGAGGTCCTGGATGGGGTGACCGGGCTGGAGGAGGTCCGGGTCGGCCTGCTGCACCTGCTGATCAAGCACACCTCCGCCTCACTGGCGCTGAACGAGAACGCCAGCCCCGATGTCCGGCGCGACTTCGAGACCTGGTTCACGAGGGCCGTTCCGGAGGGGGCGGACTACTGGACGCACACCCTCGAGGGTGACGACGACATGCCCGCCCACATCAAGGCCGCGCTGCTCGGCCCCACCCTCACCCTCCCGGTGCGCGACGGGGCGCCTGGCGCTCGGGACATGGCAGGGCATATACCTCTGCGAGCACCGCGACTCGGCAGGCCCACGGACGCTCGTGGCCACGCTCTGGGGCGGATAGGCTGCTCGCCCTGCCCGATGTAAAGACCCTGGACTCGTAATGAACAGCTCGGCCATCGTCATCACTCACAAGCCCAAGCGCTACCTCGACCGGTGCCTCGAGTCGCTGGCCGGACAGGCCGACGAGCTGGTCGTGGTCGACAACGCGTCCGAGGGCGACGCCGCGGCGCGGGCCGCCGAGCGCTACGGCGCCCGCTACCTGCGCATGTCGCACAACGTCGGCTTCTCGGCGGGCGTGAACGCCGGGGTGGCGGCCTCCCGGCACGAGCACGTGGCGCTGCTCAACGACGACGCGTTCGCGGACCCGGGGTGGCTGGAAGGCAGCGCCGAGGTGCTGCGCGACGAGTCCGTCGCGGCGGTGGCCCCGAAACTGCTGCTGGCCTGGCCACAGGGCATGGTGCGGGTGGAGGACCCCGTCCGCTTTCGCGGGTCCAGCGCGGCGCCGAGGGGACGTCACGTCACGTCGGTGCAGGTCGGGGGTCTCGACGTGACCCACGCGGTGATCGTCCACGGCGGAGGGGCGCCCGAGGGGGACGGGTTCTGGACCACCGGGGCGAACCTGCTGGAGTTCCCCCTGGTCGAGGAATCCGACGAGGTGACGATCAACGGCCAGCAGGTCGAGCTCGAGGCGACCTTCGACCTGGTGAACAACGCCGGCTCTTACCTACACGCCGGAGGGTTCACGGGCGACATCGGCTTCGGGGAGCGCGACAACGGGAAGGTGGGGTCCGGCGCAGACCGCTTCGCCGCCTGCGGAGCGGCCATGTCCTTCCGGCGCGAGACCTGGGACCGCCTGGGCGGCTTCGCCGAGGAGTTCTTCGCCTACTACGAGGACATCGACTGGAGCTGGCGCGCCCAGCGGGCCGGCATGCGCGTGCGCTATGAGCCGTCGCTGGTGGTGCGTCATGTGCACGGTCAGACCGCCGGTCCCGGCACCAACGCCTTCCGCTTCTACGTATCCCGCAATCGCATCCTCTGCATGGCACGCAATGCGCCGGCACGGGTCGTGGCGGGGCTGCTGACGAACCTCCCCCCGCTCCCGCCGTGGGGCCGGCGCTCCCTCGCGAAGCGGCTCCCCGCGGCGCTCGCCTACAGGCGGCGGATGCGCGGCGAGTCCATCCGCTCGGCCGAAGAGGTCTGGTCGCAGTGGGCGGGAGTGAACGTGCCGCAGTGAGGGTCGCGGTCTACCAGCGCCACATGGCCACGCTGGGAGGCGGTGAGCGACACGCGCTCGAGCTGGCCAGGTTCTTCCGCGAGCGCGGGGACGAGGTCGACGTGCTCGCCCCGCCCGGCACGCCCCTCGAACTCGCCGCTGAGCGCCTCGGCCTCGACCTGAGTGGCCTCCGGCTGGTCGAGGTGGATCCGCAACGCCCGTGCCACGACGCCTCCGAGCGCTCCGGCTCATACGACTACTTCGTGAACGTGTCGTTCGGCTCCACGGCCGTCAACCGCGCCCGCCGCGGGATCTATGCCTGCCACTTCCCATGGCGCCCGACCCGCGACGAGGTGGCGTACGCCGAGGCACCCGAGCGCGACGGCCCGGGAGGGCAGGCGTGGGTGCGCCCGGGCCACGGCATCTTCAGCGACCCCTCGCGCGGCTGGTGGACCGGAGGCGACGGGAGCCTCCAGGTCACCCACTCCGGCGGCCTGCCGTGGACGCTCGTCCTGAGAGTGGCCCGCTCGCACCACGGATGGTCGAGCGGTGCGAGCAAGGTCGACGTTCTGATCGACGGCAGCTTCGTGAGCCGGACACATCTGCCACCGGTCGGCGCCCGGACGATCCGGGTAGCGCTGCCCGGCACCCGTGCCCACGCGGAGCACCGCATTTCCCTGCTGAGCGACTCGCGGATCGAGCCGGTGAGCCAACGGGCCATCGGCGTGCACGTGCGGGGGATCGAGTTGCGCGCACCCGGATGCCGGCACCCGGAGATGGGGGGCCAGGCCCCGCTGGGGCTGAGCAGCTATGACCTCCTGCTGGCGCACTCCTCCTATGTGTCCCGCTGGATCCGCACCTGGTGGGGACTGGACTCCGCGGTGGTGCATCCCTCGGTGGCCCCGATCGCGTTGCCCGAGCCCGCGCGGGACCCCGTGGATCGGCGGTCGATCGTGGTGGTGGGCCGCTTCTTCACGGAGGGCCACTCGAAGTGCCAGGCGGATCTCGTGACTGCCTTCCGCGACCTCCATCACAACGGACTCGAGGACTGGCGGCTGCACCTGGTGGGCAGCGTCGACGGCGCGCTGGGCCGCCGCTATCTCGACCACGTGCGAAGCCTTGCGGCCGGATACCCCGTGGACATCCACGCCGACGCCCCGCGCCAAGACCTCGAGCGGCAGATCGGGGACGCCGCCATCGTCTGGCACGCATCGGGCTGGCGCCAGGACGCCAGCCGCGATCCCGGTCACTTCGAGCATTTCGGAATCGGCATCGTGGAGGCGATGAGCGCCGGCGCCGTACCGGTGGTCCTCGGAATCGGCGGACCCGATGAGATCGTCCGTCACGGGGTCGACGGGCTGAAGTGGATCGACGGGCCGGAGGAGGCGACCCTCTCACTGGCGGACAACCCTGCGCTCCTGCGCCAGATGTCGGCCAACGCGAGCGAGCGAGCGGCCGCGTTCCGTCCCGCCGCGTTCGATGCGCGGGTGGCCTCCGCGCTGTCGACGCTCACCTAGCGGGTGGCATCGGGGCCGGAGATCTACCTCACGGCGGGGCTGACGATCCTGCTGTCGGCCTTGGTTGGTGCGGCCCTCTGCGCCCGCAGGGAGCGGGGCTGGACGTGGTTGGCGCCGGGGGTGGGTTTCGCCACGGTCATCTCATTTGCCTGGCTGGCCGTGAAGCTTCCAGGCGACGGCCTCACCGCCGGGCTGCTGCTCGTGGCGGCGGCGGTCGCCGCAGGTGTGAGGCTGCGCGGCCGCATCGCGTGGCGCAGCCTCGTGGTCGGGGGCCCCACGGCGCTGCTCGTACTCGCCGCCGGGTCGCTGCCGTTCGCCGCCAACCGCCGCTTCGGCGCTCTCGGGCCGACCGTGAACGACGATTTCGCGCTGCACCTCGAGTTCGCCGACATCCTGGCGCTGGGGGACGACGCGGCAAAGAGCGTCGACGTGGCCTACCCCGTCGGTCCACACTCCCTCGTGGCTGCCATGAGCGACCTGCTCGGGACCGGTATCGAGTCGACCTTCCTCGGCGTCATCCTCGCGGTACCGGTGATCGCGGCCCTCACGGCCCTCGCCGCGCTCGACCATCTCCCGGGCCGCGTGCAGCCGATTGGCGCCACGCTGGTCGGCCTCGGCTACCTCAGCGCCGCCTACCTCGCCCAGGCGTCCTTCAAGGAGTCGGTGACCGCGCTCATGGTCCTCGTGTTCACGTTGCTCGCCCGGGAGATCGTGCACGACCGGGCCCGCTGGCGCGCCTGGATCGTGCCGGTGTTCGTGGTCCTCTTCGCCGGCCTGAGCGCCTTCTCGGTGCCGGCGATCGTCTGGTTCATTGCGGTGGGGGCGGCCGCGCTCGTGGTGACGATGATCGCCGAGCGCATACGTCCCTCCGCCCGGATCGTCGCAGGCGTCGCTGTGACGCTCGTCGCGCTGGCGCTGTCGATAGTGGCGTTCGAGCTGATCACGTCCTTCTTCAGGCTGGGGCCGGGTCGCTACGCGTTCAGCGCAAGCGAAGGAGGGCCCGGAAGAGGCGGGGGCAACCTCTACGGCCCGCTGTCGTTCTTCGAGACCCTGGGCGTCTGGCCCAACGCCGACTTCCGGTTCGAGCCCGCCGGTGACGGCTGGCGCCTGGGCGTGGCCTTGGCGGTGGTGGCCACCGCGATCGGCGTCGCCCGCACCGCGATGCGCCGGGAGCTGGTCCTGCTGGCTGCGACCGCGGCGAGCGTGGTCGTCTACCTGCTGGTCGACGAGCTGAGCATCCCCTACAACGCCGCCAAGGCGCTCGTGATCGCAGCGCCGCTGATCATGCTCGTGACCGTGGCCGGGCTGCTGATCCCGCCGCGGCGGCCCGCCGCCCGCCTGGGGCTCGCGGTGCTGGCCGCCTGCTTCGCCGTCGCCTGCGCGGCCTCGTCCACCTTGGCGCTGCGCGCCGGCAACGTGCGCCCCGCCACCCAGGAGGACGCCTTCGCCCAGGTTCGCGAGGTGGTCCGCGGCAAGCCGACCCTCTTTCTCGGACGCGACAACTACTCCGCCTGGGAGCTGCGCAGCACCTGGACGGCCTACCTCGGCTTCGGCGCGCGAGCCTTCAAGTCCGGCGAAACGCCCGCGCGTGGCGCCGCCGCGAGCCTGGGCTTCGATTCGCTCAACGACGACGAGCGCGACGCCGCGGACATGCTCGTGGTGCCGAACACCCTCTATGCCTCACAGCCGGGACCGGAGTTCCGCGAGGTGCTCCGCACACGCTGGTACCTCGTGTACCGGCGCGAGCGGCGGTCGCCGCCGCGCTCCGTGCTGAGGGAGCGGCGCAGACCCGGGGCGATCCTGCGCTGCTCCACGCCGCCCGGGCGCAAGGCCCTGCGCGCCGGCGGTCGCGCCTTCGTCCGGCCCGCGCCGGTGGTCGGACCGATCGGCGCCTGGACGTTCCAGTCGGGAGGGCGGGCCGCTCCGGACTCGCCCGTGGTGCTCGCGGGCAACCGCGAGCCGATCCGCCAGACCATCCGGCTGCCTCGTGGCCGATGGGAGATCTCCCTGAGCTGGGCCAGCCCGATCCCGATCACCCTGCGGATCGCGGGCAAGGAGCAGATCCTTCCCCCCTACCTCGGGGACGGCGACCGCCATTGGCGAGTGGCCAGCGTGCGCGGGGGGCGCCCGGTCGAGATCGTCATGGTGCCCGGTGGCGAGCGGCGGATCGACGTGCGCCGGGGCGCTCAGATCGGCTTGGTCGCGGCCGTGCGCGAGGACGTGCCCGGCCGCTTCGTGCCCGTGCGGCGGGCGTGCGGGCGCTACGTGGACTTCATCGAACGCTGACTCCGTCCGTCCCCGCGCTATGCGAACATGTGTTCGTATGCGATGGGACGCTCAGCGGGTGGATTCGGAGGAGCGGCATGAGCTCCCCGGGTACCGCGACCCCGCGCTGATCCGCACCTTCGACGCACCCGAGGCCCTCGACACGAGGTTCTACGAGGTGCGCGCCAAGTCGGCGCTGAACCGGGTCCCGGAGCGGTCGCAGATGCCGTTCCGGTGGACGGTGAATCCTTACCGTGGATGTACTCATGCGTGCAACTTCGCCGATTCCGCCGATGCGAGGCCATGCGCGACCTCGCAGGACGTCGACGCGCTCCTCCGGCCGCTGATCACGCGAAGTAGATCGGAGCTGGCCCGGCATGCGACGCGTGAAGAATGGTGCAAGGGCTTCCTCGGCGGGGATCTTCGAGCCGAGGGCTCCTGCAGCCGCAGGCGTGCTGCGCATCTGCAACAAGGACCCCGATCATCGATCGGATGGACGGAGGTCTGCTGCGGAGCCTCGGTTTCGATTTCGTGCGTCGAGGACCGCCCGCGCGAACGGGCTGCGTGAACGTTCGGCTTCGCGGCGGACTGCCGCGAGCGGCTGCGGTTCTTCCACACGGTCGACCCGGCGATCACTCGCAAGCGCGACGATCGAGGGCATGGCAATGAAGACGCGACAGCGAAGCTCGGCGTCGTCGTACATCGAACCGCTGGGCAAAGTGATGACCTCGATGTACGACATCACCACCGGGCACAGGCGATTTCATCGCCAACGGCGTGGTCAGCCACAACTGCTTCGCCCGCCCCACCCACAAGTACCTCGACCTCAACGCCGGCCGCGACTTCGAGAAGGAGATCGTCGTCAAGGTCAACGTGCCGGAGGTCCTGCGGGCCGAGCTGAGCCGGCCCAAGTGGACGCACGAGCACGTCGCGCTGGGCACCAACACGGACCCGTACCAATGGGTCGAGGGCCGCTACAAGCTCATGCCGGGGATCTGGGAGGCGTTCCGCGACTCGGGCACCCCCGCCTCGGTGCTCACCAAGTCGCCGCTGCTGCTGCGCGACCTCGAGCTGATGCGCCAGGTGCCGGACATCAGCGCCGCGCTGTCGGTGCCCACCCTGGAGGAGAAGGCGTGGCGCTCGACCGAGCCGCATACCCCCCACCCCCGCGCCCGGCTGGAGGCGGTGGCCGAGCTCAACCGCGCCGGCATCCCCACCAGCGTGCTGATCGCGCCGCTGATGCCGGGCGTGAACGACTCGCCGGAGCAGGTCGAGAGGATCCTGGAGCTGGCGGAGGAGGCGGGCGCGGTGAGCATCGGCGGGATCGCGCTGCACCTCCGTGGCGAGGTGAAGGGGATCTTCTTCGACTGGCTGCGCTCCCAGCGCCCGGACCTGCTGCCGCTCTACGAGCGCCTGTACGCGCGCGGCGCGTATGCGCCTCCGGCGGAGCGGCGACGCCTGGCCGCGCTGGCGCGTCGCCCGGGCGACGGCAGCGGTCGGTTCGCTCGTGCCGCGGCGGAGCGCCGGGCCGAGGCGGAGGCCGCGCTGGCACGGCGGCGGAGAAAGGAGGCGCCGCCGGAGCAGCCACGCCTGTTCTGAGGAGCGAGACGCTTCACACCTCGGTAACGCAACCGGCGTTCTGCACGAGGACGCACCGGTACCCTCCGCGATCCGTGACCCCCGGCCCGCTCGACCAACCGCTCGACCGCCGCGAGCTGCTCACCTACGCCGGCATCGGCACCGGCGCTCTGATACTCGGAGGCGTGCCGGTCGACCCGGTGCTCGCGAAGCGGCGCAAGCGGCGCAACCAGCTCAGGTTCGCCCGCGGCGGCACGTTCCCGCAGGGCGTGGCCTCCGCGCGGCCGACGCCGCGCGGGATCTCGCTCTGGACCCGGCTCGAGGGCGCCAGGAAGGACCGCAAGATCCGCCTGGAGGTGGCGCGGGACCGCGACTTCCGCCGCGTCGTGAAACGCCGCACCCTGGCGCTGCGCGGGAAGTACGACCACACGGTGGAGGCGCGGCTGGCGGGCAAGTACCTCAAGCCCGGCGAGGAGTACTTCTACCGCTTCGAGACGCGCTCGACCGAGAGCCAGGTCGGCCGCTTCCGCACCGCCCTCCCCGGCAACTCCCGGGAGCCGGTGAAGATCGTGTTCTTCTCCTGCCAGGACTGGCAGGCCGGCTACTTCGGCGCGCATTCCGCGATCGCCCGCGAGAACGCGGACCTCGTGGTCTGCCTGGGCGACTACATCTACGAGCGCAACTTCTACGACGGCCCGCGCAAGGACAGGCTCGGGGCGAACAGGGACGGCGAGGTGCAGACGCTGCCCGAGTACCGCTCGAAGTACAAGATGTACAAGGCCGACCCCGATCTGCGCGCGATGCACGCCTCGGCGCCGTTCGCCGCGATCTGGGACGACCACGAGGTGGAGGACAACTGGGCCGGCGGGCTGCCCGGGCGAGGAGACCCAGGACAAGCGCGTGCCGTTCCTCACCAGGCAGGGCAACGGCTTCCGCGCCTTCTACGAGTTCATGCCGTTCAAGCCGCTCACCGGCGCGCCCGAGATCGGCAGCGACCTCTACCGGCGTATGCGGCTGGGCAGCAACGTGGAGCTGTTCCTCCTCGACGAGCGCCAGTACCGCGACGACCAGCCCTGCGATGACGAATTCTTCGTGCCCTGCGACGAGGCCGAGTCGGCGCCGAGGAAGTTCCTCGGACGGCGCCAGCTCGACTGGCTCAAGCGCAGGCTGCGGGCCTCCGGCGGCTCCTGGCGCCTGGTGGCCAACCAGTTGATGGTGATGTCGCTCGACACGGCCCAGGGAGCGCCGATCAACAAGGACTCCTGGGACGGCTACGGCCAGGAGCGCCGTGAGCTGCTCGAGCACATCCGCGCCTTCGGGGTCCAGAACGTGAGCTTTCTGACCGGCGACATCCACACGTTCTTCGCCGGCGACGTGGGCGTGGACGGGCGCGGCCCCGAGAGCGTGGCGACCGAGTTCGTGGGCGGCTCGATCACCTCACTCGGGGTGCCGGAGACGCTCGAGTCCGTGAGCGGCGCGCCGTTGAGCAAGGAGCAGTTCCTGCTGGTCTCGAACAACCTGCCGCTCACGAATCCGCACCTCAAGTACCAGGAGCAGTCGAGCCGCGGCTATGGCGTGCTGGAGGCGTCGCCCTCCGAGCTGAAGGTCACGTTCAAGGCCGTCGACGCGATGCGCCGCACGTCGGCCACCCGCACGATCGGGCGCTTCCGCGTGCAGCGCGGCAACCCCCGCGTAGAGGTGCTCTAGGCGGCGAAGCCGCCGTTTGGGGGGTTGCAAAGGGGGGCATGTTTGCCCCCCTTTGAGGTGCTCTAGGCCGTTCGCTCCGGCGGCTCGACCGACTCGAACTCGCCCGTCTCGAGCTCGCGCTCGATCTCGCGCTCGATCTCGTCCTTGGACCACTCGCCGGTCTCGAGCTGGCGCTCACGGAAGCGCCGGAACTTGAGGATCTCGAGCGTGTAGACGAGGTACACGCTGGCCGCTATCGCCACGAGGATGAAGATCAGGATCACCACGGACCAGCCGGCGTTGAGGGTGCCGTCGTCCTCGGAGTACGGCACGAACCGCAGCGCAAGCGCCAGCGCGGCGAGGGAGGCGGTCCACGCGTACAGGTACAGCACGGTCCGCGTGGCCGAGAAGCCGATGTTCGCGAAGCGGTGGTGGAAGTGCCAGCGGTCGGCGGAGTACACCGGACGGCGGTACTTCAAGCGCTTGGCCACCACGAAGCCGGCGTCGAGCGCGGGCACGGCGAGGATCACCAGCGGGAAGAACAACGCCACCACGGCGGCGGTCTTGAGCACCCCCTGGATGGCCACGCACCCCAGCAGCAGGCCGAGCAGGTTGGAGCCGGAGTCGCCCATGAAGACCGAGGCCGGGTGGAAGTTGTGGCGCAGGAACCCCACGCAGGCACCGGCCGTGGCTGCGGCCAGGACCCCCGCGTCGACGCGGTCGAGCGACAGGGCGATCACCGCGAAGGTGATCGCGGCGATCGTGCACACGCCGGCGGCCAGGCCGTCCACGCCGTCCGTGAAGTTCACGACGTTCATCACGGCCACCAGTCCCAGCAGGGTCAGCGGAATCCCCCAGTTCCCCAGGTCGAGCGGGTCGACGAAGGGAAGCGTGATGTTCTCCACGCGCACGTCGGCGAACACCGGGATCGCGGCCGCGGCGAACTGCCCCGCGAGCTTCACCGGCGGCGACAGGCCGCCCTCGCGGGCGTCGTCCACCGCGCCGATCAGGGCGATTGCGGTCGCTCCGGCGAGGATCGCGCGGGTCTCGCCGCTCCACGGGAGGAAGATCAGGCCGCCGGCCAGGACCCCCGCGAGGATCGCCAGGCCGCCGAGGCTGGGGGTGGGCCTGTCGTGCAGGCCGCGCTCGCGGGGCAGGTCGATCGCCCCTACCCGGTAGGCGAGGCGCGCTGCGAAGGGCGTGAGCGCCAACGCCACGCCGCCCGCGACGAGGAACGCCCACAGCGCGTCGAGGTCGTTCATCCAGTGGTGACTCTAAGCGCCGGGCAGGACCCAGAAGGCGATGACGGCGTACTGAAGGCCCGCCGCCACGATCACCAGGAGATGGAACACCTCGTGGTAGCCGAAGACCGCCGGCACGGGGTCCGGGCGCCTGAGGGCGTAGACGACCGCGCCCACCGTGTAGAGGAGGCCGCCGAGGCCGACCACCGCCGCGCCGGTCACGCCGAGCTCGGAGACCAGCTCGGGCGTCGCCGCCACCGCGACCCATCCGAGCAGCACGTAGATCAGCGCCGTGAGCCACTTGGGCGCGTCGATCCACACCAGCTTGAGCACGATCCCGGCGAGAGCGCCCGTCCAGATGACTACCAGGACGACGTCGGCCAGCACACCATCGATCACGAGCAGGGCGAACGGGGTGTAGGAGCCCGCGATCAGCAGGAAGATCGCCGAGTGGTCCAGCCGGCGCATCCACCGGCGCGCCGAGGTGGAACGCCAGTCGACGCGGTGATACAGCGCGCTGGTCCCGAACAGCATGGCCACGCACGCGGCGTAGACCGCGGCCGCGCCCGTCGCGCGGCCCGAGGGCGCGCTGAGCACCAGCGCCACCCCCAGTGCCAGCGACACGAAGAACGCCCACTGGTGCGACACGCCGCGAAGTCGCGGCTTAACCGGCAGCGGGCCGGATGAGACGGCCTGGCTCACTGACATCAGGATACGGCGGCGAGCAGCAGCGGCGCGTCAGACGGCCGCCGGGGCCACCAGCTGCGGATACAGCGGGTAGCGATCGGCCAGCGCGCGCGTGCGCTCCGACAGCTCGGCCTTGGACGAGTCGGAGAAGTCGCCGGTGAGCGTTTCGGCGATCACGCGGCCCACCTCGCGGAAGTCCTCGGCCTGGAGCCCGCGGGTCGCCAGCGCCGGCGTGCCCACACGGAG
Organism: uncultured Thermoleophilaceae bacterium; assembly: GCA_963761505.1. GTDB lineage: Bacteria > Actinomycetota > Thermoleophilia > Solirubrobacterales > Thermoleophilaceae > JAAYBF01. The sequence continues at coordinate 23,410 of CAVXGW010000005.1, forward strand.
ACCGGACGAGACCGCCGGGGGGCGCGGGTCGAACGGGACGGCGTTGCGATTCACCGTGATGCCGATGTCGTGCAGGCGGTCCTCGGCCTGCTTGCCGTCCAGGTCGGAGTCGCGCAGGTCCACCAGCACCAGATGGACGTCGGTGCCGTCGGTGAGCACGTTCACCCCGGCCGAGAGCAACTCCTCCGCCACCACGCTCGCGCCCTCGCGGGTGCGCCGCTGGCGCTCGCGGAACAGCTCCGACTGGGCAATCTTCAGCGCAACGGCCTTGCCCGCGATCACGTGCATGAGGGGGCCGCCCTGCTGGCCCGGGAACATCGCGGAGTTGATCTTCTTCGCGTACTCCTCCTTGCAGAGGATCATCCCGCCGCGGGCGCCGCCGAGGGTCTTGTGGATCGTGGTGGTGGTCACGTCGGCGTACGGCACCGGGCTGGGGTGCTCGCCCGCTGCGACGAGGCCGGCGAAGTGCGCCATGTCCACCATCAGCAGGGCGCCGATCGAGTCGGCAACGGCGCGGAAGCGCTCGAAGTCGAGCTGGCGGGGGTAGGCCGACCAGCCGGCCAGGATCAGCTTGGGCTTGAACTCGTCGGCGAGCCGCTGGAGCGCATCCATGTCGAGGCGCGAGTCCTCCTCGCGGACGCCGTAGGCGACGATGTCGTAGAGCTTGCCCGAGAAGTTGATCTTCATCCCGTGGGTGAGATGGCCGCCGTGGTCGAGCTTCATGCCCAGGATGCGGTCGCCGGGGTCCAGCAGCGCGTGGTACGCCGCGGCGTTGGCCTGAGCGCCCGCGTGCGCCTGCACGTTCACGTGCTCGGCGCCGAACAGCTCCTTCGCCCGCTCGATGGCCAGGTTCTCGGCCACGTCGACGTGCTCGCAGCCGCCGTAGTAGCGCTTGCCCGGGTAGCCCTCGGCGTACTTGTTGGTGAGCACCGAGCCCTGGCAATCGAGGATCGCCTGCGGGACGAAGTTCTCCGAGGCGATCATCTCCAGGGTCGTCTCCTGGCGCCGCGCCTCGTCCTCCAGCACCTTGGCGATGTCGGGATCGACTTCCGCGAGGGGCTTGGTGAAGTAATCCGATCCGATCTCGGCCACGAAGATCACGGTACCAGCCGGGCCAGCGAGCGTACGACTTGCTCCCGCGAGACCTACAACTCGAGTGGAAAGCGAGACGTCAGCCACGCAGCGGTAGGCCGCAACCTTCCGGTCGCCCCGAGCAACTTCGGCCCGAAGACGATGCCGAACTACCAGAACGATCGCGAAGCAGGCGCAGAGGTCGCTCACGGGTAGCGGCACGGTGTTCGTCGGTCAACGAGACGACGCGTTCTTCATCGATCTCGGTGTGACGTTCGACCTGGTGAATTTCCGGAAGCCGATGGATACCGGGAACACGGGCGGCTACAAGGACGACGTGGCCGGCTACTCCGTGCACTCGTTCGTGCTGTGAACTGCCGGAGCGGGCCCTGACCCGCAACGAGCCAGAGCGTGAGCGGGCCTGGAGCATCGAACGCGGCGGTTGGCGTCTGGGCGTCGACCGAGCGGCGCAGGCTCGAGCTCACTCGGTGGCCGAGGAGCCGGCGGCTCCGGTCCGTGGGTCCAGGTCAACCGGCTCGGCAACCCGCTGATCAACGAGCTGTTCATCCCGATCTCGCCGCAAGGACGAGTTCAACCGCACCCAGCCTCACCAGGACGGGGCGCGGTTCGGCCAGTACGCCCTCGAGCCAGAGCTGATCAAGGCGCTCAACGCGCCTGTTCAGACCTGGGCATCAAGGAGACGAACCGCACTGACATCGTCCAGGCACTGTTCACCGGCATCCCGGGCCTGACGCGGATCGGGAACAACCCTGCCGCGGCGGACACGCTGAAGCTCAACCTGGGGGTGGCTCCCACGAGCCAGGCCCAGGCGAGCCGCTTCGGTGTGATCGGCGGTGACACCGCGGGGCTGCCCAACGGCCGCAGGCTGTTCGACGACACCGTCGACATCTTCCTGCGGGTGGCCGGCGGCTTCCTGGTTCCCGCGAACCAGGGCGGCAAGCAGCTGCCGCTGGGTGACGGAGTGGACAAGAACGACAAGCCGTTCCTGTCCGGGTTCCCGCTACGCCGCGGGACCCGACTCCGGGTTCGACTCGCAGATCAAGCAGAACCAGCCGTCGCACGCTCCCACACCGGGCGCGCCGCCGCTGGTGCCGTAGCAGCAGAGGGTGAGGGGCCCGGCCCGGTTGCCGGGCCCCTCGGCCTCATCCGAAGCGACCAATGGCACTGACTCACCGAAAGCTCCTCCTCTTCTCACCGCCGCCGTCGTCTTCACGGCGGTTCTGGTGGTTCTCGGGCTCGTGAACCGGCCAGGCCCCATCACCCGGCGCCGGCGAGGCGGCGCCAGGCCCGCGGCGCGGACCGCGCCGTCCACCGAGGCGCGCATCGAGGGTCTGCAGGCGGAGCTCAGGCGGGGCGGCAGCGAAGCTCGACCTACGCGCTGCTCGGCGGAGCGCTCCTGGACCGGCTGCGCGAGACGGGCGATGCCGGCCTCTACTCGCGCGCGGACCAGGCCTTTGCCGAGGCGCTGGACCGCGATCCGCGCAGCCTCGACGCGACCGTGGGCCTCGGCACGCTCGCGCTCGCGCGGCACGACTTCAGCGCCGCTCTGCGTCACGGCCAGAGGGCGCAGCGCATCAACCCACGCTCCTTCGCGCCGTTTGCGGTGCTGGTCGACGCTCAGATCGAGCTCGGCCGCTACGGCGCCGCCGAGCGAGACGCTGGAGCGGATGATCGACTTCAAGCCCACGCTGGCCTCCTACGCGCGCGTGTCCTATTTCCGCGAGCTCCACGGCGACCTCGACGGGAGCGCTGCGACGCGATGCGGCGGAAGCGGTGTCGGCCGCCCCGGCCCCGGGGAGCGGCGCTCGTACGTGCAGACTCTGCTCGGCAACCTCGAGTTCGAGCGCGGTCGGCTGTCCGCTGCCGAGACGTCCTACCGCGACGCTCTGACCGGGTTCGCCGGCTACGCGCCGGCCGAGGCCGGCCTGGCGCGCATCAGAGGCGGCCCGCGGGCGCTTTGAGCCCGCGATCGACCGCCTGCCGCGCGGTGGTCCAGCGCCTTCCCCAGCCTGCCTATGTGATCGCGCTCGGCGAGACCGAGCTGGCAGCAGGCCGGCGGGCGCAGGCGCTGGAGCGACTTCGGGCTGGTGCGCGCGCAGCAGCGGCTACTCGGAGAAAGCGGCGTGAACACGGATGCCGAGCTGGCCGTGTTCGAGGCCGACCACGGCGACCGGCGCCGGGCGCTGCGCCTTGCTCGCCAGGGCTACGCCGCGGCGCCGAGCGTGCGCTCGGCCGATGCGCTTGGCTGGGCGCTCACCCGAGCCGGCCGGCCCGTGGACGGCCTGGCGTTTGCGCGGCGCGCGCTGCGGCTGGGCTCGCGCGACCCGCTGTTCCTCTACCACGCCGGGATCGCGGCGCGGGCCGCCGGCGAACGCGACGCCGCGCGCAGCTATCTGGCGCGCGCGCTGGAGGCGAACCCGCGCTTCTCGCCGCTGCACGGGCCGCGCGCCGCAGCGAGCGCTGGAGGGGCTCCGATGAGGCGCTGCGGCGCTCGCGGCGCTGCTCGCTCTGACCGGCCTCGCGCTGGCTGCGCCGGGCGCGAGCGCGCATCCGCTCGGCAACTTCAGCGATGAACCACCTGGCGACGGTGCAGGTGTCGGACGAGCGCGTGCGAGGTCCGCTACATGCTGGACCAGGCGGAGATCCCGACCTTCCAGGAACGCGACACGCCGCGTGCCTGCCGTGCTCGCGGACAAGCGCGCCGAGGTGGCTCGCGGGCTGAGCGCTGCGCGTGGACGGCCGCGCGGTCCCGCTCGAGCTTGGACCCGGTGGCCGGCTCACGATGCCGGACGGCCAGGGCGGCCTGTCCACAACGCGGCTCGAGCTGGCGCTGTCCGCGAGCGTGGACGACCCGCGCAGGGTCGAGCTGCGCGACGACACCTTCTCCGACAGGGTCGGCTGGAAGGCGATCATCGCCGCCGCCGGCGAGGGGACCGCCGTGCGCACGGACACCCCGTCGGGCGACCCGACGAGTGGGCTGCGGCGCTACCCCGAGGACCTGCTCAACAGCCCTCTGGACCGCCGGTCGGCGGTCTTGCGGGTGGAGCCGGGCAGCGGCACGCTCGTGGCCCCGCGTGCGGAGGGCGGGCGGACGTGACCACGCGCGACTCCGGCGGCGAGGGCTTCGCGCCTGTTCGACGACGCCGCGTCCGGAGAGGGCGTGCTGCGCACTCATGCTGCTGGCGGCGTTCGGGTGGGGAGCGCTGCACGCGCTGTCGCCCGGGCCACGGCAAGGCGATGGTGGCCGCGTACCTGATCGGCACGCGTGGAACGGCCCGCCACGCGGTGGGGCTCGGCATCACGGTCACGATCACGCACACCTCGGCGTGTTCGCGCTCGGCCTCGTGGCGCTGCTGCTGTCCCAGTACATCCTGCCCGAGGATCTCTATCCCTGGCTCACGCTCGCCTCGGGCCTGCTGGTGGTGACCATCGGGGCCGGCGTGCTGCGTGCCCGGATCCGGTCGCGGGGCCCACCACCACCATCACCATCACCACCACGAGCATTCGCACGACCACGACCACGCCACGTCGTGACCCGTCGCGGCCTGATCGGGATGGGGGCGGCGGCCGGGCTGATCCCGTGCCCGTCCGCCCTGGTGGTGCTGCTCGGCGCGATCGCCCAGCACGAGGTGGCGCTCGGGCCTGCTCTTGATCGTGGTGTTCAGCATGGGGCTGGCGGGCACCCTCACCGGCTTGGGGCTGCTGGTGGTCTACGCGCGCCGCGTGCTCCCGAGGGTCAGGCTCGACGGTCGGCTGGCCGCCGGCCTGCCGGCCGTCTCGGCGCTCGCGATCGTGGTCGCTCGGCTGCTTGCTTACGGCGAGCGCGGTGCCCAGTGTCGTCTAACGAGGAGCCTTTATTTCTGGGCGCTGATCCGCCATGCGACCGTGCGCGAATGAATTAGTGTCGGACGCACATAGTTGGGGAAGAGGTTGCAGTTGCAAACGACTCGCACTTATAGGTGTCCCCGCTGGCCCCGAGGACGCGCGATGACCCAGCCCTACCGGGGGCCCACGATCCCCGCGCCCGACCTCGACTCCGCCGTTTCGGCGCTGCGGGAACGCGGGTTGCGAGTGTCATCCGCCCGCCGCCTCGCGCTCGAGGCGCTGTACGCGGCCGAGGGACCCGTGTCGGCCGACCGCATCGCCGGGGGACTCGAGGGGCGCTTCCCGATCTCGGACCTCGCGTCCGTCTACCGCAACCTCGAGACGCTCGAGGCAGCCGGACTGGTGCGCCACTTCCATCTCGGCCACGGTCCGGGTCTCTACGCCCCCGCGGACAGGCACCGCGAGTACCTGCTGTGCGAGTCCTGTGATCGCCTGATCAGCGTGGGCCCGAGCGAGCTCGACTCGGTCCGCGAGCTGATCCGCGCCCGCCACGGCTTCGAGGCGCGCTTCACCCACTTCCCGATCGTCGGTCTCTGCCCGGAATGCCAAGCCCCCGGAAGGGAGATAGGCGATGGACTTCGACTTCCTCTTTCACCCCGTCGAGGACCTCGACGCGTGGCTGACCGGCCTGTTCGAGGGCGCCCCGCTGCTCGCGGCGCTCGGAATCGCGTTCGTGCTCGGGCTGCGGCACGCGTCCGACCCCGACCACCTGGTGGCCGTCACATCCCTTGTGGCGGCGGACGGCGGCAATGTCCGTGGCGCGTCGCGCCTCGGCGCCTGGTGGGGCGCCGGCCACGCCCTCACGCTGCTGGTGATCGGCGTGCCGCTGATCGCCTTCAAGTCCGAGATGCCCGCCTGGCTCGAGACGGGGGCGGAGAAGGCCGTGGGCGTGGTGATCGTCGCTGCTGGCCCTGCGCCTGGCCTTCAAGTGGGTTCGCGGCGACTACCGCGCGTCGGCCCACCGCCACGACGGCGTGGACGACGGGCATGCGGATCGCACGCGCCACCTGCGCAGGGGAGGCGCCGAGCACGCCCACCGGCACCTGCGCTCACCGCGGCAGGCGTTCGCGATCGGCACCCTTCACGGCCTCGCCGGGACCGGCGCCGTGGTCCTGCTGCTGATCGCGGGCATGGGCTCGCGCGGCGAGGCGGTGGCGGCCCTGGCCGTCTTCGCCCCGATGTCGGTGGCCTCGATGGCCCTGTGCACGTCGGCGTTCGCGTGGGTGCTCACCCGCCCGATCATCGAGCCCGTCTACCGCACCGTGCTGATACCGGCGCTGGGTGCGTTCGGGCTGATGTTCGGGCTGTGGTACGCGGGCTTCACGTAGGGGTACCCTCGGGGCATGGACGAACACGACCACCCCGAGCCCCACAGCCACGAGCACGAGCACGACGGCGAGACCCACAGCCACGCTCACAGCGATCACGACCACGAGCACATCGAGCACGAGCACGAGCATGAGCACGACGGCGAGGTGCACTCCCATCCCCACGTGCACGAGAAGGGCCTCGAGGACGACCACGCGCACTCGCATTGAGCGGTGCCGTCGCGGCTTGTCTTCCGGTGCCAGTTCTGCGCCGCCGTCCCTGACGACGACACCCACGCCAGCCTGACCGCCCAGCTGCGCGCGCGGCTGTTCGGCGAGTACCTCGACGCGATGCCGGGCGGCTGGCTCACGTTCACCGGCAACGGCGTCTGCGGCCCCACCCGCTACGCCTGCTTCGAGCACCGCGACGACCTCGAGCGCTACGTGCGCAAGCACTACGGCACCGTCGCCTGGCAGGTGAAGCGCGAGGGCCCGTTCCCCCGCTACGCCCCGCCGGGCTCGAAGCCGCTCCGGGAAGCCGCCGTCGTCCGACGTCCCGGGCTTCTGAGCGCCGCCGTCCCGGATTTGATCCGCATGCCGGACTAGATGCGGGACAGCGCCGCCGCCACGGCCGCCTGGCCGTAGGCGATGCCGCCGTCGTTGGGCGGCAGGCGCTCGGGGATGAGCACGCGCAGGCCCTCGGCCTCCAGCAGCGCGGCGGTCTCGGTGAGCAGCAGGCGGTTCTGGAAGACGCCGCCGGAGAGCACGGCGGTGCCGAGCCCTCGCGCGGAGGCCACCGAAGCCACGGCGGCGCAGGTGCCCGCGGCGACGCCGGCGTGGAAACGGGCGGCAATGGTCTCCCCCTCAATGCCGCTGTTCAGGTCCCGAGCCACGGCCTCGATGAGGGGACGACCGTCGAGGTCGGGGAACTCGTACGCGCCCGTCGGCGCGGCCGCGACTCGCCAGCGCCTCGAGCTCCACGGCCGCCTGACCCTCGTAGGTGACCTCGGTGCGCAGCCCGCAGAGCGCGGCGACGGCGTCGAACAGCCGGCCCATGCTCGAGGTCAGAGGCGACGCGGTCCCGCTCTCGCACAGCGCCGCCACCTGCGCCCAGCGCTCCCCATCGACGCCCGGGAGCGGAGGGGCATCGGGGCCGAGCCACGCGCACGCCATCCGCCACACCTCCTTCACCGCCCTGTCCCCTCCCGGCAGCCGCACCTCAGCGAGGTGGCCGGCACGCTCGAACCCGCGCAGGTCGCCCACCAGGATCTCCCCACCCCACACACCCCCATCGGTGCCATAGCCGGAGCCGTCGTAGATGGCGCCGACGGCGGGCTCGGCGACCCCGTGCTCCGCCAGGCACGCCGCGAGGTGTGCGTGGTGGTGCTGCACGCCCACGAGCTCCACGCCGGGGCGCTCGAGCGCGTACTTCGTCGACAGATACTCGGGGTGAAGATCGTGCGCCACGAGCTCCGGCTCCACCGCGAACAGCGCCTCGAAGTGCTCCACCCCCTCGGTGAACGAGCGCAGCGTCTCGTAGTTCTTGAGGTCGCCGATGTGGTGGCCGGGCCAGGCCCGGCGGCCCTTGGCGACGCAGAACACCGACTTCAGCTCGGCGCCGCATGCCAGCAGCGGCGGCGCGTCGAGCGGCAGGTCCACGCTGGCCGGCACGTACCCGCGCGAGCGGCGGATCATCAGCGGCGGCCGGTTGGGGCCGAGCGAGCGCACCACCGAGTCGTCGGTGCGGATGTGAATCGGGCGATCGTGGACGAGGAAGAGGTCGGCGATGCCGCGGAGGCGGTCCCGCGCGTCGTCGTCGCCGTAGGCGATCGGCTCGTCGGAGACGTTCCCCGAGGTCATCACCAGCGGCTGGCCCACGTCGGCCAGCAGTAGCTGGTGGAGCGGCGTGTAGGGGAGCATCACGCCGAGGTCGGGCGACGCGGGCGCCACGGAGTCGGCCACGGCGACGCCCGGGCCGCCGCCGCGCGATCACGATCGGCCGCTCGCGGCCGAGCAGCAGCGCCTCCTCGTCGGGCGTGAGGTCCACGAGCGAGCGAGCCGAGTCGAGGGACGGCGCCATCAGCGCGAACGGCCTGTCCTCCCGGTGCTTGCGTGAGCGCAGCGCCGCGCAGGCGTCCTCGGAGGAGGCCAAACACGCCAGGTGGTACCCCCCACCCCCTTCACTGCCACGACCTGCTGATCCGATCAGAGCCCTGGCGATATCGGCCAGGGGCACCGAGAGCGACGGCCCGCACGCCGGGCAGGCGTTGGGCTGGGCGTGGAAGCGCCGATCCGAGGGGTCCTCGTACTCGGCGCGACAGGCGGCGCACATCTCGAATCCCGCCATCGTGGTGAGCGGCCGGTCGTACGGCACGCCGCGCACGATCGTGAACCGCGGCCCGCAGTCGGTGCAGTTCAGGAACGGGTACCGGTGGCGGCGGTCGGCGGGGTCGAACAGCTCGGCCAGGCACGCGTCGCAGGTGGCCATGTCCGGTGAGACGAGCGCCAGCGGCTCGCCCCGGTGCGGGCTGTCGACGATCTCGAACCCGTCACCGCCCGACCGGCGCCAGCGGTTCCGCGGAAACGCCCTCGACCACCGCGAGCGGGGGCGCCTCGGCGGGAAGCCGGGCGAGGAACCGCTCGATCGCCGCCGGCCGGCCCCTCGACCTCGATCTCCACGCCGCGCTCGTCGTTGAACACGTGGCCGGAGAGCCCCTCCTCGCCGGCCAGTCCGTAGACGTAGGGCCTGAAGCCCACGCCCTGGACCACACCGTCCACGCGCACGCGCGCGCGAGCAACGCTCAGAGCTCGATCAGCTCCCGCAGGACGTGCCACGCGCTCGCCTGCGCCTCCTGGATCCGCGGGATGTGCTCCGAGCGCGTGACCACCACGTGGTCGGCCAGCCGCTCGTCCGCCACCCGGCCGCCGTCGTAGCCCACCATGGCGACCGTGGCGATCGACCGCCGCCGCGCCTCGGCCAGGGCCTCGATCACGTTGGCGGAGTTGCCGCTCGTGGACATGGCCAGGAGCACGTCGCCCTCGCGGCCGTGGGCGATCACCTGGCGCGCGAAGATGGCCTCGGTGCCGATGTCGTTCGCGATCGCGGTGAGGATGGCGGCGTCCTCGGTGAGGTCCAGCGCGCGGCGCGCGGGCCACCCGTGGGGCGGGTGGCGCATGTCGGCCGCCGCGTCCATGGCGTCCGTGGCGGAGCCGCCGTTGCCGAGCACGAGCAGCCGGCCACCGCCGTCGAGCGCCGAGCGCAGCGCCTCCGCGGAGGCGGCCAGCTCGGCGCGCCCCTCATCGAGGGTCTGCGCCCTCAGCTCCCCCACCTCGGCGGCCTTCATCAGGATCGACGCGCGGACGTCGGCCAGCACGCCCTCGAGGTCGTGCTCGGACTCCCCGAGGAACGGATAGAGGAAGCTCGACGCGCCGGTGTCGTGCACCGGGCGCGCCTCGCGCCCCTCGAGCAGGCCGCGGTGCTCGAAGAACACGTGCACCAGCTCCCACAGCAGGTGGTAGGAGGTCTCGGCGATCTCCTGGTGGACGAACGGGTCCGAGACGGGCGGGTCGAACGTGAGCGTCAGGCAGCCGAGCGAATGGGCCGCCCGCAGCGGCTCGGCCGCCTCCTCCCCGAACCCGATCACGATGTCCCCCGGTTCGGCCGCCAGCTCGAGCTGTTCGGTGAGCGACCCCCCCTCGGTCGCCAGCCCGATCGCGGGCAGCGCCCGCTTGCCCACGATCACCGGGTGCACGAACTCGACGGCCACGTGGCGGGCGTCCGAGCGCGCCTGCGGCGAGCCGCCGAGCGCCAGCAGCCGCCCGCCGGCGGCGAAGCGCTCGGCCATCCGGTGACAGGTCGAGGCCAGGCTCTCGGCCTCAGCCTCGAAGTACCTCTGCCCCGCCTCCGTGCGCAGCGCGGAGAGCTCGTCGATCCGGGAGGCGACCGCCTCCGTCACGCCACCGCCTTCGCCCGAGCCCCCACCCCGGCAAGCCAGTCGCGGAACGCCGTCACCCCTTCGCCGGTGCGGGCACTGGTCCGCAGCACCTCGGCGCCCGGATTCACCGACTCGATGTTGGCGAGCAGCGCGTCGAGGTCGTAGTCGAGGTGCGGCAGCAGGTCGATCTTGTTCACCACCACCAGCTCGCAGGTGCGGAACATGAGCGGGTACTTGAGCGGCTTGTCCTCGCCTTCGGTGACCGAGCACACCATCGCCTTGGCGTCCTCGCCCACCCGGAACTCGGCCGGGCAGACGAGGTTGCCCACGTTCTCGATGATCAGCAGGTCGATCTCGTCCAGGCCGACCTCGGGCAGCGCCGTGCGCACCATGTTCGCGTCGAGGTGGCACTCGCCGCCGAAGCCGCCGTCGGTGTTCAGCTGGGTGACCGGCACGTGGTAGCGGGCGAGGCGATCGGCGTCGAGGCTTCCCTGCACGTCGCCCTCCAGCACGCCGGGGCGCACGTCGCCCAAGCCCTCGCGGAACACCGCCTCGAGCAGCGAGGTCTTGCCCGCGCCCGGGGCGCTCATCAGGTTCACCACGGCCACCGACTCGCGGTCGAAGTCCGCCCGGTTGGCCTGCGCGATCGTCGTGTTCGCGTCCAGCGCCTCCTCGGCGACCCTCACCCTTGTGCGATGCATATCACGCCTCCTCGACGTCGATCGAATCCACGAAGAACTCGGTGCCCGTGAGCACCTCCACGTCCGAGCCGCCGCAGGCCGGGCAGCGGAAGATCGGCTGCTCCAGCGTCCACGGCTCGGCGTCGCAGTCGTTGCACTTCACGGTCGCGTCGACCTCGGTGAGGTTGAGCACCGAGCCGGCGCACACCGTGTCGCGCGTGACTATCCCCCAGTAGAACTCCAGCGAGGACGGCACCACCTGGCGCAGCGCGCCGATCGTGAGGTCGACCGCGTTCACCTTGCGCTCCTCGGCGTGGCGCAGCACGGTGTCGAGTATGGCGCTGCTCAGGGAGAGCTCGTGCATCGCAGCTCCTCCACCTGCTCGAGCACCACGTTCACCGCCCGCTCCACCGCCCCGGCCACCTCGTCGGACAGGCCCATGCCCATCTCCTCCACCACGAGCGGCTCGCACGCCACCACCACGACCTTGCCGGGCCAGCCGCCCACGGCGTTCACGAACCGCAGCACGGTCTGGGGGTCCATGCCGTGCGGGTCGATCATCTCGCCGTCCTCGAAGCCCTTGTTGATGTCCTCCTGGTCGGGCTCCATCACGTACAGCGTGCCCGGCTCGCCGCCCTGGCGCGAGACGTCCACCAGGATCAGCGCGTCGTAGCCGCGCATCACCTCGTAGGCCAGGTCGAGGCCTCCGCTGCCGAAGTCGAACACCGCCGCTCCCTCGGGCAGCTCGCGCCGATCCAGCGCCTCGGCCACCTTGGGCCCGAAGCCGTCGTCGCGCAGCCACGAGTTGCCGATGCCCGCGATCAGGATCCTCACGCCGGCTCCACCTCCCCCTCGAAGAAGTACAGGTAGCGGCCGGTGTCGCGCAGCAGCCCCTGGCCCGGGTCGCCGTCGACGGTCACGGCGAAGTAGAGCCGGTCGTCCACGTCGTGGAGGATCTTCTCGATCGTCGCGGTCCGGCCCCGCACGATGTGGTCCTGGGGGTCGCCCCCGTCCGCCGGGTTCAGGCGCACCGTGTCCCCGCGGCGGAAGGTCACGCCGTCCACCTCCGCCGCGTCCTCACCCGCCAGCTCGGGCAGCTTGGCCGGCGGCCGCGGCGGCTCGGTCTGCTCCGCCGGGCGCATCACCCCGTGGAGGTCCATCAGGTCCCGCGGCGTGGTGGCGGCCGCCCGCTCGACCATCTCGCGCACGGCCGGGTCCTGATCGGCGATCGCCTCGCGCTCGGCGTCGCTGAGCGTGTGCACGTGCAGCAGCAGCGCCTCCTCGATCTCGGTGTTGTCGAACAGGTTGCCGCGGCTGCGAGGCGAGAGCTGGGGGTGGTCGGGAAGCACGTACGCGGCGCCGATCATCACGTCGCCGGCCTGGCGGCCGAGCACCGGCCACGTGTTCACGCTCTCCAGCTCGGGATGGTCGAGCGCGGAGTGGAAGCGGCCGTTCTCGACCCTCACGACCACGTGCGTGGACAGCAGGCTGGCGTTCAGCGCCTCGGCGCGCTCCATCCCGGCGGCGTCGACCTCGGTCGTGTTGTGCACGCACACCCTCACCCGCCGTAGAGAGCCCCCGTGGTGATCCACCCGCAGCCGCGCGCGACCCCGCACGCCGCCGAGGTCGAACTCCACCGGCTCGCCCGGCGCGGGCAGCTCCACCCGCCGCTCCTCGCCCTGGTGGCGCTCGCCCGTGGCGGTGAGGAAGCGCACGGTGGCGCTCAGGCGCGGCTCTCCGTCCGGCTCCAGCACGCAGTCCATGCGCAGGTGGTCGAACGCCGTGGGCAGCGTCTCGGCGTAGGCCGGCGGGTAGACGATGCCGAACGGCGTGGGCGTGGCGTTCTTGGCCGCGCCCGGCGTGTAGGGATAGAGCGCGTAGCCCTCGTAGAGCAGCGAGTCGACCAGTTCGTCGACGCCCGTCACCGCTCGCCCTCGAGCAGAGCCGCGATCGTGGCGTCGAACGACGGCAGCCCCAGCTCCGCCTTGCGCGTCGCGAGGGCGTCGAGCGTGTGTGTCTCGAGCGCCACCCAGCCGCCCTTCGGGTAGTGGTCGCGGATCATCTCGCGCCAGGTCGATACGGGCAGGGCGAAGCCGGCGGAGCAGTCCCAGCGGATCTGCTCGATCTGCATTCGCCCGTCGCCGGCGCGGTAGAAGATCGTGCCGGTGAAGTTGAACGTGAGCGGCACGTTGCCGTCGGGGAGCGAGTAGACGTACTTGGCGGCCGCCAGCTCGAGGTCGAAGCTGGCCCGGAAGGGGATCGTGAAGGTGGTGGCGCCGGTGAACGCCGGAACCAGCACGTCGATCTCCGCCAGCACCGACGGCCTCGTGGTGGTGCCCCAGCGCTCCGGCTCTCCGAAGAGCTCCACCAACCGGGCCTTGGTGTCCGGGTCGTACGAGCGCTTGGCCGGCTCGATCATGATCTGGGCCCGGAGGGCGATCGTGTAGACCTCCCTCCCCTCCGGCTCGGTCACCTGAAGGGCGAAGCGCCAGGGTCGGCGCCGCCGCATGGCGCACCGCCTCGGCGCCGAGCACCTCGAACGAAGGAGCGGGTCTGGCCTCCGGGCCCGGCGTGGTGGATGTCGCCGCGGCCCCCTCCGTCACTGCGCCTCCGCCCTTTCGCGCAGCTCCTCGAAGTAGCCCCTGATCGCCGCCTCCAGCCGGTCGCCGCCCGAGATCCCCTCCCAGTTGGCCTTCACCAGGCCGACGAGCTTGTAGCAGTCGTCGATCGGCGCGACGGCGTACTGGGGCGGCTCCGCCAGGCGGTTCACCACCAGCCCCTCGGCGTCGGACTCCAGCCGCTCCAGCTCCGGGTTGTCGGCCACCAGCGCGGCCCATACGGACTCGTCGAGCGGCGACTCGGTGGCGCCCGCGGGGCTCGGGTACATGGCCACCACGCCGCCGGCCGCGGTGCTGCGCATGAAGAAGGCGAGCCCGATCGGGATGTTGAAGCCGGCCCACCGCTCGCCGCTCATCTCGAGCTCCGGCAGCCACTCCACGCGCGTGCCGACCGGGCGGTACTCCGGATCGCCGGAGCGCAGCGCCCAGCACGCCTCGCAGGTGCACTCGATGCGGCGCTCCTCCATGTGAAGCATGTGGCGGTGGTCCGCATCGAGCGCGGCCCCACAGAGGTCGCAGGTCTCGCCGGTGCGAGCCGGGGTGGCCGTCCCCGACCCGTTCGGGGCAGGCGCGGAGGCGAACCGCCGCAGGCCGCTGACCATCCCGGCGCGGCTCATGTGGCGAGCGCGATCCTCACGCGTTGCGCGCCGTCGCGCAGCAGCGGGATCGGCTCGAGCTGCAGCGCGGAGTCGTCCACCCCGCGGCCGGCCCGCGGCAGGTCGAACCGCGACGAGCAGCTCGGGCAGCCGAGCACGCCGCCGCCGAGCACGCCGCCCGCGAGTGCCTCGCCGCAGGAGGCGCACCGGTCGCGATACGCCAGCAGCGTGCCGTTCACGTTGGCCACCATCACGTCGGCGTCGCCCACGTGCGCCGAGGTGGTGTCGCCCTCGGGCAGGTCGACCACGCCGTCGAGGTCGAGCCAGCCCGACAGCTCGGGCACCTGGGGCGCGAGCGGGAGCGGCGTGCCGCTCACCGGCGGAGCGTGGGTGGGTTCGTCCTCGACCCCCTCCACGTCCATTCCGATCAGGTCCGGCGCCGCCTCCATCAGCGCCTGCTTGATCGCCAGCTCCAGCGTGGCCGACGACGCGGCACAACCGCGGCAGCTCCCCTCCAGCCGCAGCCGCGCCACCCCCTCCTCGATGCCGAGCAGCTCCACGTTCCCGCCGTGTGACTCCATGTACGGCCGCACCGACTCGAGCGCCTCGGCGACCCGCTGATCGAGCGGCACCGGGTACAGGTCATGGATCAGCAGGACGCTGCCCACGTCGGGATCCTCGGCGAGCTCCTTCGCCGTCTCCTCCCCCACGATCTCGAGCAGCCGCGCGAGACCCTCGCCATGCACCTGAAGCACCGCGGAGACCAGCTCCTCGGCGACCTCCCGCTCCCTGGGATCGACGAACTTCTCGAGCTCCCCCGTGAGCCGTTCAACCCGCTCCTCCAGACCCTCGTCCTGGGGACTGGTCTGACGTCTGGGGACTGCGGGCTACGGCGTCGACTCCGCCGCCTGAGCCATCAGGTCGAGCACGGTGACGCGCTCGGCGCTCACGACATCGCCGTGGGCGTGTGCATCACCTTCCGCACCTTGCCCTTGCCGTTGTACATGTGGACGCCGCACGGCAGGCACGGATCGAAGCTCCGCACCGCCCGCATGATGTCCACGCCCTTGAACTTGTCCGGGCCGTTCTCCTCGAAGATCGGCGTGTTCTGCACCGAGTCCTCGTACGGGCCGGGCGTGCCGAACTTGTCGCGCACGCTGGCGTTCCAGGGTGTGGGCGGGTAGGGCTGGTAGTTCGCGATCCGCCCGCCCTCGATCACCATGTGGTGCGAGAGCACGCCGCGAGCCGCCTCGTGGAACCCGACGGACACCGCGTCCTGCGGCACCTTGAAGTCGTTCCACGACTTCGTGCGGCCCGCGCGGATCTCCGCCATCGCGTGCTCGAGGCAGTGCAGGCCCACGCAGGCCGAGTAGGCCTGGTGGTAGGTGCGCGCCCGCGCCCGCTCGATGGCGTTGGACTTCTCGGGCACCTTCCACTCGTACTGCACCTCCGGATGGTTCGCCGACTTCGGCAGCGCCATCAGGATCGAGTGGCCGGTGGCCTTGAGGTAGCCGATGTCCACCAGGCCGGCCTTCGCCGTGCACCACTGGCGCGCGAACGGGCCGCCGCCGGTGTCGCAGCACACGTGCTCGTCGGTGCGCTTGTCGTAGATCCGCGGCGACACGACCCAGCTGTACTTGTCGGTGAAGTCGCGCTTCTGCGGCTTCGGCAGGGTCGTCTTGTTCCACGGGTGGTCCATGGACACCTCGTTGCCGAGGGGATCCTTGTCCACGTACTTGCGCTCGTTCTCCCAGCCGTCGAAGTACGAGCTGCCGAGCAGGATCCGGATCATCAGGTTGATCTCGACCAGGTCCGTGGTGATCAGCTCGCCATCGATCGCCACGCCCGGCGTGATGAACCGCTTGCGCCCCCACTCGGTCATGTTGCGGTAGTCGTAGTCGACGTACTCGGGGTCGTCGAAGCAGCCCCAGTTGACCAGGTTGGTCTTGCGGTAGCCGACCATGTCGTACCCCGGCAGTGCCTCGAGCCAGAAGTCGTACAGGTCGTCGTGCATCGGCACGCTGCGCTTCACGTAGTCGATGTAGCGCATCAGCCGCACGTAGTAGTCCGTGCAGGTCTGGTGCGTGATGTGCGCGCTGACGCCGCCCGGCATGATCGTCGACGGGTGCGTGTGCCGGCCCCCGAAGAGGCAGTACATCTCCCGCGTGTAGCGGGCCACGTGCAGCGTCTCCAGGTAGAACTCGCCGGTGAACGGGTTCAGCGCCCGCATGATGTCGGCGATCGTCTTGTAGCCGTGGATGTCGGAGTTCGGCGCCGGCGTCTGCTCGGCCTTCGCGAGCACCGACGGGTTGGTCTCCTTCACCATCTGCTCGCAGTAGTCCACGTTCGCCATGCAGTCGTTGAAGATCGCGTGGTCGAACATGAAGTCCGCGGACTCGGCGAGGTTGTACCCGTAGTCGCCCAGCTTCGGCGGCTTCACGCCGTACGCCATGTTCTGGTTCAGGCAGGAACAGGTGCAGTGGTTGTCACCGCAGATGCCGCAGATGCGGCTGGTGATGAAGTGCGCGTCGCGCGGGTCGATCCCCTTCATGAAGATGTCGAACCCACGGAAGATCATCGACGTGGAGTAGCACTTCAGTACCTGCTGATTGCTGAAGTCGATCTCCGTGTGGATCCCGAGCGACCCGACGATGCGGGTGATCGGGTCCCACGACATCTCCTTGACCTGGACCTTGCGCTCCTGAGGTGTCTCGACTGTGCTCATTTGTTTCCTCCCTCACCAGCGCTTCTGGTAGCCGGTTGTCAGCTGCTTGCCCGGCTTGCGCCAGTCGGGCTCTAGGTCGTACTTCTTGTCCATGTTGCGGTTGCGGAAGTGCTTGAGGATCGGGCCGTAGGTGAAGCGCGTGACGTTCGCGGCGACCGCGCCCCAGTTGTCCTCCTCCATGAACGGCATGAACTTGTCGGGGAAGCCGGGCATCGTGCAGGCGATGCAGATGCCGCCCACGTTCGGGCAGCCGCCGATGCCGTTCACCCACCCGCGCACGGGGACGTTGCACTTGGCCACCGGCCCCTTGCAGCCGAGCTTCACCAGGCAGCGGGGGTCGTCGCCGTACTCGGTGGCGAACTGGCCCTGCTCGGTGAACCCGGCGCGGTTGCAGCTCTCGCGCACGCTGCGCCCGAACAGCCAGGTGGGCCGCAGCTGGTCGTCCAGCTCCGGCACCGGCGCCAGGCCGCCGAGGTGCAGCACCAGGTAGAGCAGCGCCTCGGTCATGTTGTCGGGCTGGGCGGGGCAGCCGGGGATGTTCACCACCGGCAGGCCGGCCCCGGACTTGTAGTCCCAGCCGAGGTAGTCGGCCACGCCCATCGCGCCCGTCGGGTTGTTCTTCATCGCGGGGATGCCGCCATAGGTGGCGCAGGTGCCCACGGCCACCACGGCGGCGGCCTTCGGCGCGAGCCGGTCGAGCCACTCGTTGGTGGTGATCGGCTGGCCGGTCTCGGGGTTGTCGCCCATGCCGGAGAAGTAGCCCTCGCCGGTGAGCTCCTCGTTGGGGATCGAGCCCTCCACCACCAGCACGAACGGGTCGAGCTTGCCCTCCTCGGCCTGGTACCAGGCCTCCATGAACTCGTCGCCGACCTCGTAGGCGAGCACGGGGTTGTGCACGACCACGCGCGGCATGCCGGGGATCACGCCCTGGATGATGTCCTCGAGGCTCGGGTTCGTGGCCGACGTCATCGCCACCGAGTCCCCGTCGCAGGAGAGGCCCGTGGTCATCCAGATGACGTGCGCGGTGACGGCCTCCGTCGCCGCCTGGTTGGGGATGAACTCGGTTGACGCCATGCTGCTCCTCTCCTTCGCTCAGCAAATTCTCGGCAGGGGATCCCCCACCAACTGGTCCATGACTCGCTTGCCGCCAAAGCCGGTCTCCACCAGGACCATCCCCGGCGGCTCGGTCTTGACCTCTCCGATCTCGGCCGCGTCCTCGCAGCCCGGCACCGACCGCAGCGCGGCCAGCGCCCCCTCGGCGGCGTCCGGGGCCACGAACGCCACCAGCTTCCCCTCGTTCGCCACGTACATCGGGTCGATGCCGAGGATCTCCGCGGCGCCGGCCACCGCCGGCTGCACGGGGACGTCGGCCTCCCTCACGATCATCGCCACCCCGGAGGACCGGGCCAGCTCGTTCAGCACCGACGCCACGCCGCCCCTGGTGGCATCCCGCATGCACCTCAGGTCCGGTCCGGCCTCCTCGAGCAGGGCCTCGGCCACCGGCCACAGCGAACGCGTGTCCGACTCGATCTGCGCCCCCAGCTCGAACTCGCCGCGCGCGAGCATGATCGCCGTGCCGTGATCGCCCACCGTGCCGGAGACCAGCACGCGGTCGCCCGGCCGCAGCGACGACGGCGCCAGCTCGGCGCGCGGGTCGAGCTTGCCGACGCCCGTCGTGCACAGGTACATCCCGTCGCAGTGGCCGCGCTCGACCACCTTGGTGTCGCCGGCCACGATCTCCACCCCGGCCTCCCGGGCGGCGGCGGCGATCGCCTCCACCTCGGCGCGCAGGTCGTCCGCGGGGAGTCCCTCCTCGAGGATCATCGACAGCGTGATCGCGTGCGGGCGCGCGCCCGCCACGGCGAGGTCGTTCACGGTGCCGTTCACCGCCAGGTCGCCGATCGAGCCGCCGGGAAAGCGCAGCGGCTTCACCACGAAGCTGTCGGTGGTCATCACCATGCCCTCGCCCACCGCTCCGGCATCGGCCATGGCGGCCAGCGTGTCCGAGCCGAAGGCGGGCACGAACAGCCCCTCGATCATCGACTGGGTCGCCTTGCCGCCCGCGCCGTGGGACATCGTGACCTGGTCGTCGCGGAACTTGGCCTTCTTCGAGCGCGCGGTCTCGATGATGCTGAGGACCTTCTCCTCACGGGCGGCTGTGGCCTCGGTCGAGCTCACACCACCTCCCGCTCGCGCGCGAAGCGGCCGTAGTTGTAGTACGCGGCGCAGGCGCCCTCGCTCGACACCATGCAGGTGCCGATCGGGCGCTCCGGCGTGCAGGCGGTGCCGAACACCTTGCACTCGAACGGCTTGATCACGCCCTTGAGCACCTCGCCGCACTGGCATGCCTTGGGGTCGGCCACCCGCACGCCGGGCACGGTCCAGCGGCGCTCGGCGTCGAGGTCGGCGTAGGCGTCGGCGATCTTCAGGCCGGACTGGGAGATGAACCCGAGGCCGCGCCACTCGAAGTGCGGCCGCAGCTCGAACACCTCGGACATCACCTGCAGCGCGCGCGGGTTGCCCTCGTAGGGGACCACGCGCTTGTACTGGTTCTCCACCTCGCAGCGGCCCTCCGCCAGCTGGAGCAGGATCTGGTGCACGGCCTGGAGCACGTCGAGCGGCTCGAAGCCCGCCACCACGATCGGCTTGCCGTAGTCGGCCGGGATGAACTCGAAGGGCCGCGCGCCCACCACGGTGGACACGTGGCCTGGGCCGATGAAGCCGTCCAGGCGCAGGTCGGGCGAGTCGAGCAGCGCGCGCAGCGGCGGCACGATCGTCACGTGGTTGCACATGCACGAGAAGTTGGTGACGCCCTCGGCCTTCGCGCGCTTCAGCGTGAGCGCGGTGGACGGCGCGGTGGTCTCGAACCCGATCGCGAAGAACACGACCTCCTTGTCCGGGTTCTGCTTCGCGATCCGCAGCGCGTCGAGCGGCGAGTAGACCATCCGGATGTCCGCGCCCTCGGCCTTCGCGTCGAGCAGCGAGCCGTCCGAGCCGGGGATCCGCAGCATGTCCCCGAAGCACGTGAAGATCACGTTCTCCTCGTGCGCGAGAGCGATCCCGTCGTCCACCCGGCCCATCGGGATCACGCACACCGGGCAGCCCGGGCCGTGCACCAGCTCCACGTTCTCGGGGAGCAGGTCGTCGATGCCGAACTTGTAGATCGAGTGGGTGTGCCCGCCGCACACCTCCATCAGCTTGTAGTGGCGGCCGGGCTCGACGAGGCTGAGGACCTCGCCCGCCAGCGCGCGGCCGAGCTCGGGATCGCGGAACTCGTCGACGTACTTCATGACGCATGGCCGTCCCCGCGTGCACCAGCACGCTGATCGCCGGGCCCACCGGCTCCACCAACGCGATCTCCACGGTCTCGCGCCGGCCCTCCCCGTCCTCGCACAGAGCGAGGCAGCGATCGCGGTCAACCTTCACGACAGTCAGCGGAATCGCCTCATCCCCGCAGGTGATGCAGGAACAGGTGACCCCTGTCGACGGTCACTCGATGACGCTCGCCTTCAGCTCTTCGAGCTCTTGCTCGTAGTCCTCGCCCATCGCCACGAGCTGGCGCCGCGTGGCCATCGCCTCGTCCTCGTCGACCCTGGACATCGCGAAGCCCACGTGGATCAGCACCCAGTCGCCGGGGCCCACGCCGCCGTCCTCGTCGAGCAGCCCTATGTTCACGTTGCGGGTGACGCCCGCTACATCGACGCTGGCGAGCCGGTTGGGCTCATCGACCACTTCAACTATCTGGCCGGGGATGGCCAGGCACACGTGGCTCTCCCTCGTCGACTAAAGACTGCTCGGTCTAGTCCTACCAGACCGGTTGTACCCGTTGCAACATGGGGTAAATCAGAGGGCCGCGGCCACAGCCTGTGGCGAAACGGCGCCCTCGCGCACGATCGAATGGACGCCGTCGCGCTCGTAGCCCGTGAGGTCGACGACGGTGGACGCGGTGCCCGGCAGCTCGCCGCCGTCGAGCTCGATGTCCACGCCCGCGCGGATTGGCGCGTGCACGTCATCGAGCCGGCGCGCATCGGCGCCACCGGAGCGGTTGGCGCTCGACTGGAGCACCGGCCGGCGCACCTCGTGAAGCGGCTGCCAGGTCACCTTCGAGCGCGGGCACCCGCAGCCCGAGCCGCTCCGGCTGTGGCCCGCAGGCGAGCGGGAAGCGGCGAGCCGGGTTGGGCAGCAGCAGCGTGACCCGCCCGGGCAGGAGGCGCGCGAGCGCCGCGCGCGCGCGCTCCCCCAGCTCCGGCAGGGCGGCGAGCGCCAGGTCGAGGTCGAAGAACATGACGGCCGCGGGCTGGCGCGGCGGGGCGGCCCTTGAGCGCGTAGAGCCGGCCCACTCCCTCCTCGGAGTCGGGGTCGGTGGCCAGCCCGTACACGGTGTCGGATGGGAACAGCGCGACCCCGCCGCCGGCGATGCAGCGCTCGAAGGCCTCGACCTCGTCCGGGGTCATGGCACGCGACCGCTCGTGACGCGCTCGTGGCCCGCCAGGTCGCGGCGGGTCCGGGAGTCTTCGAGCAGTCGCCCGCACCGCCTCGGCCTGGTGGGGCGCATGCTCGAGCGCCACCTCCGCGCCCGCCGGCGCCTGCGCCGACGAGCGCGCGGATGGCGTCGAGGCCGTCGGCTCCCCAGACCAGGGCCTCGCGCGGCTCGAACAGCCTGATCTCCGGCGCCAGCGCGTCCACTCGTGCTCCGCCACGTAGGGCAGGTTCGCCACCACCAGATCGTGGCCGCCGTCCGGCCACCCGGCGCGGTGCTCGGCCTGCACGCCGTTGGCGCGGGCCACCTCCACGGCCGCCTCCGATGCATCGGAGGCGCTCACGCGCAGGTCGGGCCGCTCGGCAGCGAGCGCCAGCGCGATCGCCCCGGAGCCGGTGCCCACGTCGTGCACCGAGGCGCCGTGGGGCAGCTCGAGCGCAACCTCCACCAGCAGCTCGGTCTCCGGCCGGGGGATCAGCACACGGCGATCCACGGCCACCTCGATGTGGCGGAAGCCCTTTCGCCCGAGGATGTAGGCCACGGGCTCGCGCGCGACCCGCCGCCGGACGCTCTCCCCGAACGCGCGCGCCTCGGCGGGGCCGATGCCGCGGGTGGGATCGGTGACGAAGGAGGCGCGGTCGCTCCCCAGGACCTCAGCCAGCAGCAGCTCGGCGTCGAGGCGCGGGGATTCGCATCCCGCGGCCGCCAGGGCGGCCGTCGAGGACGCCAGGGCGTCGTGGGTTGTGGAGACCGTGACGGACATCGTCTGACCGGATATCCTGTCGCGCCCAGCAAGTAGCAATCGTCACTTCGTCCACTAGGAGGCGCAGTTGCTCGTACAGGAGGGCATGACCACGGGAATCGTCACCGTCGGGCTGGGCCACACCCTGCGCGACGCCGCGAAGAAGATGACCGACAACAACGTCGGCGCGGCCGTGATCATCGACCCGGATCTGCCGGGCCCGGCGATCATCACCGAACGCGACCTGCTGCGCTCAAACGGCGCCGGTGAGGACCTGGACACCGAGCTGGTGAGCGCCCACCTCTCGGCCGGCCTGATCTACGCGGCCCCCGACTGGTCGCTGGAGCGCGCCGCCGAGGAGATGACCAAGGGCGGCTTCCGCCACGTGATCGTGGTGGAGGGCCCGGAGGTGGTGGGCATCCTCTCGATGCGCGACATCGTGCGCTGCTGGGTGAGCGACGGCGCGACCTGCGACACGCCGGCCTAGCCGACGGCTGAGCCGGCCTCGAGCTTGAGGCGCTTCTCCTCCGCCTCCAGGGCGGCGGTGAAGTCCTCGAGCTCGCCGCCGAGCACCCGCTGGACCTCGCCCTTGGTGAGCTTCACGCGGTGGTCGGTCACGCGGTCCTGCGGGAAGTTGTAGGTGCGGATCTTCTCCGAGCGCTCGCCCGTGCCGACCTGGGCGCGGCGGTCCTCGGCCTGCTCGGCCTGACGCGCCGCCAGCTCCTGCTCGAGCAGGCGCGCGCGCAGGACGCGCATGGCCTTCTCGCGATTCTGCAGCTGGGACTTCTCGTCCTGCATCGACACCACCAGCCCGGTGGGCTTGTGGGTGATCCGCACCGCGGAGTCGGTGGTGTTCACCGACTGGCCGCCGGGCCCCGAGGAGCGGTAGACGTCGACCTGCAGGTCGTTGGGATCCACCTGGAGGTCGACCTCCTCGGCCTCGGGCAGGACGGCGACGGTGGCGGTGGAGGTGTGGATGCGTCCCTGCGACTCGGTCTCGGGCACCCGCTGAACCCGGTGGGTGCCGCCCTCGTGCTTGAACACGCTGTACGCGCCCTGTCCCTTGACGGCGAACGTGTAGTCGCCGTCGGCGATCGACAGCGACTCGGTCTTGAACCCCTGCCGCTCGGCGTAGCGGTCGAGCATCCGGTACAGGTCGCCCGCGAACAGCCCGGCCTCCTCCCCGCCGGTGCCGGCGCGCACCTCCACGATCACGTTCTTCTCGTCGCTGGGGTCGGGCTCCACCATCGCCAGGCGGATCTCCTCGTCCAGCTCGGCCAGCCGCGACTCGGAGGCCGCGAGCAGCTCCCGCAGCTCTGAGTCGTCGCCGTCCTCGCTGAGCATCTCGCGCGCGCCGGCGGCGTCGGAGGACGTGCGCCGCCACTCCTGCGCCAGCTCGTTGGCCGGCTCCAGCGTGCGGTACGCCCTGCCCACCTCGGCGTAGCGCTCGCGATCGGCGATCACCTCGGGATCCGCCATCTGCTCGGAGAGCTCGGCGAAGCGGCTCTCGATCTGGTCGACCAGCTTCTCGATCATCGCGGCGAAGGTTAGGCCCGCCGGGACCGGACTTGCGTAATGCGCGTACCGCGCCTACGGTGAACGGGAAGGCTCGCATCCGACGAAAGGCCTGATGACGCCCGGCCGCCGCCCGCCCCGCGTGCTCGCCGCTGCCGCAGTGGTCGTCGCAACGTGGCTCCTCGCGCTCGGCGGGGTGCCGGCTCAGGCGGCGATCTCGCTTCCCTCCGGCTTCGAGGACGTGCCGATGGTGACCAACCTGCCGAGCAATTCGGTCTCCGTGGCATTCGCGCCCGACGGTCGGATCTTCGTGGCGAGCACCGAGGGAGCGGCGGGATCATCAACGTGGTAGCGCCGGGAGCCACCACCTCGTCCGCTCGAGCTGCGCCTGACCGGCAACGTCTACGGCATCGCGCTCGACCCCGACTTCGCGAGCAACGGCTATCTGTACGCCGTCCGCAGCCACGGTGGCAACACGTCGCTGCGAGCGGTGCGGGTGACCGTGACGACCCCAGAACACGATCGTGTCCGGCTCCGAGGTCGTGCTGGTGGGCAAGGTCACATCGGCCGATGCCACGCCGGCAAACAACGTCGACTGCATGACCGCCACCAGCCCCCACGACATCAACACGGTTCGCACCGATCCGCGCGACGACAGCGTCTGGATCAGCGTCGGGGACGGCTCGAGCCTGGGCAGCGTGAACTGCCTTCAACGCCCAGAACCCGCAGAGCCTGCACGGCAAGCTCCTGCACGTGGACCGCAACGGCAACGGCCTGCCCGGGCACCCGTTCTGCCCGACGGACAACGACCTCACACACAACTGCACGAAGGTCGCCGCGATCGGGTTCCGCAATCCCTTCCGCTTCAGCCTGCGACCGGGAGGCGACCCGGTGCTCGGCGACGTGGGCTGGGAGTCCCGGGAGGAGATCGACATGATCACGCCGGGCAAGAACTACGGCTGGCCGTGCTACGAGGGCACGATCCGCACCCCCAACTACCGCGACAACGCGAACTGTGCGCCGCTGTACGCCCAGGAGGGCACGTCGTCCGGCGCGGTGGCGCCCATCCACGACTATCCCCACACCGCGGCCGGCGGGTCGATCACGGGCGGACCCGTCTACACCGGACCGGGGTATCCCGCGGACTACATCGGGAACGTCTTCTACGCCGACTACGTGAACGGCTTCATCAAGCGGCTGAGGCTCAACTCGTCCGGCGGCCTGATCTGCCGTCGGAGAACTTCGCGACCGGCGCCGGCGCGGTGGTGGACCTGACACTCGCGCCCAACGGGGACCTGGTGTACGTGGTGCTCAACGGCGCGGTGAGGCGAATTCGCTTCACGGGGTCGGCCAACCGCCCGCCGGTGGCGCGGCCGGACTCCGACCGCCGCGCCGGGGCGCTACCGCTGGCGGTGGCCTTCAAGGGCTCGGACTCCAGCGATCCCGACGGCGACCCGATCACCTACGACTGGGACTTCGGCGACGGCAGCGCCCACAGCAGCGCGGCCAACCCGACGCCACACCTACAACCAGGCGGGCAGCTTCACCGCGCGCCTCACCGTGCGCGACAACCGCGGCGGCAGCGACAGCGCCACGATCCCGATCCAGGCCGGCAACCGCCCGCCCGCGGTGACCATCTCGGCGCCCGCCACCTGGACGAGCGGACGAGACGATCACCGCAACGGGGACCGCCGAGGACCCGGAGGACGGCACGCTCGCGCCCTCCCGCCTCGACTGGAAGGTGGCACTCATCCACGTCGACCATCAACACGACCCCGACGCGCCGTCGGGAGTCGCCGAGACCTCCTTCAAGACCCCGACCGACCACGATGCCGACTCCTACTACGAGCTGAAGCTCACGGCCACCGACTCCGGCGGGCGCCGCCACCACCGTGACGAAGCGGATCGACCCCAAGACCCGCAGCCTCACCGTGGCCAGCTCGCCCCCCGGCGCGCCGATCACCTACGCGGGCCGCGACTTCACCGCACCGTTGTCCAAGCAGGCGACGGTGGGATTCAAGGCGCAACCTACGGGTGGACAAGGTCACGCTGTCCGGAGGATCCGCGGAGGAGAGCCACCGCCTCCGCCGCCTCCGGCAGCCGCCAAGTTCGAGGCCGAGAGCATGAGTCCCGATCAGCAGCACGGGGAACGCGCGATCCGTGGCGCGCGCCGACGCGAGCGGCGGGCGCGAGGTGCTGTTCGTGCGCAACGCGACGATCTCCCGCACGCTGACCCTGCCCGCGGGCTGCGAGCCTCCGGATACGCGCCGGGGCGACCAGTGCAGTGGGGCACCGAACATGGTGGTCCGGGTGGACGGCATCCAGGTCATGTCCGTGCCGGTGCCCTCCAGGTCGTTCGCGGACTACTCGGCGCAACTTCGCGCTGGCCGCCGGTACGCACACCGTGGCGATCTCCTTCACGAACGACTTCGGAGCGGGCTGCGATCGCAACCTGCGCGCGGACTCCGTTTCAGTAGTGCCCTAAGAGCTAAAGGGGCACAGGCGCCGTGCCGAGTGCATGGTTGTGCGCCCCTACCTACGCGACGACCTCCATGCCGACCTTGTCCTCGTCGGTCGCGTCGGCGGGGTTCTCCACGGCCAGCACCGCGTCCAGCGCGGCGATCGCCACCGCGAGCTGCGACAGGTCCGGCTCGCGCGTGGTCAGGCGCTGAAGCTGGAGGCCGGGCCACATCAGCACCCGCGCCCAGCGCTTGGTGCGGTTGCGCCCGAACCACTTGATCGCCTCGAACGCCAGGCCCGCCACGAGCGGTATCCCGACGATCCGCGATATGAACAGCCACTGCCAGTCGAGCTGGCCGAGCGGGGCGAACACGAAGATCGCCACCACCATCACGATCAGCAGGAAGCTGGTGCCACAGCGCGGGTGCAGGCGCGAGAAGCGCTGCGCGTTCTCCGGCGTGAGGTCCAGGCCCGCCTCGTAGCAGGAGATCGTCTTGTGCTCGGCGCCGTGGTACTCGAACACCCGCCGGAGGTCGCGCAGCTGCGAGATCAGCACGATGTAAGCGAGGAAGATCGTGAGCCGCACCAGCTTCTCGATCAGCACGAACACGAAGCCGTTGGGCAGCTCGATCAGGTTCGTGAGGCCGGCCGGCAGGAGGAAGAAGAGGCCGATGGCGAACGCCATCGCGAAGACCACCGTGCCGATCCACGTGCCACCGCCGATCTCCTGGTCCTCCCCGTCCTCGTCGGGCGGCATCTGGGCGTTGGCGGAGATGTTCAGCGCCTTGAAGCCGATCTTCAGCGACTCGACCAGCGCCACCATGCCGCGCAGCACCGGCAGCCGGGCCCAGCGGTGCTCCCTCGCGTAGGACACGAGCGGGAACGAGACGACGTCGATCTCGCCCTTGGCGCCCTCCCGGGGATCGAGCTCCCCGGCCTCGAGCTGCTCGGCCGTGGGCTTGCGCACCGCCACCGCCCACGTGGAGACGCCGCGCATCATCACGCCCTCGAGCACGGCCTGACCGCCGACCGGCAGGTCGCGGGGCGCCTCGAGCTGGCCGTTGGAGGCGCTCACGTCATCCATCGTAACGACGCCACCCGTCGCGGCGGCCGATCCGAACCGTCTCAGCCGGGGCAACCGGAGGAGCGGGTGTTGTCCACCTCGCTGACCTCTCGCACGAGGTCGTCGGGATCGGCCGTGGCGCTCACGGACGCGGCGCAGGCGGGGCCGTTCACGAAGATCCGCCGGGTCTCCCCGGGAGCCAGCCCGGCGACGGCGGGGGTGTCGACCACGTCGCCGTCCACGCTCAGCCGCACCGTCGACGGCCCCGCGGCCGCCTTGCCGCGGTTGACCACGTCGACCGCGTAGCGGAACCCGCCGCTCACCTGGCGCCCGCCGATCCGCGAGACGCGAAGGTTTGGCAGCGCCCCCGCCTGCCGGCAGCCCGGCGAGAGCCTGCGGGCGCGCTTCAGCACCGTGCCGTCCTCGGCGTACCAGCGGAAGTGCACGACCACGCGGTAGGTCGCGCCCTCCGCCAGGCCGAGCACCCGCTGCCGGATCACGAACCGAGCGACGCCCGGCCGCGACTTGCGCCACACGCCCATGTCCGGAGCCGCGACCGTCCTGTAGCGGCGGCCCCGGCGCTCCTGGAGCTTGAGCCGGATCCACATCCGCTCGGTGCCGCGCACCCGCCGCGCGGCGGCGCGGAACAGCGCCAGCCGGGCGTCGGCCGTCAGGCCGGTGGAGCAGCGCAGCACCTTGGCCGACGCCAGGGGCTTGCGCGCGGCCGCGGGAGCCTGCGCGGTCAGGCCCGTGACGAGCGCGAGCACGAGCACGAGCAGCACCGGGTTTCGCATGCGAGGACGCATAGCGACTGAAGAACAGCGCCGGCCCGCTGAAGTTGCGCTACTTCGTGCCGGATCTGCGGGCGGCGCGGCGGCGGAAGCGCTCAACGCGGCCACCGGTGTCAACCAGCTTCTGCTTGCCGGTGTAAAAGGGGTGGCAGTTGGAGCAGATCTCCACGTGCAGCTCGGACTCGGTGGAGCGGGTGGTGAACTCGTTGCCGCACGTGCAGCGCACGTGGGCCTCTACGTACTCGGGATGGATCTCGGCCTTCATCGCGCCGTTGAGTTTAGCGACGGCCGAATCGCCGGCCGAACCACGCCTTCAGCCGCGCCCACCACGTGCGCGGCGGGCCGAAGCGGGCGGGCGGCGGCTGCTTGGCCCGCACCAGCTCGATCCAATCGTCGAGCGGCATGCTGCCGTCGATCAGCCGCGAGAGCGCCGACGTGACGGGCGCGTCCAGGCCGGCGCGCTCGATCGCGTGGGCCAGCAGCGGCACGGTCTCCAGGGCCTCCACCGCCTGGCCCAGGCGCTCGGGGATCTCCCCCGCCGGCACGCCCTGGGCCAGCAGCTCGCCCGCGCTGCGGTTGCGCGAGGTCGGCGCGAGGGCCGTGGCCACCAGGTCACCGGTGCCGCCGCGGCCCACGAAGGTGCGCGCCTGGCCGCCGGTGATCTCGGCCAGGGCCAGCACCTCGAGGAAGATGTCCGCCGCGGCCATGCCCGCCGCGTTCAGGCCCTGCGTCTGGGTGGCGCCCACCGCCACCGCCGCGGCGTTCTTGGCCACGCCGGCCAGCTCCACCCCCACCGGGTCGTCCGAGACCTCGCACACCACCCCCGAGCGCTGGAACACCTCGGCCACCCGATGCGCCAGCGCCTCCGAGTGCGAGGCGCACACCAGCCCGGCGCCGGACTCCACCATCTCGCGCGCGTGCGCGGGGCCGCCCACGCAGGCCGTTCGCTCGGCGCCGAACGCCGTGCTCCAGCGCCACCGTGGGCGGGATGCCTTCGGGCGGCACCAGGCCCTTCGCAAGCGACACCATCCCGGCGGTCTTGGCCACGCCCAGCGCCGCGATCTGCTCCAGCGCCTCCCCCAGGCCCTTGGACGGCACGGCCAGGAACACCAGGTCCGGGCGCTCGAACTGGTCGGCACGCGCGCCGAAGGCGCGGACCTTGAGCCCCTGCGGCAGCGTCACGCCGGCCAGGTAGCGCGCGTTCTCGCGCGCGCCCGCCACCAGCTCAGCCTGCTCGGCGGTGCGGCACAGCAGAGTGGTGCGCACCCCGGCGCGGTCCAGCAGCAGCGCCACGGCGGTGCCGAATGAGCCCGCGCCCACCACGGTGGCACGGCGCGGGTGCTGCCCCGGATAGCGCAGGCTCGGACTGATGGAGCGGCACCGTACCGATACCTTGCGGCGCGCCGATGATCCACGACCGCCCACAGCCCGACGGCTCGGACCGCCGCCAGGTCGAGCCCGCCGACATGCAGGCCCTGGCGACCACGCTCGCGCGTGCGTTCCGCGACAACCCCGGCATGTCCTGGACCTTCCGCGACCCGCGCACCCGGCCGGGGAAGCTGGAGCGGGGCTTCGTCGACTACCTGCGCCGGATCTGGCTGCCCCGGGGCGAATGCTGGACCACCCATGCCCTCGACGGCGCCGCGCTGTGGCTGCCCCCGGGGCGCTGGGAGGTGCCGTGGCAGGTGCAGCTGGCGCTGCTCCCCCGCGTGCTGGCCAGCGCCCGCCTGGAGGCGCCGCGGCTGATGCGCTACCTCGCGCTGGTGGAGGGCAAGCATCCGCACGAGCCGCACTGGTACCTGGCGATCCTGGGCGTGGACCCCTCGCGCCAGGGCCGCGGCTTCGGGTCCCACCTGATGCAGCCGGTGCTCGAGCGCTGCGACGCCGACGGCACGCCCGCCTACCTGGAGACCGACACCGAGCGCAACGTGCAGCTATACGAGCGCCACGGATTCGAGGTCACCGAGCAGTTCGACCTGCCCGGCGGGGGCCCGCCGATCTGGCTGATGTGGAGGCCGGTCTCAGGCCTGAGGCCTTAGGTGTTCTGGTAGAGCGGCCCGTCGCCGCCCTCGGGCGTGGTCAGGCGGCCGCCCTTCGCCGTGATCGCCCCGCACTGCACGCAGTTCGTGTAGTTCACGATCACGTCCACGTCGCCGGTCTCGGGCGCGTCCTCGGGGATCTCGTAGACCCCGGCCGGGCACATCCACTTCCAGGTCTCGGCCACCTCGCGCGGCACATTCTCCTGGACGCGGATGTGGTTCGGCGCGTCGTCGCGGGTGGCGTTGCCCGTGATGAAGACGCTCGAGAGCTTGTCGAAGATGTACTTGTTGTCGGGCTTCGGGTACTTCTTCGACGTCTTGCCGATGAACATCTCGCGCTCGTCCTGGCGGTGCCAGGGCAGGCGCACCGGCAGCTTGCCCTTGGTGGCGATGAAGAAGTTCACCAGCGCGCCTCCGAGGAAGAACCCCTTGCCGAACGGCTGGCGGGTGTTGCGCACCTCCCACAGCTCCTTGCCGACCGAGGACTCCTCGATCGCGTCCTCGTATGAGCTGAAGTCGGTCCTGCCGGCCTTGAGGCCCTTGTAGATCTCCTCCGCGGCGATGATGCCGGAGCGGATCGAGTGGTGCACGCCCTTGAGCGCCACGGTGTCGACCATTCCGCCGGCGTCGCCCACCATCAGGGCGCCCGGCATCGTGAGCTTGGGCATCGACCAGTAGCCGCCGCCCGGCAGCGCCTTCGCGCCCCAGCCCACGCGCTCGCCGCCCTCGAGGATCTTCCTCACGAGCGGGTGCGTCTTGAAGGTCTGCAGCAGGTCGTGGGCGGAGGTGGTGGCGTCGGCGTACTCGAGGTCGATCACGAAGCCGATCGAGACCAGGTCGTCGCCGGTCTTCTCGTCCTTCATCGGGTAGATCCACGTGCCGCCGACCTGCCCGTACTTCGCCCACGGGCTCACCGGCCAGGGGCCGATGGTGTGGATCAGGCGGTCGAGCGGCTTGGGGACCTTCCAGACCTCCTTCACGCCCGAGCTCCCAGGTCTGGGGCTCGCGCCCCTCGCCGAGGTCGAACTCGCGGATGGCGGGGCCGGTGAGGTGGCCCCAGCAGCCCTCGGCCAGCACGGTGGCCTTGGCCTTGATGTCGGTGCCGGGCTCGAAGTTGCCCTTCGGCTCGCCATCCTTGTCGCGGCCCTTGTCTCCGGTGCGCACGCCCTTCACCTCGCCGTCCTCCACGATCAGCTTCGTGGCGGCGGTCTCGGTGAGGATGTAGGCGCCGGCGTCCTCGGCCTGCTGCTGCTGGTAGCGGGCCAGCGCGGCGACGGAGATCACCTCGTTGCCGTGATTCTTGAACGGCGGCGGGGTGGGGATCTTCAGCGAGCGCTTTGAGGTCGGGGTGAGGTAGACGGCCTCCTTGTCCACCTCGCCGAACGCGAAGCCGGCCTCGCGCCACTGCTCGCGGGTCATGTCCGGGTAGAGGTCCTTGAGCGGCTCGGGGCGCATCACGGCGCCGGACAGGTTGTGCCCGCCGCAGGTCTTGGCCTTCTCGATCACGGCCACCGGCACCTCGCCGAGGCTCTCGAGCAACTGCTCGTCGTCGGCCAGCAGCTGCAGCAGGCGGTTGGCGCAGGAGAGGCCGGCGGTGCCGCCGCCCACGATCGCCACGCCGACCTCGATCAGCTCGTCCTCGGCGTCGAGCTCGCGCTTGATGAACTCGTCCGGGGAGTCGACCGGCGGCGGATACGCCGCCGGTGCCACCCGCCCATTGCTGCCCGCCATCCGGTCAGCCGCCCTTCTTCGCCTTCACCGCCTCGGTGAGCTTGGGCAGGATCTTGTTCAGGTCGCCCACGATGCCGAGGTCGGAGAACTCGAAGATCGGGGCGTTCTGGTCCTTGTTGATCGCCACGATGTTCTCGGAGCTCTGCATGCCGACCTTGTGCTGGATCGCCCCTGAGATTCCGGCCGCCAGGTACAGCTTCGGCGCGACCGTCTTGCCGGTCTGGCCGATCTGCGCGGCGTAGGGGTACCAGCCGGCGTCGACCACCGCGCGCGTGGCGGCGACGGCGCCGCCGAGCGCCTCGGCGAGCTCCTCGCACATCTCGAAGCCCTCGGCCTTGCCGAGCCCGCGGCCACCGGCCACGAGCAGGTCGGCGTCCTCGATGTTCACATCGGCGCCGCGCTGCTCGCCGCGCTGGACCATCGTGGCCTTGGTCGAGTGCTCCTCGAGCTGGACGTCCACGTCGACCACCTCGGCCGAGCCGTCGCCCGGCTCCGGGGTGTCGAACGCGTTCAGGCGGCCGATGATGATCCCCGGCTCGCCCACGTACTCGACATCGACGATCGCGGAGTCCTGGAGGATCGGCCGGACGGCCACCAGCTTGCCGTCCTGGGCCTTCACCTCGGTGACCTCCATGGTCACGCCGGCGCCCAGGCGCGCGGTGAGCCCGGCGCCGATCTCGAAGCCGAGCAGGCCGCCGCCGAACAGCGCGTAGGAGTAGCCGTCGTCGGCGATCACCTTGGCCATCGCGTCCACGACCGGCTGCGCCAGGCCCTCGGGCGCCTTCGCCCTGTAGACCTTCGTCGCGCCGTACTTGCCCAGCGACGCGCAGAAGTCGTCGGTCAGGTCGTCGCCTCCGACGACCACGACGGCGGCGTCGCCGCCGATCTCCTTGGCGAGCTTCGCGCCCTCGGAGACCGCGCCGAGCGAGTTCTTGTTGAACTCGCCCTCGTAATGAAGTGCGTAAGTGAGGATCCCGCTCATGCCAGCAGCTTCCTTTCATCGAGCCAGGCCACGATCTTCTCGACCGTCTCGTTGGTGTCCTCGTCCTCGATGATCTCGCCGGCCTCCTTCTGGGGCGGCGGGTTGATCGCGAGGACCTTCGTGCGCGAGCCGTCGGCGCCGACCTTGTCGGCCTCGATGCCCACGTCACCGGTCGCCTTCGTGTCGAGCTGCTTCTTCTTGGCGCCCATGATCGCCTTCAGCGACGGGTAGCGCGGCTCGTTGATCGCGTCGCCGACGGAGATCACCGCGGGCAGCTCGATCTCGACGGTGTCGTAGCCGTACTCGGCCTGGCGCTCACACGTGAGCTTGCCCTCCGCGACATCCATCTTGATCACCTGGGTGAGCGACGGCATCTTCAGGTGGTCGGCCACCACGGCGCCGATCGTGTAGCACTCGCCGTCGTCCGACTGCTGGCCCAGCAGGACCAGGTCGGGGCTCTCGGACTCGAGCACCTTCGCCAGCGCGTAGCCGGTGGCGCACACGTCCGAGTCGGCCAGCGCCTCGTCGGTCAGGTGCACGGAGCGGTCGGCGCCCAGCGACACGGCCTTGTGGAGCGCGCGGAACGCGGACTCCGGCCCCATCGTCACGGCCACGACCTCCTCGACGTCCACGGTGCCGCCTTCCTTCACCTGCATGGCGGCCTCGATGGCGTGGGTGTCGAACGGGTTCAGGTTCTTCTCGCCGCTGCGGTCGATCCGCTTGCTGTTCGGGTCGATCCGCTTCTCGACTGCAGCGTCGGGCACCTCTTTTACGAGGACACAGATCTTCAAGGGTTCTCCTTCGGTCGGTCCGGGGGGCGCCGAACTCCGCAGGGCGGCGGCAGCCCGCAGGCGCCCGGCCACCCAGACGCCGCAGGCATCATACCCAAGAAGTTGACTGACGAGTCAGTCGCCGGGGGTGTGGGCTCCGATGGGGGGCGAATTTGGGCGCTGTCCCGCCTTTAGTCCGGTATGCGGACCAAATCGGGGACGGTCGAACAGATTCTGGCCGGGCTTGCGACGGGCCAGTGGGGCAACGTGACCAGAGCTCAGCTCGTCGCCGCCGGTGTGAGCGCCTCCGGGATCCGGCGCCGGGTCCAGAAGGGATTGCTCATCCCCGAGTACGCGGGTATCTACCGAGTGGGCCACCGCGCGCCGAGCCGCGAGGCCCGCTACGCGGCGGCCGTGCTGGCATGCGGGCCGGGCGCGCTCCTATGCGATCTCGCGGCGGCGCACCTGTGGGGGCTGGTGAAGGGAGCGGTGCCGGCGCCGTCGGTGGTCACGGCCTCGAACCGCCGCGTGGACGGCCTGGAGGTGCGGCGTTGCCGCGGGCTTACCGCGCACGACGGAACCAAGCGGCTCGGCATCCCGATCACCACCGTCCCGCGCACGCTGGTGGACCTCGCCGCCGTCCTCCCCATCGACGACCTCGCCCGAGCCTGCCACGAGGCTGGGGTCCTGCACCGGACGACGCCGCGCCAGGTCGAGGCCGTGCTGAGGCGCCGGCCCAACAGCCCCGGCGCCGCGAACCTCCGGCTGATCATGAGCGGTGACGCGAAGCTCACGCTCAGCAAGCTCGAGCGCGGCTTCCTCAGGCAGCTGCGGCGGGAGGGGCTGCCACTCCCGGTCACCAACAAGCGCGCCGGGTCCAAGCGTGTCGACTGCCGCTGGCCCGAGCAAGGCCTCACCGTCGAGCTCGACAGCTACCGGTTCCACAACTCGCGCCACAGCTGGGAGCAGGGCCATCGCCGCGAGCGCGAGGCGTACGCGCGGGGCGACGAGTTCCGCCGCTACACGTGGACCGACGTCTTCGAGGACCCGCGGCTCATGCTCGACGAGCTGCGCGGCCTGCTCAGGGAACCGCGCCCTCGATGAAGTCGATGATCTCCTGAACCGAGCTGCCGGGGGTGAAGATCTCCGACACGCCGAGCTTCTTGAGCTCGGGGATGTCGTCCTGGGGGATCGTGCCGCCCACCGTGAGGATCACGTCGTCGGCGCCCTGCTCGGCCAGCAGCTTCGCGATCCGGGGGACCAGGGTCATGTGCGCGCCCGACAGGATCGAGAGCCCCACCGCGTGGGCGTCCTCCTGGAGCACGGTCTCCACGATCTGCTCGGGCGTCTGGTGCAGCCCGGTGTAGATGACCTCCATGCCGGCGTCGCGCAGCGCGCGCGCGATGATCTTGGCGCCGCGGTCGTGGCCGTCCAGGCCCGGCTTTGCCACCACGACTCTGATCTTCCTGGCTGTCTCCACTGCGGCCATCGGGCCGGTCAGTCTAAGACCTTCACGCGCATCCGCATCGACAACGGATGCTGCGTGCACAGGATCTGGAACGCCCGCTTGCGCGAGCGCCGGTACTTGCGGCGGTAGCTGTAGGGGGCGGCGCGCAGCTTCGACTGGAAGCCCTTTCCCTCCACCTGGTGGTCCAGCGTGCCGGTCCAGACCCAGCGCACGCACGAACCCTTCCGGATCGTGACCCTGCGCCTGGAGAAGAAGAGGTCGCCGGCATCGTTGTCGCCGGTCCTCACCTTCACCGTCTTCGCGCAGCGCGGCTGCGCGGCGGGGGCCGGGGCGGGCACAGCCACGGCCACGGCGACCAGCGCGCCGAGCGCCAGCAGCCGCTTCACGTGAGCCGCCTGCGCAGCACGGTGCCGGCCGCGAGCATGGCCACCCCGGCCAGCCCCAGCAGCCAGGCGTCGAGGCCGCTGTTGGCCAGCTGCGGTCCCGTGGGCGCAGCGCTGTCCTGGGCGGCGGGGGCCTGCCCGCCGCCGGTGCCCGTTGTGTCCTGCCCGGACGCCTGCGGCTGGGCCTGGGTCTGGGCCGCGGCCACCACCTTCACCGTCCCCTTCATCTGCGGGTGCACGGTGCAGATGTAGGAGAAGGTCCCGGCGCTCGAGAACGACTCCGATGCGCTCTTGCCGGGGGTGAGCAGCGCGGTCGAGAAGCCGTCGCCGACCGCGTTGTGCGGCTCCTCACCGGCGTTCACCCAGGTCACGCTCTCCCCCACGTTCACGGTGATCGCGGCCGGGGAGAAGTTGAAGTCCCGCATCTGGACCGAGCCCGGCGCGGCCTTCACGGCCACCGGCTTGGGCTTGGGCTCCGGCTTCGCCGCGGCCGGCTCGGGCGCCGGGGCCGGCGGCGGCGCGGGCTCCGGCACCGCCTGGACCTGAGTCTGCGCGGGTGCCGGCGGCGGAGCCTGCGGCACCGTCTCGATCTCCATCTCCGGGTCGGCGGCGCTCAGAGTCGCCGGCGCCGCGAGCATCACGCCGATCGCGTAGGCGATCGCGAGCGCTCGCATCAGCGCCTCTTCCGCTTCGCTGCCCGCAGGAGCCGGAAGCGCTTCTTGGTGGTCCGCTTCGAGGCGTTCTTCGCGGAGTCGGTGGCGACCATCGAGAAGCGGTAGCGGCCGATGCGCAGGCTGCGCCTGCGGCTGAGCCGGCCCTGGAACGCGAGCCTGTTCGCGCCCGCCTTGCCCTTCACCGACAGCGTGGTCCTCACCCTCACGTAACGCGTGCAGCGCCTGCGAGTGCGGTTCCTGCGGGTGGGCTTGCGGCAGCGCCTGCCGACCCGGCGCCCGCGGGCCGCCTTCTCGAAGGTGAGCCGCACCGTGGCCGCCTCGGACAGGCGGAAGCGGATCGTGGTGCCGGTCTTGACCGCGGACAGCTTCGGCAGCCTGGTGCCCTTGCGGAAGGTGCTGCGGCTGAGGCTGAAGCGCGAGAACACGGGATCGGTCGTGTCGCCGCCGCCGCCGCCCGCGGCCGGCTGCGGGATGTCGAGCGTGGCGGCGAGGACGCGCTTTGTCGCGGCCGCGCCCTGGCTGTAGGCCACGACGCCGGTCTTGGAGGCGTCGGCCGCGGCGAACGGGTTGGCGGCGCCGTCGACGTTGCCGAGGGCCGGGTTGGACACCGGGATCGGCGCCGCGAAGGCGCCGGTGCCCGAGCGCAGGCGGGCGCGGACGACGTAGTTCGCCGATCCCGGCGGCTGGTAGGAGTAGGCGATGAAGCCGCTGCCGCCGTTCACGATGCCGTTGCCGGAGGTGATGGCGCCGTCCGAGGGAGCGGGCTCGAGCGGGAACGGCGATGCCGCGCCCGGCGTGAGCGAGGCGCCGAAGACGGGCGGCTTGTTGGTGTTGTTGTTCTGGATGAATCCGGACGCCAGGCGTTTGCCCCGTTAGGCGCGACGGCGAGCCGGATGAACTCGGCGTCGGTCATGGCGAGCGGCGGCGTGGGCCCGGGGTCGACCAGGAGCGCCGGGCCGAACGCGTTGCCCGACAGGCGGCGGACCAGAGGGCCGGTTGCGGTTCGTGCGATCCACGGGGTAGGC
This sequence comes from uncultured Thermoleophilaceae bacterium, assembly GCA_963761505.1. Taxonomy (GTDB): domain Bacteria; phylum Actinomycetota; class Thermoleophilia; order Solirubrobacterales; family Thermoleophilaceae; genus JAAYBF01. The sequence continues at coordinate 60,371 of CAVXGW010000005.1, forward strand.
GAACTGCTCGCGGAACGAGACCCAGGCGTTGCCGGCCAGGTCCGAGACGATGCCCACGTTCGCTGCGCCGGTCGCGCGCGGCCGACCGAGGAGCGTCGGCACCGTGGCCTCGATCGCCGGGCCGACGGTCGTGCCGGTGAGGCGACGGGCGACGATCTCCTGTCGCGCCGCCATCGTCGAGGTCATAGGCGACGACCGCGTTGCCCGCGCCGTCGACCGCAACCACGCGGTCGCTCGTCGCCGGCGTCGTGGCGATCGTCGCTGCCGAAGGGCGTCGCGGTGTTGCCCGTCACCCGCCAGCCGACGAGGTCAGTGCCCTTGAGGGCGACGACGTAGCCGACGCCGGCGTCGTTGGCGTCGGAGCTGAACCCGGTGATGCGCGGTGTCGAGGGGGATCGCGGCCCCGAAGGGCTGGCCGGTGCCGGGCGAGACCGTCGCCCTGAGATCGCTCGTCGCCGTCAGGAGACCGACCAGCAGCCTGCCGCCGTTCGACGCCTCGACCTCGACGTCGGTGATGTCCTGCACCGAGTCGGAGACATTCACCGGCGCGCCCCACGCACCACCGCTGCGTCGCACCACGAAGGCCTGGTCCTGGCCTGCCGTCGTCCTTCATGTAGGCCACCGCGCCCGTGCCGTCCGCCGCCAGACTCACGTCCTGGAGCGACATGATCGTCCGCGCTCGGCCCATCAAGCGTCCGCCCCGGGATCTCCGCGGCGCGCGCCGCCGCGGCCGGCGCCAGAGCAAGGAGTGCGAGTCCTAGAAGACCGGCGTCTCGGTGTAGGTGCCGAACACGCGTTGCAATGACTCGACTATCTCACCTTCGGAGGCATGAACGCGAGCACAATTTAGAAGCGGCTCCATCAGGTTGGCGTCGCCGGCGGCCGCGTCGCGCAGTGCGGCCAGCGCGGTTTCCACCTCTTCGCCGGAGCGCCGCGCCCGCACGGCCTCGACCCGGCCGATCTGCTTTCGCTCCAGCGCCGGGTCGATGCGCAGGATCTCCAGCGGCTCGCCGTCGCCCTCGGTGTAGCCGTTCACGCCGACCACGATCCGCTGCCCGGAGTCGACCTCCTGCTGGTAGCGGAAGGAGGCGTCGGCGATCTCGCGCTGGGGGTAGTTCTGCTTGATCGCCTCGACCATCCCGCCCAGCTCGTCGATCTTGGCGAAGTAGCCGTAGGCGGCCTCCTCCATCCGGTCGGTGAGCGCCTCGACGTAGTAGGAGCCGCCGAGCGGGTCGATCGTGCTGGCCGCCCCGGTCTCCGCGGCGATCACCTGCTGGGTGCGCAGCGCCACCTTCACCGCGCCCTCGGTGGGCAGCGCCAGCGCCTCGTCGAAGCTGTTGGTGTGCAGCGACTGGGTGCCGCCCAGCACCGCGGCCATGCGCCTCGATCGCCGTGCGCGTGATGTTGTTCAGCGGCTGCTGCGCGGTGAGCGACACACCCGCCGTCTGGGCGTGGCAGCGCATGAGCAGCGAGCGCTCGTCCTTGGCGCCGTAGGTGTCGCGCAGCTCCCGCGCCCAGATCCGCCTGCGCCGCGCGGTACTTCGCGATCTCCTCGAAGAAGTCGATGTGGGCGTTGAAGAAGAAGCTGAGCCGCGGCGCGAAGTCGTCCACGTCGAGCCCCCGCTCGATCGCGTGCTCGACGTAGGTGAAGCCGTCCTTGAGCGTGAACGCCAGCTCCTGCTGGGCGGTCGAGCCGGCCTCGCGGATGTGGTAGCCCGAGATCGAGATCGGGTGCCAGCGCGGCATCCGCTGCGAGCAGAACTCCACCATGTCGGTGACCAGCCGCATGGCCGGGTCGATCGGGAAGCACCACTCCTTCTGGGCGATGTACTCCTTGAGGATGTCCGTCTGGATCGTGCCCGCCAGCCGCTCGGCCGGGATGTCCTTGCGCTCGGCCGCGACGACGTAGAAGGCGAGCATGATCGCCGCCGGCGCGTTGATCGTCATCGACGTGGACACGTCGCCCATGTCGATGCCGCCGAACAGCGTCTCCATGTCGTCGAGCGTGTCCACCGCCACGCCCTCGCGGCCCACCTCGCCCTCCGAGCGCGGGTGGTCGGAGTCGTGGCCCATCAGGCTGGGCATGTCGAACGCCGTCGACAGGCCGGTCTGCCCGTGGTCGAGCAGGTAGCGGAAGCGCTCGTTGGTCTCCTCGGCGGTGCCGAACCCGGCGAACTGGCGCATCGTCCACAGCCGGCCGCGGTACATCGACGGGTAGACCCCGCGCGTGTAGGGGAACTCGCCCGGCTTGCCGATCGCGGCGTCGGGATCGGCCGGCAGGTCCTCCTCGGTGTAGAGCGGCTTCACCGGCTCGCCGGAGATGGAGCTGAACAGCGCGTCGCGCTCGAGGAACTCGCGGGGAGGCGTGGCCATCCCCGCAAGGGTACGTCAACAGCGGATCAGCGCTTGCGCTTTGCTCGCCGCCTTCAGCAGCGTGAAGCTCGTGCGCTGGCGCTTCGACGCGTTCTTGGCGGCGTCGGTGGCCACCAGCGTGAGCCGGTACGACCCCGGCGCCAGCGACCGCCTGCGCGTGAGCCGCCCCTGGAAGCGGACCCTGTTGGCGCCCGCCTTGCCGTTCACCCTGATCGCGGTCCTCACCCTCACGTAGCGCGTGCAGCGCCTGCGGTTGCGGTTCCTGCGCGTGGGCCTGCGGCAGCGCCTGCCCACGCGCCGCCCCTTGCGCTTGCGCTCGAAGCTGAGGCGCACGCGTGGCGTTCTCCGACAGCCGGAAGCGGATGGTGGTGCCGGTCTTCACGGCCGAGCGCCTCGGCAGCTTGGTGCCCTTGCGGAAGCGCCTGCGCGAGAGGCCGAAGCGGGTGACGCCCGGGGCGGTCCTGTCGGCGAGGGCCGAGGCCCCGGCAGCCGCGGCAGGTCGACCTGTGCGACGAGGATGCGTACTAGAACCGCGCGCCCGGATCCGCGTCCTGGGGATAGGCGACGAAGGCCGAGTCCGCGCCGTCGGCCGCGGCGGGCTCGATGGTCGAGGAGCACCCGGCCCGAGCGCGGGGTCGGACAGCGTGAGCGTGGCCGGGTCGAGGCCGCCGCCCTGGAGCCGGATCCGCGCGCCTGCAGCATGCCCGTCGACGCCGCGTCGGCTGGATCGCGATCAGCGAACAGGCCGGCGCCGCGGGGCACGACCGCGACCGACGCGAAGGTCTCCTCCGACGACGGCGTGGCGATGAAGAGCGAACGGGACTGGCCGAGCCGGGCACGACGGTGGCGCCGAAGGCCTGGTAGGGCGCCCCGGTGGCGGCGGTGTTCGAGTGCCCCGTCGCCGAGGGCGAGGCCCCCGCTGGGCGTGACGGCCAGGCTCGGCAGTTCCACGTCGCGCCCGGTGGCCGGCACGGGCGGGTTGTTGTCGAACCGCAGCGGAGCCTCGAAGGCGCCGCCCACGAGCCGCCGCGCCACGGCGCGAGCGCTGTCGTTGCCGCCGCCGTACGCGAACTCCTGGCGGAAGGTCACCCAGGCCCGGCCGGCGTCGTCGGAGTCGACGCCGACCTCGGCGGCGCCGCCCGATGGCGGCGAAACCCCCGAGCGGAGGCGCCCGACGCCTGCACGGCGGCGGCCGCGAGGGTGGTGCCCGTGATCCGGCGGGCAAGGGCGGTCCTGGGCGCGGGGTCCTGCGCCCAGGCCGCGACGGCGTTGCCCGCCGCATCGACGGCGATCGACCGCTCGGGTGAGGAAGTCGCCGTCGTTGGCGTTGGTGTCGACCGCGTCCGGCGCGCCGACCGGAGCGTCCGCTCCTCCGACGATGCGGTAGGCGAACAGGTTGGTCGCTGGTCTTGACGAGCGCGTAGGAGACGCCCGCGGCGTTGGTGGCGAGCGCGAGCGTCGGTCACGTCGCTCTGGCGGATGTCCTCGAGGGGCCCGAACGGCTGCCCGGCTCCGGGCGCGTAACGGAAGGCCGCATCGCCGGGGCCCGTCCCGCCCTGGAAGGCGACGATCACCTTGCCGCCGTTCGCCGCGCCGACCACGATGTTGCTCACCGCGGACTCGCATGCCGCCGCGTGAGCTGCTGCGGCGGCTGCCAGCACGCCGTTCGACGCGGCGCGAGGCCCACGCCCGGGCCGTTGTCGCCTTCGACCTGGCGATAGGCTACGACGCCGGTCCCGTCCGGGGCGATCGCCAGCGACGGCTCGCCGGCGATGTTGGCCGACGGCCCGGCGATCACCTGTCCCGGGATCACCGCAGCGTGGGCGGGCGCCGACACCATCAGCGCCAGCAGCGACGAGCGCCGCGAAGATCCGCCCGGATCTCACACGGCGAGACTAACCCCTACTCGTCGCCCGTCCCAAACGGCCCGGGTGCGTCCGAGTGCTCGTCGGTGTCCCAGGTCGACGACGACTCCTCCTCGGCCTGCTTGGGCTCCTGCTCCTGGCCCTTGTCGGCCTGCGCGGCCTCCTGCTCGTCCTTCTCCGTGTCTTTTTCGTCCATGCCCACCGCTTGCCCGGATCAGCGCCCCGGCAACCTCAGCCGGCGCTGCGGGCGCAGTCGCGCGGCCAGGTATCCCCCGCCGCCGCCCACGAGCCCGACCGTCCCCAGCGCCACCGCGATCTTCAGCCGGCGCCCGAGCTTGTCGAAGTGGATCACCCGCCAGCCGCGCTCGCGCGCGATCGCCAGCAGGTCGCTGTCGGGGTTCACCGCCACCGGATTGCCCACCAGCTCCAGCATCGGCAGGTCGGACTCGCTGTCGGAATAGGCGTAGGACTCCTCCAGGTCGATCCCGCGCTCGGCCGCCACCCGGCTGACCTCCTCGGCCTTCCCGGAGCGGTAGGTGAACGGCCCGTCGGGCCGGCCGGTGTAGATGCCGTCCTCGATCTCCGACCGCGTGCCGATGCCGCCGTCGAACGCCAGCACGTGCGCCATCAGCTCCGCCATCTCGTGCGAGGCGGCGGTGACGATGAACACCGGCCGCCCGGCGTCCTGGTGCTCGTAGGCGGTGCGGAGCATCTCCGGGTAGAGCCGCGGCAGCACGCCCGCCAGCACGTCGGGGCCCAGCCGCTGCAGGTCCTTCACCGGCACGCCGGAGATGGCCTCCAGGATGCGGTCGCGGATCTCGAGGCTGCCGGCGTCGGTCGAGCCCTCGAGGCGGAACTTCACGTTCGCCCACAGGTCGCCCACCAGCTCGCGCCGGCCGATCATGCCCGAGCGGTAGGCCGCGCGGGCGAAGTGCACGCCGCTGGAGCCCTCGATGAGGGTCTTGTCCAGGTCGAAGAAGGCGGCGCTGCTATTGCGGGCCGCCATCGCTACGTCGCCGGCGGCGCCGATGAACAGCTTGAAGGAGCCCACGCGGCCCCTGCTGCGTCCTGGCGGCGAGCACCGAGTAGCGACTGCCGTCGCCGATGACGAACCTGCCGCCCACCAGGCGGTAGGTGCGCCCCGGCGAAGCGCGTGCGGGTATAGGCGGCGAAGCTTGCGTGTGGTGCTGCGGATCTTCAAGCCCGCGCGGCGTGTGCCAGCGCGCCCGAACGCCGAGGCCGTCTGCGCCTTGCCGACCGCCGGATCGCAGGCGCTGCGCCGGCGCCTAGGTTCACGAACTTGATCCGCAGCCCGATCGCGCGCCATCCCAGGTCGGCAGCCTCCTCGCCCCTGGCGCGCCTGCTCGAGGGCGGGCCGAACACGCGCACGGCCGCGCCCAGCGTCGGGTCTGCCTTGGGCTTGAAGTCCCCGATCGCCGTCACCTGGCCGAGGCCGGTCGAGCTGCCCTTGGCGCGCAGGGTGTAGTCGGCGCCCTTAGCCGCCGGGGCGGCGACGAGCGCCGCCGCGAGAACTGCCAGCGGCCAGCCGCACCTAGCCGCCGTTCACCTCGACCAGCACGGCGTCGCCCTGGCCGCCGCCGGAGCAGATGGCCGCCACGCCCAGGCCGCCGCCGCGGCGGCGCAGCTCGTGCACCAGCGAGCCGAGGATGCGCGCGCCGGACGCGCCGATCGGGTGGCCGAGCGCGATCGCGCCGCCGTTCACGTTCACCTTCGACTCGTCCACGCCGAGCATCCGCATCGAGTTGATCGCCACCGAGGCGAACGCCTCGTTGATCTCGAACAGGTCGATGTCCTCCACCTTCATCCCGACCTTCTCGAGCAGCTTCTTGGTCGCGTTCGCGGGCGTGCGCGCGAGGTAGGGGAAGTCGTCGGCGACCGCCGCCTGGCCCACGATCGTGGCGAGCGCGGTCTTGCCGTTGGCCTTGGCCCACTCGTCGCTGGAGAGCACCACGGCGCCGGCGCCGTCGTTCACGCCCGGCGAGTTGCCCGCCGTGTGCGAGCCATCGGGGCCGGTCAGGCCGGGCAGCTTGGCGAGCGACTCGAGCGAGCTCTCGCGGCGCGGCGCCTCGTCCACCTCGACCACGGTCTCGCCCTTCTTGGACTTGATCGTGACCGGAGCGATCTCCTCGGGGAGCTTTCCGTCGTCGGTGGCCTGGATCGCCAGCTCGTGGCTGCGCAGAGCGAACTTGTCGAGGTCGGGCCGGGTGATCTCCAGCTCCTCCCCCACCTCGGTCGCCTCCACGAACATCTGCTTGCCGGTGAACGGGTTGGTCAGCCCGTCGTGCACCATCGCGTCGAGCGTCTTGGCGTCGCCCATGCGGTAGCCGAAGCGCGCCTTGGTCAGCAGGTAGGGGGCTCCGGACATCGACTCCATGCCGCCCGCCACGGCCACGTCGAGGTCGCCGGCGCGGATCGACTGGTCGACCATGCCCGCCGAGCGGATGCCCGACGCGCATACCTTGTTCACGGTCTCGGAGGAGACCTCCTTGGGGATCCCGCCCTTGATCTGCGCCTGGCGCGAGGGCACCTGGCCCTGGCCCGCCTGCAGCACCTGGCCGAATACGACGTGCTCGACCTGGTCGGGCGCGACGTCGGCGCGCTCGAGCGCGTGCTCGATGGCGTGGCCGCCGAGGTCGGTGGCGTCGAGGGACTTGAGGGCGCCCCCCATCTTCCCGAAGGGGGTGCGGGCGGTGCCGAGGATCACGGTCTTGGGCATCAGGTTCCTTTGTCGAAGTGGGCCGAGAACGATAATGGGGTCAAAAGGCGACTGGAAGGAGCCAAGATTCTCAGGGTGCGGGCAGGATGCCCGCACGGGGTAACCATGAAGATTGCCCTTGCCACGTGTGACGCGCTTTCCGACGGGCTTTGAGGACGACCAGCCGCTGGCGGATGCGCTTGGCGCGGAGTTCGCCGTGTGGGACTCGCCGGAGGTCGACTGGGACCGCTTCGACCTGGTGATGGTGCGATCGGCCTGGGACTACACCTACACGCGCGACGCCTTCCTGGATTGGGCCGACGCTCTGGGCGAGAGGATCCAGAACCGGCCCGAGGTGCTGCGCTGGAACAGCGACAAGCGCTACGTGGCCGACCTCGCCGCCGCAGGGCTGCCCGTGGTGCCCACCGAGTTCGTCGGCCCGGGCGATCCGCTCCCCGAGCTCGACGGCGAGGTGGTGGTGAAGCCGACGATCTCCGCGGGCGCGCGCGACACCGGGCGCTTCTCGCCGGGCGCACACGCCGAGGCGCTGGCGTTGGTGGCACGTCTGCGCGACGAGGGCCGCATCGCGATGGTCCAGCCATACCTGCCCGCCGTGGAGGCGCACGGCGAGACCGCCATCGTGTTCTTCCGCGACGAGCTCAGCCACGTGCTGCGAAAGGGCACCGTGCTGGGCCCCGACGAGGAGGCCCCGATCCGCGAGGACGGGATAGCCGCCGCCGAGGTGATGTGGGACCCCGATCTGGTCGTGGCGAGCGAGGCGGATGATGCCGAGCGCGAGCTGGGCCGGCAGGTGGTCGCGCATCTGGCCGAGCGCTTCGGCGCCGCGCCCCTTTACGCGCGCGTGGACATGCTGCCCGGCCCGGACGGCGCGCCAGTGGTGCTGGAGCTCGAGGTGGTGGAGCCGTGCCTGTACCTGGCCACCTCGCCCGGTGCCGTCGACCGGCTGGCGGCCGCCGTGCGCGCCTAGGCCCAGTCCTGCGGCTCGAGCCCCGCGGCCCGGAGTCCCTGCTCCCACGAGTAGAAGAACTGGTCGCGCACCACAAGCCCCCTCCTGAGCGTGACCAGCTGGGAGAACCCCTGCTGCATTTCCACGCCGCTGGCCCGCGCCTTGCCCCGGAACTCACCGAGGGCCAGGACCCGGTCGCCGAAGTCCATCGCCCTCTCGGGCCGGATCTCCCAGGACTCGAATGCCTCCGCGAACTGCTCGAACCCTTCCCTCAGCCCCTCGTGGCCGTGATAGCTCTCGGCAAAGCCGAGAGCGTGGAACTCCTCGGGGATCCCCCAGACGACGTCGGGCGAGTAGCGGGTCAGCATCAGCTCCCAGTCCTTCCGGGGCGCGGCGGCCCAGCCGGAGAGCAGCACCCGCTTTAGCCCGTCCCGCCGGATCCACGACCGCGGGGTCGTGAACCGCATGCCCAGAGCGAGGGCGGTTCGAGCGATCCGCGGAAAGCGGACGACGATTCTGTCGGTGAAGGTACGGTCGGTGGGGAGCGGCTCCGTGACCTTCGTAACGACGGGGTCCCCCATGCCGACGGGAGTATCGCGGCCGATCACCTGAGCAACCTGCCTAGACTCCGCGGCCGTGCCGACGATCGACGTCACCACCAAGGCCGCCGAGCCCGCCGACACCCGCGTCGTCCCGTTCTTCGAGGGCGACACGCTCGACGGGCCGCTCCAGGCGCTGGCCGACTCCGGGGAGGCCAAGCCCAAGCTCAAGAGCGTCGCCGTGACTCACGAGGACGGCACCCGGGTGCTGGTCGCCGGGATGGGCAAGCGCGACGAGCTGGACGGCGAGAAGGCACGCGTGGCGGCCTCGGCCGTCGCGGGCCGGGCCAAGGAGGTGGGCGCCAAGACCCTCTCCTGGGAGGCCCCCGACGGCTTCGCCGGCCCGATCGTGGAGGGCACCCTGCTCAAGCTGTACGAGTTCAAGCAGTTCAAGTCCTCCGACGACGACGATGAGGACGAGGACAACGGGCTGGCCACGCTGGAGATGGCGGGCGCCGACGACGCCGAGGTGGCCGCGGCCGCCACGGCCGCGAACGCCCAGAACGCCGCCCGCGACCTTCAGAACCTGCCCTCGAACGTGGCCACCCCGTCCTTCCTGGCCGAGCGCGCGCGGGAGATCGCCGACGAGCACGAGTCGCTGGAGGTGGAGGTGCTCGGCCGCGACGACATCGAATCGCGCGGGATGGGCGCGTTCGCCGCGGTCGCCAAGGGCACCCACACCGAGCCGCAGCTGATCGTGCTGCGCTACGGGGGCGGCGGCAGCGGCCCGCACCTCGGCTACGTGGGCAAGGCCGTGACCTTCGACACCGGCGGCATCTCGCTCAAGCCCGGGGCGAAGATGAGCGAGATGAAGTTCGACATGTCCGGGGGCGCCGCGGTGCTCGAGGCCATGAACGCGATCGCGCAGCTGGGCCTGGCGGTGAAGATCACGGCGGTCGTGCCGGCCACCGAGAACATGCCGAGCGGGCACGCCACCAAGCCGGGCGACATCGTGACCGCCGCCAACGGCAAGACGATCGAGATCAACAACACCGACGCCGAGGGTCGCCTGATCCTGGCCGACGCCCTGCACTACGCGATCGAGGACGGCGCCGAGCGCGTGGTGAACCTGGCCACGCTCACCGGCGCGATCATCGTGGCGCTGGGCTCCACCCACGCGGGCCTGTTCTCCAACGACGACGACTGGTTCGCCGAGGTGGACGCCGCCTCCACCGACACCGGCGAGATCGGCTGGCGCCTGCCGCTGCATCCCGAGTACGCGGACCTGGTGAAGGGCACCTACGCCGACCTCGACAACGCCCCCGAGGGGCGCAAGGCGTCGTCGATCACCGCTGCCGAGTTCCTCAAGGCGTTCGTGGGCGACACCCCGTGGGTGCACGTGGACATCGCCGGCACGGCCTGGGGGCTCGGGCGGCCCTACGTGGGCAAGGGCGCGTCGGGCTTCGGCGTGCGCATGCTGATCGAGCTGGCGCGGCGGAACGCGTCCATTGAGAGCGGTCGCAGGCACGCCTGCTCGGCGGCGCCTGGCCGCCGCGGCGGCCGCGCTCGCGCTGCTCGCGGGCTGCGGTGCGCCGGACGAGCTGTCGCGCGAGGACGCCGTGAAGCTGGCCAACGCGCGCGAGGGCGTGGAGGACGGCCTGGACGTGGCCGAGACGCTGCGCACGTCCCCCTCGGAGACGCGCCGGATCCTCGCCGAGGTGCGGCGGATCATCTCGGACGGCTCGCTGGAGGCCGAGCCGCTGGACGAGTTCGGGCTGGCATCGCTCGGCGAGCTGCAGCAGGTGGTGCCCAGCCTGGTCGAGACCGACATCGACGGCGTGCCCAAGGACCTCGATCGCCCAGGGCTGCGCACGTTCCTGCGCTTCGCCCGCACCGACCCGAGGCGGGCGCTGCACGGGCCCGTGGCGGCGGAGGTGGACGTGATCGACGAGACCCTGGAGGACTCCGGCGCGGACGGGGACACGCGCGTGCCCCCGCGCGACCGCGAGGCGCTGAGCGACGAGACGGTCGACGAGTACCTGCGCGGCCTCGAGCGCGACGTGCGCCCGGTCTGGCCGGACCTCGCCCGCCGGCTGCGCTCGACCCGCGAAGAGCTCTAGCTTTCACGCCATGCGCGACCCCGGGCACGTGGCCGCCGGCACCTGGAGCGGCGGCCTGTTCATGCACTTCGGCGAGGCGATCGGCGAGGAGCGCCTGGAGGCGCTGCTGACCCCCGGCGGGGGGATCGACACCGTGATCACCGCCGACACCTACGGCCAGGGCGACGCCGACCGCCTGCTCGGCGGCGCGCTCGAGGGCGTGCCGCGCGAGGAGTTCTGCGCCGTCGGCGCCGTGGGCCACGACTTCTACGAGGGCGAGCGCGACGGCCCGCGCGGCTTCCCCCGCTTCACCGACCCGCGGCTGCGCGGCCCGGACGCCTATGCCGACTACCTGCGCATGGCCACCGAGCGCAGCCTGGAGCGCTGCGGCCTGGACTCCTTCGACCTGCTGCTCCTGCACAACCCCGACCGCACCGGCTACACCAGCGAGACGGTCTGGGAGGGCATGGCCGCGCTGCGCGCCGAGGGCCTGGCGGGGGCGATCGGCGTGGCGCCCGGGCCCGCGAACGGCTTCACGCTCGACCTGATCGCCTGCCTCGAGCGCTTCGGCTCGGAGATCGACTGGGCCATGCTCATCCTCAACCCGCTCGAGCCCTGGCCCGGGGAGCTGGCGCTGCCCGCGGCCGCGGCGCAGGGCGTGCGCGTGATCACCCGCGTGGTGGACTACGGCGGGCTGTTCTGGGGCGACCTGCCAGCCGGGCACGAGTTCGCCAAGGGCGACCACCGCGGCTTCCGCCCCGACGGCTGGACCGAGCGCGGACACGAGCGGATCGACCGGATGCGCCCGATCGCCGAGCGCCACGGGCTCACCACGCTCCAGCTCGCCTGCCAGTGGAACCTCGCCCACCAGGCGGTGGAGTGCGCCGCGCCCACCCTGATCCAGGAGCCCGCCGGACGGCTGGTGGAGGAGAAGCGCGAGGAGCTGGCGGCCACCCCCGCCGAGGTGGTGCTGTCCGACGAGGAGGTGGCCGAGATCCGCGCGATCGGCGACAACACCGGCTGCATGGCGCTGAAGGGCGGCGTGCCGGACCACGAGGGCGACGAGCGCCCGGACCGCTGGGCGCTCACGCCCGAGCTGAGCGCGGTGGGCGAGCGCTGGGGCATCGAGCCCGAGCGCGACCTCCAGCCGGCCTGATGGCGCCAATGGCCGCTGCAGAAGGTGGTCATCCATCACACGGTCGAGCCCGCGCCCGTGGGCGCCCCCGCCGACGCCGTGCGGCGAGATCCGCCGCCTGCACACCGAGGAGTTCGGCTGGGACGACATCGGCTACGGCTGGCTGATCGGCCCCGACGGCAGCGTCCACCGCGGCCGCGAGGGCACCGGCGCGCACGTGCTCGGCCACAACGAGGGCACGCTCGGGATCGCGCTGCTCGGCGACTTCTCCGAGCGCCGCTCCGTCGCCCGCGGCGGTGGATGCGCTCGTCGATCTCGTGGCGTCCGTCGCCTCCGCCGCGGGCCTCGATCCCGGCGGGGAGGGGGAGTACGTGAACCCCGTCAGCGGGCTCCGGGCGCGGGTGCCGAACGTGGCCGGTCACCGCGACCTGGCCGACACCGAATGCCCGGGACTCGGGGCTGTACGAGCTTCTGCCCGAGGTCAGGCGCCGCGCGGGTTTAAAGTGACCCCATCGTGCGCGGCCAGCGTGCGTTCAGGCGACACCTGAGGCGGCTCGAACCGCGCCTCGAGCAGCTGCGTGCGCAGGGGCTCGACAGCCCGAACGTGCTCACCCTGCTCACGGTGGAGTCCTTCTACCGGTCCGGGCCCGCGCGGCTGGCCGAGTACGTGCTCTGGGCGGCCACCTCGGCGCTGCGCCGGCCCTCCGTGGAGTACCTGAGCGTGGGCCGGGCCCAGGTGCAGCTCCGGCACTGGCGCACCCTCGGCCTGCTCGACGACACCCGCTTCTCCCTGCGCCGGCTCGCCCGCGTGCGTGACCTCGAGGCCAACTACGAGGCGTGCCTGCGCTATCTGGAGCGCCAGGGCGCGCTCCACGAACCCGAGCCGGCGGCGCTCGCGCGCACCTACGCTGGCGGCGTGCAGGCCGCGCTACCTCGCTCTGATCAGAGCGGCTAGCTCGGCTGCTTCTCGATCTCCTTCAGCTCCCGCTTGAGCACCTTGCCCGTGGCGTTGCGGGGCAGCTCGTCGAGGAACCAGATCTCGCGCGGCACCTTGAAGTTCGCCAGGTTGGACTTCACGTGCTTCTTCAGCTCGTCCTCTGACGGCTTCTTCGAGCCCGCGGGGACCACGAACGCGCGCAGGCGCTGGCCGAACTTCTCGTCGTCCACCCCGATCGCGGCGGCCTCGGCCACGCCCTCGTGGCGGGCGAGGGTGTCCTCCACCTCCTTGGGGAACAGGTTCTCGCCGCCGGAGACGATCATCTCGTCGTCGCGGCCCTCCACGAACAGGCGGCCGGCGTCGTCCATCCGGCCCACGTCGCCGGTGGCCATCAGGCCGTCGATCTCGTCCTTCTTGCCGCCGCCGGTGTAGCCCTCGAACAGCATCTCGTTGCCCACGAAGATGCGCCCGGTCTCCCCGCGCGGCACCTCCACCCCGCGCTCGTCGTAGAGCTTCACGACGGTGCCGCGGGGCGGCTTGCCCGCGGTGCCCGGCGCGGCGCGCATGTCCTCGGGCGTGGCGATCGTGGCCCACGCCACCTCGGTCGAGCCGTAGAGGTTGTAGAGGGTGTCGCCGAACTCGTCCATCCACTTCGTCGCCAGGTCGCCCGGGAGGGCGGAGCCGCTGGCCGCGACCACCTGCAGCGACGAGGTGTCGTAGCGGTCGCGCGCCTCCTTCGGCAGCTCGAGGATGCGCGACATCATCACCGGCACCACCACCAGCGACCTCGGCGCCGCGTGCTGCTCGATCAGCTCGAGGCTCCGCTCGGGGTCGAACTTGCGCGTGAGCACCAGCGTCGAGCCGAGCAGCATGCCCATCGTGAAGTGGGCGAAGCCCCAGGAGTGGAACAGCGGCGCCGCGACGTGGTTGACCTGGCCCTGCTTGAGCGGGATCTTCGACAGCAGCGACACCGCCGGGTCCAGCGAGGTCGGCGACGCGCGGTTCGCGCCCTTCGGCGTGCCCGTGGTGCCCGAGGTGAGGATGATCGCCTTGCCGACCTCCTGCGGGGGCACCGGCTGCTCGGTCGGCGAGCCCTCCCTGAGCTCGTCGAGCGTCGGGTCGTCGAGGTCGTCGCGACGTCGTGCCAGGCGATGAAGCGCTTGCGCCGCGTCGCGGCGTCCTCGAGCAGGTCGGTGAACTCCTCGTCGAAGACGATCGCCACCGGCTTCTCGCGCTTCACGACCTCGGTCAGCTGGGGCGCCGGCGAAGGCGGTGTTCAGGTACAGCGCGTGCGCGCCGAGCTTCGCCACCGCCACCGTGGCCTCCACGAAGCCGCGGTGGTTGCGGCACATGATCGCCACGCCGTCGCCCTCCTTGATGCCGTGGTCGGAGAGGCCGTGGGCGAGCGCGTTGGTGCGGCGGTCGATCTCGCCGAAGGTGAGCGTGCCGAGGTCGTCGATCACCGCCGGCTCGTGCGGCTGAGCTCTGCGCGCCCGGCGATGAAGCCCGCGGCCGGCCCGCGGCCCCACCTGATCAGCGTCGCCGCCATCCGGACGAGCTTGTCCGGGCGGATCGGCCGGATGACGCCCGCGTCCCGCAGGATCTTCAGCGATCCCACCTCGTGGGCCAGCGTGCCCACCACTCCCTTGCCCTGCTCCGATGCCACCGGCTCTCCCTCCAGTTGCGCTTTCAGATGTTCGAGGCCCGTCTTGAGGTGGCCCCTGACCTGCGGGGCCGACAGCCTGTCGGTCACCGCTCCCACCAGCCCGCCCGGTGAGCCGTAGCTCAGCCGCAGCGATACCCGGGTGCGGCCGTCCGATGCCTCCCGGATCCGCCAGCGGCCGCGCTGGTCGATCCCGGTGATGCTCGTCCAGGCGATGTCGCGGCCCTCGTCGTACTCCACGATCTCGATCAGGCCGCCCACGTCGGCCGAGCCCACGTGCATCAGCATCGAGTAGCGGGCGCCGACGCCCGGCTCGTCGTCCTCGGACTTGCCGTCCTGGCGCTCGAAGCGGGTGATCGCCGGCACGAAGCGCGGGATGTCGGCCGGGTCGGCGAGCAGCTCCCAGACCTCCTCGGGGGCCGCGTCGATCGTGATCTGCTCCTCGAGGCGCATGCCCGCCCTAGCCGAGCACCGGCAGCGCGCGCTCGTCCTGCAGCGCGGTGAGCGTGTCCTGCATCTCGGCCGATCACGTCGGCGTAGACCTCGTCGAGGTCGGGGTCCTCGCCGTAGCGCTCGCGCAGGTGGATCGGCTTGCAGCACCTGGATCGTGATCTTCGCCGGCGCCGGCACGTGGCCGAGCATGTCGCCGACGTTCAGGATCCACGGCAGCGCGATCGAGATCGGCAGCACCTTCAGCCGGAACATCCTGTCCAGGCGCAGCAGCTTCGCGAGGCCCTCGCCTCTGCTCAGGAACAGCGCCGTCTCCTGGCCGCCGATGCTCACCACGGGCACGAGCGGCACGTCCTTCTCCAGCGCCAGGCGGATGAAGCCCTTGCGCCCGCCGAAGTCGACCTTCGCGGACTCCCAGATCGGGCGGTGCACCTCGTAGTCGCCGCCGGGGTAGACCAGCAGCGCGGCGCCGGAGTCGAGCGCCTTGTCGGCGTTCTGCGGCGACGCCGCCACCGTGCCGTACTTGCGCAGGAAGCCCAGGCCGGGCATCGAGAGCACCAGGTTGTGGGCGAGCTGGTAGAAGCGCCGCTCGACGCCGAAGTAGGTGTTGAACGCGAGCGTGAACACGCCCGTGTCCGGCGTGAGGTTGCCGCCGGAGTGGTTGCCCACCATCAGCACGGGGCCCTCCTCCGGGATCCGCTCGAGGCCGCGCACCTCGGCGCGGAACCACAGGCTCGCGAGCAGCCACAGGCCGGGCAGCGACTCGCGGATGAAGTCGGGGTCGCGCTCGTCGAGGTCGGCCTTCGGCACGCGCTGCTGGGCGGCGCCCGCGATCGCGCTCGGCGGCGTCGCGATCAGCGCCGCGGCGTCGGAGGGGTTGACGGGTGGGCGCGGCAGCGTGCGACCGGCGCCGTTGGCGTCCTTGCCGGCCTCCGCACCCGCGGGAGCCGAGCCGTTGGACACGACCTGCGCTTGCTCCGCGTGCTGCTCGATCCTCCGCCATCGGACTGAGGAGTCTCGCAGGGTTAGTTGGGCGGTGCGCCGTGTCAGGCGGCGCGGCGGGCGGCCGGGCGTGAGGTCCGGCCAGCTCTCGACGGCGGCCCGTCGGGCATGCGGATCTTGTGCGGCTCGCCGGCGGGCAGGCCGCTCAGCTTCTTCCTCGTCGCCGGGTCGCGGAGCTGCTCCCTGACGGTGCCCTGGGCGGTCTCGATCACCTCGTTGCGGCGGGCGCCGCTCATCAGGTTGCGGCCCATCGCCACGAGGTCGTCGGCGACCGGCTGGATCAGCACCGTGTCGGTGCCCAGCGCGCGCACGCGCTTCGCCTCGTAGCCCAGCCGGCGACCCGACGCCTGCCGCGTGGCGTGCGCCACGCGGTCGAGCACGTTCAGCGCCGCCGCGCCGGCTCGCGCGTGGAGGTGGGGTTCATGCAGATCACCAGGTCGAGGTCCAGCCCGGCCAGCAGGTCGAGGTTCGAGGCGGAGCGCACGCCGCCGTCCACGTAGTCGCGGCTTGCCGATGCGCACCGGGCGGTAGAAGCCGGGGATCGCGCACGAGGCGGCGACCGCGTCGGGCAGCTCCGCCGGCGGGGCGTCGGCGCGGCCGTCGATGCCCTCGCGGCCGAACGGCACCCGCCGCCCGGTCGAGTAGTCGCACGCGACCGCCCAGAAGCTCGGGTGGTCGACCCAGCCGTCGGGCACGGCCCTGCGGACGATCTGCTTGAGCGAGTCGGTCGAGACCAGGCCGCGCGGCAGCCACCCGACGGCCACGCCGAGCGGCGTGTGGCGCATCGGCTGGGCGAGCGAGCTCAGCGCCAGGCGCCAGCGAGCCGGGCCCGATCGGCGGGCAGCCCGCGGTGGAGCTTGAACACCGCGCCGCCGGAGCGGTCGGCCTCCGCGGCCGGCCGGCCGTCGGGACCGTGCAGCCCCTCGAACGACTCGCCGCGCGAGTGGGCGACCATGAACCAGGGCGGGATGCCGGCCGCGGTGAACGCCCCGATCATCGAGCCCGCCGAGGTGCCGACGATCCGGTCGGCGCTCCCGGGGTCCCAGCCGGTCTCCTCGGCGAGGGCGTGCAGGCCGCCCGGTCAGCCAGGCGCCTCCGAGGACACCTCCGGCGCCGAGGACCAGTCCGACCCTCATGCCCGCGTCAGCGCTTCTTCTTCTCCTTGGGGGGCCGCGGAGGGTTCGCCTTGCGTTCCTTCGCGGTCATCTTGCGGATCACGAGCGAGCCGTCGTCGATCTGCTCCTGGACCTGCTTGAGCTTCTCCTCGCGCCGCTTGTCCTGCTGTTCGCGGACCGTCCTCGCCATCGTCGAGGCCTGCCTTTCGCCGTTGACGGACTTACCCCAAGGGTACCTCTAGCGGCGGCGGCAAGGGGATTTTTCGCTCAGGAATGGGGAGTTTCGGGGTCCCGGTAGGCCTCCTTCCTCCAGGGCGGCTTGACCTCCGGGTCAAGCGCGCGGTAGCGGCGCCTGCGCGATGGTCTCCAGGGGCACCAGCCGCAGGCCCTCGGCGGTGGTCGTGCGCTCGCGCAGGTTCACCCCGGGGATGCGCGCGCGGTAGCGAACCCTGCGCCCGGCGCGGCCGCCGCCGACGCGCCCGCCGGGCGGCGCCCGGCGCTGCGGTCGAGCGGGATGTGGCCGGCGTGGCTGCCCTGCGACACGCGGGTCCAGCCGGTGCGCGGGCCCCAGCGGTCGCGGCAGGCGGCCTGCTTGCACCACTGCCAGTGGCCGTGGGAGGTCGAGCGCACCGCGGCGCGGCCGTCGCGGTCGAGCCGTCACGACGTGGCCCTCCCAGTCGTCGTCGTGGTAGCCGGGGTAGTCGCGCCGTCGCCCGGCGAGGCTGCCATGGCAGGTCCGAGCCCGGCGAAGGTCGAGTTCGAGTCGGGGTAGTAGAGCCAGTACTGGAGGTAGGTGCGCCCGCCGCGGCGGATCACGCGCGTGTAGACGGTGGCGCGGCCGCCGGCGTGGGTGCGGTGGACGTCGAGGTCGCTCGTCCGGCGGGGCGTTCGCGCACTGCACCCGGCGGCACCTGCGGAAGTCGACGGGCAGCTGGCGCTCGCCCGGCTCGTAGACGATGCCGGGCGCGTAGCGGCGCAGCAGCGCGGCGTCACGCTCCCCGTACGCGCGCGCGAGGGCGCGATCGTGCTCCGCGCACGCCGAGCCCTTGACCGCGCACACGATCCGATGCGACAGGAAGCCGCCGAACGAGCGGCCGTCGATCAGCGGCACAGCGGCCGCGAGCGCGCCCAGGACGAGGGACGCGAGCAGCACCAGGCCGACCCACTCGATTGTCGCCTGGCCGCGCTCGGACCGCATGGGCCGAGCGTGCCGGTTTCTCCGTCACGCGTGGGTGACGCAGGTGACGATTGCGCTACAAACTCCTCATGGCGCTCGCACCCGGACCGCCGCTTCCCGCCATCGCCCAGGTGCCGATGGTGGCCGCCGAGCCGTACGGGTGGATGCTGCGGCGGTGGCGCCGCTACGGCGACGTGTTCTCCGGTCGCTTCCCGGGCTTCGGCTTCGTCACCTACGTGGCCGATCCGGCGATGGTGAAGCAGGCGTTCGCGGGCAACCCGGAGGACTTCCGCGGCGGCGAGGCGGCCGCCGGCCCGCTCGGACCGGTGCTGGGCGCCCACTCGCTGCTCACCCTCGACGGCGACGAGCACATGCGCCAGCGCAAGCTGCTGCTGCCGCCGTTCCACGGCGAGCGCGTGCGCCGCTACGCCGAGCTGGTCGAGGAGATCGCGACGGCGGAGATCGAGCGCTGGCCGTCGGGCACGGCCTTCCGGCTGCGCCCGGCTATGCAGCGGATCACGCTCGAGGTGATCCTGCGCGCGGTGTTCGGCGTGCGCGACGAGGAGCAGCTGCGCCGCTTTCGCGACGTGCTGCCGCGCCTGGGCGAGACCGCGGCGAACCTCGCCATGTTCTTCCCCTCGCTGCGCCGCGACCTCGGCCCGCTCACTCCCTATGGCCGCTTTCTGCGTATCCGCGAGGAGGTGGATGAGCTGCTGTACGCCGAGATCGCCGACCGGCGCAGCGACGCCGAGGGCGACGACGTGCTCAGCCTCCTGCTCGCCGCCCGCGACGAGGACGGCCGCCCGATGACCGACGTCGAGCTGCGCGACGAGCTGATCACCCTGCTCACCGCCGGCCACGAGACCACCGCCACCGCGCTCTCCTGGGCGTTCGAGCGGCTGATGCGCACGCCGCGGGTGATGGGCCGCGCCGTCGAGGCCGCCGACTCCGGCGACGACGCCTACCTCGACGCGCTCGGCAAGGAGGTGCTGCGGCTGCGTCCCGTGGTGGCTGACGTGGCGCGCAAGCTGATGCGCGACGAGGAGGTGGGCGGTTACGACGGCTCCGGCGGGCACGCTGCTGCTGCCGGCGATCACCGTGCTCCACCACCGTCCCGACCTGTGGGAGCGCCCGCAGGAGCTGCGGCCCGAGCGCTTCATCGACGACCAGCCCGCGCCGTACTCCTGGATCCCCTTCGGCGGCGGGACCCGGCGCTGCATCGGCGCGGCGTTCGCGCAGATGGAGCTGCGCGTGGTGCTGCGGGCCGTGCTGCGGCAGGTGTCGCTGACCCCCGTGCGCCCGCGCGCCGAGCGACCGCGCGTGCACCACGTGACGGTGGTGCCCCGCCGTGGGGCCGAGGCGATCGCGCGCCCGCGAACGGCCGGCGCGGGCGCCGGGGCGCCCGACGCCGTGGCGCTGGCGTCGTGAGGTAGGGTCGGTCCATGAACGACGACTACCGGGCGGCGAGCAGGCAGATGTGGTCGTCGGCGGCGGGCGGCTGGTCCGACCACGCGGAGCAGCTGGAGGAGGGAGCCGCACGGCGTGGCGGCACCGTGGATGATCGACGGCGGTCGCGCCCCAGCCGGGCGACCGGGTGCTCGAGCTGGCGAGCGGTGCGGCCGGCGTCGGCCTGCGCGTGGCGGAGACGGTGGCGCCTGACGGCAAGGTCGTCCTGTCGGACTTCGCCGAGCCGATGGTCGACGGGATCCGCGGGCGCCTCGCCGCTCTCGGCCTCGACAACGCCGAGGCGCGGGTGCTCGACGCGGAGGACCTCGACGTCGGCGACGGCGAGTTCGACGCCGTCCTGTGCCGCTTCGGCTACATGCTCACCTCCGACCCGGCGCGCGCGCTGTCCGAGACCTTCCGCGTGCTCGTCGCCCGGCGGGCGGCTGGCGCTCGGCGGTCTGGGGCACGGCCGAGGAGAACCCGTGGCTGGGGCTTCCGATGAAGACCCTGCTCGATCACGTCGGCGCGCCGCCTCCCCCGCCCGGGACGCCCGGGCCGTGCTCGCTCGGCGACCGCGACCGGCTGGCGGGCTGCTCGACGGCGCCGGCTTCGAGGACGTGACCATCGAGCGGCTCGAGGCCGAGGACCGCTTCGCCGACGCCGACGCGTGGTGGGACCGCACGCTGGCGCTGGCCGCGCCGTTCGTCGCCGCCCTGTCGAACCTGCCGCCCGAGAGCGCGCAGGAGCTCGAGGCGAAGGTGAAGGCGTCGGGCGCCGCGTTCCAGGCCGACGACGGGTCGCTCGTCTTTCCCGCCGCCGTGCTGGTGGCGTCGGCGCGGCGGCCGGGCTAGGGTCGCTGTGGCCGAGCGCCCGCGCCTGGTCGGCATCAACCACGTCGCGCTCGAGGTGGGCGACCTCGACGCCGCGCTGGAGTTCTACGGCTCGATCTTCGAGTTCGAGCTGCGCGGGCGGGTGCCCGGGATGGCGTTCCTCGACATGGGCGACCAGTTCATCGCGATGGCCGAGGGTCGCTCGCAGCCGGCGCGACGACGGGCGCCACTTCGGCCTGGTGGTGGACGACATGGACGCCGCGCGCGCCTCGCTGGAGGCCGCCGGCGCCGAGATCCTGCCCGGCCGCGGGCTGGACTTCATGGACCCGTGGGGCAACCGGGTGCAGGTGGTCGACTACCGCGAGATCCAGTTCACCAAGGACCCGGCGCGTGCTCGAGGCGCAGGGCCTCGGCGGGCTGGAGAAGTCCGAGGCCGCTCTGGCCGAGATGCGGGAGAAGGGGCTGCGCGCTAGGCGTCGGCGTCGACCGGGTCGTCGGGGATCGGCTCGAGCTCCTCCTCCTCGGGCGAGGGGCCGACCTCGCGCTCGTCGGGGTCGGGCACGGCGACGGCGTCGTCGTCGGCCAGGCCGTGGCTCGACGCCTCCTCGTTGAAGTCCTCGTCGTGCAGTGTGTCGTCGGGTCGTTCCATGGAGCCTCCTGTTCGTCGACAGCCTGCGGCCGTGTACCCGGAGCCTAGGCAACCCGCGGCCGGTCGGGGAAGAACGGCCACTCCTCGAAGTGGGTGCAGAGGCCGTCTGCGTCGAGCTCGATCACCCACAGGTCGCGGTACTCCTGCTCGCGCGGCTTGCGGTACTGAACGTGGACGCGGACGACGGCGGTGTCGCCCTCGACCGCGACGATCTCGTGGCTCATGCTCGAACTCCTCGCCCTCGTTGCGCTCCTCGTCCCACATGGCGGCGATGGCGTCGAGGCCGGTGAGCGTGGGCTCGTAGGGGTCGAGGCTGTAGGTGGCGTCGGGGGCGAAGAGGTCCTTGAGCGCCGTCCGTTCCCGGCGCTCGCCAGGCGGCGACGTAGCCGCGATCCAGCGCTCGACGTCCTCGCGCGTCACTCGACCTCCGGCAGCTTGAGGAACACGCCGAGCACGCCGCCGCGGCCGGCGACCATGGCCTCGCAGACGGCGGTGCGGCCGCGCTCGGCGGGCTCTTTGACCAGCGGCCCGTAGGCGACTGCCTTCTGCTCGCGGCAGGTAGCCGACGAGCTTGCCGTCGATCTCCACCCTGATCGCGTTGGGGTCGTGCGGGTTGGTGGGCTCGGGGATGAGGGCGGCTGTGGTTTCGAGGCGGGTCTCGCCTTCGCCTTCGCCGCGATTGCGTGCAGCGCGTCCTGGTAGTGCGACTCGCCGGCGACGTTGATGAGGGCGCGGCCCTCCAGGCGGGTCGGGCGGATGCCGCCCACAGCTACTCGGCCAGCGTCGCCTCGACGGTGATCTCGGGCACCGCGACGAGCGCCTTCGACACCGGGCAGCCGGCCCTGGCCTCCTCGGCGTGCTTGGCGAAGTGATCCTGGTCGATCCCCGGCACGCGCCCCTCGGTCGTGAGCTGGATGCGGTTGATCTCCGGACCGTCGTCGCCCATCCGCAGATGGACGGCGGCAGTCGTGCTCACGGACTCCGGCGGATGGCCGGCCTGGTCGAGGATGTTCGAGAGCGCCATCGAGAAGCAGGCGGCGTGCGCCGCGGCGATCAGCTCCTCGGGGTTGGTGCCCTCGCCCTCATCGAAGCGTGACTTGGCGGTGTAGGAGCCTGTGAAGACGCCGTCGCCGACGGTGAGCTGGCCGGAGCCGTCGGGGAGGTTGCCGTGTCCATTGGGCGCTGCCGGTGCGGGATGCCATGGGTCCTTTCGAGGAGAGGTCGGGTCCGAGGCTATTACCCCGGAGGCGAGCCGGAGACTACGCCCACTATCTCCCCCGCCGTCCGATGCGCCAGCGACATGATCGAGACCATCGGATTCACCCCCGGCGCCGTCGGGAACGCCGACGCATCGCCGATCCACACGCCCTCGAATGTCGTGCAGCTCGCCCCGGCCGTCGGCCACGGACGTCGGACGGATCGGACCCCATCCGACACGACCCCATCTGGTGCGCCGTGAAGCACGCCACGTCATTCGGCGCGTAGGACGCATGCCTCCACCGGCGCTCAGGAACTCCTCGAACGAGTCCCCCCGCCGCCACCGCAGCTCCCGCTGATGCGCGGTGAACACCTCCTCCGCCCCGGCCGCCTGGTGCAGCCGGCACAGCTCCACGTGCGCCCGCCGCGCCAGCGACTCGTCGACCGGGTCATCCAGCCCCCACCGCACCACCGGCCGCCCGAGGTCATCGAGCACCACCTCGCCCGACCCGTGGTCCCGCGCCACGCTGATGAACGGCGCGTGCCAGTTGAACGCCTGCATCAGCTCCTTGTGGTGCTTGCCGTCCTCCCACGGGTAGGTCGCGCCGATCAGGCCCGGGAACATTCCGGTTGCCTCGATCAGGAAGCCGCAGCCGTCCTCGATGTCGGCCAGGTCGTCCGACACCAGCGACTGGATCTGGCCGCGCCAGCCCTCGACCGGCTCGTCGTAGGCGCCCATCACCACGTACGCCGGGTGCAGGCGCAGGTTCTTGCCCACGGCGGGCCCGCCGATGCCGCTGCGCATCAGCAGCGCCGGCGACTCGACCGAGCCGCAGGCCACGACCACACGTCGGAGCCGACACCGTCAACGCGCACGTCGAGCCGTCCGCCCGCGTCACCGTGCCGTCAACGCCGGTCGCAGCGCCGTCCGCCACCGTGATCTTCTCCACGTGGCACCCCACCACCGCCCGCGCGCCCGCGTCCGACGCGTCCTGCAGCCACGTCTTCATCGCCGAGCGCTTGCAGCCGTGCTGGCAGCCCATCGAGCAGTAGCCGCAGTTCTCCGGGTCGTCGTCCAGCGACGCGTTCCGCACGATCGGCCGGTGCTCCATCCCCAGCGCGTCCAGGCCCTCCATCAGCCGGGTGTGCGTCCCGTTCTGCTTCGTCGCCTCGGTGTTGGCGTTGATGCGCTCCATCACCGCGTCGATGTGGTCGCGCTTGTACGACGTCGTAGTCGTCCAGGCCGGCCAGCCCGTGCGACGCCCACTCGTCCACGATCCGCTCCGGCGTGGGGATGCAGTTCATGTAGTTCACGACCGTGCCGCCGCCGAGCGTGGAGCCGGCGAGGATCGCGATCGACCCGTCCTCGGAGGTCGCCAGCCCGGCGCCGTAGTAGAGCTCCTGCATGCCCGGGCAGCTCGAGCTGGTTGAAGTCGGACTCGTTGCGGTACCCGCCCATCTCCAGCACGAGCACCTCCTTGCCCGGCCTCGGCGAGCTGCGCGGCGATCACCAGCCGCCCGCGCCCGAGCCGACGATCACGGCGTCGGCCGTCCAGCGACGCCGAGTCGCCCGACACCTCCTCCACGGTGATCGTCTTCGGCGACGGCTCGGCGACGGCGCCGAGAGCACGGCCCCGGATACCCGATCGCGCTCCCAGTTCGGGTTGCGCCCGTCGTCGTCGGGCAGCGCGTAGAAGAGCAGCAGCGTCAGCCCGCGCAGCGAGTCGAGCCCGAGCTTGGCCTCGGGGTCCTGGTCGCGGAAGCCGTGCACGACCTGGGTGCGGCCCTCGACGCGGCAGCGAGGCGAGGTCCTCGTCCGGCGAGCGCGTCCAGCAGCCCGGCCACCTCGGCGATCTCCTCCGGCGTCATCGCCTCCGCGAGCATCCCCTCGATCTGCGCCGGCACCTGCATGTCGAGCGCCGAGCGCGCCATGAACGTCGCGCTCCAGCGGGTCGCCGCTGTCGCGTCTCCACCGAGGGCACGAACGTCTCGCACAGCGCCTCCAGCGTCGCGCGCTGGGTCTCGTCGAACACTGCGGCGGCCACTGCCATGCGAAGGCTCCTCTCCCGGGTGAGAGCCGACTCTAGGCGCTCAGCACTGCCCGTTGCAATCGCCCCAGTTGCGCGAGCTGGAGCGCAACCGCGTGGATGGCGCAAGCGGCAGGTTCACGAACGAGCCGCGGTGCACGTCGTACACGCCGCCGGCGAGGCCGGGCAGCTGCGCAGCGGTGGGCGCGAGGTGGCGAGACCGAGGTCGAGAGCGTGAGCCGCAGCCGGTGGCCCTTGCGCAGCCGCGCGAACACCGGCGGCACCTCGATGTCGCTGGCGCTCGACGCGGCCGGGCGTCAACGAGCGGCGGCTCGCGCGCGTGTAGGGATGGGCGGGCAGCACGAGCTTGCCGCCGTGGCGCCACGACGCGCGGCGGTCGACCTTTCGCAGCGAGCCGAGCAGGGCGCCGGTGGTCAACGGGTAGGAGCGGCCGTCGGGCCCGATGTCCTGGAGCGTCGCGACGAGCTGGCTGTCGCTCGACGTGGACTCCATCTGGATGCCCGACGCTCGACCGGCCCGGCCAGCGTGGTGTCGCGGCGTGAACGGCTTCGTCGTGTAGGTGAGGGCGCCAGCCGCCGTGGTCGAGTCGTCCTGCGAGCACGGGTTCACCGGCTGCCCGGCCCAGGCCGAGAGATAGCCGCCGAAGCCGGTGCTCCACTGGTCGGGGTGGCGGTTGCACGGGCTGGCGGCGGGCGTCCACGGGAGCCGGTCCGGAGAGCCCGAAGTACGGCCGTGACGACAGCGCGCCGTCGCCGAGGTACAGCTTCCTCACGCGCGTGCGCGCGGAGCGGGTAGGCGCCGGCGTCGATCCAGCGCCCGCCGTTCAGCTCGTAGGCGTGCAGCGGCCGGCGCGTGCTGGTCAGCCGCGTGCGCTGCCGCGCAGCCAGCGGTCGAACCACTCGAGGTGGATCTGCGCCGATCCACTCCCCCATCCCCGCCGGGTTGTGGAACCAGGGGCCCTGGACGATCTGGTAGCGCGGCGTGGCTCGCTGGCCGCGCGCGCATCGGGCCGAACAGCGGCCGCCCCGCCCACGCGTTCTGCAGCGCCGTGTAGTTGAGCAGCACGCCGCGCTGGTAGACGTCGAACCAGCCGGTGATCATCAGCGCCGGCACGCGGTTGCGCACCACGCGCTTCAGCTTCGCCCGCGGGCGAGCGCTCGCGCCAGAAGGCGCTGTCGTACGCGCGCGGGCCGCCCTGCTCGATCTCGGTGTAGAGGCCGGCGTCGAGCTCGGCGAAGCCCTTCGCCCGCTCCGCGCGGCCGAGCAGCGTGCCGACGGGTCCTTGGCCGGGTCGTCGGGCGGCGCGGTGAGCATCGTCGAGCGCAGGCCGCTCCAGCCCGCCGGCGAACACGGCGTTGGGCATGCCGCCGCCGAAGGCGAGGTCGCGGTAGAGGTCGATGCCGGCGGCCGAGGGCACGATCGCCTTCAGCGGCGAGCGCCTGCCGACCGCGGCCGCGGTGTAGATCTGGTTCAGGCCGACGTACGAGTACCCGGCGGCGCCGACCTTGCCGCTCGAGCGCTCCAGCCCCGCGGCCCAGCGCACGAGCTCGACGCCGTCGCGGGCGTCGCGCTTGCTGAACAGCCCGAAGTCGCCCTGCGAGGAGCCGGTGCCGCGCACGTCGACGATCGCGTTGATGTAGCCGCGCTTCACGAGGTACGGGAAGTAGCCGTCGCCGCCGTAGTCGCCGAAGGACTGGGTGGTGGTGGCCGAGCGCTTGCCGTAGGGCGTCTGCGCCAGCACGACCGGGAACTTCCCGGCCGCGGGCGCGCCCGTCGAGGGGTCGGACGGGTAGTAGACGTCGGCCTCGAGGACGACGCCGTCGGACATCTTCACGCTCACGTCCTTGACGAGGTGCGTGCCGTACTGGGCCGGGCGCGAGTACCCGGTGTCGGCCGACGCGGGGGCCGCGAGCACGCCGACGAGCGCGACCGCGAGGACGGTCGCGCGACCGAAGCCACATGCCTCCCGCAAGGCACCCACCGCGCCGGAGTGTACGGCGGGAGCGAGCGGTGCGCGAAGGTCGTCTCGACCGCTACTCGCCGCCGCCGCGAAGCCGGCGCACCACGACCACCACGAGCACGATCACGACGGCCAGCGCCCCCAGCTGCACGGCCACGGTCACTCCCGTCGGCGAGTCCTCGGTGGCGCGGCGCAGCGCCCCGAACAGCACGAAGCCGCCGAAGAAGAGCACGAACGACCAGAGCACCGTGTTGCGTTCCATTGGTGCCGAATAGCATGCCGCACCCGTGAACTTCGACCTCACCGACGAGCAGCAGAACATCCGCCGCCTGGTCCGCGACTTCGCCGAGAACGAGGTGAAGCCGGTGGCCGAGGAGCTCGACCGGACCAAGTCGTTCCCCTACGAGATCGTCAAGAAGCTCGGCGAGCTCGGGCTGATGGGCGTCCCCTACCCCGAGGAGTACGGCGGCGGCGGCGCGGACACGCTGAGCTACGCGATCGTCGTGGAGGAGCTCGCGCGGATCGACTCGTCGGTGGCCATCACGCTCGCCGCGAACACCTCGCTCGGCACCTGGCCGATCTACGCGTTCGGGTCCGACGAGCAGAAGGCCGGAGTGGATGCCCAAGCTCACCTCCGGCGAGACGCTCGGCGCCTTCGGGCTGACCGAGCCCGAGGCCGGCTCGGACGCCGGCAACGTGCGCACCACCGCCAAGCTCGAGGACGGCGAGTGGGTGATCAACGGCGCCAAGCAGTTCATCACCAACAGCGGCACCGACATCTCGGGCTTCGTGACGATCACGGCGAAGACGGGCGACGGCGAGGTGTCGAACATCATCGTCCCGAAGGGCACGCCCGGCTACGAGATCGGCGAGGCGTACCGCAAGATGGGCTGGAACGCCTCCGACACGCGGCCGCTGAGCTTCGACGACTGCCGCGTGCCCGAGGAGAACCTGCTCGGGCCCGCGCGGGATGGGCTTCAAGCAGTTCCTGCAGACGCTCGACGGCGGGCGGATCAGCGTCTCGCGCGATGGGCGTCGGCCTCGCGCAGGGCGCGCTCGACGAGGCGCTCGCCTACGCCAAGGAGCGCCAGGCGTTCGGGCAGGCGATCTCCAAGTACCAGGCGATCCAGATCAAGCTGGCCGACATCTCCACCGAGATCGAGGCCGCCCGGCTGCTCACCTACAAGGCGGCGATCGAGAAGGACGAGGGCAAGAACTTCAACCTCACGGCCGCGCAGGCCAAGCTGAAGACCGGCCGGCTGGCGGTGCGCGCCGCCGAGGAGGCCGTGCAGATCCACGGCGGCTACGGCTACATCGAGGAGTACCCCGTGTGCCGCTTCTACCGCGACGCCAAGATCCTCACGATCGGCGAGGGCACCGACGAGGTGCAGCAGATGGTGATCGCGCGCTCGCTGGGCGCCTGATCGTGGCGAGCGAGCAGGCCGAGCTGGCGCGGCGCGGGGTCGAAGGCCTTCAACGACCGCGATATCGACAGGCTGGAGGAGCACACCACGGCCGACGTCCGCATCGTCCCGATGCGCGCGGCGCTCGAGGACATGATCTACGCGGGACCGGGCGCCGTCCGCGAGTTCTTCGACGAGACATCGAGGAGTGGTCGAGCGTCGAGATGGACCTGGGCGAGTTCACGCAGGAGGGCGACAAGCTGTGAGCCGCGGGGTGCTGCGCGCCACCGCCCGGGCGTCGGGCGCTCAGGTGGAGATGCGGGTGGAGCGCACGCTGACCTTCCGGGACGGCATGGTCGCCGAAATCCGCACGGTGCCCGAAATTCAGCCTTGATCCGCCTCCTCTCGGCGGGTTAGGGTCGGAGCGGGACGGGCCGACCGAATGGAGGACCGATGTTCGCCAGCGTCCGCACCTACCGGACCGATCCGGCGAAGGTCGACGAGCTGCTCCCGATCATCGACGAGGAGTTCGTCCCGACGATCTCCGAGCGGCCCGGGCTGTGCGCCTACCAGGTGGTCGACTGCGGCGACGGCGCGATCATGTCACGATCAGCTGCTTCCGCACGCGCGAGGGCGCCGAGCACTCGACCGAGATGGCGACGCGAGTTCGTGCGCAGAGCGCCTGTCAGCGACTTCGAGATCGAGCGCACCGACGTGACGGCGGGCCCGCTGCGGATCAGCGTCGCCGACCAGGGCGTGCTCGAGCCCGCTCACGCCTGAGTAGTCCCTAGGCTGCGGCGCGTGCGGCGCGCCGCAGCCCTCTTCCTCCTCCTCTTCGCGGTCTACGCCGCCACCCTCGGCCTGGACGCCTTCCAGGCCTCCGACTACGGCGGCGACGAGCCGCACTACCTGCTCGCGGCCGAGTCGATGGTCGAGGACGGCGACGTGGACGTGAAGGACGAGTACGCCGAGAGGGCCTACGCGGACTTCTACCCCTACGACCTCGACAAGCACGGCAAGGAGACCGAGGGCCGGCTGAACGAGCCGCACGGCGTGGGCTTCCCGCTGCTGATCACCCCCGCGTACGCGATCGGCGGCGCGGACGGGCGTGGAGCTGTTCCTGGCGCTGATCGCCGCGCTGGCGGTGGTGCTGGGCTACCGGCTCGCGCTGCGGGTGGCGCCCGACCCGTGGGCGCTGGGCGCCGCGCTGGCGGTGGGGCTGTCGCCCCCGTTCGTGGCCTACGGCACCGCGATCTACCCGGAGCTGACCGCCGCGGCGCGCTGCTCGCCGGCGCCGCGCTGCTGGCCGCGCGGCTGGAGGAGAGCGTGTCGCGGCGCGGCGCGTTCGCCTGCTTCGCCCTGCTCGGCGCTGCTGCCCTGGCTGGGCACGAAGTTCGTGCCCGCCGGGATCGTGATCGGGGCGTTCGCGATCCGCTCGCTGATGCGCGCGCGGCGCGGCACGCTGGCGCTGGGCTCGGCCGAGCTGGCGCTGTTCAGCGTGGCGCTGTACGTGGGGATCAACGAGGCGGCTCTACGGCGGGCCCACCCCCTACGCGGCCGACGTGGCCGGCGAGACCGCCACCGACGCCGGCTTCCCGCTCGGCTACCTCGAGCGCACCTACCGCCTGGCCGCGCTGTTCATCGACCGCGACTACGGCCTGCTGCGCTGGGCGCCCGTGTTCCTGCTGGCCTTCGGCGGGCTGTGGCTGCTCTACCGCGAGCGGCGCGAACGCCTCTCCCACGCCGTGCCCGAGCTGCGGGCGGTGGAGCGCACCGCGCTGATGTGCGCGCGCGGCGCTGGGCGCGCAGCTGCTGGTGGCCGCGTTCCTCGCCCCCACGATGTTCGGCTTCTGGTTCCCGCCGCGCCACCTGCTGGCGGCGCTGCCGCTGGCGATCGCGCTGATCGCCTGGGCGCTGCGCCACGCGCCGCAGGACCGGCTTCGCGCTGGCCGCGCTGACGGTGGCCGCGTCGGTCTGGCTCTACTTGGACGTCTGGCTGGGCGGCGGCGGGCTGGTGACCCCGCGGCCCGACGCCCCGTTCGGGCCGCTCACCGAGCGCGTTCCCGTTCTTCGACGACTCCGCCTGGCCGTACGCGCTGCTCCGGCGCGCTGGCGGGCGCGCTGGCGGCCCTCGCCTTCCTCGACGCGCGGAACTGGCGCCAGAGGACCGGCGCCACGCGCGCCGAAGTACTCCGGGTAGCGGACGAACGAGCGGCCGCCGTCGCGGCGGCGGTAGGAGATCGGCACCTCCACCGGCTCGATCCCCGCGCCCCACAGCGACAGCGTGAGCACCTGGGCGTAGTTGTAGTCGTGCGGGATCCGGGCCGTCTCGAGCGCGCTGCGCGAGAACGCGCGGAAGCCGCTCTGGCCGTCGGTGAGCACGGTCTGCATCAGCGTGCCGAGCAGCGCGGTGGTGCCGCGGTTGGCGAGCGTGCGGTGCCAGGTCATGCCCCTCGCGCTCGCCGAGGAAGCGCGAGCCCACCACGTAGGCCGCGCGCCCGCGCGCCACCGGGTCGAGCACGGCGGGCAGCTCGGCGGCGTCGTACTCGCCGTCGCCGTCGATGTAGACGGCGGCGTCGTAGCCGCTCGTCGCGCGCGTGGTCGAGGCCGGAGCGCAGCGCGGCGCCGAGCCCGCGGCAGCGCGTCGTGGCTGAGCACCTCCGCGCCCTCGGCGCGGGCGATGTCGGGCGTGAGGTCGGTCGGAGCCGTCGTCCACCACGAGCACGTCGACCGGCATCCCGCACGCCTCGTCCGGCAGCGCGCCGCGAGCACGTCCTGGAGCCGCGGCTGCTCGTCGCGCGCGACGACGATGGCGAGGCAGCGCCGCTCGCCGCGCGGCCGCCGGGCGCACGCCCGGGTCGCTCACCGGCACCATCGAGCGCCCGCGGGCGGCCGACGGCGCCTCCACGCCGAGCAGCTCGGACACGGTGTGCGCCAGCTCGCAGACCGAGCGCGGCTCGCGGCTGATCGCCCCGGGCACCGCGCCCTCGCCCCACACCACGAACGGCACCGGGCTCTCGCCCCAGTCCATGTGCCCGTGCCCGCCGATGCCGCGGCCCTGGCCGTGGTCGGCCATCAGGATCACCGTGGCGTCGGTCGAGCTTGCCGCGCTCGGCGAGGAAGGCGAGGAAGTCGCCGACGAAGCGGTCGGTGCTCCTCGAGCTGGTCGAGGTACTCGGGGTTGCGCGTGCCGCGCACGTGGCCGATCTGGTCGGCCGCCAGCAGCTGGAGCACCAGCAGGTCGGGGTCCTCGTCCTCCACCACCTGCCGCGCCGGCGGCCGTGAGCGAGGCGTCGATCTGCTCCGTGGGCTGCACGGAGGTGACCGAGCGCACCACCTCCTCGCCGAACGGGTCGAGCAGGTGCGCGATGCCCACCAGGCGCCCGCGCCGGCCGGCGCGCTCGAGCGTGTCGAACACCGACTCGCGCCGCACGCCCAGCCGCGGCGCGAAGTTCGAGCGCATGCCGTGCTCGGCGGGCGCGGCGCCCGTGAGCATCGACGAGAAGCAGACCACCGTGCGCGCGGGGTAGGAGGGCTCCACCGCCAGGTACTCGGTGCCCTCCCGCGCCAGGCGGTCGATCGTGGGCGTGTTGGCCTGCCACAGCCGGCCGCGGTTGCAGCCGTCGACCACGATCACGTACACGCGGCGGGCGAGCGGCTCGCCCGCGGGCCGCGGGTCGCGGCGCGGCGGATAGGCGGGCATGCGCTCGCGCTCGAACCGGCGCCAGGCCAGCGCTCCGAGGGCCGCCGGCGAGCAGGGCCGC
Source organism: uncultured Thermoleophilaceae bacterium (assembly GCA_963761505.1). Taxonomy (GTDB): domain Bacteria; phylum Actinomycetota; class Thermoleophilia; order Solirubrobacterales; family Thermoleophilaceae; genus JAAYBF01. Next base: position 91,706 of record CAVXGW010000005.1, read on the forward strand.
GGCGGCGATCCTGCGCGACGCTCCCGGCCGTCGGCTCCTCCGCCAGCAGCATCCCCGCGCTCAGCGCCATCACCCACTTCGGGACCTGCTCGAGCGCGTTGCCGCTGGTGGGGTCGGAGTTGGTGACCACCAGCCGCCAGAAGCGGGCGAAGTTCGTCCACGGCGCGCCGGTGCGCAGGTGGTAGTAGAGGCGTGCCCCAGAAGAAGACGGTGAAGAAGACGTAGCCCGCCAGCGCCACGAGCAGGACGTCGCGGGGCGCGCCAGGGCTCGAGCAGGGGCACCGACGCCGCGGCGGCCAGCCACAGCAGCGCCCTGCCGCGCAGCGGGAACGAGAACCGCGACAGGACGACCGCGAACGCGACGGCGCCCGCGAACGCGAGCGGGGGCGCCGCGGTCACCGCCAGCACCATCGCCGGGTAGACGATCGAGAACGGCTTGCCCTCGTTGAACACGTTCCAGGCGCGGGCGGCCCAGACCTCCATGAAGCCGGCGGCCTTCACCGGTCGGTCGTGGTCCCGGTGGTGCTGGTGCCGGCTGGTGCTGGTGCCGGTGCCGTGCCGGTGCCGGTTGTGCCGCCTTCGACCTCCACGCGGCCATTGTCGTCGTCACCGCACGACGCCGCCACCCCCGCCGCGCCTGCACCGAGCGCCGCGCAGAGAGCCACCGCCATCCACCGCCTGAGATCCACTTTCGCCTCCGTCTTAGGGTTACCTAACTGCTAAGAGTTAGGGCACCCTAACGCGTTCAGCGCCGGCGCGCCTTCTTCATCTGCTTCTTGGTGGGCGGCGAGAGGATCGTGTAGGTGCGCTTGCCGGTGCGCTCGGCCAGGCCGCGCTTGGTCAGCCGGTCGTACACGACCGGGCAGCGCTTGCAGCGCGGCCCCGACTTGCAGCACTTCGACTTGACCTTGACCCCCCGCGGCATCGGCGCGCACCCTAGCAAAAATGTTAGGTTGCCCTAACCATGTCGAGCGAAGCGTTCGTCGCGCGTCTCAGAGAGCAGGTGGGCAACGAGTTCGCGGCCTCCCAGCAGTACATCGCGGTGGCCGTCTACTACGACGCCGAGACCCTCCCCCGGCTCGCCGCCTTCTTCTACGCCCAGGCGGTCGACGAGCGCAACCACGCGCTGATGATGGTCCAGTACCTGCTCGACGCCGGCGAGGACGCGGCGATCCCCGGCGTGCCCGCGCCCCGGAGCGGGTTCGCCGACATGGTCGAGCCGGTGGCCATCGCGCTCGAGCAGGAGCGCAAGGTCTCGGACCAGATCGCGGAGCTCGTCTCGCTCGCGCGCGAGGGCGGTGACTTCCAGGGCGAGCAGTTCATGCAGTGGTTCCTCAAGGAGCAGGTCGAGGAGGTCGCGACGATGTCCGACCTCCTCAGGGTGGTGGAGCGCGGCCGCGACAACCCGCTGCTCGTGGAGGAGTACCTGGCGCGCGAGGCGCCGGGCGGCCGAGACCGAGGATCCCACCGCGCCGCCCGCGGCGGGCGGGACGCTCTAGGCGCCCGAGTCGCGGGCCGCAAGATTCGTGATGGCGGCGGCCGGGGAGCGGGTGTACCTTGGCGATGCGTTGTTCTGTGAGGAGGCCCGATAATGCCGCGCTTCGCCACGCTCGTGGCCATGATCCTGCTGCTGGCCGTGCCCTCAGTGGCCCAGGCCGGTGGCCGCGTGGTCTCGGTGGCGGGCGAGAAGCAGGTCGGCGGAGAGACGCTGTACGTGGACGTCTGGCTCGTGGTGCCGCCCGGGAAGAGCGAGCGGCAGGCGAAGGACCAGGCGCTGGCCGAGCAGGGCGCGCGCCCGCAGCGCAAGAAGCCGCCGCGACCGCCCGGCGGCGGAGGCGGAGGCGGCGGCGAGCAGTACTTCTACACCGGGCTCAAGTGGACCACGCCGGTCACCCAGAACTACAACCCCGCGGGAGCGCCCCTCGCCGCGCAGGCGGCGCTGACGAACACCCACTCGACCTGGAACGCCGTGCCGGGCTCCACCTTCCGGATGGGATTCGGCGGGACCACCTCGCGCTGTCCCTCACTCGTGCAGCAGTGCACCGGGTCCCCAGGTCAAGGACCCCTATAACGACGTCGGCTGGCTGTCGCTCGGCGGCCAGACGCTGGGCGTCACCTGGTCCACCGCGTCGAGCCCCGAGGCCGACATGGCGCTGAACACGCGGTTCTCCTGGAAGAACACCTGCGCCAGTGCCGGCAGCGGCTACGACGTGCAGTCGGTGTTGCTGCACGAGAACGGCCACGTCGCCGGGCTCGACCATCCCAACCGGACCGACTCGGTGATGTACGCGAGCTACCAGGGTGCGCGCTGCACCCTGTATCCGTACGACGAGCGGTCGCTCGACAACCTCTACTAGAGCTCGCGCTCCAGCAGCTTCGTCGCCGCGCTGGCCGGGTCCAGCCGGCGGGCGACCACCTCGTCGAGCAGCTCCTGAACGTCGGCGTCCTCGCGCACCTCGGCCTCGAGCTTGCGGCGCAGCCGGGCGGCGGCGAGGGCCAGCACCTCGTTCATGAGGTTGCGGCGGCGGCGCTCGGACAGCGTGCCCTCCTCCTCGATGTGGGCGCGGTGGGCCTTCATCGCCTCCCACAGCTCCTCGATGCCCTCGCCGCGCGACGCCTCGGTCTTCACGATCGGCACCCGCCAGCCCTCCTGCGGGCCGAGCGAGAGCACGCCGCGGATCTCGCGGATCATCGTGTCGGTGAGGGGGTGGTCGGACTTGTTGACCACGATCACGTCCGGGATCTCCATCACGCCCGCCTTGAGCGCCTGGATCGAGTCGCCCGAGCCGGGCATGAGGGCGAGGATCACGGTGTCGGCGTGGTCGATGATGTCCACCTCGGCCTGGCCCACGCCCACGGTCTCGAGGAACACGTCGTCCTTGCCGGAGGCGTCCATCAGCAGCGCGGCCTGCAGCGTCGCCTCCGACAGCCCGCCGAGCGAGCCGCGGCTGGCCATCGAGCGGATGAACACGCCGGAGTCGAGGAAGTGCTCGGTCAGGCGGATGCGGTCGCCCAGCAGGGCGCCCTTGGTGAACGGCGACGAGGGGTCGATCGACAGCACCGCCACCTGGCGGTCGGCCTTGCGGGCGTGGGCGGTGAGCGCCCCGATCAGCGTGGACTTGCCCACCCCGGGCGGGCCCGTGAAGCCGGCGATCGCCGCGCGGCCGGTCTTGGGATAGACCTCGCGCACCAGCGCCCAGCCCTCGGGGTCGTCGTTCTCCACCAGCGAGATGGCGCGGGCGAGCGCGCGCTTGTCGCCGGCGAGCAGGCGCTCGGCGAGGTCGGCGGCTGTGCTTCCGGCGGCGGCCACGGCGGGCGCTGAGTCTAGGGGGGCGCCAGGGCACCGGAGCATCGGGACCTTGCTCTCAAGCGACCGAGGAGGAAGCATGAGAGCGAAGCTGCTGCTGGCCGCAATCGTCGCGGCACTGGCGCTGAGCGTGAGCGCCGCCCCGGCGGCCGAGGCGCGCTGGTGGCCGGACAACCCGTTCGACCATCACCGCTTCGCGCGCGGGTGCGTGAAGCAGAAGCACCTGTCGTTCACGCTGCGGGTGGTTGCGCGGCGGGTGTTCGGCCACAGGGTGTGCATCCCGCCGATGCGGGTGCGGATCACCAGCCCGGCCTGGATACCGGTGGCCTACAGGATCGGCCAGTACTGGTGCCTGGTGGCGAACTCACGACCCGGGGCGCCGCTGGGCACGCTGCTGTCGTACATCTCGGCGGCCAGGTTCTGCGGCAAGTACGGCCGCGGGTGGGCGTACGTGCGCTGGCGCTGACTACTCGTAGGCCACGGCCTCGAGCACCTCGAGCCGGGCGGCCCGGCGGGCGGGCAGGATCGCGGCCAGCACGCCCGCCAGGGCCGCCAGCACGAGGATCACGAGCAGGTTCACGATCGGATAGGAGAGGCCGAAGCCCTCGTCGGCCAGCGGGCGGGAGACCACGGCCGCGAACACCACGCCGAGCACCGTGCCGAGGATCGCTCCGATCAGCGCGGTGATCACCGACTCGTAGCGGATCATCCGCTTCACCTGGACCTTGGTCATCCCGATCGCCCTCAGCATCCCCAGCTCGCGGGTGCGCTCGTGGATCGACAGCGCCAGGGTGTTCACGATCCCGAAGATCGAGACGAGCACCGCCAGGAACAGCAGGCCGTACACCAGCGCGAGCAGCGGCTGGAGCTGGGCCTCCTGGTCGTCCTTGAGCTGCTGGTTGTTCAGCGCCTCCGCCGAGGGATAGCGCTTCTCGAGCAGCGCCTCGATCCGCTTCTGAACGGCGCCGGCGTCCGCGCCGGGGGCGGCGTCGGCCAGCACGTAGGTGTCGCGCTGGACGTCGAAGTCGCGCCGCAGCTGCCGCTGGGTGATCACGAAGTTGCCGAGGAAGTCGGCGTTGTCCTTCACGCTGCCCACCACCTCGTAGCGCCCGCGGCGGCCGCTCGGGCCGAGCGTGCGCAGCGTGTCGCCCACGTCCACGTCGTTGGACTTGGCCCAGGCGTCGTCCACCACCGTCTGCGCCGGGCCGAGCGAGCGCAGCGTGTCGTCACCGCCGTCCTTCCACTCGAGCGCGAACACGTCGGTGATCGAGCTGGGGTCGACCCCGGCCACCCTCCCGCGGCCGCTCACGCCGTTGACCTTGGCGGTGCCGAACCGGATCGAGGACACCTGCCCGACGCCCTCGATCCGCCGCACCTCCGGCGCGATCGCGGCCGGGATCGGCGAGAAGCCGTCCGTGTTCTGGATGAACACGTCGCCCTGGAGGTTGCGGTCCACGGCGCCGTTCACCGAGCTGGTGATCCCGGCGGCGAACACGGTCACGAACACCACCATCGCCACCCCGATCATCAGGGCGGCGGCGGTGACCGCCGTGCGGCCGGGCTTGCGCATCGCGTTCTCCCGCGCCAGCCGCCCGGTCATGCCGCGCAGGCGCTCGATCGGCCAGCCGGCCACCGACGCCAGCGGCTTCACCAGCCGAGGTGAGAACAGCGAGACCGCGAACAGCACCAGCGCCGCGCCGCCGCCGGTCATCGCGGCGGCCGCGGAGGACGACTCGATGCCGCCGAACAGCCCGACGAACACCAGCACGACGCCGCCGATGGCCAGCAGCACGGCCACGACCGCGAGGATCCGGCCGCGGCCCTTGCGCTCGGGCAGCTCGGCCTCCAGCAGCGCCGCCATGGGCGTGACGCGGGTGGCGCGCAGCGCGGGGGTGATCGCCGCGATCAGGGACACGCCGAGCCCGATGAAGACGGCCACGATGGCGGTGCGGGGCAGGAACACGCTGCCCGTGCTGGGCAGGTCGATGCCGATCGCCTTCATCAGCGCCCGCAGCCCGGCCGCCGCGGCGAAGCCGCCCGGCACGCCCGCCGCCGTGCCGAGTCCGCCGATCAGCGCGGCCTCCCCCACCACCGAGCCCATGATCTGGCTGCGCTTGGCGCCGAGCGTGCGCAGGAGCCCGAACTCGCGGATCCGCTGGGCCACGGTGATCGAGAACGTGTTGAAGATCAGGAACGCCGCCACCACCACGATCACGCCCGCGAGCACCAGCAGGGCGATCGTGAGGAAGGACAGGTCGGAGGCGATCTCGTCGCCCTCGCGGCCCGCGTTCTGCGCCGCGGTCTCCGCCCGCAGCGTGGCCGGGAGCACCCGCTGGACGCGCCGCCTGAGGTCGGCCGGGTTCACGCCCGGGCGCCGCCGCGATCGAGATCTGGTCGAACTTGCCGCGGCGGTCGGTCACGCGCTGGGCCTCGGGCAGGGTCAGGGTGGCCGAGGCCGAGCCGCCGCCCGACGTGTCGCCGAGCCGGTTGATGCCGACGATCCGGTAGCGGGTCACGGACGTGTCGCCGGCCACGCCCACGCGGTCGCCGATCCCCAGGTCGCTGCGCTCGGCGGTGCCCTCGTCGAGCCCCACCTCGCGCGCGTTGCGCGGCGCGCGGCCCTCGGTGTAGGTGACCGGCACGAACGGCTCCGGCAGGACCGAGAAGACGAAGTTGGGGGCGAAGCCGTTGCCGAGCTGGTCGTTGTCGTCGTCCACCAGCCGCACGAGCGCGCCCACGCTGCCCGCTGCGGCCTCGACCCCCGGCACGTCCCGAACCCGCTCGAGCACGCGCGCGTCGAACGGCGGCGGCTCCTCCTGCTCCTGGCGCACCAGCTCCTTGGGGGTGACCACGACGTCCGTGCCCTCGAGCGCCTGCTCGAAGATGTCGTCGAACGAGCGGTTGATCGTGTCGGTGAGGATGTAGGTGCCCGACACCAGCGCGACGCCCAGGAACACCGCCAGCGCCATTCCCACGGAGCGCAGCCGGTGCGCCGCGAGCCCCTTCAGCGTGTAGGAGAGCACCCGCTAGGCCCCGTTGTGGGCGGGCCCGTCGTAGTCCACGCGGCCGTCGTCGAGTGTGATCAGCCGGTCGGCGAACTCGGCGGCATGGGCCTCGTGGGTGACCATCACCACCGTCTGGCCGAAGTCGTCGACGGCCTGGCGGAGCAGCTTCAGCACCTCGTCCGAGGCCTTCGAGTCGAGGTTGCCGGTGGGCTCGTCGGCGAACACCACGGCGGGCTTGGACACCAGCGCCCGCGCCACCGCCACCCGCTGCTGCTGGCCGCCGGACAGCTCCGCCGGGCGGTGCGTGCGCCGGTCGCCCAGGCCCACCGCCTCGATCACCTGCTCCAGCCACTCGGGGTCGGGCTTGCGCCCGGCGATCGTGAGCGGCAGGGTGATGTTCTCCTCCGCCGTGAGCACCGGCAGCAGGTTGAAGAACTGGAAGATGAACCCGAGCTTGTCGCGGCGCAGCTCGGTGAGGTCGGAGTCGTCCAGGCCGCCGAGGTCGGTGCCGGCGAGGACCACCGTGCCCGAGGTGGGCCGGTCGAGGCCGGCGAGCAGGTGCATCAGGGTGGACTTGCCCGATCCCGAGGGCCCCATGATCGCCGCGAAGCGGCCGCGGTCGAACGACACGGTCACGCCGGCGAGCGCGTCCACGGCGGCGCCGCCCTCGCCGTAGCGGCGGCGCAGATCGACTGCGGTGACGATCGGTATGGCGGTCATGCGTTGAGGAAGGCAAGCACGGCGAGCACCCGGCGGTGGTCCTGGGCGGCGGGCGACAGGCCCAGCTTGGCGAAGATTCCCGTCACGTGCTTCTCCACCGCCCGCTCGGTCACCACCATCTGCTCGGCGATCGCGGCGTTGGAGCGGCCCTCGGCCATCAGCTCCAGCACCTCGCGCTCGCGGGCGGTGAGATCGGCCACGGGGTCGTCGCGGCGGCTGCGCCCCAGCAGCCGCGACACCACCTCCGGGTCGAGCGCCGAGCCGCCGCGTCCCACCCGCTCCACCGCCTCGGTGAAGCGCTCCAGGTCGGCCACGCGGTCCTTGAGCAGATAGCCCACACCGCCGTCGGAGTCGCCCACCAGGTCGACCGCGTAGGCCTCCTCGACGTACTGCGACAGCACGAGCACGCTCGTCTCGGGCTGGCGCTCGCGGATCTCGATCGCCGCCCGCAGCCCGTCGTCGGTGCCGCCAGGGGGCATCCGCACGTCCACCACGGCCACGTCGGGCTTGTGCGCGTAGACCTTTCGCCGCAGGTCGTCGGCGTCGCCCGCCTGGCCGACCACGTCCAGGCCGGCCTCCTCGAGCAGGCGCACCACGCCCTCGCGCAGCAGCACGGAGTCGTCGGCCACCACTACTCGCACGGAATGCTCGCCTTGACGATCGTCCCCTGGCCGGGCTTTGAGTCCACCTCGAGCCGCCCCTCGAGCGCCTTCAGGCGGTCGGACAGGCCCCGCAGCCCGGTGCCGCGGTCCAGATCCGCGCCGCCCACGCCGTCGTCGCTCACCTCCACCAGCACGCTGCCGTTCACGCGCGCCACGTTCACGGTCGCCCGGCTGGCCTCGGAGTACTTGGCCACGTTCGCCAGCGCCTCGGACACCACGTAGTACGCCGCCAGCTCCACCGGCTCGGGCAGGCGGCCGGGCGGGGCGCCGGCCACCTCCACCGGCACCGGCGAGCGGCCCGCGAGCGCGTCCAGCGCCGCGGGCAGCCCGCGGTCCGACAGCACGGCCGGGTGGATGCCGCGGGCCAGCTCGCGCAGCTCCCTGAGCGCCAGGTCCAGTTCGCCGGCGGCCCCGTCGAGCAGCTCCTCGGCGCCGCCCGGGTCGTCGCGCAGCCCCTTCCTCGCCATCCGCAGGCTCAGCGCCAGCGACACCAGCCGCTGCTGCGCGCCGTCGTGCAGGTTGCGCTCGAGCCCGCGGCGCTCGGCCATGCCGACCTCGATCACGCGCATGCGCGACTTGCGCAGCTCGTCCACCTTCGCCCGCAGCTGTGCCTCGAGGCGCTCGTTCGCCAGCGCCAGCGCCGCCGCCCGGCCCACCGTGGCCACCAGCTGCGGGTCGTCGGCGCGATCGGGGTCGTGCACGATCGCGGCGCACTGGTCGCCGTCCAGCTCCACGTGCGTCACCTGGTGGCCGGTTCCCGGCTCGGGCAGCTCCACGTGCGCGCCGCGGGCATCCACATAGCCCTCCGAGCCCGGCAGCGGATAGGCCAGCAGGAGGTCGGGGTCGCCGATGGCGGTGGCGAGGGCGTCGCGAAGCTCGCCGGGACCGCCGGTCTCCGACAGCCGGGCGAGCAGCGCGCTCAGCGCCCCGCCGCGATCCAGGCGGACGCGCGCGAGGCCGGCGAGGATCAGGTACGGAACGAGCCCGAGCGACGTGAACGCGAGCACGATCACGGCCTCGTTCGCCGGCCCCTTCAGGCCCAGCAGCTGGCCGAACAGGCTCAGGGTCAGCAGCAGCAGCAGCCCGAGCCCGGCGACCTGCACCTGGCGCACGGTTCTCGGCTTGAGGCTGCTGGCACGGAAGCGGCTCGCGAGGATGCGGATCGTCTGGCCCAGGAGGTACAGCCCCACGAGCGTGACCAGCACCAGCGTGATCTGCGCCACCAGCGGGGCGTGCGCCACCAGCAGCACGTTGTCCGGGCAGTCGTCGCAGCCGAGGTCCGTGGGCTTGGCGAACAGCGTGACCGGCACCAGGACGACCGTGCACAGAAGGTAGGTCGCGGCCACGATGCGGCGCTCGGCGCGGGTCTCGAGCCGGCCGGTGGGGAACGCGAGCAGCACGTGGATCGCGGCCGCCGAGAAGACCGTGCCGAACAGGCTTGCGATCGAGTAGACGACGTCGTTCTCGAACCCCTGCATCGCGCCCACGAACCACAGGAAGCCGGTGAGCACCATCAGCATTCCCATCCGGCTCTCGGGCCGGTTCTCCCACGCCACGAGCCCGGCGCCGACGAAGCCCCACCCGACGAACAGCGTGAGCGCGAACCAGACCTCCGCGGGGATGTCGCCGTTGTCGCTCTCGAGCAGGAACGGGGCGAACCCGATGCCGAGCGCGACCGCGAGCAGCCCGAGGCCGCCGAGCAGCCAGCGGTTGGGCCTCACAGGAGCGCCTCCAGGGCCTCGCCCGACAGCTCGCCCTTCGGGATGAAGCCGCGCGCGCCGCTGCGGAACGCCAGCGAGCCGTAGTCCTCGCAGTCGCGGCTGGAGATCAGGATGACCACCGGCGCGCTGCCGTTGGCCACCAGCCGCGACGAGACCTCGAAGCCGTCGATGTCCGGCAGCTGCACGTCGAGCAGCACCAGGTCGGGATGCAGCTCGGTGGCCGCGGCGATCGCGCGGGCGCCGTCGGCGGCCTCGCCCACCACGTTCCAGCCCTCCGATTCGAGCAGCAGGCGGGCGCTGGCCCGGAAGCTCGGATGGTCGTCGACGATCAGGACGCTCTTCGCCATTCCCAGCAGATTGTGAACATAGAGCGCTTCAGGTCCCATACGGGTAGCCACACCTAGAATCCTGCGGCCCATGGAGCCGTCAGCCACCGAGGTCGAGCAGGCGCCGGCGGAGGATGTCCGGCGCCCCCCCGCGCCGCTCTCCGGCGGGCCGCTGGCGCTGCTGCGGTTCATGCGTCGCCACCGCATGCTCACGCTGAAGTACGCGCGCCTGATCGCGGGCCTGCTCCGCCGCCGGTTCCTCACCCGCTACGGCCGGCGGCTGCGCTCCGACGGCCTGGCCTTCGTCGCCCCGGACGTGGTGATGCAGATCGCGCCGGGCGGGCGGATCGAGCTGGGCCGCTGGTCGTGGATCGGGCACGGGTGCAAGCTGCGCTGCCACGAGGGGCTGATCGAGATCGGGGCGAAGACGGTGCTGGGCCAGGAGTGCACGGTCTCGGCCTACAAGCACGTGTCGATCGGCCGCGAATGCGTGATCGCCGACCGGGTGATGCTGATCGACTTCGACCACGGGATGGTCGAGGTGGACCGGCCGATCCGGTTACAGGGGATCTACATGCGCGACGTGCGCGTGGGGAACAACGTGTGGATCGGATACGGGGCCTGCATCCTGCGCGGCGTGACGGTGGGCGACAACGCCGTGATCGGGACCAACTCGGTGGTCACCCGCGACGTGCCCGCCAACGCCGTGGTGGGCGGCGTGCCGGCGCGGGTGATCCGGATGCGCGACGAGCCACGGTCGATGAGGTGGGAGTGACCCGCGAGCCCGGACTGCTGGCGCGCGGCCCCTGGGAGCCGGAGGCCATCGCCTGCCGCTGGCACGAGGAGCCGTACGTGGCCGACCCCGACGCCGTCGCCCGCGCCGACGCCGCGATCGCCGAGCTGCAGGAGCGCGGCTCGCCCACCCACGACGGGCTGGCGGCGCGGATGGTGAGCGCCCACCCCCACGGGGAAGGGCTGGCGCTCGAGCTGCAGCCGGCGCGCTGGTCGCTGCGCCTGGGCGGCGACGCGCTCGACAGCATCTCCTCACTGTGCGTGGTGCGCGACTCCGAGGGCCGCTGGCTGGCCGGGCGCCGCGCCGGCTGGGTGGCCACCTGGGCCGGGCGCTGGGCGCTGGGCGCCGGCGGCTCGGTGGAGGTGGGTGAGCATCCCGCCGCCACGCTGGCGCGCGAGCTCGAGGAGGAGTGGTCGGTGGCGCCGGCCACCCTCACCGTCGAGGGCCTGGTGAGGATCCCCACGGGGCTGGTGCTGTTCGTGGGCATGGCCACGCTCGAGCCCGGCGCGAAGGTCGAGATGGACCACGAGCACGACCGCCATGCCTGGTGGCCGCCGGACCCCGCGGACTGGCCCTCGGAGGCCGACGCCCCGCTGCGGGCGATGGCGCAGATGCTGGCCTAGCGGTCTGCTCCCCGAGACCGCCGCGGCCCCTGCTCGATGGCCACGGCGTCCACCGCGACCGGACCTCCGCCCAAGGAGGCCACCCGGATCCGGTGGACGCCGGGCCGCATCACTCGCGAGCGGAACACCACCCGGCGGGCGATGGCGTCGCCGCGCAGCGACACCACCCGCGTCCGGCCCGCCACGGTCACGCGCACGCGGCCGCCCGCGAACGACCGGGGCGCCACCAGCGCCACCCGGGTGCCGGTGAAGCGCAGAGCCATCGAGGCGCTGGGGGCCAGGGCCCTGCGCAGCGTTCCCCGGTAGGCGCGGCGCGAGGTCGAGCGGGTCCAGCCGCTGCTGAACCGCAGCCGGCGCGAGCGGTCGTCGAGCGGCACCGCCGTCTGGTCGTACACGTACGGGCTGAAGTTGCCCAGCCGGTCGCGCGCCCGGAGCCGGAAGAGATAGGTGTGGCCCGGCCTGCCGCGGAAGTACACGACGCGCGCGAGCGTCTCACGCACCACGGGGCGCCAGCGGGTGGCCGCATTGGTGTTGCGGCGGTACTGCAGCCGCAGGCCGGCCACGCCGCTGCCGCGGTCGGTGGCGGCGAGCCGCACGCGGAAGCGCGGGCGGCGGCCGTCGTCGCTGGCGTAGCGGGGCGTGCGCAGCCGCGCCACCGGGTCGAGCACGTCGGGCGCGAGCTCGCGCCGCGAGAGCCCCAGCGTGCGCTGTGCCAGCAGCGGGTCGTCGCTGATCAGGGCGTCCACACCGGCGGCGCGCGCGGCGCGGAACTCCGCCGGCGCGTTCAGCGTGTACGGGACGACCCTCCGCCCGCGCGCGTGGGCGTCGGCCACGTACGCGGGCGTGACCGGCCACGCCGGCGACACCCACTGGTGGCCGTTCGCCTGGGCGAACGCGGGCCCGCCGTCGTTGGCCTGCGCCAGTGTGAGGAAGGAGGTCTCCACCCCGGGCAGAGCGGCCTTCGCCGCGGTGAGGTTGGGCGGCCAGAAGCTCTGCACGATCAGGCGCTGCCTGGGGAAGCCGGCCGTCTTGACCGCGGCCATCACCGTGTTGGTGTAGCCGTTGCCGGGATCGAAGTCCGGGTCGGTCGGCTGGTTCTTGATCTCCATGTTCACGAACGCCCCCTCCCGCCTGGCGAACGCCAGCACCTCGGCCAGCGTGGGGATCGGCTCGCCCGGCGCCACCTTCCGCGTGGGCAGGCCGCCGCCGGGGCTGCCGAGCACGTCCGTGCGGCACGCGCGCACCTGGGCGAGCGTCTTCGACGCCACCTCGCCGGTGCAGGCGGTGGTCCGGTCGAGCGTGGCGTCGTGGATCACCACCGGCACGCGGTCGGCGGTGAGCTTCACGTCCAGCTCGAGCACGTAGCCCTCGCGGCTGGCGTTGCGGAACGCCGGCATGGTGTTCTCGGGGTAGGTGGGGGCGCCGTTGAGCACCGAGCCGCCGCGGTGGGCATGTATGCCCGGTGCCGCCCAGGCCGTGGCCGGCGCGGCCAGCGCCACCAGCGCAAGTGCAGCGGCCCGCCTCAGGGCACGCTCGCCGCCGCGCGCGTGGCCTCGCGGTAGAGCGCGGCCGCCTGGCGCGCCACGTCGGCCCAGTCGAAGGACAGCACGTGCTCGGACGCCTCGGCCACCAGCCGGTCGCGCAGCGGCTCGTCGGTGAGCAGCCGCTCGACCATCGTGGCCAGGTGCTGGGGATCGCCGCCGTTGAAGCGCAGGCCCACGCGATCGTCGGCGGGCACGATCTCGCGCAGGCCGCCGGTGTCGGCCACGATGCACGGGCAGCCCGAGGCCATCGCCTCCAGCGCCACGAGCCCGAACGGCTCGTACAGCGAGGGCACCACCGTGAGGTCGGCGATGCGGTACAGCGAATGCAGCACGTCGTCGCCGATCCAGCCCACGAACGTGCCGTAGGGGTCCAGGCCGAGCTCGGTGGCCTGGCGGCGCAGGTCCCCCTCCGCGGTGCCGGAGCCGGCGACCAGGAAGCGGACGTTGCCGAGCCGCTCGATCAGCCCCGGGAGCGCCTCGAGGGCGAGCTGGAAGCCCTTCTCGTAGACCAGCCGGCCCACCAGCAGGATCAGGCGCTCGCCGGGCTCGGCGAAGCCGGCGCGCAGCGACTCGAGGTCGGCCACCGGCACCAGCTCGTCCGGGTCGATCCCGTTGGGGATCACGGTGATGCGCTCCTCCTCGAGGCCGTAGATGTCGGCCACGTGCTCGCGCATGTAGGCCGAGCACGTGATCAGCCGGTCGGCGCGGTTGGCCATCCAGCGCTCCGTGCCGTGGATGTAGGACTGCGGGTGCTTGTCCACCCAGCCCTGGTGGCGGCCGTACTCGGTGGCGTGGATGGTCACGACCAGCGGGCAGCGGAAGCGCTTGGCGAGGTGGTCACCCGCGCCGGCCACGAGCCAGTCGTGCCCGTGAACGAGGTCGAAGTCGTAGCGGTCGCCCACCTCCACGCCCGCGGCCAGCATGTCGGCGTTCATGTGCTCGATCCAGGTGACGAACTCGCCCAGGTCGCGCGGGCGCTCGGGCTCGCGCACGCGGTGCACGATCACGCCGTCCATCTCCTCCTCGGCGGGCGAGGTCTCCAGCCCGCGCGCCAGCACGTGAGCCTCCACGCCCTGCGCCGCCAGGTTCTCGGCGAGCTTGCGGACGTGGCGGGCAAGGCCGCCCTCGATCAGCGGCGGGTACTCCCAGGACAGGATCAGGACCCTCATGGCGCCACCAGCGGGGCGAGGTCGAGATCGGGCGCGAGGTTGCGCAAGCAGGGGGTCCGGCACGGAGGCGGAGTCTGACAAAGCCCCAATCGCGGCGTCGTGGTCGGCCGCGTGGGCGCCGACGCGCCGCAATGGATAATCGGCGGCCAGCTCGCGGGTCTCCATGAACGCCCAGTCGCTCGACTGCATCGCGAGCAGCTCGCGCGCCGCGCGCACCAGCGCCGCCTCGGGCTCGTGCCGCCGCGCGGCCGCGGAGACGGTCCTCAGCTCCGCCGTCCGCGCCGCGAAGGTCAGCTCCGCCACGCGCGGGGAGTCCCAGGTGGACAGGTCCTTGCCGATCCCCCAGGTCGAGGAATGCAGGGCGCGCTCGACCGGCTCCGTGCGCTCCAGCCCGCCCGACACGGTGGTCAGCTCCAGCCCGGCCGCCGCCGCCTCCTCGACCACGCCCGCGAGCCAGGACTGCCCCTCGTACCACCAGTGGCCCAGCAGCTCGGTGTCGAGCGCGCAGGTGAGCAGGCCCGGGCGGTTGCGCTCCGCCGCATAGGCGTCCAGGCGCGCGGCGGCGCGCTCCACGAAGTCGCGCGCATGCTCACGGGCCAGCGCCCGCGCACGCTGCGGGTCGTACACCCCGCCCGCGTTGTTCCACGGGCGCAGGTCGTGCACGGTGCGGCGGTGGTAGTCGCGGTAGTCGGGATGAACGGGGTAGCCGCTGGCGGTCGTCCCACACCAGCTCCACCGTCTGCCAGTCGATCGGCACGGCCACCGCGCCCGCGGGGGTGAGCACGGGCTCGAGCTGGTCGGCCGAGCCGTGGCCCAGCGCCGCCGTCTGGTCCACGCAGAACGCCCGCACGCCATGGTCGCCCAGGTCGCGCTCCAGGCCCGGGGTATAGGCGCACTCCGGCAGCCACAGCCCGCCGCCCCAGCCGCCGAAGCGGCGCTCGTGGGACGCGATTCCGGTGGCCAGCTGCAGGCGCAGCCCGGCGTCGCTGGCCAGCAGCGGAAGCACGGCGTGCGTGGCGGAAGAGGTCCAGAGCTCCACGTGGCCGGCATCGCCGAGCCCGACCAGCGCCGCCATCACATCGCGGTCGCCCTCCAGCGCGGCCAGCGCGCGCTCGTAGTCGCCCGCCGCCCGCGCCACCTCGGCGGCCAGCTCGGGCTCGCCCGTGCGCGCCAGCCCGGCCTCGTCCTCCGCGTGCACCTCCCTGCGCGTCCCGCGCAGGAACCCGAGCAGGCGCTCGCCGGCATCGCCGGGCAGCGTCTCCAGCTGGTCGCACAGCACCGGGGTCACCCCCAGCGTGACCGGCGCCTCCAGCCGGCCGAGCAGGTCGATCAGGGGCAGGTACACGCACGCCACGGCCTCCCACAGCCACTCCTCGCCGAACGGCCAGGTGCCGAAGCCCTCCACGTAGGGCATGTGCGAGTGCAACACCAGCGCCAGGGCGCCGCGGTCCCGGCTCATCGCGCCAGTGCGCTGCGCGGGAACGGGGACGGCGCCGGGCCGAGCCTGACCGATGCCACCACGCAGGCCGCGACCACGGACAGGCCCACCGCGATCGGCACCAGGTAGCCGGCGTCGGTGCCCGCCGTGGCGAGCGTGTTGAAGATCGCGTGGATGGCGATCACCGTGAACAGGTTGCCGGTGGCCTCGTACACCAGGCACGTGCCCACCGCGAACACGCCGATGATCACGAACACCAGCGGGGTGGCGGCGTACTGGAGGTGCAGGGCCGCGAACACCACCGACGTGACCAGGCAGGCCGACCACACGCGCAGGCGGTTGCGCAGCGCGCGGTAGAAGAACGCCCGGAAGAAGAACTCCTCCGCGACCGGCGCCACCACGATCGCCGCGAGCGAGAAGGCCAGCGCCGGCACGAAGCCCTCGTCGGTGCCGAGCTCGTCGGTGTCTCCCTCCTCCACCCCCACCAGGTCGGCGAAGCCGATCTCGAACCCCAGCACCGCCACCGTGGCCGCCGCGGTGATCGCCAGCGTCCGCTTCACCGGCGTGGAGCGCAGGCCGAAGTGCCACGGCCGCGGCCGCCCGCCGCGCAGATAGGCGAAGCCCACGGCCGAGCCCATGTAGCCGGCGTCCTGCACCAGGATCAGGATCAGCAGCGCCAGCGCGCCGAGGGCGCCGTCCGCGGTGGACGACAGCGCCACCGGCAGCAGCGGGAACGACGCCGCGATCACCGCGCCGGTGCCCGCGGCCATGGCCGCGAAGCCGTATCCGGGAGGCCAGCGCGGCCGAGCGCCCTCGGGCAGTTCCGGCGGATGTGGCAGCCTCACCTGAGCACCGCGACGAAGTCGAGCGCGCGGTGCAGCGGACCGGGGCGCAGGGCGAAGTCGCGTGCCGAGATGGCCGGCGTGAAGCGGTCGTAGAAGGGCTTGGTCACCCCGAGCGCAGGGTGCAGCGAGTCCCACCCCGCGCGCAGGGCAAGCTCGTGCAGGCGCAGCTTGCGGGCGTGGAAGAGACCGAGCAGCTCCACCTCGCCGAAGACGGCGCGGCACAGCTCGGCGAACTCCTCGGCCCTGTACTCCTTGAGGTGCCACGGGTTGTCGGACTTCTCCGCCCCCTCCGGGGCCAGCGTGAGCACGTTCGGGGTGGAGACGTACGCCGTGCCTCCCGGCCGCAGCATCTCCTTGAAGTGGCGCAGCACGGCCTCCGGCTGCTCCACGTGCTCGATCGTCTGGAGGAACACCACGGCGTCGCAGGGCTGGGCGTAGCGGTCGACCAGGTCGCGCACGAAGCGGACGCCCGGCCGCGTGTACTTGGCCTCGGCGTGCGCGTGGGCCTCCGGGTTGGCGTCCACCCCGGTGACCCGCGCGGCGCGGCGGGCGAGCGTGGCGCTGCCGTAGCCCTCGCCGCAGGCCATGTCCACCACCTCCAGCCCGTGGCAGCGCGCCGCGATCCACTCGTACACCGCCAGGTGACGGCGAAACCAGTAGTTCTCCTCGGGCACATCCGGCAGGGTGCGCTCGCCCGTCAGCGCCAGTGGGGGCACCCCGTCGGGCTGGCTGCTCTGGACGTAGGCTGCGACCTCGGACACGGCGGCAGCATAGGCTTCGCCGTCGCATGGCCCCCCCGACCACGACCGGCGAGATCCACGCCGCGAACACCCGCTACCACGACCTTGCCGCCGAGCAGTACGACGCCAAGTGGGGCATCGACTACGGCGAGCGGGGCCAGTCACAGGTCACGGGGAAGCTGTGCAAGGCGCTCGGCGAGGAGCTTCCGGGCCCGTTCGGGGATGGGCTGGAGATCGGCGCCGGCACCGGCTACTTCGGGCTCAACCTGGTGCGCGCGGGCATGGTGGAGCGCTACACGGCCACCGACATCTCGCCCGGCATGATCGGCGTGCTGGAGCGAACGGCCGGCGTGCTCGGCATGGACGCCCGGACCGCGTGCTGCGAGGCGGGCGAGCTCCCGTTCGATGACAACTCCTTCGACCTCGTCTTCGGCCACGCCGTGCTGCACCACCTGCCGGACCTCGAGGGCTGCTTCCGCGAGTTCCTGCGGGTGCTCCGGCCGGGTGGGCGGATCGCGTTCTGCGGCGAGCCGTCGCACTACGGCGACCGCATCGCCGAGCTGCCCAAGCGCGCCGCCCACGCGGTCGCGCCGGCCTGGCGCGCTCTGATGCGCGTGGGCGCCGCCGAGCTGGGCGGTCATCACCAGGTGCCGGAGGAGGACGACCTCGAGCGGATCGTCGACGTGCACGCGTTCACCCCGGGCGCGCTCAACTCGAGCGCCCACGCCGCGGGCTTCGAGGCGATCGACGTGCGCGGCGAGGAGCTGGCGGCGAGCATGTTCGGCTGGGCCAACCGGGCGCTCGAGGCCACGGCGGTGCCCTCGGAGGTGCCGTGGCTGTGGCGCCAGTACGCATACCGCGGCTACCTCACCCTGCAGGCGCTGGACCGCAGCCTTCTGGAGCCACGCCTCCCGGCGGCGATCTTCTACAACCTGCTGGTGAGCGCGCGGGCGCCGGCGTGGCTGTAGGGGGCGAGATGGACATTGCCCTTCCGGGCGACAGCGAGCACCCTCCAGGGCAAGTCCATCTCGCCCCCCACCGAGCGTCCCTGTAGCTCCGCACCCGGCGCGCCCCCGAGGGCTCGGAAGTCGTGAAAGGCCAGCTGTCAGGAGGGCGGATTTGGGGATGCCGTGGAGGGTGCTCGCTGTCGCCCGGAACGGCATCCCAAATCCGCCCCCCGAAGGCGCTTAACAAGTCGTTGACAGGTGGGCCGATCTGGCAGAGGATGAGAGTGCCATGAGACGCCCGGCCGCGCACTGGCCAGCGGGGCTCCCGCGGGCCAAGACCCTCGACGAACGCGCAGAGGAGCTGGCGCTGCGGATGGCGGAGCGGCCGGTTGCGTCACTCGAGGGGCTGCTGGCTCTGAACCTCGGCCTGGCGGTGTGCTTCCTCGCCGCCGGCGGTCTGGTGGGCGACCAGGCGCTGTTCTTCCGCGAGCTCGCGCCGGGCACCTGGCTGAGCTTCGCCCAGTTGCTGCTCATCGCGGCGATCGCCGGCACGATCCACCGGCTCGAGGCCGACGGGCGCCGCTGGTACCAGACCTTCTGGGGGCTCTCCGCGGGCATCTTCGTCGTCTTCGCATTCGACGAGATCACGCAGGCGACGATCTTCCTGAGCCATCTCCTGGAGAGCGGCTTCGGGCTCACCGCGGCCGACGGCTTCCACGACCTGCAGGCCGTGCTGCTCACGCTCGGCTTCGCCTGCGCGGCGCTGATCCTGCTTCCGCGCGCGCTGGTGCTCCGCCATCACCCGCTGGCGCTCGGGCTGTTCGCCGTGGCGGTCGCGCTCGGGATGGCCTCACAGAGCCTGGACTCGTTCGCGCCCACCACCCAGCTCGAGTTCGTCGCCGAGGAGACCCTGAAGATGGCGGCGGAGGCGTTCCTCGCCGGCGGGATGCTCGTCGCGCTCAGGGACGTGCTGGCGCGGCGCGCGGCAAGACCAGCGCCCTGACCAGCAGCCACATCCCGGCCACCACGGCCGCGCCGGTGAGCCACCCGGCGAGCACGTCCGTGGGGTAGTGCGCGGCAACGATCACCCGGCTGGCGCCGACGGCGCCGATCACCGAGGCGCCCGCGAGCACCACGGCCACGCGTGCCCGGCCGCGACAGGCGCTCGCACCCAGCAGGGTGAGCGTGGCGTAGAGCGCCACCGCCGTGGCGGAATGGGCGCTCGGGAAGCTGAACCCCGAGGCGTCGGCGATCGCGGAGTTGGACTCGGGGCGGGGCCGCTCGACCACGTTCTTGATCACCGCGACCAGCGCCTGGGTCCCGACCACGGAGAGGGCCAGCGTGAGCGCTCCGCGCCGGTGCCGCGTGAACCAGAGGACCAGAGCACAGACCGCCGTGAGCGGCATCACCAGATCGGTGCCCGCGAGGGTGCTGACCATGAAGGCGGTCTGGATCGGCACGTCCGAGGCAGCCGCCAGGGTGCGCGCGAGCGATCCGAGCGCCGCGTCCAGCCTGACGACCGTGGTGCTGTGCATCACGGCGAGGGCGATCGTCGTGACGATCGCCAGCAGGGCCACCGGGTGGGCGTGCCGGGCATTGCGGAAGCGTTGTGCCAGCGAAGTGGTCGACATGGTGCGGTGTGTACCGCCGAGGTCCTGGCGACGAAGGGTGCTTCGCCTTCCTCGGTCGTCTGCTCGGCGCCTCCCCGGGCGAACCGTTACTTCTGTTTACCCATCTGGCCGCATATCCCATCATCCGCGCATGAGAGGAGCATTAAGAGGCGCTAGAGGCACCAGTGCCGGCCACGGGAGCAGCGCCGCCGCCAGGAGCGCGCCGTCCACCGCCCGCGCCCGCAGCTCCCGCGCCGGCGCGCGGGTGTCCGGCGCGAAGCGCGCGGATTCCCGCGCCACCCACCCCAGCACGGCATCGAGGAAGGGGAGCGGTCGCCGGGGCACGCCGCGGAGCGCATCCACCAGCGCGCGGCCCGAGGAGGCCAGGGCGCCCTCGGAGCCGATCGCGTCGAGCGTGCGGCCGGCCTCGGGCACGCTGGGCAGGCGGGACAGGCGGCCGAGCGTCCGCCGGGACACCTCGCGCAGGCCGGGCGCGCCCGCGGCGGCGCGCAGCCAGGTGGCCACGCCCACCAGCAGGGCCGCTCGCGCGCCCCTCCGCAGGGCCTCGTCCAGGCCCAGGCCGCCGCCGAGGCTGAACACCAGCGCGCCCCCGGCCAGCACCGCCGCGAGCGCCAGACCGGTCGGCACCACCGAGTTGTCGGGGCGGCAGGTGAGCCACGCCAGCGCCAGCCACGCCGCGACCGCCGCCAGCAGCGGCCAGGCCGTGCCCGAGAGCAGCAGCGCGAAGGCCAGCGCGGCGGCCAGCACCACGGCCCGCGGGTCGAAGCGCCCCGGAACCGCGCGCCCGGCGCCGGCGACGGGGTGGGGCTCGCCGGCCGGGCCGGGGGCCCAGTTGGCCAGCCCGCGGCGGTACACGCCCACCTGCACCCAGCTCGCGAACGCGCCCCACGCGATCAGCCCGGCCGCGGTGAGCGCCAGCACACCGCCCACCCCCAGCGTGAAGCCGAGCCGCTCCACCACGTTGTCGTAGGTGCCGGCGTAGGCATCCAGGCCCCCGGCGATCACCCAGATGAAGAACGCGGTCCCGATCGCGTTGGTGATCACGCGCACGGCGGCGCAGGCGAGGATCTGCAGGATCGGCCGCACGCCGCGGGCCTCCATCGCCCCGAGCATCGGCGCGCTCACGGCCTGGGTGAACGGCACACCGAAGCGCGCCGGGCCCATGATCGCCACGGTCTCCAGCGTGGCCGCCACGCTGGCGCCGTAGCCCTCGCGCGCGCCCCGCCGCAGCGCCACGCGCGCGAGCGCCGTGCCGCCCGCCAGCGCCACCCAGAACCCGCCGGTGGGGGCGGCGCGTGACGCGAGGAAGGAGGCGGTGGCGACGTGCGCCGGGCCCGCCGTTTCCTCAGACGCGGTAGCGCTCGAGCGCGCGCTCACGGGCAACACGTCGGTCCACGATGGGCTCAGGGTAGTCAGAGCCGATCACGCAGCCGGCGTCGCGCTGCACCTCATCGGGCATCTCCCACGGCTCGCGCAGGTACTCGCCGGGCACGTCCGCCAGCTCGGGCACGTAGCGGCGCACGTAGGTCCCCTCGGGGTCGAACCGCTCCATGTGGAGCGCCGGGTTGTAGATCCGGCGGAACGCGGGCTGCGGGTCCACCCCCACCGAGGCGATCCACTGCCAGTTGCCGTTGTTGTTGGCCTCGTCGCCGTCGAGCAGGTAGCGCATGAAATGGCGCTCGCCCCAGCGCCAGTCGATGCCGAGGTCCTTGGTGAGGAAAGACCCCACCACCAGGCGCGCGCGGTTGTGCATCCACCCCTCGCGCCGCAGCTGGCGCATCCCCGCGTCCACCAGGGGGAAGCCGGTCCGGCCCTCCTTCCACGCCTCGAACGGCCGCTCGGCATGGCTCCACGTGATCGCGCCGCGGTAGCGCTCGCGGTACTCCGACCTCGCGTTGCGGGGGAAGTGCAGGATGAGCTGCTGGTAGAAGTCGCGCCAGCACAGCTGCCGCCTGAACGCGTCGGGACCCTTGCCGCGCGGCAGCCGCTCCTCCAGCTCCCGCGGCGACACACAACCGAAGCGCAGGTAGGGCGAGAGGCGGGAGGTGCGGTCGCGGCCGAGCGCGTCGTGGTTGTCCGCGTAGTCGCGCACGCCATCGCGCAGCCAGGCGTTCATGCGCTCGCGACCGGCGCGCTCGCCTCCGGGCGCCGGCTCGTGCACCTCCTGCTCCAGGCCGAGCGAGCCGAGCGAGGGGATTCGCCCCTTCGCCAGCTCCGACGGCAGCGCCGGCATCTTCCGCGGCGCCCCGAGCACCTCCCGCCTGGGCTCCTCGGACCAGCGCTTGTAGTACGGCGTAAAGACGGTCTGCGGCTTGCCCTTCTGCGTGCGCACCTCCCCCGGCTCGTCGACCACGGTCAGGCCCGGGTGGGCGCCCAGGTCGGCGTCGATCCCCCTCAGCCTGCGGCCGCGTGCGCGGGCGAAGGGCGTCACGTCGGCGGCGAAGTGCACCTCCGCCGCGGATGTCTCCTCCACCAGCCTTGGCCAGCTCGGCCTCAGGCCGCCCGTGCCTGATCACCAGGCCGCTGCCGCGGTCGCTCAGCGAGCGGTCGAGATCGGACAGGCACTCGAGCATGAACTGCGTGCGCGACCCGGATGCGTGCCTGCCGTTGAGCAGCCGGTCGTCGAGGCAGAAGAACGGCACCACGGCCTCGCCACGGTCCAGCGCCGCGCGCAGGGCCGGGTTGTCGTGCAGGCGCAGATCGCGCCGGAACCAGACGATCGCGGTCACATGGGGCTACGTAGCCACCCGTGCCAGGGCTCTCGCGAACTCCTCGTTCTCCTCGTCGGTCCCGCAGGTCACGCGGATCGCGCCCGGCGCGCCGAAGCCCCGCAGGGCGCGCACGATGAAGCCCTCGGCCAGCAGGCGCCCGGCCAGACCGTCGCCATCGCCATCCGGGCACGTCGGCGTAGACGAAGTTCGTCTGCGACTCGATCGGGTCCAGCCCCGCCGCGGCCAGGTCCGCGAACAGGCGGGCCCTGGCGGCCCGTGCGTGCTCGACCCGGTCGTTCACGGACACCCCGTAGGAGGCCAGCGCCGCCTCCTGCGCGGGCTGGTTGAGGTTGAACACGGGCCGCACGCGATCCAGGGCGTCGGCCATCTCGGGCGAGGCCAGCGCGTAGCCCACCCGCAGCGCCGCCAGCCCGTAGACCTTGGAGAACGTGCGCAGCACACACAGCCGGCCGTGCCCCTCGCGCACCAGCGCCGGGCCCTCGGGCTCCTCGTCGGCGTACTCGGCGTAGGCCTCGTCGAGCACGCACAGGATCCGGTCGGGCAGAGCGTCGAGGAAGGCCCTCACCTCCGCCCGGGTGAGCATGCGTGCCGGTCGGGTTGTTGGGATTCGCCAGGAACACGACCCGCACCCGCCCGCCGCCCGGCGCCGGCCGCGAGCACGCCTCGAGCACCGCATCGAGGTCGAAGCGGCGGTCGCGCAGCGGCACCTGGACCACGCCCGCGCCGTGCACGGCCGCGGCGGCCACGTAGCTCGGGAACGAGGGCCAGGGGAAGACAGCGGCGTCGCCCGCGTCCAGAACCGCCGCGCCGCACAGCCGGATCAGCTCGTCCGCGCCGTTGCCGGGGACCACCTGCTCGGGCGCCAGGCCGTAACGGTCGGCGATCGCCTTCCGCAGCCGCGCGGCGCCTGCGTCGGGGTAGCGGTTCAGCTCGGCCGCGGCGGCCTCGTAGGCGGCCACCGCCTCCGGCAGCGGGCCGAACGCCCCCTCGTTGGACGCGAGCTTCACGATCCGCTCCAGGCCGTGCTGCTCGGCGAGCACGCGCATGGGCGGTTGAGGCCGGTAGGGGTCGACCTGCTCGAGGGCTCGCCGCAGTGGCACCCGGCTAGCCTAAGCCAGCGATGGGCGAACACCTCGAGCGCTTCCCGCTGTTCCCACTCGGGCTCGTGCTGCTCCCCGGCGAGACGGTGCCGCTGCACATCTTCGAGGAGCGCTACAAGACGATGATCGGGGAGTGCCTGGAGCGGGAGTCCGAGTTCGGGATCCTGTGGATGGGCGACGACGGGCTGCGCGACGTGGGCTGCTGCGCACGGATCGACCAGCTGCTCGAGGAGATGGACGACGGGCGGATGAACATCCTCGTCCGCGGGTCGCGGCCCTTCCGCCTGGAGCGGCGGATCGACGACATGGAGTACCCGGCCGGGGACGTCGAGCTGCTGGACGAGCACACCGGGGAGGCGGACGAGGAGCTGGCCGCCACCGCGCGCGAGAGCTACTCGGACCTCGTGGAGCAGGTGACCGACTCGACCCCGGACGAAGAGGACCTCGATGGGCCTGGGGGCCTACGACATGGCCGCCACGATCGCGTTCGACCTCGACGACAAGCAGAGCCTGCTGGAGATGCGCTCCGAGAGCGACCGGCTGGGCCGCCTCAGCTCACTGTGCGCGGCCGCGCTCGAGCGTTTGAAGCACGCTGAGAAGGCGGCCGAGCGGGCGAGGGGCAACGGCCGCGTGCAGCATTAGTGGCCCGGACCAGCGCGAGCATGGCCGCGTTCAGCGCGTCGGGAAGGCCAAGCACGTCGGGCAACGCCTCGGGATCCGCGTAGAGGCCGAAATACAGCTGATCGCGGTAGCTGAAGATGCCGATCGACAGGGCGTGGTCCTCAGCAATCGGAACGACCGGGTAGGCCTCACGGAGCTCCGCGCCCAGCACGTAGAGCGGGAACCGCGGGCCCGGGATGTTCGAGACGGTGAGGTTGTAGACGCGCTTGGATCCCACCAGGCGGGCGGCGCGTGAGCGCAGCGGGTCGGGGAGAAGGCCGAGGGCGCCGAAGACCGTCTCGGCGCCGGCGGGCCGGCCCGAGGACTTGAAGGCCGACGTGGCGCGGTGCACCTGTGCGAGCCGCGAGGCGGGCTTGCTCAGGTGCACCGGCAGGTCCACGAACGCGAGCGAGATCCGGTTGCCGAGGTCGGTCCGCTCGCCCTCCGTCCGTAGGGAGACCGGGACCATCGCCTTCAGGGCGCGCGGGGAGTCGCCGCGAGCCAGTGCCGTCTCGCGCAGCGCCCCGGCCACCGCCGCCAGGCACACGTCGTTGAGCGTCACTTCGGCCGCGCGCTTCACCGCCAGCGCGTCGGACATCCGCGCGCGGTGGCGCACGAGCGCCCGCCGCGGGCCGATCGGCACGTTGAGGTAGGACGCCGGCGCCGGGCGCATCAGATCGTCGCCCACCGCCAGGGCGGCGCGGCGCACCGTGTCGTATATCCGCGCGCTGCCCGCCCGCGGGGCGCCGGCGATCCTCGCCACCCCGCGGATGGCGCGCAGCGACTCGGCGGCGCCGCCCGAGAGCGCCCCCAAGGCGAGCCTGGCCGTCCCCGGCTCCGGCTCCGGGCGCCAGTCGGCGGCCGGAGCCGGATCGGTGTCCGGGGTCACATCGAAGAGAAGAAGCGCCACCTCCACAGCCGACTTGCCGTCCACCAGGGCATGGTGGATCTTCGCCACCATCCCCGCGCCCCCATCCGCGAGCTTGGGAGCGAGGTAGACGCGCCACAGCGGCCGCGTGCGATCGAGCGGTTGCGACAACGCCCGGTCGCACAGTGCATGGAAGCGGCGGAGGTCGGGCCTGTCGGCGGGATCGCACAGCGCGACCACGTGACGGGCTATGTCGAACTGCTCGTCGTCCACCCAGAACGGCTCGCCCGTTCCTGGCAGGCCGAACGCGAGCCGCCGTCGGAACCGGGGAGCGTGCGCCAGGCGCGCCTCGATGTTCCGCCGGAGACCCCGGAGCGGAAGCGCGCGACCGTCCTCGCGCGGTCCCAGCAGGGCGGACCACGCCACGTGCATGTGGGCGTTCTCGGTCTCCACCCGCAGGAAGGACCCGTCAAGTGCGGTCAGGCGTTCGGGCATGCCCCCAGGATCGACCCCGCCGCCCACGCGGTCATCGGACCGCAGGTAGGAAATCGGTGCCGGTGGAATGGCCCGGCCGCACCAGCGGCCGCCACCGGCGGGAGCTCAGGCGGAGGTGACCACCACGCCGCCGCGGCGCGGATCCCCGGCGCCGGACAGCTCCCCCGTGGCGGGGTCGCGGGCCACGGCCTGCACGCCGCCGAAGTAGAGGTTGCGCTCGTCCCAGCTGCGCAGCCGCCACCCGCCGGCCTCGAGGTCGCGCAGCGCGGCTTCGTCCACCCCGGGCTCGGCATCCACGAGATCGTCCTCCACGTGTAGCCGGGGCG
The DNA here is from genome assembly GCA_963761505.1 of uncultured Thermoleophilaceae bacterium. Lineage (GTDB taxonomy): Bacteria > Actinomycetota > Thermoleophilia > Solirubrobacterales > Thermoleophilaceae > JAAYBF01. Next base: position 117,358 of record CAVXGW010000005.1, read on the forward strand.
CCTCGACGGCGCTCTGGGCGTCGAGCCCGCCGTCGATCACCGCGGCCACGGTCTGCACGATCGCCGACCTGATCCTGTTCGACCCGGCCGATCCCAGCGCCATCTCGGGCGAGCCGTCGCGCAGCACCACGGTGGGGGACATCATGCTCGGCACCCGCGACCCGGCGGGGATGCGGTGGAAGCCGTGCGGGTTCAGGTCCTCCTCGCCCAGCATGTTGTTCAGGTGCAGGCCGGTCCCGGGCACCACCACGCCGGAGCACGAGCCGTTCGAGCAGGTCACGGTGGCGCAGGTGCCGTCGGCGTCCATCACGGCCAGGTGGGTGGTCGAGCCCAGCCGCGACGCCACCTCGCCGGCCACGCTGTCCAGCACGTCCTCGGCCAGGAACCGCTTCGCGTAGTCGCGGCTGTTGAGACCCTCCAGGAAGTCCTCGTCGCGGGCGCGGTTGGTGGATGCGATCACCTCGGCCACGGCGTGCACGTCCCGCGGGCGGTCGATCCGCTCGAGCAGCTCGAGAGCGTCGGCGATCAGGATTCCGCCCGACGACGGCGGCGGGTTGGTCAGCACGTCCCGGCCGCGGAAGCGCGCGCGTGTGGGCGGGCGCTCCACCACCTCGTAGGACGCCAGGTCCTCCCGGGTCAGCAACCCGCCGCGCTCGAGCACCCAGTCGCTCACCGCCGTGGCCACGTCGCCGCTGTAGAGAAAGCCCGGGCCCTCGGCGCCGAGCCGGTCGAGCAGGTCCGCCAGGTCGGGGAGGTGGATGCGCTCGCCCGCACGCAGCGGGCGCCCCTCGGGCTCGTAGATCGGCCGCGACCTCCGGGGTCGAGCGGAGGATCGGGCCGAGGATCTCGAACAGGAACGCCTGCATGGGGATCACCTCGACCCCGTCGCGAGCCGCCCGCGCCGGCGCGGCCGTGAGGTCGGCCAGCGCGGCCGTGCCGAAGCGCCCGAGCGCCTCCGCGAGCCCGGCCGTGGTGCCGTAGGCGCCGCACGACGAGGGGCCGCAGTTGAACCGCTGCAGCGCGTCCTCGGCGAACGCGACGTCGATCGGCAGCAGCGGGGCCGGATCGGGATCGGTGAGCCCCCGTCCCGGCGCGGCCACGAAGAAGTCGAGCAGGTGGTTCTCCCCCGAGGCGGTGTGCACGAGCATGAACCCGCCCGCCCCCGGGCCCGTCAGGGGCGACTCCGCCACGAACGACATCAGCACCGAGCTGACCGCGGCGTCGACAGCGTTGCCGCCGGCGCTCAGGACATCGGCCCCCGCCTGGGCGGTGAGCGGATGACCCGCAGCGACGACCCCCTTCATAGGGGGCCGAACCTACCTACGTGGCAAGAAACTCGGGCACGTCCAGGTCGCCCAGACCCGCCGCCACCGGCTCGCGCCGGCGTGCGCGGGTGACCCGCGGCTCGGCGTCCGCGACCGCGGGCGTCTCCGACGGGCGGCGCTCGCGATCACGGCGACGGGACGTGGCCTCGCCGTAGCCGGTGGCCACGACCGTGATCCACACCTCGTCGGCGAGCTTCTCGTCCACCATGGCGCCGAAGATGATGTTGGCGTCCGGATGGGCGGCCTCGGCCACGGCCTTGGCGCACTCGTTGACCTCCCACAGCGACAGGTCGCGCCCGCCGGTGATCGAGAGGAGGATCGACTTCGCGCCCTCGACCGAGGTCTCGAGCAGCGGCGACTCCACCGCATGGGACGCGGCGTCGATCGCCCGGTTCTCGCCTGTGCCCATGCCGATGCCCAGCAGGGCGTTGCCGGCCTGGGACATGATCGTGCGCACGTCGGCGAAGTCGAGGTTGATCAGCCCCGGCAGCGCGATCAGGTCCGAGATGCCCTGCACGCCCTGGCGCAGCACGTCGTCGGCCACCCGGAACGCGTCCACCATCGAGGTCTGCTTGTCGAGCACCGACAGCAGCCGCGAGTTCGGGATCGTGATGAGCGTGTCGACCTCGCGCGCCATCTCCTCGACGCCGAGATCGGCCTGGGCGCCGCGCCGGGCGCCCTCGAACGAGAACGGCTTGGTCACGATGCCCACGGTGAGCGCTCCCACCTCGCGGGAGATCCTCGCCACCACGGGCGCCGCGCCCGTGCCGGTGCCGCCGCCGGCGCCGGCCGTGATGAAGATCATGTCCGCGCCCTTGAGCAGCGCCTTCAGCTCGTCGTACTGCTCGATCGCCGACTGCCGGCCGAGCATCGGGTCGGACCCCGAGCCCAAGCCACGGGTGGCGTCGTCGCCGATATGCACGCGCGTGGGCGCGCTGGACTGCTCGAGCGACTGCATGTCGGTGTTGACCGCGATGAACTCGACGCCCTGCACCTGGGCCTCGATCATCCGGTCGACCGCGTTCACGCCGGCGCCGCCCACACCCACGACCCGCAGCACGGGCTTGCGGGTGAGCGGGGACTGCGGCATGTGCACCGGCTCCTGATCGGCGACCGGCTGGGGCGCGGGCTCGCGCTCGGTGACCGGCTCGGGCGCGCGCTCCAGGATGTTCTCGGGGATGTCGGCGGAGAACACGGACTTGAGCCGCTCCTCCGGGGTCGGAGGGCTCTCGTAGCGGCTCTTCACGGGCCGCGGCGGCTCGGGCTCCGGAGCGCGTTCCTGGGGACTGGGGACTGGGGACTGGGGCCTCTCGACCGGCTCAGCGGAAACGTCGCGGGCCCTTGCGCCTCGTCCTTGGCTCCTCCTCAGCCTCCGTGCTCCTGAAAAGGGCCGCGAGCGGCCCCTCACGCATGCTCGCCCGCTTACCGCTTCCCATTCGAGAGAACCTCCTTCGCAAGCTGCCGGTAGGCATACGCCGCCTTGCCGTCAGGGTCGTATTTGAGCACGGACATTCCCTTCACCGGCGCTTCTGCAAAACGGACCGTCTTGTTGATCCTGGAGGCGAACACGCGATCGCCGAAGTTCTCCTCGAGGATCTCGATCGCCTCCTTGGCGTGGACGGTGCGGTTGTCCACCAGGGTCGGCAGGATCCCCTCGATGTCGACGTCCGGGTTCAGGTTCTCGCGGATCATCGCCAGCGTGTTCTGCAGCTGCACCAAACCTCGCATGGACAGATACTCGCATTGCACGGGGACGATCACTTTGTCCGACGCCGTGAGGGCGTTGATCGTGAGCAGCCCGAGGCTCGGAGGAGTGTCGATGCAGATGAAGTCGTAGTCCTCCTTGACCGGGGCGAGCGCCTTCTCCAGCGAGCGCTCACGGCCGATCTTGGTGGACATCGCGATCTCCGCGCCGGCCAGGTCGATCGAGGCGCAGGCCACGTCGACCTCGCGCTTGCGGATGACCTCGCGGATGGAGATGTCGTGCACGAGCACGTCGTACATCGAGACCTCGAGCGAGTCCGGGTCGATCCCCTGACTCATGGTGAGGTTGCCCTGGGGGTCGAGATCGACACAGAGCGCGCGGTGCCCGCTCTCGACGAACGCGGCAGCCAGGTTCAGCGTGGTGGTGGTCTTCGCGACACCGCCCTTCTGATTGGTGAACGCGATGACCTTTGCCTTGGGCGTCACTGGTGCCTCCGGTTCAGCGGACGTTTGGGTCGGCTCTGCCATACGGAGTGCCTATTCGCACGATCGCGGGGTTCTCCTTCCGCCTAGGCTCCTGATATGGACGAAGTCCTCGGCAAGCGATTGGTCGTCGTGACCGGCAAGGGCGGCGTCGGCAAGACCACCGTGGCCGCGGCACTCGGACTGGCCGCCGCGCGGGCCGGCAAGCGGACGATGGTGTGCGAGGTGGCCGAGCAGGAGCGGATCACCCAGGCGTTCGGGAAGCCCGCCGCCGGTTTCAGGGAGACGGAGGTCGCCGAGAGGCTCCATACGTTCTCGATCAACCCCGAGGACGCCAAGGCGGAATGGCTCAAGCACCAGCTGCGCTCGGGGGCGCTCGCGGGGCTGCTCAGCTCGAGCCGCATCTTTCAGTACCTCACCGCCGCCGCCCCCGGGCTGGCGGAGATCGTGACGATCGGAAAGGTCTGGGAGCTCGCTCAGCTGCAGCGGCGCACACCGAGGTCCGCGCCCTATGACCTGGTGATCCTGGACGCGCCGGCCACCGGGCACGGCCTCGCGCTCATGCGCGCGCCGCGCACCTACGCGGACGTGGCCAAGGTGGGGCCGATCCACAACCACGCGAAGAAGATCGACGGCTTCATCACCGACCCGAAGCAGACGGCCATCGTGGCCGTGGCGCTGGCGGAGGAGATGCCGGTGAACGAGACGATCGATCTGGAGGGCAGGATCCGAGACGAGCTCGGGATGGACCTGGCGGGCGTGTTCGTGAACGGCGTGCTGCCCGAGCGCTTCTCGGGCGCGGAGGCCAAGGCGATGGCCTCGGTCGACGGCGCCGGCACCGCCGCGGCCCGCGAGGCGCTCGAGGCCGCGCTGGCCGCGCACGAGCGCGCCAGGGCGCAGCGCTCCCAGGTCGGCCGCCTGAGGCGGGGCGTGGACGCCTCGGTGGCCACGCTGCCGTTCCTGCTCACCCCGGAGGTGGGGCCCGAGGACCTCGACGTGCTCTCCCACGAGCTGGAGCGCAAGCTGTGAGCTCGATCGAGCGGCTGGTGGCGCGCAAGGAGGTGGTGATCTGCGCCGGCTCGGGCGGCGTGGGCAAGACCACCACGTCCGCCGCGATCGCGGCCGGGATGGCCGAGCGCGGCAAGACCGCGGCCGTGCTCACGATCGACCCGGCGAGGCGGCTGGCGAACTCGCTCGGCCTGAGCGAGCTGGGCAACGAGGAGGCCCGGGTCGAGCTGGACGCGCCGGGCGAGCTGTGGGCGATGATGCTCGACGCCAAGCGCACGTTCGACGAGCTGGTGGACAGCTACGCCCCCGACGAGGAGACGCGTGACGCGATCCTCGCGAACCCGATCTACAAGCAGCTCTCGAACGCCGTGGCGGGCTCCCAGGAGTACATGGCGATGGAGAAGCTGCACGAGCTGCACCAGGAGGGCAACTACGACCTGCTGGTGCTCGACACGCCGCCCAGCCGCAACGCGCTCGACTTCCTCGACGCCCCCCGGCGGCTGGCGCGCTTCATCGACTCGCGCTCGCTGAGCTTCTTCCGCGCCTCGGGCAAGCTCGGCTTCGGCCTTCTCGGCCGCGGCTCGGGGATGGTGTTCTCGGTGATGAAGCGGGCGACCGGCGTCGACCTGCTCAAGGACCTGGCCGACTTCTTCAACTCCTTCGGTGACATGGCCGACGGCTTCCGCGAGCGCGCCGACCGCGTGAACGCGCTGATCGCCGACCACCGCACCACCTTCCTGCTCGTGACCTCGCCGCGCGCGGCATCGATCGAGGAGGCCGGCCACTTCCACCGCAAGCTGCGCAACGAGGACCTGCCGTTCGGCGGGGTGATCGTGAACCGGATGCGTGAGCCGGTGAGGGCCAAGCCGGGCCCCAAGCTCGAGGAGGAGCTCACGGGCCTGCTCGACGACAAGCTGGCCGGGAAGGTCGCTCGCACGCTCGACGAGCACCGCTCGCTGGCCGAGCGCGACGCGGCGAACGTCGATCAGCTGCGGTCGAAGCTGGGCCGCAAGCCGATGATCACAGTGCCCGAGCTACCCGGTGACGTGCATGACCTCGACGGCCTCAGGGCGATGAACGAGTACCTGTTCGCCAAGTGAGCGACCAGGCCGGAAAGGCGGAGCGCTTCGCCGCGCTGCACGAGAGCGGCACGTTCGTGATGCCCAACCCGTGGGACGCGGGGTCGGCGAAGGTGCTCGAGTCGCTCGGCTTCGAGGCGCTCGCCACCACCAGCTCGGGCTTTGCACACACGCTCGGCCGCGAGGACGGCGAGGTCACGCTCGACGAGGTGACCGCGCACGTGGCGGCACTCGATGCCGCCACGCCCCTGCCGTTGTCGGTCGACCTCGAGAACGGCTACGGGCCCGCACCCGCCGACGCCGCGACGGCCATCGTCCGCGCGGCCGGCGCCGGCGCCGTGGGCGGATCGATCGAGGACTGGGACCGGGGCGGGCACCTCTACGAGCCCAGGCACGCAGCCGAGCGCGTGGCGGCGGCCGTGGAGGCGGCACGCGCGCTGTCCTTCCCGTTCACGCTCACGGCCCGCGCCGAGAACCACATCCGCGGCAACCCCGACCTGGACGACACGATCGCGCGCCTGCAGGCCTACGAGGCGGCGGGCGCGGACGTGCTCTACGCGCCGGGGCTGAGGAGCGGCGAGGAGATACGGGCCGTGTGCGAGTCGGTGTCGCGCCCGGTGAACGTGCTCGCGCTGCCCGACCTGACCCTCGAGGAGATCGCGGCCGCGGGGGCGCGCCGGGTGAGTGTCGGCGGTGCGCTGGCCTGGGTGGCGGTGGCCGGCATGAAGGCTGCCGCGCGGCGAATCGCCGAAGGCGACCTCACAGCGCTGCGCCGAGAGCTCAGCTGAGCGCCGCGGCCTCGCGGTCGAGGGCCGCCATGAAGGCGCCCACCACCTCGGCGTCGAACTGCTCGCCCGCGCACTCGGCGAGCTCCTCGCGCGCCGTTTGCTCGCCGAGCGCGAGGCGGTACACCCGGTCGGCCGTCATCGCCTCGTACGCGTCGGCCACGGCCACGATGCGCGCCTCGATCGGGATCTCCTCACCGCTCAGGCCGAAGGGGTAGCCCTGGCCGTCGGGACGCTCGTGGTGGGCCAGGATCCACCCGCGCAGGTCGGCCAGCTCGGGCCGGGAGAGCAGCCGCGCTCCGATCTGCGGGTGGGTGCGCATCTGCGCCCACTCGTCCGCGTCGAGCGGGCCGGGCTTGTTCAGCACGCGGTCGGAGATCCCGATCTTGCCGACGTCGTGCAGCAGGCCGGCCAGCTCGATCCGCTCGGCTCGGGCCTCCCCCAGGCCCATCTCGAGAGCCATCAGCTTGGCGTAGCGGCCGACGGTCCGGGAATGCTTCGCGGTGCCCGTGTCGCGGATGTCGAGCGCCTCTGCCAGCCCGATCACCGTGTCCAGCTGCATCTCGGCGCTGTCGGCCACCTGCGCCCGCGAGCTCAGGGACTCCGCCAGCTCGGGGGTGAAGTGAACGCAGCGGTTGCGGCCCATCTCCTTGGCGGCGTACAGGGCTTGGTCGGCGGCGCGCGTGAGCGCCTCGGCGTCCTCACCGTGCTCGGGAAATGCGGCGATCCCGAAGGAGATCGTGAGCGGCACCTCGTCGGCCGCGAACACCTCCTGCACGCCCAGCCGGACGCGATCGGCGAGCGTGAGCGCGCCCTCCTGAGAGGCGCTCGGCATGAGCAGGGCGAATTCCTCGCCACCGACCCGCGCTGTCAGGTCGCTGCGCCGCTTCCAGGTGCTCAGCTCGCGCGCCACCCGGCGTAGCGCGTCGTCGCCGGCCTGATGGCCGAGCCGGTCGTTCACCAGCTTGAACCCGTCCAGGTCGCCCACGATCACGCTGAGCGGCCGTCCCTCCCGCTTGGCGAGGGCGAGCACCTCCTCGAAGCGTTCCTCGAACGCGCGCCGGTTGGGCATCCCCGTGAGGACGTCGGTGCGGGCGGCGCCGGAGAGGCGGGCCACGAGGGAGGCGATGCGCTCCCGCATCGAGGCCACCAGCATCCCGACCACGAGCGTCACCCCCACCGTGAGAGTCCACCGCTGGAGGGCCACCGGGTCGGCCTGGGTCACCGCGAGGGCAGCTCCGTAGCAGGCACCCATGAAGGCGATGTGCAGCACGGCCTGGGTGCGGGTGAGGAAGTAATAGGCCTCCACTCCTACCCACACGTAGAAGAACGAGTAGACGCTCGAGCCGTGCCCGTCCGCCAGCACGGCCGTGGTGATCACCACCGACCCGAGCCCGAGGAGCAGGCCGATCGACGCGCGGGGCAGCCGCCCGCCGAGGGTGAACAGGAACAGGGCCGCCGCCAGCGCAACCGCGCAGTTCACCAGCAGGGCCGGCACGTTCGCCTCCGGGTGCATCGGCGCCAGCAGGGACATCAGGCCGAGAACGCCGCCCGCGAGGTAGAACCACGCAAGCGTGCGCGCCATATCCGCCGCACCGAATGGAGCCCGCTCGTCCATATGGGTTACCTATCGGCCGCTGAGCCGGGAGGTTGACTCAAACTGGGGCGGAAAACGAAGCGGGGTCGTCGTCGAAGGGAGATACGTCGTCGAACTCCGTCGTCTGTGGCGTGTGGTCGGTGGTCGGTGGTCGGTGGTCTGTCGTCTGTCGACTGTCGACTGTCGACCGTCGACCGAGCGACCACCGCGGCCGGAGCCCTCGCCTCTGAGGTCTGAGGCCTGAGGACTGGGGTCTGAGGCCTGAGGTCTGAGGCCTGAATCTCAAACGGCTCAGGCGGCGCCAGCAACAACCCATCGGCAACCGACCGCAGGTCGGCATCCAGATACCCGCACATCACGTCTCTCAGCAGGGCCCGCAGGTGGCGCTCCACCTCGTCCACGAGCGTGCGCGGCGAGTCCGACCCGACCGCGTCGAGGTAGGGATCCTCGCTCCCGTCGCCCATCACCAGCCGCTCCAGCGCCTGGGCCAGCTCGATCCGGCGCTGGACGCGCTTGCGCTCGGCCTCCTCGGCGCAGAGCACCGCCACGCGCAGCGCCAGCGACGAACGCCCGGTCTCGCCGTTGCTCTCCACGAGGGCGCGGAGCCCGAGCAGGTAGTCGGAGAGAGCCTCCGACTCCAGCCGGCGGCCACAGCCCATCTCGAACCGCGACAGCGCCCAGGCGACCGAGCCACCGCGCGATACCCCGTCGACAACGTCCACGAACTGGCGCAGCTCGGCTTCCTCACCGTCCACGAGGATCCACGGCTCGCCGCGGGCGGCGCCGGTGGCCTCGAGCTCGAACGGGGCCCAGCGGCCGTCGCCGGCCCGCCGCCACCCGACCGCGGCGAGCGCCACGCCGCCGGCCTTCCACAGGCGCAGGCAGGTGAGCGTCCGGCGGAAGCGCATGCGTGCTTCCTCCACGGGCACCGGGTCCTCGGGCGCGACCTCGCGGGTGAGCTGCAGCAGGGCGGCCGGCTCCTCCTGGTCGCCGTCGCCCCACACGGCCTGATCGGGGGCGTCGGTCAGGTTGCCGCGCAGCAGCTCCAGGCCCTCGCCCAGCTCCACGCGGTCCGCCTCCATCTCGATGCCGTGCACCGCCACCACCACGGTGGCGGGCAGGCTCTTCTCGAACAGCGTCTGCTCCACCTCCGCGTACACGCGCTCGAAGCGCTCCTCGGGGAAGCTGAAGTCGGTCACGTCCTCGTAGAGGCGCTCGAGCATCGCCTGGAGGGCCGGCTCGGCCCTGCCGCCCTCGAGGCCGGCCAGGCGCATGTACGCGGCTGCCCCGGCGCCGAGCGCCTCTGCGGCCGGCCCGAACGCCGGCAGGTTGGCGATCCGCGCCCACCGGTCGTCGATGAACTTGGCCGTGAGGGGGCGGTAGTGGTAGAGGGTCGGGCCCTTCCCCCGGCCGCTCTCGAGGTCGAACTCCAGGTCGGCACCGGAGTGAAGGGACTCCCTGAGCAGGCCGGCGGCCTGGACCGCGAACTCCCGGAGAGCGTCGTGCAGGTCGCGGTTTCGCATAGGTCGCGATTTCGGCGCCGCTCCCCTCCCTCCTTCACGGCGCCTCTGGCACCATGACTCGATGGCCGCCGTAGCCCGTACCCGTGTCGTGAGCCCCGACCTGCGGCACGCCTACGCCACCTGCCGCCGCGCGCACCGGCGTCACGACCCGACCTACTACTACGCCACCCGCATGCTCCCCGCCGAGGTGCGACCGGCGATTCACGCGCTGTACGCGTTCGTCAGGGAGGCGGACGAGCTGGTGGACGGACCCGGGCGCGCCGCCTCGCCCGAGGCGCGGCGCGCGGCGCTCGATCGGCTGGAGAGCGACCTGGTGGCGGGCCTCGCCGACGGCGGCTCTCACCGGCCGGCCGTCGCGGCGCTGGCCGACTCCAGCGCCCGCCACCAGCTGCCGCTCCACGAGCTGCACACCTACATGGCGTCGATGCGGGTGGACTGCGCGCCCGTCCGCATCTCGTCGTGGGAGGAGCTGTCGGACTACATGAACGGCAGCGCGGCGGCGGTCGGGCGGATCATGGCGCCGCTGCTGGGAGCGCCCGGGCCCGCGCACTCCAGCTTCGGCCGCCTGGCGCTGGCGTTCCAGCTGACCAACTTCATCCGCGACGTGCGGGAGGACTTCGAGCTCGATCGCATCTACCTGCCGGGTGTGACGGAGGACGAGATCGCCGCCGGGCACGCCAGCGAGGGCTTCCGGCAGCTGCTGGCGGTGCACGTGGGCCGCGCGCGCGAGCTGTTCCGCGAGGGCGCTCCGGCGCTGGCCGCGGTGGAACCCCGGGTGCGGCCGGGGATGCGGATGGCGCGGGCCGTCTATGTGCGCGTGCTCGACCGCGTGGAGGGCCTGGGCTACGACGTGCTCGGCCACCGCGCGGGGCTGCCGCCGTGGCAGCTGGGCGCGGCCGCCCTCGGCGCGCTGCGGGAGCCGGCGTGACCACCCGCGCGACCCTGCGCGGCGCCGACCGCACCGAGATCGCGGACCGCGGCGCCGACGTGCTCGTGTGCGGCGCGAGCTTCGCCGGGCTGGCCGTGGCCCGCGAGCTGGCGGGCTGCGGGGCCGACGTGCTCGTGGTGGACCGCTACGAGATCGGGGAGCGCCAGACCTCGGCCTGCGCCGCCCCCACCCCGTGGCTCCAGGCGATGGGCGTGGCCGGCGCGATCCGCCAGGAGATCCCGCACATGAGCTTCCACACGCCGCACGGCAGCGCGCGCTACCGGCTTCCCTGGAGCTGGTCGGCGTTCGACTACCGCCGGCTCTGCCTGTTGCTGTGGGAGCAGTGCGACGCGCGCTTCGAGATCGCCAAGGTGGAGCGCCGGGAGGCCGGCGGGGTCGCCACCGATCGCGGCGTGCTGACCGCGCCGCTGGTGGTGGACGCGCTCGGCTGGCGCCGGGTGCTGGGGGCGCGCGGGCACCAGCCGCCGGAGTCACCCCTTTCGCGCGGGCTGGAGGTGCACCCCGACGGCGGCGGCGCCGACCTGGACGTGTGGATCGACCGGTCGCTGGTGCAGCGGGGCTACTGCTGGAGCGTCCCGGCGGCCGGCGAGCAGCGCGTGGGCGCCGGGTCATACGAGCCGCGTGACCACGTGCGCAGGCCCACGGTGGAGCTGGCGGGCCGGCTGGGCGTGCCCGCGGTCCGCTACCAGGGCAACTGGTTCCCCCATCGCCTGCGCCGCGCGGCGCAGGACGGGGTGTTCTTCGCCGGTGACTCGGCGGGGCACTGCTTCCCGCTGTCGGGCGAGGGCATCCGCACGGCGTTCTACTTCGGGATCGCGGCCGGGCGGGAGCTGCGCGCGGTGCTCGCGGGCGAGCGCACGCGCGACCAGGCGCTGCGCCGCTACGCCCGCTTCAGCGCCCGCCACCGGCGTGCGTTCGGGTGGGCCCTGGCCCTGCAGCGGCTGATCCCGGCGCTACCGCCGCGGGTGTTGACGATCCTGCTGCGTGGCCTCGGCAGGCAGCGGTTGATCGACCGCTCGTTCGGCTGGTACCTCGACCAGGCCCATCCCGCCTTCGCGGAGCGACGCGGTCAGGCGGCCACTGGCGCGGCCGGGGTGGCGCTCTCGGGCGCGCACTCGGCGCCCAGCCACTCCTTGCCGTAGGCGCGCATGTCCTCGATCAGCGGCACGAGGGCGCGGCCCTTGTCCGTGAGCGAGTACTCCACGCGCGGGGGCACCTCGGGGAAGGTGTGGCGCTCCACGATGCCCGCCTCCTCCAGCGCGCGCAGCCGCAGCGAGAGCGTGCGCGGCGAGATTCCCGCCAGCGAGCGCTCGAGCTCGCAGAACCGCGAGCGGCCCTCCGCGAGATCGCGGATCACCAGGATCGTCCACTTGCCGCAGATGATGTCCGCGGTTGCACAGACGGGACACGTGGGATCGCTGGCCACGTGCCCAGTCTAGCGCAATGCTTCACAAACTGAAGTGAGCAGAACACCGGCTTCGCCGGTTGCAGAGGCAGAACACCGGCTTCGCCGGTTGCAGAGGGCAGGGCCCGAGCACAGTCCTGCCCTCTGCCCTCTGCCCTCTCGCCGTCTAGCCGCCGAGATTGCCCAGCAGCCCGCCGCCGCCGCCGCTGGCGGCCGCGCTCGGCGTCACGCGTCCCTCGCTCGGCTGCACGAGCACCCAGCCGTTGCCCTGGAACGCCATCTGCAGCGACTCGCCCGAGCCACGGCCGATGAAGTTCTTCAGCTTCACGTCGGTCTTGATCGAGGTGGACACGCTGCTCGACCACGTGATCGCGGCCTGGGGATCGGCGAACGTCGGCGCGTCGCCGGTGTTCAGCAGCACGGGCGGGCCGTCGGAGATCAGGGCCACCCAGCCGCTGCCCTGCAGCGACATGTTGAAAAGGCCGCCCGACATCATGCTCGACACGCCGCCCTGGACCTTCTGGATGTCCCAGTCGATGTCGGCGTCGAACGCGAGCACATGGGCGCCGTTGCAGGTGATGGCGTCGTTCTCGAGCTTGAGCAGGTGGACGTCCTGCGCGGTGTCGGCGAGAAAGACCTCGCCCTGGCCGCTCATCCTCATCAGGGAGGTGCCCTCACCGGACACCGCCTTCTTGAGCATGCGGCTCATCCCGCCCGAGCCGGCGTGCTCGAAGCTCACCTCGCCCTGGTAGGCGACCATCGAGCCGAGCTTGGACTGGATCGAGCCCTCCGAGAGGCGGACCTTCAGCAGCTTGCTGTTCTGAAGCGCGAACGCTTCCTGTGACTGGGTTTCCTGGAACTCGCCGAGAGTGCTCTGCACCGTTTCTCCTTGTTCGTTGTATTCGCCGGGGAACTCTGTGGGCTACGGCGCGTCACGTCAAGCGAACTTTCGGCCACTGCTCGGTAGGTTTGCCCGGGTGCGGCACCGATTCGCGCTGGCGGCCTGCCTGATCCTGTCCCTTTCGGCGGCCCCGGCCGCGCGGGCGGCGGACCCGATCATGCGCCTCGGCGATGTGCGCTCGGGGATGAAGTGCGAGGGGCTGTCGGTGATCCGCGGCACGGCCATCTCGAGGTTCGACGTCGAGGTGATCGACGTGATCCAGGGGGACTCGGCGGCGCCGGGCGCCCGCATCCTGATCCGGGTGTCGGGCCCGGCGGTGGACGACACGGGCGTCGGCCCGGGCTTCTCCGGCTCGCCGATCTACTGCCGCGGCTCCGACGGGGTCCGGCGCAACGCGGGCGCGATCTCCGAGAGCGTCGGCGAGTTCGGCAACAAGGTGGCGCTGGCCACGCCCATTGAGCAGATCCTCGGTGAGTCGCCCGACCCGCCCGCCTCGGCGCGGCGCGCCCGCTCGTTGCGGCGCAGCGCGCGGCCGATCGCCACGCCCCTCACCGTCTCGGGCCTGTCCTCGCCCCTGCGCCGCCGGCTGCTGCGCGCCGCCCGGCGGGCCGACCGACTGGTGCTGGCCGCGCCGAGCGGGCCGCTCGGCGGCTTCCCCGTGCAGAACCTGCAACCCGGCTCCTCGGTCTCGGCCGGGATCTCCGGCGGCGACCTCTCGCTCGGCTCGATCGGCACCGTGGCCTACCGCGACGGGAGTGCGATCTGGGCGTTCGGCCACCCGCTCGACGCGGCCGGGCGCCGGGCGCTCGCGCTCCAGGACGCCTACGTCTTCTCCGTGATCAACAACCCGCTGGCCACCGAGGAGGCCATCACCACCAAGCTGGCGGTGCCGGGCCACACGCTCGGGGTCTTCGGCCAGGACGGGCTGAACCAGATCGCGGGCCGGCTCGGCGCCCCGCCGCGCACGATCCCCATGCGGTTCCACGTGCGCGACCGCGACACCGGCCGCACGGCGGCGCTGGACGCCCAGGTAATCGACGAGCGCCACCTGGAGCTGGGGTCGGGCCTGGACCTGATCGGCACGCTAGGGGTGGCCCAGGTGACCGGGCAGGTGCTCGGGTCCTCGCCCGCCCGCTACACCACGGAGATGTGCGTGCGGATCCGGCTGCGCGGGCGCAGCCGGCGGCTCGCCTTCTGCGACCGCTACCAGGACGCGTTCGGCCCCTTCGACGACCTCTCGTCCGCGATCGGGCTGGTCGACGCGTTCAAGTTCGGCCGCATCACCCCCACCGATGTGTCGGTGAGGATGCGTGTCGGCCGCGGCGTGAACGAGGCGTTCGTGCTCTCCGCGCGCGCCCCCCGGCGCGTCCGTCCGGGCCGGCGGATCCGCGTGAGGCTGCGGCTCCAGCGCCGCCGCGGCGGCCGCTTCCGGCTGTCGTTCCCGATGCGCGTGCCGCGCGGGCTGCGGCCGGGCCGGCGCGTGCTGACCCTGCGCGGCGTGGTGCCCGCGTCGCTTGAGGAGGCGTCCGAGGACGGGCTGGAGATCGTGCTCGAGGACCTCGGCGAAGGCGCCGGCTCGGACGACCGTGCGGGGCCGCGCTCGGTGCGCGACCTGGCCGCGCAGTTCTCCGCGCTGGGGGCGTCCGACGGCCTGCGCGGCACGTTCGGGTCGCGCGGCCGCGGGCGCGTGGTGCTGCGCCGCCGCGGGCTGTTCCTGCGCGGCAAGGTGCGCGTGCCGGTGCGCGTCGTGCGCGCGCTAGGCGGTATCGCCGGCCAGCACCTGGTCCACCGAGGTGGAGCGCTGGCCGTCGGAGGACACCAGCAGCTTGAAGTCGTGCGGGTGGGTCGCGGCCTTGAGCGCGTCCTCCATCGACACCCGGCCCTTCTGCACGTGGTCCAGCAGGGCCTGGTCGAAGGTCTGCATCCCGTAGTAGGCGCCCTCGGAGATCACCTCCGGCAGTCGGCCGGTCTCGTCGGGGTTGGTGATCATGTCCTTCACGCGGCCGGTCATCCGAAGCACCTCGCAGGTGGCGATGCGGCCCTCACCGTCGGGAGTCGGCACCAGGCGCTGTGAGATCACGCCCTTGAGCGTGCCGGCCAGCATCGAGCGTGCCTGGCGCTGCTCTGCCTCGGAGAAGAAGTCGATGATCCGGTTCACGGTCTCGGGCGCGTCCACGGTGTGGACGGTCGAGAGCACGAGGTGGCCGGTCTCGGCGGCGCTGAGGGCGGTGCGCACTGTCTCCTCGTCGCGCATCTCGCCGACCAGGATCACGTCGGGGTCCTGACGCAGCACGCGCCGCAGGGCGCGCTTGAACGAGCCGGTGTCCTCACCCACCTCGCGCTGGTTGATGATCGAGAGCTTGTCCTTGTGCAGGAACTCGACGGGGTCCTCGATGGTCACGATGTGCTTGCGCATCTTGCTGTTGATGCGGTCGATCATCGCGGCGAGGGTGGTGGACTTGCCGGAGCCGGTGGTGCCGGTCACCAGGATGATCCCGCGCTCCTCGTCGGCCAGGTCGTTGATCACCGGCGGGAGCATCAGCTCATCGACTGTCCTGATGTCGAAGGGGATCGCGCGGCAGACGAGCGAGATCGAGCTCCGCTGGAGAAAGGCGTTGACGCGGAAGCGGGCGAGCCCGGGGATCGCGTAGGAGAAGTCGACCTCGTGCTCGCGCGCGAACTCCTCGAGCTTGCTCTCCTCCGTGAGCATCTTGCGGAAGATCGCCTCGGTGTCGTCGGGCTTCAGAGGCTCGGTGTCGGGGATCGGCTCCAGTTGGCCGTGCACACGGATGATGGGGCGGGACGGGACCTTGAGGTGGAGGTCGGAGCCTCCTGTCTCGATCACGCGCCCCAGCGCCTGCTCGAGGTCGAACATGCTTCCTGCATCGGCGGTTGCGGCGTGGGGCTTTAGACCGGGTCTCAGAGCCAGGTCTGCTGCATGGTCCCGCGCTCATGGATGCCCAGTTGCACGAGTGGCACGTCGCCGGTGTTCTCGAAGCCGTGCGGGGTCTCCGGAGGGATCACGATCACGCTGTCGGGCCCGACCGTGAGCTGCTCGTCGCCACGGGTGTAGCGCGCCGTCCCCTCCAGCAGGGCGAACACCTCGAAGTAGGGATGGGTGTGGAGGGGAACGGCCTGCCCCGGAGGGGTGCGGGTCACGAAGAACGAGACGTCCGGGCCGCCGTGCCTGTGGCCCTCGAACAGGGCCGCGGTCGGGCTCACCGACAGCTCCTCGAAGGAATAGCGTCCGCTGTCGTCCGCGTCGGCCATGGCTTTCGCCAAACCTAGCGCGGCTTGGGCTTCGGCGGCTTCGGCTTCGGCGGCTTTTGCTTCGGCGGCACCGGCATGGCCCGCACGCGCGCTATCGCGCCCGCCACGTCGAGGTAGCCGGCCCCCACCTGCCAGCGCTCATACGCCTCGCCGGTGTTCCCGAGCGCGGGGTTCGCCTCACCACAGGCGGGCAGGGCCGGCGCGCCGCACGGGAAGTCCCACAGGGCGTCGACGCCGCCGATCGGCCGGGCCGTCTCGGTCACCACCGCCTCCACCTCCGCCGGGCTGAGCAGCCGCCCCAGGCGCGCCTTGGCGGCCGACTGGATCACCGCCACGGCGCCCGTGAGCGCCGGCGCCGCCATGCTCGTGCCGGTGAACGGCTGGTAGAAGGCGTCGAACGACTCGCCCCCGGGCGGCGGCGGGATCGCGTCCGGCTCGCCGGTGAGCGCCACCGCCTGGGCGTCGCCGGTGGGGTCGCGCACCGATCGCACGTTGGTCCCCGGGGCGGTGAGCGTGGGTGAGTAGTCGATCAGCTCCCCGCTCAGCGCCGTCTGCGGGTCGGGGTCGCCGCGCGACGAGTAGTTGGACAGGTGCTGGTCGGTCTGGTCGCCGGCGGCGTCCTTGCGCCCGCCCGCGGCGCTCATGACCCACGGCGCCACCGAGTAGGGGTTCGTCTTGCAGGCGCCGCTCACGTTGCGCACCCGCGCGCCCCCCTCCATCCGGGTCGAGCAGTCGGATGCCCCCGGGGGATCGCCGTCCGCGTAGGTCCCGGAGTTGCCGTCGGAGAACACCACCACGATCCCCGCCGCGTGCAGGCGCTTGGTGGCCTGGTTGATCGGGTCGGTGGAGTCGAAGTGGTCGCCGCCGGTCACGCCGAACGACGAGTTCACCGCCACCACGCCCAGCTCCGGGTGGGCGAGGATGTGGTCGTAGGCCGCGACGGCGAACAGGATCGTGGCACTGACTCCCACGGAGTAGCCCACCACCCCGGCGCCCGGGGCGATCCCGCGGTGGAAGCCATCGGAGGCCGTGCCGTCGCCGGCCGCGATGCCCGCCACGTGGCTGCCGTGGCCGTTCTCGTCGGTGTCGCAGGTCTTGTCGGGCAGCGCGCAGCCCTGCACCACCGCCCCGGCCCCGTCGCCGACGACCTCGTGGTTCTCCACCATGTGGTCGGCGAGGTCGGGGTGCAGGCCGAACACGCCGGAGTCGACCACCGCGATGTTCACGCCGCGGCCGTCGAACCCCGCGGCGGCCAGCTGCTCCTGCCGGCCGCCGAACACCAGCGGCGTGGCCTGGTAGAGCTCGTAATCGAGGCGCCGGTCGGGGTGCGCGGCCACCACCTCGGGGGCGCCCGCGGCGGCCCGCAGCTGCGCCTCCGTGCCGCGCACGGCCACCATCGGCAGCGCCTCGAAGAACCTCGCCCGCGCGCCCAGCGCGCCCAGCCTTCCCCTCAGGCTCGCCCGCCGCGCGACCCGTGCGTCGCCGTCGCCCGCCTCGCTCAGCTGCAGGATCGCCGTGCCGGCGCCCAGCTCGGCGCGCTGCGCGGCGCGGCGCCGCCGCCTGCGCCGTCCCGCCGGCGAGCATCGTCGCCAACAGGACCGCCGCCGCTACCCCCCTGCCGCGCACGTCAGTCTCGGATCACTATCCGGCAGAGCCCGTACGCGGCCACGAAGCGCTGCCGCGGCCGGCCGTCGGTGACCGGCGCGCGCACGGTGCGCATCGCGGCCGTGGCGGCCGCGCCGCCCAGCGTGCCGCGGGCGCGCAGGGTCAGCGTCCGGCTGCCAGAGCCGCGCCGGACCCTGGTGGTCATCCGCTTGGACTCGACCTTGCCGGCGTCCAGCCGCCCGAAGGAGAACACCACGGTGCGCGAGCCCTTGCGCCGCCTGCCGCCCTTCAGATGCCTGAGCCGCTTCGGCAGCCGCACGCGCACCTTCACGCCGGTGGCCGCCGTGTCGCCGATGTTGCGCACGGCCACCCGGAAGTACGCCCGCCGGCCGGCGCGGGCGCGCCGTCCGCCGCGCACACGCACCTTGAGCTTGGGCCCCGTCTTGGCCCTGGTGGCGGGCGGCCTCGATCCGCCCTGCGCCGGCCTCGCCGGCGCCGGGCAGTCGCTGCCGTCGGTCGGCGGGCGCAGCGCGCACAGGTCGGGCGGGGGATTGCCGGAGTCGTCCGGCGGCGGCGTGACCACCGGCGGGGTGGGTCCGCCTCGCTCCACGTGCAGCACGTCGATCCCGCGGACGTTGTCGAGCGAGTAGACGGTCTCCTTGTCGGTCGGGTGGTAGACGGCCCCCCACGTCACGTTCTTCTCGGGGATCCAGAAGCCCACCTGGCGGATCGCCGCCGGGTTGGTCACGTCGAGGAAGCGCGTGCCCTGCTCGTACCAGCCCTGTGCGAGCAGGCCGGCGTCCTCGTCGAAGTAGTGGGCCGAGCACAGCGCCGTGCGCGCGGGGTCGACCTCGACCTCCCAGGAGTCGAGGTTGGTGATCGTGTCGGTGCCGGGCTGCTCGTTGATCCGCCAGGTCTGCAGCGAGCCGGCGCCCGCGCACGTGGGGCGGCTGTAGTCCTCCTCGGTCACCACCATCACGTTCGAGTCCGCGGCCAGGGGTCCGGGGTCGGGAGTGGCGAGCGACGAGTTGGGCAGCCGGTGCGAGTTGTGGTGGATCAGGTCGTTCAGCGTCGAGCCGTCCTGCCCGAAGTCCTGCGCGTAGTCGCTCGTCCCGCTCGCGTCGGTCTTGGCGAGCAGCACCGGCGCGAGCGGCGCGGTCACGTCCCACACCGTCGTGCCTCCCGCGCCCACGATCAGCGCCCGGCCGGCGCGGTCGAACTGCACGTCGTGGGTGGCCAGGCCGCCGGACGCCTCCGGCACCGGCAGGTTGCGCGGCGTGGCGTAGACGCGGGTTGTCGGGATCGGTCAGGTCCACGATGTCGATCCCCAGCCGGGTGCCGGCCAGGTAGGCGTACTGGCAGTCGTCGAGCGGCCCGGGCACGCAGCTCGCGGTGTGCCCGGTGCCATACGAGAAGCCCGGCGGGAGGAAGTCGAGGCCGAGGTCGGCGGTGCCGGTCTGCATCTGGCCCCGTATCGCCGGCGCCGCGGGGTCGCTCACGTCGATCACGTACAGCACGCCCACCCCTTCCGAGGGGTCGTTGGAGATCAGCACGAAGTCCTTGCCGACGCTGAGGTCCACGTCCTCGTTCTCGAAGTGCGGGAGCGGGAGGAAGCCCACCTGCGCCGGCGCCTCGGCGTTGGTCACGTCGTACACGGCGAGCCCGCGCAGCGTCGATACGTACATCGTCGAGTTGTCGGAGCTGAACCGCGCCGAGATCACCTGAGGCTCGGCGAGCGACGTCTTCCAGGTGACGTTGTCCGATTTCCGGGCGGGCGGCTGGGTCTGGGCAGCGGCCGGGCTCGCGCCGAGGAGGACCCCCAGCACGGCGAGCACCGCCATCGACCCCCTCAGCCCCCTCATGGAGCGAGACTGTCAGCCAGCCCGACGGGTGTCAAAGGGGAACCCGCGCGGGAGCTAGGTCTCGAGCGCGCCCTGAAGCTGCGAGCGGGACCGGATCCCGAGCTTGCGATAGACGTGCGAGAGGTGCATCTCCACGGTCTTGGGCGTCACGAACAGCGCCTGCGCGATCTCGCGGTTGGTCTGCCCGCCGGCCGCCATGCCCGCAACGCGGTGCTCGCTCGGGGTGAGCGAGTCGACCCCCGTGCGCATCACCCGCCGCGGCCGCGCGCCGGTGGCCAGCAGCTCGGTCCGCGCGCGCTCCGCGAGGGGCGCCGCGCCACACCGCTCGGCCAGCTCGAGACCCTCGCGCAGGTGCTCCCGCGCGTCCGCGCGCGCGTTCCCGCGCCGCAGCGCCGCGCCGAGCTCGGTGAGCGACTTGGCCAGCTCCAGGCGGATGGGCGAGCCGGCGAGCACCTCGACCGACTCCCGGAGGAGGTCGATCGACCCATCGCCCTCCGCAACGAGGCCGGCGGCGCGCAGGGCGGCGCCGAGGGCCCGCGGGGCCTGCCAGGCGCGGGCCACCCCCAGCTCCTGCTCCACCAGCCGGGTCGCCTCGCCGCGCTCCCCCTGCCCGGCCAGCACGAGCGCCGCCTGCGAACGCCACGGCACGTAGCTCGGGTTGAGCACGCCGAGGGCCTCGAGGCGCTCTCCCGTCTCGAGGAGCTCCGCGAGGCCGCGCTCGGACTCGCCCGCGAGGATCCGCAACCGCGCGCGGAGCGCCTCCCAGCGCGCCATCTGGTAGGTCGGAGGCTCGTCGACCTCGGATGCGGCCACGTGCTCGATCACGCGGGTGGCCTCCTCGAGCTCGCCGCGCTCGATGAGCGTCTCGGCCAGGTGCAGGAAGGAGTGCCACCGGAGCAGGGGGACGCCCTCGCAGGCTGCCCGGGCGTCCGCCTCGGCCTCGCGCAGCTCGCCGCGGTGAAGCATCGCGAGCCCGCGAAACGACGAGGCGTGTGAGAACGCGAACAGCGATCCCTGCCGGCGCGCGTCCTCGAGCCAGTCGTCGAAGCGGGCGACCGCGGCGTCGACGTCGTCGAGCGTGACCAGCACGGCGACCGAGAGCATGTAGCGCTGCCAGTTGGCCTCGCCCCTGGAGAGGCCGTCCGTAAGGGCGCGCTGGGCCAGGTCGCGTGCCTCGTCCGGCGACTCGCCCGCGCGCGCGAGCTCGGAGGCCGCCAGCGCCAGCAGGAAACGGCCGCCATCGCTCTCCGCGTCGGCCTCGGGCGCGCTGCGAGCGAGCCGCTCGCGGGCCATCGGATACAGGCGCTCGTCGAAGCGGGCCCACGCGATGACCTGGGCCTCCAGGCCCTGCGCGAGCGCGGCGTCCTCGGGACCGAGCGCCTCGATCGTGCGGTCGAGCAGGGCGGCGGCGTCATAGACGCGCGCGCGGGAGTAGAGCGCGTAGGAGAGCGGGACCACGACGTCGAGGGCGCGCTGGTCATCCTGCGCGAGCGCGTGTGCCTCCTGCAGGTGCTCGGTCGCGTCCGCGACACCCGCGCTCAGCTCGGCCGTGCCGAGCTCGAGCAGTACGTCCGGCCGCTTCCGGGCTCCGGCGGCTCCGCGAGCGCCCGCGCCAGGTATGCGCAGGCCACATCGGCCGCCCCCTCGGACTTCGCCCTGCGTGCGGCCTCGCGCAACGTGTCGACCACCGCGGAGCGCCCCTGGGCGGGCACGTGGAGCAGATGCGCCGCAACCTGCTGCGGAGTGGCCCCCCGCGCGGTGAGCAGTTCAGCGGCCCGTGCGTGCGCCAGCTCGCGCTCGGGCTCGCTCAGCTCGCCGTAGACGGCGGTGCGCAGCACGGGATGGGCGAACGCGAGCCCACCCCGAGCACGCAGGACGTCGGCCCGCGCGAGCGCCGCCGCGGCGTTCGCGGCCTCGTCCTGCTCGAGCACGGCGAGCTCGGATGCAATCGCCAGGTCCACCTCGTCGCCCAGCACCGCGACGGCGCGGGCGAGGGCCTCAGCCGGCGCTCCCAGACGCCCGAGCCGCTGGAGCACGTGGCGGGAGAGCGCCTCGGGACCGAGTTCCCGCACGCGCGCCGCCGCGGTCGCCGTGGGCTCGATGCCCTCGGCCACCAGTGCGTGCACCAGCTCCCCGAGCAGGAGCGGGTTGCCTCCGCACGAGGCGTGCACGGCGTCGAGGAACTCCGGCGCGGGCTCCGCCGCGAGCCTCTCCCCCAGGAGCTCCGCCACCGCTTCGACGCTCAGCACGGCCGGGCGCACGACCGTCCCGAGCGGCTCCGCCTCGAGCTCCGCGAGGACCGAGGTGTCCGCGCCGGGCTCCCACTCGCGGGAGGAGGCCGCCACGATCACCGGCAGGCCCTCGAGCCGGCGGGCCAGGTAGGACAGGAAGCGCAGCGAGGGCGAGTCGCACCAGTGGAGGTCGTCGACGGCCACCAGCACCGGCGCCCCCTCCGCGAGGTTGGCGGTCAGCCAGAACAGCCCGTGAAGTGTCGAGAACGAGACGTCCTCCGCGGCGGCCGCCGGGTCGGCGCTGTCGGCAAACGCGACCAGAGGCGCGGCGAGGGCGGCCGCGCCGCTCAGCAGCGCGGCGCGCTCGTCCGGGGTCGCCTGGGCCAGCCGGGGCTCGAACAGCTGGCGGACCACGCCGTGCGAGAAGTCGCGCTCGAGCTCGCCCCCGCGGGCGCGCAGGACCTCGAATCCGAGGCGCTCGGCGCGCTCGCGCGTCTCCCCGAGCAGGCGTGTCTTGCCGATGCCCGGCGGCCCCTGGAACAGCAGCAGGGCCCCCTCGCCGTCCCCCGCCCCCGCCAGCAGCCGGTCCACCAGCTCCAGCTCGGAATCCCGCTCCAGCAGCGAGGCCGGGACGTGTGAGGGCAAAGAACTGGGGGGTCTCATAGGGGGTTTCCCCGTCGCGAAGGGGTGCTCTCCCGGGCGAGCATAAGCGCGTTCCGCGCCATCGAAAAGCATCACCCGAAAGGACCCGTCATGAAGAAAGCAGCACCGATCCTCGTCCTGGCCGGCCTTCTGATCGCCGCCGGCCCCGCCGCCGCGAAGTCGACCACCTACGTGGGCAAGACGAGCAGCGGGCACAAGATCACGTTCAAGCTGAAGGGGAACAAGGTCGTGAACCCCGAGGCCGGGATCGGCGTGACCTGCATCCCGATCCAGGGCGGCGGCAGCCCGAGGACGGGCGCCGACTACATGTACCCGCTGATCAAGATCAGGCTGGGCACCAAGAAGAAGTTCCAGACCGAGCAGACGCCGGCCTTCTACTGGCGGAAGGTCCTGGTCAACCAGCAGTTCAGCTCGCGCAGGGGCCGCAACGGGCGGATCACCGGCAAGCTGCGCATGCAGTACTCGTTCCTGGTCTCGAAGTACCCGATCGGGACGTTCAGCATCTTCAGCTGCCTGGGCACGGCGACCTACAAGGCCAAGCCGAAGCGCTAAGGCGCATCGGCGCGGCGGCCGGGGGCCTCGAGCCCCCGGCCGTCATGCCTTCTACGACTAGTTGATGAGGATGTAGAAGTCCGCGTCGGTAAGCGTGCCGCGGCCTTGGTCCTGAATGATGCACAGAGACATCGGGGGTGCCGGTCGGGCATGACGCCAGGCCGCAGCGCCCGATGTCCGCCTTGGCGAAGGTGTCCACCCCTCCGCCGGCTAATCGCGGTGTTCGCAACGGCCACGTCCGGCGTGAACGGGAGGTTGTCGATGCAGTACTTGCCGTCGCGTGCCGTCAGGCTTGGTCACAGTCGCCGAGCCGACCCCAAACGATTCGGTGGGATCGAACCCGGGTGTGGTGAAAGTGGGCGCGACCAGCTCGACGCGGCCACCGGCCCGGGCGAGTCCGGGGGCCCCGTCGTCCCCGTCGTCCCCGTCAGTCCCGTTGGTCCCGTTGGTCCCGTTTCTCCCGGCGGAGCCCGGCGGGCCCGGTGGCGCCGGTCGCACCGTTCCCGCCCTTGAGCGAGTTGACGGTGCTCCTCTGGACGTCCTTCAACGCGATCGTCCCGTTCTTGATGTCCTTGGACTGAATCGCGTTGTTCTTGATCTGAGCGGACCCGATCGTTGCCGCGGCGTAGCCGACGCCTCCGAGCGCGACGAACAGCGAGATGCACGCGACCACCATGCTCGGCGACGCGTGCGCTTTGAACTTGCGCATGCTTCGGACCTCTTTTCCGGGGCGAGTCCCCTATGGGCCAGTGCTGAGCGAGCCTAGTCCAGCCAGGCCTGCTGCCGCTAGGTGTCGGGCTCTATCCGGCGGCGAGCGGGAGCGTCAGCCGGGAGCCCTACGGGCTGACGTCGGGCAGCGGCCCGGTGAGGATGTTGGCGACGCCCGGGGTGCCCGGAAGCGCCCAGACGGTGTTCGAGCTCTGCACGATCAGCCCGATCCGGTGGCCCGGCGGAAGGTGAAGTCCTGCGGCAGCAGCTCGACGCGGGCCTTCACCCACTCGCCCGGCGCCGGGTCGGCGGTCTCGAGGCCGTCGCGGTAGTCGAGGTTGAGGAAGCCGCGCTCGACGGTGCGCAGCGTCGCCGTCGGGCGCGACGTCGACGAGGATCGGCGTGAGGTGTGGCGCCCGCCTGCTCGGCGCGGACGACGGCGTCGAGCACGGCGCGGCCGGCGAGGCGGGTGTCCGCGGCGAGCGGGTCGGACTTGAAGTAGAGCGAGTAGTAGCCGTGGCCCGGCTCGTTGAGCGGGATCGCGCGTCGAGAACTCCTCGCGTCGCGGCGCCGGTGTCGACCCAGGTGAAGACGTTGTCCGTCGGCTCTGGTGTTGGGCTTCTCGGCGAGGACGCCGGTCTCGCCCGTGCCCGGCGGAGGCACGGTCACGCCGGGTACGTCCTGGTCGAACGTGCGCCGCAGCCAGAGCGTCTTCTCGCTGGTTCTCGCGCGGCGGCCAGGAGGACTCCTCGCGGAAGCCGGCGCTCGCGTAGCCGCCCGCGTCCACGGTGCGGCCCTCGGTGATCACCGCCGGGCCCGGTGTCGACGCCGTTCTCGACCCCCTTCAGCGTGTGCTCGAAGAACGCGTCCAGCAGCTTCGGCCAGGCGTCGCCGGGCGGGCTCTCGTGCGCGCCCTGGAACAGGTAGGCCCGCTTGAAGGGCACGCCGGTCGCCGAGCGCCTCGAACAGGCGCACGCCCTCGTCCTGCTTCACGTTGTAGTCCTGCCAGCCGTGCGCGATCAGCGCCGCGGCGCGGAACTCGCCCGCGTCCTTCGAGGTAGTCGCGCTCGCGCCAGAAGTCGTCGTAGTCCGGGCTGCGGTCGTAGCCCTGCAGCGTGTGCTCCACCGACTCGCACGGGTTCGCGCGGCTCGCGAGCTTCTCGCGCGAAGAGCGGGTCGCTCGGGGTCGGTCGGCGGGGTGCGCGCGAGGCCGAAGTCGAAGGCGAGCGGCGTGTCGAAGCCCTCGTCGGTCGCGTTCTCCGAGTTGAGGAAGTAGCGCACGCCGTTGCCGTAGGCGTAGCCGTACCAGCGCGAGATCGCGGCGATCGGGACGATGCCGGCGAGGCCGGGAGCGTCATCGCCGCGGGCGGCGACCATGTTCGCGGTGGTGCCGTCGTAGGAGGCCCCGATCATCGCGACCTTGCCGTTCGACCACGGCTGCCGCGACAGGTAGTTCACGAGGTCCACGCCGGACTGCTGCTCGTCGGCGCCGCCGTAGTCCCAGCAGCCCGAGGAGTTGCGCGTGCCGAGCACGTCCGCCACGGCGCGGGCGTAGCCGCGCGGCACGTAGGTCTGGCCGAGGTCGTCGTTCGCCAGGTTCGGGGTCGTGCTCTCGGACAGCGTGTTGTACGGCGAGTAGGTGAGGATCACCGGGGCGTCGGGCGTCGCCCTCGGGGCGCATGACCTCGACGTTGATCTCGGCCCCGCCGACCGTCGGCACCTTGTGCTTCTCGAAGACCGGCTCGGCCGATGCGGGCGCGGCGCCGAGCATCGCCGCGACGGCAACCGAGCACACGGCGACGCGCACCGTTCGCAGGCGAGACCTCCCCATGCGCCTTCCTTTACCCAATCGGGGATGGCGTGCAAACGGCTGGGCTCAGCGCCGCGCGGTGAGGAGCTCGAAGCTGCCCCACGTGGTCCGCAGGCTGCCGCCGCTCTCGACGTCCGCGAAGCCGGCGGCCGCGATCATGCCCGGGAGCCGTCCGGCGGGGTGGTCGGCGGTGTTGGAGCGGCCGTCGAGCACCTGCAGCCCGGCGAACAGGAGGCGCATCAGCGGGTCCTGCGACTTGCCGAAGTCGGCCACGTGCAGCCGTCCGCCGGGACGGAGAACGCGGCGCGCCTCGTTCAGGGCGGCCCGCTTGAGCGGCGGGTCGAGGTGGTGCAGCAGCAGCGAGGTCACCACCCGGTCGAACGACCCGTCGTCGAACGGGAGGTCGTCGGCAAGGCCCTCAACCCACTCGACGTCCTCGGAGCCCGGCTTGGCGCGGGCCATGCCAAGGATCTGCGCGTCGCCGTCGATTCCGGTTACCCGATGCGGGCCGGGCGCCGCCGCGATCGCGATGGCCAGCGTCCCGCTGCCACACCCCAGGTCGAGCACATCGGCCGGCTCGCCCTCCAGCACCTCGCGCACCAGCCGCGGCCGCCACGCGCCCTCGCGCATGGTGATCGCGATCGAACGGTCGTACAGCGACGTGGGCAGAAAGCGCCCGTTGGCGGGGACGTAGCGCTGTTTCGCGTCGGCGGGCACTGCCGAGGATCTTGGCGAACGACGTCGATTGGGGCTTTCACCGCCGTATAGGTGGCAAAGGCCCCAATCGTCGGGACTTCTGCGGCCGCTAGGCGACGTCGCGGAGCTTCTGGGCTTCCGCCAAGGACTGCAGCTTCTTCAGCGACTGGTTCTCGATCTGGCGGATGCGCTCACGCGTGACGTTGAACGTGCGGCCGACCTCGTCGAGCGTGCGGGGGTGCTCCCCGCCCAGCCCGTAGCGCAGCTCGAGCACGCGCCGCTCGCGGTAGGAGAGGTTCTCCAGCGCCTCGCGCAGCGCCTCCTTGGTGAGGATCTCGGCGGCGCGCTCGTAGGGCGACTCGGCCCGCTCGTCGGCGATGAACTGGCCGAACTCGGACTCCTCCTCGTCGCCGACCGGCTTCTCGAGCGACACCGGCGCCTGGGCCGAGCGCTTGATCGAGTCGACTTCGTCCGGCTCGATGCCGGTCACGTCGGCGATCTCCTCCGGCGTGGGCTCGCGGCCCAGCTCGGTGACTAGCTTGCGCTCGGCGCGGCCGATCTTGTTCAGCTTCTCGACCACGTGCACGGGGATGCGGATCGTGCGGGCCTTGTCGGCGAGCGCGCGGGCGATCGCCTGGCGGATCCACCAGGTGGCGTAGGTGGAGAACTTGAAGCCCTTGCGGTAGTCGAACTTCTCGGCCGCGCGCACGAGGCCCAGCGTGCCCTCCTGGATCAGGTCGAGGAAGGGAAGGCCCTGGTTGCGGTAGTTCTTGGCGATCGAGACGACCAGGCGCAGGTTGGACTCGACCATCTTCTGCTTCGCGTCGAGGTCGCCGCGCTCGATGCCCTTCGCGAGCGTGACCTCCTCGGCCGCGGTGAGCAGGCGGACCTTGCCGATGTCCTTGAGGAACAGCTGGAGGCTGTCCGTGGTCATGTCCGGCTTGAGGTCGATCGTGGCCTTCTTGCGCCGGCCGCGCTTGTCGGGCGCGCGCTCGACCGCGGAGGCCGCCACGGTGGCGGGGTCGATCTCCTCGACCAGCTCGATCTCGGACTTCTCGAGGTGCTGGTGCAGGTCCTCGATGTCGCCCTCGTCGAGCTCCACCTCGGACAGCGCCGTGGCGATCTCGGCGTACGTGAGCACGCCGGCGGTCTGCCCCTTGGTCAGGAGCAGCTTTACCTCTTCGAGTTCTTGAAGTTCGCCTACAGACATCCGTATCCGGTTACCTTCGATCCGAGCCCGGGCACGCGCCTCGGGCGATTCAAACAGACGCTCAGAATCATAAAGCTATCCTAAATGAAGTCAAAGACCACACCGCGCAATTTGCGTTGACTGACCAGTCAGCCAAGCTCTACCTATACCCGGCCACGCCGTTTTCGATACCAGGCGGCGTAGGATCCCCCGCCGAATGAACGGCGAGGAGCCCGGACTGCTCGGCAAACTGCCCCGCTCGCGTCCCGGCAAACGCAGCGAGAAGCGCGAGGGACCGGCGGCGACGGGCCCCGAGCCCGCCTCCGGCGCTTCCCCGACCGGCGAGCCCGCGGCCGACGCCGGCGGCGACCCCGTGGGCAACGCCCTTCGTTCCGCCGCCCGCACCGCCGAGGCCGGGCTGCGCACGGCCAACGACGTGACCCGCGAGATCCTGCGCCGGCTGCCGAGGCCCTAGGCCCACCCGTGCCCGCCCCGGCCGGCGAGCGCCACCGCCATCCCTGGCAGGCGGCCAAGGACTTCTACCGGAAGGCCTACGAGGACAACGTGACCGGGCTGTCCGGGATGGTCGCCTACAACCTCCTGCTGTCGGCCTTCCCGCTGGCGCTGCTGGCGCTGTTCATCGCGGGCCGGGTGCTGGAGAGCCCGAACCTCGAGGAGAGCGTGCTCCAGGACCTTCAGCAGCTCTTCCCCACAGCCACCGACAACACGCTCACCGACGCGCTCGACCGAATACGCCGGAGCTCGACCGGGTTCGGCGTGGTCGCACTGCTGGCCAGCATCTGGATCGGGTCGTCGTTCTGGGGAGCGCTCGACACGGCCTTCGCCCAGATCTACCACGTGGAGGGCCGGTCCTGGCTGCAGCAGAAGCGATTCTCGCTGGCGATGCTCGTGGTGGTCCTGCTGTTCATGGTCGCGACCGTGGCCGTTCCGGCCATCCAGTCCCTGCTGGTCTCCGGGGCCGACGACCTGCCGCTGGGACTCTCCGACGTGGACGGCCTCATTTACGCGGGGTCGCTGATCGCCGGGCTCACCGTCCTGTTCGTCATCCTCTGCGTGATCTACTGGACCGTCCCAAAGGGGCGACTGCCGTGGCGCGCGATCTGGCCGGGCGCGCTGGCCGCCACGGTTGCCATCGGGCTCGTGGACTACGCGTTTCCCGCCTACCTCTCCTCGATCAGCACCATCGCCCAGTTCGGCACCACGTTCGTGTTCGTGCTGATCGTCCTGATCTGGTTCTACGCCCTGGCGATCATCATCCTGGGTGGAGCGACCATCAACGCCATGCGCTTTGAGATCCACGCCACGGGTGATCTGACACTGGCTCGGTAGGTACAGGCTGTCCCCCGGGGTGGTGAGTACCTACCTGGAAATTGGGTATGCTGCGGAGGCCATGGCAGCGCGCAAGAAGGCAGCTCCGTCCTGTCTCATCGTCGACGAGCACCCGGTTGTGCGCCAGGGGGTCAAGGCGCTGCTCGAGTCGACCTGGCCGGATGCGTCTGTCACCGACGCGCCGAACCTCGAGGGCGCGGTCTCCCACGCCAGCAACGGCTCGCTCGACGTGGTGATCGTCGACCCGTGGCGCGCGGGCGCCGACGTGGGAGAGCTGGTGAAGCGCCTCTCCAAGGAGCTGAAGGCCCCGATCGTGGTCTTCACCGCCGATGGCGGCGCGCGGCTGCTCAGCGAAGCGCTCAAGGCCGGGGTCAAGGGCTACGTGCGCAAGGACTCGCCCTCGGCGGACCTGATCCGCGCGATCGAGGCCGCCCGCTCCGGCGAGTTCTACGTGGACCCCGGGCTGTCCTCGACGATCGTGCTCGAGGAGGGTGACCGCACGCTCTCGGCGCGCCAGCGCGAGATCCTGCAGATGCTGGCCGACGGGATGCAGACCGATGCGGTGGCGAAGGACCTCGGCCTGTCGACCGAGACCGTGCGCACGCACACGAAGCGGATCTTGGCGAAGCTCGAGGCGTCGACGCGCACGCAAGCGGTGGCGATAGGCATTCGCTACGGGCTAATTGAGTAGTCGGTAGTCGGTAGTCGGTGGAGGGTGGAATTCCACAGACCACAGACCACAGACCACCGACCGGCCTAGGATTCGGCCGCGCTGCGCTCGGGTTCCTTCGGATCCCCCACCGCGACAGCGTCGCCGCCCGCCTTCGCCTTGTACATCGCCTCGTCGGCCGACTCCAGCAGGGAATCCGCGTCGTCACCGTGCTCCGGGCACGCCACCACGCCGATCGAGACGCTCACCCCCTGCTCGCCCGCCGCGCCGGCGGTCTCCGACGCGATCGCGTCGGCCAGGCGCTGCCCCAGGGCGGCGGCAGACGCCGCGGTCTGGTCGGGCGCGAGCACGCAGAACTCGTCGCCCCCAATCCGCGCGGGGCTGTCGACCGAGCGGATCGAGCGGCGCACCGCCAGGGCCACCTGCACGAGCACGCGGTCGCCGGCCGGCTGGCCGTGGGAGTCGTTGACCCGCTTCAGCCCGTTGATGTCGAGCACCAGCAGGGCAAACGGGTGCTCGTAGCGCTTGGTGATGCCGAGCGCCTGCTTGAGCTGGGTCTGAAGCTGGCGCAGGTTGGCGAGCCCGGTCAGCGGGTCGCTGTTGGCGATCGACTCGAGCTCGCGCGAGCGCCGCGTGACGAGCGTCTCCACGGCGGCGGCCTGGACCGCCGCCACCGACTCCGCCACCCGCTCGGCGACCTCCCCCATCGCCTCCGCGCCCAGCTCGTCCGCATCACTGCGCAGCGCCTCGAGGATCACGGACTGGATGGCCGCGACATCCCGCGCGAGATCCGCGGCGGCGGGCTCGCGGCTCTCGCGCAGCTCGGCCAGCCGGGCGGCCCGCTCGTGGGCCTCGGGCGACATCCCGAACGGATCGCTGTCCCCCGAGGCGCCGCGGAGCACGTCGGAGATCAGGTCGGGAAGCTGGGCCGCGATCCGGTCGGTCGGGAGATCCTTGATCTCGTCCAGCGACGCCCGCCCGATCACCCGCACGATCCAGGCCTTGGCCAGCTCCTCGCGTGTGCGGTCCAGGCGCGCAAGCGGCCCGCGAAGCGGCGTGTTGGTCGGTCGTTCCGGTTCGGACACGCTGTTGCTCCTGGGCGGCCCCCGCCAGCGTACGGAGCCACCCGGCGGAACAGGGCAAGATCCCTGCCGTGAATGAGCCTACCCCGATTTCCGAGGCACGGCGACTCGTTCTTTCGTCGACAGTCCCGCTCGAGGCGCAGGAGCTCGACCTGGACGCCGCCCTGGACCGCGTGCTGGCCGAGGACGTGACCAGCCCGGTCGACGTGCCGCCGTTCGCGAGCTCCGCGATGGACGGCTTCGCGGTGGCGCCGGGCGGCTCCGGCGTGCTCCCGGTGGTCGGCGAGTCGCGCGCCGGCCACCCGTTCGGGCAGGCGCTGCCGGCGGCCGCCGCGATCAGGATCTCCACCGGCGCGGTGGTGCCCGAGGGGACCGCGACCGTGGTGCCGGTGGAGCGCACGTCGATGGCGGGCGACGACGTGGACGTGGGCGAGCCGGAGCCCGGCCGCAACATCCGCCACGCCGGCGAGGACATCCGCGCGGGTCAGACGGTGCTGCGCGCCGGTGCCGAGCTGGGCCCGGCGGAGCTGGGCGTGCTGGCCGCGGTGGGGCGGGCCACCGCCACGTGCGCGCGCCGGCCGCGCGTGGCCGTGCTGGCCACCGGCGACGAGCTGGCAGCACTCGGCGCGCCGCCCGCCGACGGGCAGATCTGGAGCTCGAACCCGCTCACGCTGGGCGCGCAGGTCGCCCGCGCCGGCGGGGAGGTGGTGGCCAGCGAGACGGTGCCGGATTCCGCGGAGGCGACCCGGGACCGGCTCGGCGCCGCGCGGGAGATGGCCGACGTGGTGCTGGTGTCCGGCGGTGTGTCGGTGGGCGAACACGACCACGTGAAGGGCGCGTTCGCCGCCGTGGGATTCGACCAGCGCTTCTGGGGGGTCGCGCTGCGCCCCGGCAAGCCCACCTGGTTCGGCACCGCCGGCCGCGTGCTGGCATTCGGCCTGCCGGGCAACCCGGTGTCCGCGATGGTCACCTTCCAGCTGTTCGCACGGCCCGCGCTGAGGGCCCTCCAGGGCGCCGACCCCGCCGCTGCGCGCTCAACCGCGGCGCTCACCGCGGCGGTGAAGCGCAACCCGCGCCGTGCCCAGGCGCTGCGCGTGGCGCTGGAGGCGCGTGACGACGGCTGGCACGCCACCCCCACCGGCCCGCAGGGATCGCATCAGCTGACCTCGATGGTGGGCGCGGACGCGCTGGCGTTGATCGAGCCGGGCGAGGGCGAGGTGTCGGCCGGGGACCGCGTGGATATAGAACTGCTGGCATGAGGGAGCGCGACCCGAGGCGGGTGATCGGCAGGCGCCGCCAGGCGCGCGCGCGGGTGAACATCGTGGAGGTGCCGCAGTCCGGCTCCGCGCCGGACGGCAGCGTGACCACCGAGCAGGCGGCGGAGGTGACCCTGCCGCGGGAGGAGCTCGAGCGGATCTGGGCGCCCGAGTACCTCGAGCGCCTGGCGCGCACCTACTGGCGGTTCCTCACGCGCGTGTCGCTCGGGCTCCTGCGCGTGCTCTACACGCCCGAGTCACGCGAGATCGCGTTCCTCGGCCGTCCCTTCGTGCTGCTGCGCTTCTTCGCTCCGGAGTACGAGACCGAGCCCGACAGCGGCACGGTCACGTGGCGGATCAACAGGGGCCTCCTGGTGGCGCCCGCCGGGCGCGGCAAGGGCTACCTGCGGATCTCGGTGTCCCGCCCCGCCGGCGACGATGCCCACCAGGGCTCGAACAGCGGGGAGCTGATCACCGCACGGGTGAGCTCGGAGGTCGCGAACTTCTACCCGCTGATCGGCGGCTGGGGCTGGTTCTCCCGGATCGGCCGGCACCTGTACCGGATCACGCAGCTGAACATCCACGTGATCGTGACCCACGCGTTCCTGCGCTCGCTCGCGCGGCTGGACCTGGCGCCGTCGGTGGTGGGCGCGCTGCTCCCGAAGGAGCAGGACGAAGAGGACTCGCTGACCGCGTCAGGGCGGTGAGAGCCGAGCGTGGCAAGGAAGCAGGGAGCCCGCAGTGCTATGCACGCGGGCGACCGATGACGCAGCCAGGCGACGGCTATCGCCGCCGTGGCGCGGTCAGCCCACCCGTTCGGCGGTGATCTCGCGGAGCTTCGCCCGGTCGTGCTGAGCGGTGACGGTTCGCACGGTGCCGGAGCGCGAGCGCATCACCAACGACTCGGTGGTCGCCCCCTCCGGCCCCTGGAAGTGGACGCCGTGGAGCATGTCGCCGTCGGTCACGCCGGTGGCGGAGAAGAACACGTTCTCGCCTGACACCAGCCGATCGGTGTCGAGCACCTCGTCCAGGTCGTAGCCGGCGTCGACGGCGCTCTGGCGCTCTTCGTCGTCGCGCGGCCACAGCTTGCCGATGATCTTGCCGCCGATGCACTTGATCGCCGCGGCGGACAGCACGCCCTCCGGCGTGCCGCCGATCCCCCACAGGAGGTCGACCGGCGAGCCCGAGGTCACGGCCGTCGAGCGACGCCGACACGTCACCGTGCGGGATGAACCGGATCCGCGCGCCGGCCTCGCGGATCTCCTGCACGGCCTCGGCGTGGCGGGGCCGGTCGAGCATGATCACCATCACGTCTCCGACCGCGGTGCCCTTCTCCTTGGCGATCAGCTCCAGCGTCTCCCCCAGGGGCCGGTCGAAGTCGAGCAGGTGCGCGAGCTCCTTCGACGTCGCCATCTTGCTCATGTAGACGCACGGCCCCGGGTCGAACATCGTGCCGCGCTCGGACAGCGCGATCACCGCGAGGGAGTTGGGAAGCCCGTTCGCGCACAGCTCGGTCCCCTCGAGCGGATCGACGGCGATGTCCACCTGGGGCGGCGAGCCGTCGCCGATGCTCTCGCCGTTGTAGAGCATCGGTGCCTCGTCCTTCTCCCCCTCGCCGATCACCACGACCCCGTCCATCGTCACGGTGTCCAGCATCAGCCGCATGGCGTCGACCGCCGCGCCGTCCGCCGACTCCTTCTGCCCTCGCCCGATCCAGCGCGCCGCCGCCAGCGCGGCGTACTCGGTGGTCCGGACCAGCTCGAGCGCGAGGTTGCGGTCCGGGCGGGCGCCCGAAGGGTCCGGCACGGCTCTAGATCACGCCCGGGGGCTTGCGGCCCTCGGTGTAGAGCGACTGCCTCAAGAAGCCGCTCAGGGCCATGCCGAGGCAGGCCAGCAGCCCGACGAGGTAGCCGATCTTGAGCGAGATCTCGATTCCCGGGTCGGGTTTCCCGAGGATGATGCCGTTGCAGACGATCAGGACGAAGCCGGTGATGCCGACGATCATCGTCACCTCGCCGGGCTTCCAGGTGAGCTTGTGCCCGCGGGCGACGATCCAGGCCAGGATGAACGGCGCGGTGCAGGCCGCGACCAGGAGCCAGTCGAGGATCCCGAACACCTGGAACGCGTTGACCGTGTCGTCGGGACCGATCACGCGGTCGGGCCCCTCGCCGATGGTCGAGTTCGGGTTGTCGCTGGTGCCGAACCACGGCAGGAAGAGCGACAGCAACAGGATTCCGGCCGAGATGCAGCCCCCCAGTTCGCCGGGCGTGAGCTGGCTCGTATCGAGGTAGCCGCCCTTCTCCGCCCTAGAAGCTTCCACGAGGGCAACGCTAACGGAACTGTTTCGCCCGTGCCAACAGTCGTTGCGGCGCGACGCGCCAGGGTAGGCTTCGGGCAACCCGCTTCCTCGTGCGCGCCCAAGAATCCCAGACATTGCCCCGTGGAGGGGCCGAGTCGCTGGACCTCCAGAGCCACGCGGACGCTCTCGCCGAGGCGAGGGAGCGCACCCTCCGCCTGGTGGCTCCCGTGAGCGACGAGGACCTCGACCGCGTGCACCACGAGTTGATGAGCCCGCTGGTGTGGGACCTCGGCCACATCGCCGCCTTCGAGGACCTGTGGCTGTGCCAGCGCGCCGGCGGGCTCGAGCCGCTGGAGCCCGACCTGGCGATCGTGTACGACGCGAGCGAGGTGCCCCGCGCGGAGCGCGGTGACATCCCCTACCTGCGCCGCGACGAGGCGCTGGCCTACATGGACGCCGTGCGCGAACGGGCGCTGGGGGTGCTGGAGCGCGAGGGCGGCGGGCCGCTGTGGGACATGCTGGTCCAGCACGAGCATCAGCACAACGAGACGATGCTGCAGACGCTGCAGCTGGCCGCGCCCGGCACCTACTCGCCGGAGCGGACCCCGGCCGAGGCGGTGACGGCCGACGAGGGGATGGTCACGGTCGGCGCCGGGCCGTTCCGGATGGGCTTCCCCGGCGACGGCTTCGCCTACGACAACGAGCGCCCGGCGCACACGGTCGAGCTGCCGGCGTTCGAGATCGACCGCGCGCCCGTGACCAACGCCGCATTCGCGGAGTTCATGCAGGACGGCGGCTACGCCCGCCGCTCGCTGTGGAGCGAGGCCGGCTGGGACTGGCGCAGCCGCGAGGGCGTGAAGCGGCCGCTGTACTGGACCGGCGACGGGCGCGAGCGGCGCTTCGACAGCACCGAGGCGCTGGAGCCCGGGCTGCCGGTGATGCACGTGTCCTGGCACGAGGCGGACGCCTACGCACGCTGGCGCGGCGCGCGGCTGCCGACCGAGGCGGAGTGGGAGAAGGCCGCCGCCATCCACGGCAAGGGGCACGGCCACCTCGACCAGCTCGATTTCGGCCCCGGCGCGGCCGGGCCGTTCGTGGGCGACTGCTGGGAGTGGACCGAGCACCTGGTTCGGCGGCTATCCCGGCTTCCAGGCCTTCCCCTACCGCGAGTACTCGGAGGTCTTCTTCGGCCAGGAGTACCGCGTGCTCCGGGGCGCCTCGTGGGCCACGCGCCCCAGCGTCGCCCGCGCGACGTTCCGCAACTGGGACTTCCCCGAGCGGCGCCAGATCTTCGCCGGCTTCAGGTGCGCGCGATGAGCGTGGCGGTCGACGCCATGGCCCAGGAGGTGCGCGAGGGGCTCACGCGCGACCTGAAGGAGCTGTCCCCCAAGTTCTTCTACGACGCGCGCGGCTCGGAGCTGTTCGAGCAGATCACCACGCTCCCCGAGTACTACCCCTGCCGAGCGGAGCGGGAGATCCTCAACCGCCGCGCGCCGGAGATCGTGGACGGTGCGAGCGAGCTGGTGGAGCTGGGGTCGGGGATGGCGTCGAAGACCCGCGCGCTTCTGTACGCGATGGCCGGCGCCGGGTCGCTGGAGCGCTACGTGCCGTTCGACGTGGACCA
This sequence comes from uncultured Thermoleophilaceae bacterium, assembly GCA_963761505.1. Lineage (GTDB taxonomy): Bacteria > Actinomycetota > Thermoleophilia > Solirubrobacterales > Thermoleophilaceae > JAAYBF01. The sequence goes on from CAVXGW010000005.1 coordinate 152,984, forward strand.
GACGGTGATCGACCAGTGCGCCGAGGAGCTGGCGGAGCTCTACCCGGGATTGCGGGTGGACGGCGTGGTGGGCGACTTCCAGCGCGACCTGGCCGAGATCCCCGACGGCGAGGATCGGCTGTTCGCGTTCCTCGGCGGCACGATCGGCAACCTCTATCCGGCCGAGCGGGCGCGCTTCCTGGCGGCGCTGAGGGAGCGGATGGCGCCCACGGACAGGCTGCTGATCGGCACCGACCTGGTGAAGGACCGCGCCGTGCTCGAGGCCGCCTACAACGACCGCGACGGCGTGACCGCGGACTTCAACCGCAACGTGCTGCGGGTGCTCAACCGCGAGCTGGACGCCGACTTCGACCTCGGCGCGTTCGAGCACGTGGCCTTCTTCGACGAGGCGAACTCGTGGATCGAGATGCGGCTGCGCGCCAAGGGCGCTCAGACCGTCACGATCGACGGGGCCGACCTGGTGGTCGAGTTCGCCGATGGCGAGGAGCTGCGCACCGAGGTCAGCGCCAAGTTCACGCGGGCGGCGGTGGACCGCGAGCTGGGCGACGCCGGGCTGCGCCTGGACGCCTTCCACACCGACGACCGGGGCCTGTTCGGGCTGGCGTCGGCTTCGGTCGCGCCGGGCTAGTGACCTAGGTCGCGGCGGCCGCCAGCCGGTCGTGCACGAAGCGCACCACCATCGCGCCCTCGCCCACCGCCGTCGCCACGCGCTTGGTCGAGCCGGCCCGTACGTCGCCGGCCGCGTAGACGCCCGCCGCGCTTGTCTCGAGCAATCCGTCCCCGCCGGCGTCGGGGCCCGTCAGGACGAACCCGTGATCGTCGCGGGCCAGAGCGCCACCGAGCCAATCGGTGCAGGGTTCGGCACCGAGGAACAGGAACAGGAACGAGAGAGCCACGCGCGCGCCGTCGCGCAGCGTCACGGCCTCGAGCTCGCCGTCCGCCCCGTGCAGCTCCGCGATCTCGCTGCGATCCCGGACCTTCACCCCGTACCGGTCGAGGTCGTGGATGAGGTAGTCGGACATCGTCTCGCGGAGGTCCGCGCGGCGGTGCAGCACGGTCACGAGCGCGCCGCCGCGCGCGAGCCAGATCGCCGCCTGGGCAGCGGAGTTCCCGCCGCCGACCACCCCGACCCGGGAGGCCCCGCACTGGCGAGCCTCGAGCGGGCCCGCTGCGTAGAAGACGCTGGAGCCCTCGAACTCCTCGAGGCGCTCGACGGGGAGACGCCGGTAGTCGGCCCCCGTGGCCAGCAGCACGGAGCGCGCGGCGACCGTGCGGTCCTGCTCCAGGTGGACCAGGTGCCGATCGGCGCCCGTCTCGAGCCCGACGGCGCGATACGACGTTGCCAGGCGCGCGCCGAACTTGCGCGCCTGGGTGACGGCGCGGGCGGTCATCTCCGAGCCGCTGATGCCCGCGGGGAACCCGAGATAGTTCTCGATCCGGCGGGACGTGCCGGCCTGGCCGCCGAGCACCATTCCCTCGATCACAAGCGTCGAGAGCCCCTCCGACGCGCCGTACACGGCGGCGCCGAGGCCGGCGGGGCCGCCGCCCACGATCGCGAGGTCCACCTCCTCGCGCTCGCCCAGCTCGAGCCCGATGCCCAGGCGACGCCAGACCTCCCCGTACGCCGGCGCACGCAGCTCCGAGCCGCCCGGAAGGCGAACGAGCGGCAGCTCGTGCGCCGCCAGGCCCTCCACGAGCGCCACCGCGTCGGAGTGCTCGGGACGTTCGGTGTCACGCCACACGAACGGTGAACGGCTGCGCCGAAGGCGGTCCACGAGCTCGCGGGTGGCCGCCGACGCGCGTGGCCCGATCACCTCCACGCCCACGTTCTCGCGCAACTGGAGCAACTCGCGGCGCGCGATGAATGTGGAGAGGAGGAGGTCGCCGAGCGGACCGTCCTCGAACAGCAGCGGGCGCAGGTCGTCGCGATCGACGGCGAGGTAGCGCATCGGCATCGTGGCGATCGCGGTCAGGTAGACGCTCTGGCCCGTCATCAGGTTCAGCTCACCGAGGAACCCGCGCGGGCCGTGACGCACGATCTCCCCACCCTCGGCGTCGAGCACCGCCGCCTCGCCCTCGAGGATCACGATCAGCGGGTAGCGGGCGTCGCCTATCCGAAACAGCACCTCGTCCTGCTCCGCGGTGCGCTCCTCGCCGTGCTCGGCGAGCAGAGCGAGCTGGGAGTCGGAGAGGATCGGACTGGCGGACGCCGCCACACGAGCAGCGTACTCAGGGGTGTCGTAGTCTCCCCCGCCGCATGGACCTGAACGGAACCGGCGCATTCATCTCCGGCGGCGCGTCCGGGCTCGGCGAGGCGACCGCCCGGGAGCTGGTGAGCCGCGGCGCGCGGGTGGCGATCGCGGACGTGAACGACGAGAAGGCCGAGGCCCTGGCCGGCGAGCTGGGCGATGCCGCGCTGGCGCTGCACTGCGACGTGACCAGCGAGGACGAGGTGACCAAGGCCGTGGGCGACGCCGTCGAGGCCTTCGGCGGCATCCGCTTCGCGGTGGCCTGCGCGGGGGTGGGCTGGGCCGAGCGCACGATCACCAAGAACGGCCCTCACCAGCTGATGCCGTTCGAGACGGTCGTGCGGGTGAACCTGATCGGCTCTTTCAACGTGCTGCGGATCGCGGCCAGCGCGATGAACGAGAACGAGGAGGGCGAGGACGGCGAGCGCGGCGCCGTGGTGATGACCGCCTCGATCGCCGCCTTCGACGGCCAGATCGGCCAGATCTCCTACTCGGCCTCCAAGGCCGGCATCTCGGGCATGACGCTCCCCGCGGCCCGCGACCTCTCGAGCCGCGGGATCCGCGTGGTCACGATCGCCCCCGGCCTGTTCGACACCCCCCTTCTCGCCGCCCTGCCCGAGGAGGCCCGCCAGGCCCTCGGTGCCGGCGTGCCCTTCCCCAAGCGCCTCGGCTACCCGCCGAGTACGCGCAGCTGGCCTGCTCGATCGCCGAGAACCGGATGCTCAACGGCGAGACGATCCGGCTCGACGGCGCGCTGCGGATGCCGCCCAAATAGCCTTTCCAACCCGCCCGACCTTCAAGGAGACCCGAAATGCCCGAAGCAGTGATCGTCGACGCCGTCCGCACGCCCATCGGCCGTGCCTTCAAGGGCTCGCTCGCCCAGCTGCGCCCCGACGACATGGGCGCGTTCATCGTCGACCAGCTGCTCGAGCGCAACGCCGACGTTGATCCGGCCTCCGTCGAGGAGGTGATCGCCGGAGTCGGCCTGCCGCAGGGCAAGCAGGCCTTCAACATGGGCCGCATCATCTCCCTGTTGTCGGAGAAGCTGCCGACGGAGGTGAACGGCCACACCGTCTCGCGCTACTGCGCGTCGGGCCTCGACGCCATCCGCTCCGCCGCCAACTCGGTGGCCGCCGGCCAGGGCGACACCTACATCGCGGCCGGGGTCGAGTGGGTCTCGCAGTACAACGAGCGCCAGGAGGCCGCGGGCGCCGCCGACCAGAACGAGAAGCTCCAGGGCAAGGACGGCACGCCGAACGTGTACATCCAGATGGGCGACACGGCCGTGAACGTGGCCAAGCGCTACGAGGTGAGCCGCCCCGACATGGACAAGTACGCGCAGCGCTCGCAGGAGCTGGCGGTGCAGTCCCAGGAGGACGGCTTCTTCGACCGCGAGATCGTGCCGGTCACCCTGCCCGACGGCAACGAGGTGGCCAAGGACGACGGCCCCCGCGCCAGCTCATACGCTCGAGAAGCTCTCAGAGCTGCCCGAGGCGTTCGAGGGCGGCGGCGGCGTGACCGCCGGCAACTCCTGCCCGCTCAACGACGGCGCCGCCGCGGCGCTGATCATGTCGGCTGACAGGGCCGCCGAGCTGGGGCTGAAGCCGCGGGCCAAGATCATCACCGCGGCCACCGCCGCGAACGAGCCCGAGTACATGGGCGTGGCCCCGATCCCCGCCATCGGCAAGGTGCTCGAGCGCGCGGGCATGACGATCGACGACATCGACACCGTCGAGCTGAACGAGGCGTTCGCCGCTCAGGTGATCCCGATCATGGCCGAGTGCAACATCCCGCTGGAGAAGATGAACCCGCACGGCGGCGCGATCGCCCTCGGTCACCCCTTCGGGATGACCGGCGTCCGGATCATGACCACGCTCCTGAACGGCCTCGAGTCCGACGACAAGCAGGTCGGACTCGAGACCATGTGCGTGGCCGGCGGTCAGGGTGAGGCGATGATCGTGGAGCGGCTGAACTAGCCGCTCGCCGGCGCCGGGGCCGGCCGCTCCTCCGCGGGCGCCGGCGCGGGCTCGTCCTCGAGCACCTGCCAGCGCTCCCACTGGTCGTCGGACAGCGACAGGATCTTCAGCCCGAGGGGCGTCAGCCCCACGGCCAGCAGCGCGAAGCTGATGATCCCGCCCGCCTGGCCCTCGGAGCCGAAGAAGCCGACCAGGATCGAGACCAGCAGCGCCGCGGCCGCCCAGCGCGGGATCACGCGGGTACGCCACGTCGCAACCGCGAGCAGGATGTTGCCGAGCACGATCCCGAGGAAGAAGAAAGGCACGAACAGGATCACGGCGCCGGTGCTCTCCTCGGCGCGCTCGGAGAGCGCCACCATCTGCGCCCGGTCCGCGGCACTGTCCACCATCTCGATCTCAATGATGCTGATCGCGTACCACGCGGAGGTGACGATGAGGCCAAAGGCGAGCAGGAAGCCGGCGACCTGGCCGAGGGTGACCTTGCGGCCGCGCCGCATGAGCTTGACGATGCCGAGCGAACCGACGATAAGGAAAAGGGCGCCGACCATGAACAGCACCGACGAGGCCAGGTAGAGGCCCTTGTCGTCAGCGACCTCCTGCAGGTACTTGGCGGTGTCGTCGTCCCAGGCCGGGGACAGGATGTTCGACAGCAGGAACAGCGCAGGCCCCACGATCAGGCCTATCCCCGCGAGCGTGCGGCTGAAGTTGCGTGAATCGGACAGCTTGAGCATTCGGCGTCTCCCGTGAGATGCGGGCGCTCGGCACCCCGTCGCACCAACCTACGCCCGTTTGCGGTATGCGCCAAATTTGGTTGCCCCGCGAGCAACGCGCCGAGCGATCGCGGACTCGGAGCAGGGCCAGCGGGTCGAAGTCCGCGTGGCGCTCCGCGAGCAGACCGTCGCGCAGCACGATCCGGTCGGTGTTGGGCAGGGCGAAGCCGCGCCCGAGAGCGTGCCGTGGAAGGTCATGTCGATCGTCACGCCGTCCGGGGTCGGCTCCCACCGGTGCACCTCGCCGGTGAGGTCGGGGATCGCGCCGAACAGCCGCTTGAACTGCGCGTGGAACCCGGCGATGCCGCGGGACGGTGGCGCAGCGGCTGGGTGAGCAGCACGTCTCGGCCACGTGGCCCTCCATGGCCCGCTGAGCGTGTCCGGCCGCCGCCCAGCCTCGTGAAGCGCGACGAAGGCCGCGCTGGTCCGGGTCACGCCGCCGCGCACCGGCTCCCGCACGAAGCCGGCGATCAGCTCCGAGAGCTGGGCCGGGTTGTCCTCCATCGAGAAGGTGCGGGCGTCGTCGACCCACTCCAGACGGGCGTTCGGCAGGTCCGCCGCCAGGCGCTCGGCGTGCGCGGGCTTGAACAGCTTGTCCTCGCGCGACCACGCGATCAGCGCCGGCCGTCGAAGCCGCCCAGGCGGTCCGCGGCGCGGTTGAGGTCGGCGGTGTCGATGCCCTTGATCACCTTCTTCACGTCCGCGTCGACACCGCGGATCACGCCGGCCGGGTAGACGTAGGAGTCCTCGGCCTCGAGGTCGATCCGGCGCTTCACGAGCCACCCGAACGCGAACGGCAGGTAGCGCGCGAACCGGAACCGCATCGGCGCGAACAGCACCTTGAGCGCCCCCGGAATCGCCGCCGCCGGGCCGAAGTAGGCGAACATCGCGGGCGGGAACTGGTCGCGGTAGTCGCACGAGGTGAGCACCAGCCGCCCGACCCGCTCGGGCCGGGTGGTCACCAGCATCTGGCAGATCGCGCCGCCGGTGTCGTTGCCCACCAGCGTCACGTCGTCCAGCTCCAGCGCCTCGATCGCATCGGCCACCAGCCCGGCGACGGCGGGTGGCGCCAGGTCGGCGGCGGCCGGCATCGGGAGCGTGTGCGATCCCAGCGGCAGGTCGAGCGCGATGCAGCGGAAGTCCCGCGACAGCCGCTCCACCACCTTGCGCCAGAGGTTCGCGTTCACCAGCAGGCCGTGGACGAACACGAGCGCCGGCCCCGTGCCCGCCTCGAAGTAGGCGATGCGGCGACCGCCGCTCAGCTCCAGCTCGTGGCGCTCGCCGAGCGCCGGGGACCGCCATGTGGCCTTGGAAGACATTCCCGCTCCTTTGACATACAGACTGTATGGACCGATCCGCAGCGTAACATACAGGCTGTATGGCAACCAAGGAGGAGCGTGCGCAGGCCACGCGCACCGCGCTGCTGCAGGCCGCTCGCGACCTCTTCACCGAGCATGGCTATGCGGCCGTGGGCACGGAGGAGATCGTCCGGCGGGCGAAGGTCACGCGCGGCGCGCTGTACCACCACTTCACCGACAAGCGCGACCTCTTCCGCGCCGTGCACGAGCAGATGGAGGGCGAGATCGTGAGCGCGATCGCCGCCACCATGGATCCGCAGGCGGACCCCCTCGAGGCGCTCAAGACGGGTACGCGCGCCTTCCTGGACGCCTGCATGGACCCCGCGCACGCACGCGTGAACCTGCTGGACGCCCCCTCGGTGCTCGGCTGGGCCGAGTGGCGCGAGATCGACATGCGCCACGGCCTCGGCCTCGTGTCGGCCGGGCTGCAGGGCGGGATGGAGGCCGGCGTGCTGCGCGAGCAGCCGGTCCGGCCCCTGGCCCATCTGCTGCTGGCCGCGATGGGCGAGGCCGCGCTGATGATCGCCAACTCCCCCGACCCCCAGGCCACGCGCGACGAGATGGAGCTGTCGCTGCTCGAGCTGCTGGACGGGCTGAGGTGAGCGACGGCCCCGAGCGGTGGCTGGACGCCCAGCTGGCCGCGGCCGGGATCGAGCGCACCGGCCCCGTCGAGCGCACCCAGGTGCGTCCGTGGGCGACCGTGCTGCGGGCGCCGACCTCCACCGGCACGGTGTGGCTGAAGGCGTCGGGCGGCGGCACCGCGTTCGAGGCCGGCCTCTACGAGCTGCTCCACCGGGTCGCGCCCGAGCACGTGCTCGAGCCGATCGCGGTCGACGCCGAGCGCGCCTGGGTGCTGCTCCCGGACGGCGGGCCCAGCCTGGGAGCGCGCCTGAAGGGCGCCGACCTGATCCGGGCCCTGGAGTCGGCGCTGCCCGAGTACGGCCGGCTCCAGCGCGCGCTGGCCCCGCACGCCGGAGAGCTGCTCGCGCTCGGGATCGCCGACATGCGGCCCGCCGTGCTGCCACAGCGCTTCGACGAGGCGGTCGAGGCCGCGCGCGGGCAGGTGGATGACGCCGACCGTGAGGCCTTCGAGCGCTCCGCCGCCATGCGCGACACGATCGTGGCCTGGTGCGAGCGGCTCGCCGCCGCGCCGGCCCCCGCCAGCCTCGACCACAACGACCTGCACCCCTGGAACATCCTGGTGGGCGACGGCCACGCGCGCTTCTACGACTGGGGCGACAGCGTGGTGGCCCACCCGTTCGCGAGCATGCTGCTCGGGCTGGGCTTCGTGCAGTTCAACGTGCTCGAGAGCGCGCCGGACGCGCCCGAGATCGTCCGCCTGAGGGATGCCTACCTGGAGGTCTTCAGCGACCTCGCCCCGCACGCCGAGCTGGTGGAGACGCTGGAGCTGGCCTGCCGGGTGGGCAAGATCGCGCGGGCGCTCACCTGGCAGCGGGCGGTCACGGCGCTGGCCGAGGAGGACGTGGACGACCAGTGGCGCCGGGCGCCGCTGGAGACGGTGATCTCGATCGCCGAGGAGTCCTACCTGGGCAGGACCTGAGCTAGATCGTGAGCACGATCTTGCCCAGCTTGCCGCCCTCGGTGAAGCGGTCGTAGGCGGCCTCCGCGTCGGCGAGCGCGAAGGTCTCCGCCACCGGCACGTCGATCGCGCCCGACTCGAACAGCGGCAGCACCTCCCTCTCGACCGCCCGCATGGCCGCCGCCTTCTCCTCCAGCGGCCGCGCGCGCAGGGTCGAGCCGCGCACGGTGGCGCGCTTGCCCATCACGGCGAGCAGGTTCAGCTCGGCCTTGAACCCCGCCCCCACGCCGATCACCACGATCCGGCCGCCGGTGGCCAGCGCTCCGAGGTTGTCCGACAGGTTGGGGGCGCCGACCAGCTCCAGCACCACGTCGAACGGCCCGTGCTCGGAGAAGCCCTCCGGGTCGATCGCGGTGGCGCCCAGCTGCTCGACCGGGCCGCGCAGCGACTCGTTGCGCACGGTGGCCGTGACCCGGGCGCCCGCCGCCCGCCCCAGCTGCACCGCCGCGGTGCCCACCCCGCCGGCGCCGCCGTGCACCAGCAGGTGCTCGCCGGGGCGCAGGCCGGCCTGCGAGAAGAGCGCGTCGTGCGCGGTCACGAACACCTCGGCGGTGCCGCCGGCCTTGGGCCAGTCCAGCGCGCCGGGCACCGGCATGGCCCCGCGCTCGTGGACCACGGCGAGCTCCGCCTGGCCGCCACCGCCCACGATCGCCATCACGCGGTCGCCCTCCTCGAAGCGCTGGGCCCCTCGCCCGAGCCCCACCACCTCGCCCGCGAGCTCCAGCCCCGGGATGTCCTGGGGCTCGCCGGGCGGCGCCGGATAGCCGCCCTTGCGCTGCAGCATGTCCGCCCCGTTGAGCCCGGCGGCCTTGACCGCGATCAGCAGCTGTCCCGCTTCAGGAGCGGGATCCGGGTGCTCCTCGACGGTGAGTGCACCGTCCTTGATGGTGACTGCCTGCATCGACTTGGCGTAATTCAGTCCTGGCGGGTTTGTAGTTTTCAACCTACCCTGGCCGGGCAGTTGCAGTCCGGTCGACGCCCCGGAGTTGCGGGGCACCACAGGATGCCCCCGCGATTCCAGACCCCACCTCTGTGGCGCGAATCCCGATTGGGACTCGAGTTTGCGTCACTGGTCCGGGACCCCGTCTTCCGCGGTCGTGACGTGACCGACGGCCGCGGCCAGCCGGTGCTGCTGATCCCGGGCTTCATGGCCGGCGACGGCTCGCTCGGGGTGATGGCGCGCTGGCTCAAGGGCACCGGCCACCACCCCAGCCGCGCCGGCATCCGCAGCAACGTCGCCTGCTCGGGTGTCTCCATCGAGCGGCTCGAGGACAGGCTCGAGCGCCTGGTCGAGCGCCAGGGCATGCGTGCGGCGATCATCGGCCACAGCCGCGGCGGGAGCTTCGCCAAGGTGCTGGCCCGCCGCCGGCCCGACCTCGTGTCGGGCATCGTGATGCTCGGCTGCCCGCAGGCGGACCCACTCGCTGTGCACCCGGTCGTCCGGGCGAACATCGAGGCCGTGGCGGCACTCGGCCGCCTGGGGGTGCCCGGCATGTTCTCCCGCGTGTGCCTCGACGGCGACTGCTGCTCGAGCTTCTGGGAGCAGTTCCGGGCGGGCATCCCGCGCGGGGTCGGCTACGTCTCGGTCTACTCGCGCACCGACGGCATCGTGTCCTGGAAGGCGTGCCTCGATCCGGAGGCCGAGCTCGTGGAGGTGCGATCGAGCCACATCGGCATGGCCGTGCAGCCCGACGTCTACCGTGCGGTCGCCGACTCCCTGGTCGCCTTCCGCAAGCGCGACTCGCGGCGCAAGCCGCTCAGCAAGGGCGCCACGGTCACGCCCATCAGCCGCGCGGCCTAGACGGCCAAGCGGTTCCATCCACACCATCGGCGACGATCCTCGGCATGCCACGGCCGAAGGACATCGCACGCGTCCCGTTCACCGTGGCGAAATCGCTCCACGCGCGCTGGCGGCGGCTGTCGGCGCCGTCCCGCGAGCGGCTCGAGCCGCTGGCGGATGACGTCCGCGAGCGCGCGCTCGACCTGCGGGGGTCCGCCGACCCCGAACGCGACGGCCGCGAGCTCGACGACGCCAGCCGCCGCCTGGCCGACGCGATGATCGACGACGCCGCGGGCGACCCGGAGGTCAGCGAGATCGAGGTACGCGACCTGCGGGAGGGTCTGGCGCAGGAGCTCGGACGGCTGGCTGACCGAAGCAGGTAGCGTTTGCGGCTCCGCCGTGGCCGCGACGCTCGAGTTCAAAGACGTCACCAAGCGCTACCCCGGCGCGGACGGCCCTGCAGTGGACTCGCTCTCTCTGGAGGTGCCGGCCGGCGAGATCTGCGTGCTCGTCGGCCCGTCGGGCTGCGGGAAGACCACCGCGATGCGGATGGTCAACCGCATGATCGACATCACCGAGGGCGACATCCTGCTCGACGGGCAGAGCGTGCTCGACCGCCGGCCCGCCGAGTTGCGCCGCGAGATCGGCTACGCGATCCAGCAGATCGGCCTGTTCCCGCATCAGACCGTGGCCGAGAACATCGCCACCGTCCCGAAGCTGCTCGGATGGGACAAGCGGCGGATCGGGGAGCGGGTGGACGAGCTGCTCGACCTGGTCTCGCTCGACGCGGCGCAGACCCGCGACCGCTACCCGGCTCAGCTGTCGGGCGGCCAGCGCCAGCGGGTGGGCGTGGCGCGCGCCCTGGCGGTGGACCCGCCGCTGATGCTGATGGACGAGCCGTTCGGGGCGATCGACCCGATCAACCGCGAGCGGCTGCAGAACGAGTTCCTGCGCCTTCAGCAGGAGATCCGCAAGACGATCGTGTTCGTGACCCACGACATCGACGAGGCGATCAAGATGGGCGACCGCGTCGCCGTGCTCAAGGCCGGCGGGAGGCTGGCCCAGTACGCGCCGCCCGCCGAACTGCTGATGTACCCGGAGGGCCGGTTCGTGGAGGACTTCGTGGGCGCGGACCGCGCGCTGAAGCGCCTGGCGCTGCAGCGCGTGAGGGACATCGACCTGTGGAAGGCCCCGCTCGTGCGGGTGGGTGAGCCCGTCGCGGAGGCGCGCGCGAAGGTCGAGGATTCCGACCTGCCCTACCCCCTGCTCGTGGACGGCGACGGCAAGCCGCTGGGCTGGCTCAGCGAGCGGGCGCTGGCGGGCGAGCGCGTGGCCGACGACCTGCGCTCCCGGGCCGAGCCGGTGGTGGAGCTGGACGACGTGCTGCGCGACGCCCTCTCCGACCTGCTCCAGCACGAGACCCAGTACGGCCCGGTGGTGGACGCCCAGGGCAGCGTGGCGGGCGTGCTGTCGGTCGAGGTGATCGGACACGCGCTGAAGACCGATCCCGACCACGTGCCGAGCGGGGCCGACTCCCTGCTGGCGGAGGATTGATGACGGCGCTCGGCGCAGGTTCAGCTGCGTGACTTCTCCGAGGGAGAGAAGACCTGCGTTGAGAGCAACGGGTTCTGCCCCGACTGGATCGCGGACAACTTCGACCGCTACGTGGACCCGTTCGTCGAGCACGTGGTGCTCACGCTGATCTCGGTGGGAATCGGGTTCGCGATCGCTTTCGCGCTCGCGCTCATCGCTCACCGGCACCGCTGGCTGGTGGCGCCGATCACCCAGATCACCGGCATCCTCTACACGCTGCCGAGCCTCGCGGTGTTCTTCCTGCTGCTGCCGCTCACGGGCCGCGGCACGCTCACGGCGGTCATTGCCCTGGTGGCCTACTCGCTGCTGATCATCTTCCGCAACGTGATGACCGGCCTCGACAACGTGCCCGCGGAGGCAAAGGACGCCGGCCGCGGGATGGGCCTGACCGACCGCCAGCTGCTGTGGCGGGTGGAGCTGCCGCTGGCGCTGCCCGAGATCATGGCGGGCCTGCGGATCGCGGTCACCACCACCGTCGGGCTCGCCACGCTGGCGTTCTTCGCGGGCGCCGGCGGCCTGGGCGGCCAGATCTTCGCCGACATCAACTTCAAGTCGAACGTGATCGTGGCCGGCGGCCTCGCGGTGGTGCTGGCCGCCGTGCTCGACGGGCTGATCCTGCTCGCCCAGCGCGCCGTGACCCCCTGGACGAGGGCGAGGGCGGCATGAGCACGACCCTGGCGGTGCTGGGCGACTTCGGCGACGCGATCCAGTACATCTTCCAGAGCCGCGAGACGCGTGAGGGCACAACCGTCGGCGGCTCGCAGTTCCTCGAGCTGACCTGGGAGCACCTCAAGCTCAGCTTCGCCGCGATGGCCATCGCCACCGCGGGGGCCGTGCCCGTGGGCCTGTGGCTGGGCCACATCCGCCGCGGCCAGTTCCTGGCCATCAGCGTCTCCAACGTCGGCCGCGCGGTGCCGAGCCTGGCGCTGATCGCCTTCTTCGTCGCCTACCTCGGGGTCGGCTTTGCCAACCTCACCCTCGCCCTGGTGCTGCTGGCGGTGCCGCCGATCCTCACCAACACCTACGTCGCTGTCACCCAGGTGGACCCCGACGCGGTCGACTCCGCCCGCGGCCAGGGCATGACCGAGCCCGAGATCGTCCGCCTGGTCGAGCTGCCGATGGCGCTGCCGTTGATCTTCGGCGGCATCAGGACGTCGGCGGTGAACGTGGTGGCCACGGCCACGATCGCGCCGCTGGCCGGGGTGAACACGCTCGGCGACCCGATCATCAACGCATCGGTCTACGGCGACACCGGCCGCCTCGCTGCGGCCATACTCGTGGCCGCACTCGCAGTCTTCACGGAGCTGACCCTCGGCGCAGTCCAGCGCGCCGTGACCCCCGAGGGGCTGAAGCTCGAATCCGACCCGGTGTCACGGGCGCGCAGACGTTTTCCGTTACCGAACAGGAGGGAAGCCCCGACATGAGAAGCACGCGCTGGATCTTCGCGTTGCTCCTGCTGATCGCCTCGCTCGCGCTGGCCGCGTGCGGTGACGATGACGACGACGATGGTGGCGGCGGGTCCGCCGAGACCACCAGCAGCGAGAAGACGCCGATCGCGTCGAACCCCGACAACGCGAGCACCACGGTCACCGTGGGCTCCAAGAACTTCACCGAGCAGAAGGTGCTCGGTGAGATCTACGCCCAGGGGCTGGAGGCCGCGGGCTACAAGGTGAAGAAGGAGCTGAATCTGGGCGACGAGAAGACCGCCCTGAAGGCCGTCGAGGGCGGCCAGATCGACGGCTATCCCGAGTACACGGGCACGGCTCTCGGATCGTTCTTCGGCGTGAAGTCGAGCGAGATCCCCAAGGACTCCGACGAGGCGTTCGCGGAGGCCAAGGACGGTTTCGCCAAGAAGGGCATCACGGCCTATCCGCCGACGCCGTTCACCAGCTCGAACGAGGTGGGCCTGACCAAGGAGAAGGCCGAGGAGCTCGGGGTCAAGAACATCTCCGACCTCTCGGACAAGGCCGGCGAGCTGACGCTGTACGGCTCTCCCGAGTGCCGCCAGCGTGAGGACTGCCTGAAGGGCCTGCAGGACGTGTACGGGCTCGACTTCAAGTCGTTCAAGCCCGTCGACATCGCTCTGCGTCACGAGGTTCTGGACAAGGGCCAGGCCGACCTGTCGATCGTCTTCACCACCGATCCGCAGATCGAGCGCAACGGCTACGTCCTGCTCAAGGACGACAAGGGCATGTTCCCGCCGTACAACTCGACGTTCGTCGTGCGCAGCGAGACCGCCGAGAAGGCCGGTCCCGACCTGGGCAAGACGGTCGCAGAAGGTGCAGGACGGCCTGACCGCCGAGGTGATGCAGGAGCTCAACGCCCGTGTGGACCTCGACAAGAAGACGCCCGAGGCCGTGGCCGGCGAGTACCTGCAGGAGACGGGGCTGACCGCGTCCGGGTGACGGACTCCGTCCGGGACTACCCGCGCCCGCCGCGCGTGAAGGCATGCGCGCGGCGGGCCGCGGTGCCCGGAGCGGGCCGGTGAGCGCCCCGCTGCGCTTCGAGGACGGGGCGCTGCTGGTGCTCGACCAGCGGGCGCTGCCGGCCACCGAGGACTGGATCCGGTGCGAGACCCCCGCGGAGGTGGCGGAGGCGATCTCCTCGATGGCCGTGCGGGGCGCGCCCGCGATCGGCCTGGCGGCGGCGTACGGGCTGGCGCTGGCGATCGACGGCGGGGAGCGCTGCGCGGAGGAGGCGGTCATCCACGTGGACGAGGCGGCGCGGGTGCTGGGCTCCGCGCGGCCCACGGCGTCCAACCTCGGGATGGGCGCTGGAGGGTGGCCGGCGGGCGTTCGAGGAGGGCCGCGACCTGCTCGACTTCGCCCGCGGCCTGGAGCGCGACCAGCTGGAGGCCGACCGGGCGCTGTCGGAGCTGGGGGCGGAGCGGTTCGAGCCGGGCGACCGCGCCCTCACCCACTGCAACACCGGCCCACTGGCAACCGGCGGATACGGCACGGCGGCGGGCGTGCTGCGCGCCGCCTGGGAAGCCGGGCGGCTGGGCCATGTGTGGGTGGACGAGACGCGTCCGCTGCTCCAGGGCGCCCGGCTGACCGCCTGGGAGATGGATCGCTTCGGCATCCCCTACGAGCTGGTGGCGGACTCGGCGGCGGGCTCGCTGATGGCGCAGGGGCTGGTGGACCGGGTGGTGGTGGGCGCCGACCGGATCGCCGCGAACGGCGACGTGGCGAACAAGATCGGCACCTACCCGCTCGCGGTGCTGGCCGCCCGGCACGGCATCCCCTTCTACGTGGCCGCGCCGGTCTCCACCATCGACCCGTCCACGCCCGACGGCGCCGCCATCCCGATCGAGCGGCGCGATCCGGACGAGGTGGCGCACATGCCCGGGCAGCCCGCGCTCAACCCGGCGTTCGACGTGACCCCCGCCGAGCTGGTCACGGCGATCTTCACCGAGGCGGGCGCGCTCGAGCCGCCATATCCCGAGGCGATCGAGCGTGTGGCGGGCTGACGCGCCGACGTCGAGCGCCGGGCTCGCGCAGTGTGACCTGCCGCACACTGCGGCAGGGTCCGTTTCACTAGAAAACCCACTATGGACGACGTTTTCGTGCTCACGGATGGGACCCGCCTGACGATCCGCCCGATACGGGCGACCGACAAGGCCGAGCTGGCCGCCGCGCTGGGCCGCCTCTCGCCGGAGAGCGTGCATAGGCGCTTCATGACCCCGCGGACCGGGTTCAGCCGGGCGGAGCTGCGCTACCTCACCGAGGTCGACGGCCACGACCACGTCGCGCTCGTGGCCGAGGAGACCGGCACCCCGGAGGGCACAGGCGGCCTGCGCCGGATCGTGGCCGTGGCCCGCTACGTGGTGCTGGCGGACGAGCCGGGCACCGCGGACGTCGCGATCGTGGTGGGCGACGCCATCCAGGGCCAGGGCCTGGGCTCCGTGCTGGCGGCCCACCTGGCCGAGGAGGCGGCCCGGCAGGGCATCCGCCGCTTCTCGGCGACGATGCTCGCCGACAACCGCGCGGCGCACCGGCTGATGGAGCACCTGGCCGGGCATCTGGAGCGCCGCGCCGGCGGCGCCGGCGCCGACGAGCTCGTGGCCGAGCTGCCCAGCGCCGCGTAGCTAGCGCAGGCGCGCGAGCCGCAGGTAGCGGCGCAGCAGGCGGGGGCTCTTCGCAACGCCGCTCGAGGCGACGACCACATAACGGACCTTGCCGCGGCGCACGCGCAGGAAACGCCGCTTGCCCACGCTCACCAGGCCATTGCGCGCGCCCCGGGCGCCCGGGCGCACCAGACCGCGCCCGTGCAGGCGCGCGGAGGTGGCCACCACCGCCACGCGTCCGCGGCGGTTGAAGGCGGCGCGGACCGAACCACGGCTGCGCTTCACACACCAGCGCCAGACCCGCTTCCCCTCACTGCCGGGACCGATCACGCGCCGCGACAGACGCCGGCGGCTCAACTTCACGCTCACGCGCCCCACACCCTTCGAGGTGATTCTCGCCCGCCGCGCCAGGCAGCCGAACCGGCGTGACACGTCGGGATCGCCGAGCGACTTGCCGCCAGGGCCGTCCGCGTACGACAGCCATGTGACGGTGGGCGTGCGATCCACCCCGCGCTTGGTGTAGTCGCACACGCCCTGCGGGAAGACGGCGCGCAGGCGCGCGAACTGGGCGTCGGTCAGGCCGGCCGGGTAGTTGGCCCGGCGCAGCGGCTTGAGCACGCACTTCATCGTGTCGTCGGCCTCGTCCATGCCCGCCTCGATGCGCACGCTCGAATAGCGCTGCACGGCGGCGTCGCAGGTCGACGCGGGCAACGCCCCACCGGCGCCATTGGTGCAGCGCTCCGTCACGTCGGCGGGCTTGTCCTGGATGATCTTCCGGGCGAGCGGGATCGCGGCGCTTGTCGCGCTCCACAGCGGCCAGCCAGCGGTCCATCGCCACGATCGCCTGGTCGACGAAGCCGGCGTCGCCCATCAGCGGCACCTGGCCGCGCCAGAGCACCTGGTTCGCGGCGGTGCCGTGCTCGCGCATCAGGCGCGCGCGCATGGCGTAGGTGCGGTAGACGTCGTGGAAGGCGCCGGGGTCCGGGCCGCGCAGGTCGATGATCGCGACCTTGTCGAGCTGGTCCGCCTGATTGATCGCACCGCTGCGATAGGCGCGGCTCATCGCCGGGCGGTCGGAGGCCACGCGCCCCCTCGTGGCGTTGTAGTCGATGTCCCACCCACCGAGCTTGTCGTTGACGTCCGCGAACTGCGCGGGCGTGATCGCGCCGGCCGCCAGCGCCTTGCGCCCGTACTCGATCCCCACGTTGTCGAAGGGACGCTGCGCGAAGCCGTCCTTCGCGCGCCGGCCGAAGATGTTGACCATGTAGTCGTGCAGCGTGCAGCGCACGCCGCGCGGGTTGGACTGGGCGTCGTACACCTTCTCCGCCGGCACCCCGGGGCAGCTACGGCTGGGGTCGCCGCTCGAGGCGATCGCCGTGGTGAACGTGACGGCGTTGATCGGGTTGGGGTGGCCCTCGACCGCGGCTATCTGGGTCGGCCCCCACGCGACGCCGGGCGCCCAGGTGCCCGGGTTCTCGAAGTAGCGGCGCAGCAGCTGGTAGTCCACGTAGAGCATGGCCGAGGACCAGGCGTCGGTGAAGCTGCAGGCGGGCGTGATGCCCTGGTAGACGCCGGGGTAGGCGTTGGCCACCTGCTGCTGGGTGAGCGAGCCGCCCGAGCAGCCGCTGCCGATCGTGTAGCGGATCGGCCCGTAGCGCTCCGCCACGCGTTCCTTGGCCATGATCATCGACTCGGCCTGCGTGGCGATGTTGCAGTTGTGGCCGGCGTTGTTGAGCGCGTGCGACATGGTGGCGAAGCCGCGTCCGAGCGCCTCTTCGTTGAGCACGTCGGGTGCGGCGGCCTGCTGGTAGTGGGTGTCGCAGCTGAAGCCGTGGAAGGTGACCAGCTTGCCGTTGTAGCCCGGCTGCGGAGCCCAGGGCTGCCACGGCTTGCCGGGCTGGTAGAGCACCGCGATGCGGAACTCGTCACGGTCGAGCGCGCCGCGCTCCTGGCGCACGATGAACGGCACCGTCTTGCCCTGGTCGGTGGTGGTATTGGCCACGTCCGACGGCGGGTTGGCCGGGTCGTAGGGCTGAAGCGCCGAGCCACCCTCGGGCATGTAGTGGAAGGTGAGCTCGACCGGGCGGTTGCACTGGCGATCGAGCGCGCCGTCGAAGCAGGTCCAGGGCTGGATCTGGGGACCCGCCGTGACCGGGCCGCCGATCGGGTGGTTGCGAATGGTCAGGCGCGCACCCTCGCCGCCGGGCACGCGCGCCACGACGGTGTTGGCGCCGTTGCGCAGGCCGGTGAGCATGCCCTCGAAGCGTCCGGTGGGCCGGACCGCGAAGCGGCCCGTCACGCGCTTGCCGTTCAGGCTCACGCGCACGCGCGATGCCCTCGTGCCCTTCGGGTACTTAACGGCCACCAGGGCGTCGCCGCCGGAGATGGCCTCCGCGCGGTTGGAGAGCACCTCGATCGACACCTTGGCGGAGGCCGGCGTGGCCGCGAACGCACTCAGCAGCACGGCTCCGACGACAACTACGTTCCCCCGCCACATCAGGCGAGGGAATGTACCTACTGACGCACCGTCCAGGTGTCACCCGAGTGCAGCAGCTCGCGCAGCTCGTCCATCCCCACCTGCGCGCGGTTCTGCTCCAGCTCGGCCGCGAACTGCTCGCCGTAGACCGGCCGCTCGATGTCGCGGAACACGCCCACGGGCGTCGGACCCGTGGGCCGCTCGGCCAGGTGGGCGAGCTCGAAGGCCAGCGAGGGGTCGCGGCGGTGGGCGTCGTGCACCAGCAGGGCTTCCTCCCCCACCTCGGATACCGCGACCAGCTCGAGGCCGCCGCCGGGTCCGCGGACCACGCCGCGCTCGCCCTCCACACCGAAGCGAATCGGCTGCCCGTGCTCGAGCCGGATCTGGTTGGCCTCGCGGCTGCCCTTGGCGCGCACGGCGTCGAACGCGCCGTCGTTGAACACGTTGCAGTTCTGGTAGATCTCGACGAGCGAGGCGCCGCGGTGCTCGGCCGCCGCGCGCAGCGTGGCCGCCACGTGCGCCTTGTCGGTGTCCACCGTGCGGGCCACGAACGACGCCTCGGCGCCGAGCGCCAGCGCCACCGGGTTGAACGGATGGTCCTGCGACCCGAACGGCGTGGACTTGGTGACCTTGCCCTCCTCGCTGGTGGGCGAGTACTGCCCCTTGGTGAGGCCGTAGATCTGGTTGTTGAACAGCAGGATCTTCAGCGGCACGTTGCGCCGCAGCGCGTGGATCAGGTGGTTGCCGCCGATCGACAGGGCGTCGCCGTCGCCCGAGACCACCCACACCGACAGGTCCGGCCGCGACGTGGCCACGCCTGTGGCCAGCGCGGGCGCGCGGCCGTGGATGCCGTGCATCCCGTAGGTGTCCATGTAGTAGACGAACCGCCCGGCGCAGCCGATGCCCGTCACGAACACGGTCTTCTCGGGCGGGATGCCGAGGTCCGGCAGCAGCCCCTGGACGGAGGCGAGGATGGCGTAGTCGCCACAGCCCGGGCACCAGCGCGTCTCCTGGTCGGAGGAGAAGTCCTTCTTGGTGAGCACCGGCAGCTCGGTCATCCAATCCTCTCGATGATCTGGTCCATCACGTCGCGGGTGAAGATCGGCAGGCCGTCGACCTTCGTGTAGCTCTCCACGTCCACCAGGAAGCGCGCGCGCAGGACCATCGAAAGCTGGCCCATGTTCATCTCGGGCACCATCACGCGCGGGTAGCGCGCGAGCACCTCGCCGGTGTTGGCGGGCAGCGGGTTGAGGTGGCGCAGGTGGGCGGTCGCCACGCTCAGGCCGTTCTCGCGCCGCACGCGGCGGGCCGCGCCCTCCACGGCGCCGTAGCTCGAGCCCCAGCCCAGCACCAGCAGCTCGGCGCCATCGGGGTCGCTCACCTCGAGCTCGGGGATGTCCCGGGCGATCAGGTCCACCCGCTCCTGTCGCAGGCGGGTCATGCGCTCGTGATTCTCGGGCTCGTAGGAGATGTTGCCGGTGTCCTCCTCCTTCTCCAGCCCGCCGATGCGGTGGCGCAGCCCCGGCGTGCCCGGCACGGCCCAGGGGCGGGCGAGGTTCTCGTCGCGGACGTAGGGGAGGAAGCCGTCGGGGTGGTTGGTCTCGGTGGCGAACGCAGGGTCGATGTCCGGCAGGGCGTCGAGGTCGGGCAGCCGCCACGGCTCGGAGGAGTTCGACAGGAAGGTGTCGGCCAGCAGCACGACGGGCGTGCGGTACTTCACGGCCAGGCGCACCGCCTCCACGGCGGCGTCGAAGCACTCCCCCGGGGTGGCCGCGGCCACGATCGGCAGCGGGGACTCCCCGTGGCGGCCGTACATCGCCATCAGCAGATCGCCCTGCTCGGTCTTCGTGGGCAGGCCGGTGGACGGGCCGGCCCGCTGGACGTCGACGATTACCATCGGCAGCTCCATCGCCACCGCCAGCGACACCGTCTCGGACTTGAGGTCCATGCCCGGGCCGCTGGTGGCCGTGACCCCGAGGTTCCCGGCGAACGCGGCGCCGAGCGCCATGCCCGCCGCGGCGATCTCGTCCTCGGCCTGCACCGTGCGCACGCCGAACTGCTTGTGGCGGGAGAGGCTGTGCAGCAGCTCCGACGCCGGGGTGATCGGGTAGCTCGCGTAGAACAGCGCCAGCCCGCTCTTCACGCTGGCTGCGATCAGGCCCAGCGACAGCGCGCTGGTGCCGTTGATGTTGCGGTAGTCGCCGGGCGCGGCCGGGGCGGCCTCGATCTCGTAGTGGACCGCGAACAGCTCGGCGGTCTCGCCGAAGTTGTAACCCGCCCGGAAGGCCGCGATGTTGGCGTCCTTGACCGGAGGCTGGGCGGCGAACTTGCCCTCGATCCACTGAATCGTGGGCTGGGTGGGACGCCCGTACAGCCACGACACCAGCCCCAGGGCGAACAGGTTCTTCGAGCGGGCGGCGTCGCGCGAGGTGACCCCCTCGATGTCCTCCGTGGCACGCACCGTCATGCTCGTCATCGGCACCCGGAAGACCTGGTAGTCGTCCAGCGAGCCGTCCTCCAGCGGGTTCTCGGCGTAGCCCGCCTTCTGCGAGGTTGTGCTTGGTGAAGGAGTCCTCGTTCACCAGCACCGTGCCGCCCTTCTCGAGCGTGCCGACGTTGGTGATCAGCGCCGCGGGGTTCATCGCCACCAGCACGTTGGGGTGGTCGCCCGGGGTGAGGATGTCGCGGCTGGCGAAATGGATCTGGAACGCCGAGACGCCGTGCGGGGTACCGGCGGGCGCGCGGATCTCCGCGGGGAAGTCCGGCAGCGTGGCCAGGTCGTTGCCCACCACGGCGGTGGCGTCGGTGAAGCGGCTGCCCGTGAGCTGCATGCCATCCCCGGAGTCGCCGGCGAACCGGACGACCACACGGTCCTTGCGTTCAAGCGTCTTGCTCATCTGACGGGGTGCTTCGCGATACGTTCGATGTTAGGGGACTGGCCAGTCGGCCAAACCCGCTCGGCTGGCGCGATCGCGCCAGGGGTGGCATATTGGCCCGGACGCGCCATCAGCTCACCTAGAGGGAGGACCTTGCCAATGGCTCGCAGTGACAGGGAATGGCTCGTGCCGCTGACCGGTGTCGCGACGATCGTGATCGCGATCGTCGCCAGCATCATCACCGGTGAGCCACCGAGCGCCGACGAGAACTCCCGGCGTGAGATCGTCGACTACTACGTCGACAACAAGGACTCGATCGAGCTGACTTCCGGGCTGTCGATCCTGGCACTGACCCTGTTCGTCTTCTTCGGCGCGTACCTGCGCAAGGTGCTCGCGGCCGCCGGGGGCAACGACAGCGCACTCCCCCTGATCGCCTTCATCGGCACAGTCGTCTTCGGAATCGGGATCGCCATCGACTCAACCATCTCGTTCGCCCTGGCCCAGGCCGCGGACGACATCAGCCCAACCTCGGTGCAGGCCCTCCAGGCGCTGTGGGACAACGACTTCATGCCGATCCTGTTCGGCATCGTGCTGCTACTGATCGGCGCGGGCCTCTCCGCCGTTCGCTTCGGGGGGCTCCCGAAGTGGCTCGGCTGGGTGGCGATCGTGCTCGCGGTCGCGGGGGCAACGCCGGTCGGCTTCGTAGCCTTCCTCGGAGGGGCCCTCTGGGTGCTCATCGTGAGCATCCTGCTGTCGGTGCGGGCCCGCGGCGCGAGCGCGCCGCCCGCCGCTCCGCCGGCTCCCGATTCGCCCGCCGCGGTGTAGCCGCAAGCCACCCGTAGAGCAGCCGTCGGCGCCACGCCGCGCCCTCGGCCGCGCTCCAATACCCTTCCGCGGCCGCTGATGAAGGTCTCCGTGCCAAAGGAAACCGCCGAGGGCGAGCGCAGGGTGGCTCTTGTGCCCGAGGTGGTGAAGAAGCTGACCGGGGGCGGGGTCGACGTGGTCGTCGAGCCCGGCGCCGGTGAGCAAGCCCATCTCCCCGACTCCCTATACGAGGAGGCGGGCGCCAGCGTGCAGCAGGGCGGCGGGCTTTCGGGCGACGTGGTGGTCAAGGTGGCCCCCCCGAGCACCGAGGAGATCGGCCGCCTGAACGGCGACTCGGTGCTGATCGGCTTCCTCCAGCCGCTCACGGCCGGCGAGACCAGTAAGGCGCTGGCCGGCCGAGGAGTGACCAGCTTCGCGATGGAGGCCATCCCCCGCATCACCCGGGCGCAGTCGATGGACGCCCTCTCCAGCCAGGCCACCGTGGGCGGCTACCGCGCCGCGCTGATCACCGCCCAGGAGCTGGGCCGCTTCCTGCCGATGCTCACCACCGCAGCGGGCACGATCCGCCCGGCCAAGGTGCTCGTGCTGGGCGCCGGGGTGGCCGGCCTGCAGGCGATCGCGACCGCGCGCCGCCTGGGCGCCGTCGTATCGGCGTTCGACGTGCGCTCGGCCGTGGAGGAGCAGATCCAGTCTCTGGGCGCGAAGTTCGTGAAGCTCGACATCGGCCTCGAGGACGCCGAGGCCGCGGGAGGCTACGCGCGTGAGCTGACCGACGAGGAGCAGCAGCGCCAGCGTGAGGCGCTGGCGGACGTGATCGCCCAGATGGACGGTGTGATCTCCACCGCCGCCGTTCCCGGTCGCCGCGCGCCGCTGCTGATCATCGAGGACGCGGTGAAGCGGATGAAGCCCGGATCGGTGATCGTGGACCTGGCCGCCGAGACCGGCGGCAACTGCGAGCTGACCGAGGCCGGCCGCACCGTGGTGAAGCACGACGTGACGATCGTCGGCGCGGTGAACCTCCCCGCCACCATGCCCGACCACGCCTCCCAGCTCTACGCCAAGAACGTCCAGTCGCTGCTCGACCTGATGACCGGCGAGGACGGCGCGCTGACCCTCGACTTCGACGACGAGATCATCGCCGGAGCGTGCATCACACGCGGCGGCGAGATCGTCCACGAGGGGGCCCGGAAGGCGGCAGGCGTGGAAGCAAACGCAGCCCCGTCCACCGCCGACCTAGGAGGCGGCGCAACCCCGTCCACCGGCGACCTAGGAGGGCGCGAAGCGCCCGTTCAGGAGAGGCCGGAGGCCGAACAATCCCCTCAAAACGCGGGTCAGGATGACCCGCGGAGCTAATCCATTCGCGACCCCTAGCCAACCGAGCCCTAGCCCATGGACCTGATCACAGAGCTGACAATCCTCGTATTGGCCGCCTTCGTCGGCTTCGAAGTCATCTCGAAGGTCCCCAACTCGCTGCACACGCCGCTGATGTCCGCCACCAACGCGATCCACGGCATCGTGGTGCTCGGCGGCATCCTGCTGATCGGCCCGGCCGAGGGCTTCTTCAACGAGCTGCTCTGCCTGATCGCGATCGCCTTCGGCACGATCAACGTGGTGGGCGGCTTCCTGGTGACCGACCGGATGCTCGAGATGTTCAAGCCGCGCGCCAAGAAGGACTCCTAGTGGGCTCCCTGCCGCTGGCCACCTTCCTCACCGACACGGACTTCATCCGCGTCCTCTACATCGTGGCGTTCGTGCTGTTCATCCTCGGGATGCGGCAGTTGACCGGCCCCACCACGGCGCGGCGCGGCAACGCGACGGCGGCGGTGGGCATGGCGATCGCGGTGATCGCCACGCTGCTCACGCCGTCGGTCGGCGACTACGGCCTGATCGCGCTCGGAATCGTGATCGGCACCGCGGTGGGCGTTCCTGCGGCGCGCAACGTGAAGATGACCGCGATGCCGCAGATGGTGGCGCTGTTCAACGGCGTCGGCGGCGGCGCGGTGGCGCTGATCTCCTGGGCGGAGTACCGCGAGGCGCTGGAGATCGGCGTGAACCCGGAGCTGGAGACGCTGATCCCGATCCTGTTCGCCGCGATCATCGGCTCGGTCTCCTTCTGGGGCTCGAACATCGCCTTCGGGAAGCTGCAGGATCTGATCCCCCAGAAGCCGATAGCGGTCCCCGGCCAGCAGTTCATCAACGCCGCGGTGCTGCTGGTGGCGGTCGGCGCGTCGGTGGCGATCGCGGCGGGCGCGGAGTCCGAGGGCCTGTTCGTGCTGGTCCTGCTCTCCGCCGCCGTACTCGGGAACATGGTGGTGCTGCCGATCGGCGGCGCGGACATGCCGGTGGTGATCTCGCTGCTGAACGCGCTCACCGGCCTCTCGGCCGCGGCCGCCGGCATCGCCCTCGACAACGTGGCGCTGATCGTGGGCGGCATCATCGTGGGCGCCTCGGGCACGATCCTCACCAGGCTCATGGCGGAGGCCATGAACCGCTCGATCCCCAACATCGTCGCGGGCGGCTTCGGCGGCGCCCCGGCCCTGAAGTCCGGCGACGAGGAGGAGCGGCCCCATCGTTCCACCGACGCGACGTCGGTCGCCATCGCCCTCTCGCAGGCGAGCCAGGTGGTGGTGGCACCCGGCTACGGCCTGGCCGTCGCGCAGGCCCAGCACACCGTGCGCGAGCTGGCCGACGAGCTGGAGAAGCACGGCGTGGAGGTGAACTACGCGATCCACCCCGTGGCGGGCCGGATGCCCGGGCACATGAACGTGCTGCTCGCCGAGGCCGACGTGCCCTACGACGCGCTGAAGGAGATGGACGAGATCAACCCCGAGTTCGAGACCACCGATGTGACGCTGGTGATCGGGGCCAACGACGTGACCAACCCCTCCGCGCGCGAGGACGAGGGCTCGCCGATCTACGGCATGCCGATCCTCGACGTGGACAAGTCCGATGCCGTGGTGGTGTTCAAGCGCTCGATGAGCCCGGGCTTTGCGGGCATCGACAACCCGCTCTTCTACAACGAGAACACCGAGATGCTGTTCGGCGACGCCAAGGCCTCCGTGAGCGAGGTCCTGGCGGCGGTCAAGACGCTTTAGACCCGGCAGCGCGGGTAAGCCCCCTCGGAGCGACAAGAGGAGGGCGATGATGGACGAAGACACCCGCTCCGAGGATCAGAAGCAGTCCGAAGCGGCACAGGAGAAGGTAGATGCGCTGGAGGAGAACCCGCCCGAGAACGTCGAGGACTGGCCCGACGACGAGGCCAAGTACAAGACGTTCGGCGGTCCCGAGGGCGAAACGTCCTACGAGGAGGGCGCCACCGCCAAGCTGGGCGAGTCCGGCGTGCGCCACCACGAGGACGGCAGCGTGACCGTGAAGGGCGAGAAGGTAGACAACCCCGAGGACTACAAGGGCGAGCCGATCCCCGGCGGCCCGACCGACCCGAACGCGGCCAAGGTGTCCGGTGAGCGCAACCTGGCGGACGAGGAGCGCTCCAGCGTGGGCGAGGACGAGGACTAACCTGCTGGAGGTGGACGAGAGCCTCTCCCCCGAGCGCGTGGCCGAGCTGCACGCCGCCGGCGAGATCGAGCTGGTGGACGTGCGCGAGCCCCGCGAGCGCGAGGCCGGGCACGTGCCGGGGTCGAAGCACATCGAGTTCGCCCAGCTCTCGCAGCAGGCGGAATCGATCGACCGGGACAAGCCGCTCGTGCTCTACTGCCGCATGGGCGGTCGCTCGGGCGTGGCGCTGCAGGCGTTCAAGGCCAGCGGCTACGACGTGCACCACATGGACGGCGGGCTGCTGGCGTGGGCCGACAAGGGCCTCCCGCTCGAGCCCGAGGACGGCTCAGTCGCCGACCACTAGCTGGCCGCTGTACGGGCCCTTGCCCGTGAGGCAGGCGGCGCCGCAGCGCGCCGCGAGCTCCAGCGCGTCGGGCAGCTGCATCCCGGCGCCCAGGCCGTAGGTCAGGCCGCCGGCGAACGAGTCGCCACAGCCGTAGGCGTCCCGGATCGGTCCGGGCAGCTCCGAGGCGGCGTACCGGCCCTGCGCCCCTCCGGCCCGCTCCCAGGTGCCGCCGCCAGCACCCGCCGTTCGCACCACCAGCCGCGGCTCGGGGTCGAGCCGGCCCGGCTCGTAGCGCTCGGCATCGTCCTTCCCGCTGGCCACCAGGGCGTCCAGCTCCACCGCGGCCTCCACCAGCGGCTCGAGGGCGCGCGCCGTGCCCACCAGGCAGCGCGCTCGCCGCGCCCTCCGGACCGCCTCGGCGTCGCCGGCGGTGAAGTAGACGGCGTCCGCGTCCTCGAGCCTGCCCCAGGCCAGGTCGTCGTGCCCGCTCGGGCCCAGACGGTCGCCGATCACCGTGATCGTGCGCTCCCCGGCCGAGTCCACGTAGACGAACGCCCGCCGCTGCGGCTCGTCGCGCCAGGCCACCTCCAGCTCGAGACCGAGGGCGGTGAGAGCTTCGTGTGCGCGGTGGCCCAGCTCGTCGTCCCCGAGTGCGGTGTAGAACGTGGCCGTGCCGGCGAGCTTGGCCAGCTGGACCGCCGTGACCGCCCCGCCCCCGCCCGGCTCGCCCCAGGTCTCGCCGGCGTGCACGATCTCCCCGGCCAGCGGCACCCGTTCCACGCGCGCGAACTCGATCCACTCGACGTGTCCCACGGCGGCCGCGCGCATTCGGCTCCGAACCTATCGCGGAAGCCGCGTAATTCCGGCGAGGTCAGGGAGTGGAGCCCTAGGCGGCGGCCGCGGCCCGCTCTCTGGCGGCGCCTTGCGCCTCGGAGGGCCGCCGCCGCATAGTCAGCGAGAACGGCACCGCCAGCAGCGTCGCCAGCGCGGCGACGAGAAAGCCCGTCGAGAACGCGTCCCGGGCGGCGTCGCGCGCCAGGGCGGCCGTCTCGCGCTCGACCTGGTTGCGCGGGGCCGGCGGCCGGGCACCACCCTCGCGGGGGTCCGTGGAGAACGCTCGGTCGAGCAGCTGCTCGCGGCGCTGGGGCGTGTACCCCGCCGCGGCGGCCACCTCCGACGCCTTCGCCCGAGCCTCGTCCTCACGCTGCCCGATCACCCCCGTGAACACCGCCACGAGGATCGCTACCCCCAGCGCGAATCCCACCTGGCGGCTCATGTTCACGATCCCCGACCCCACCCCCAGCTCCTGGCCGGAGATCGATCCCATCGCGCCCACGTTCGTGGCCGGGAAGACCGCGCCCATGCCCAGGCCAACCGCGATCAGCGGCCCGAGGATCGCCAGGTAGTCGGGCTCCGCGGTGAATGCCAGCCCGAGCCACAGCAGTCCCGCGCTCATCAGCAGCAGCGCCGGCACGGCCATCAGCCGCGGCGGGATGCTGTCCGCGCGGCGGCCGACCAGCGGCGAGACGAGCACCCCCAGGACCGCAATCGGCGTGATGGCCAGCGCGGCCTCGATCTGCGAGTAGCCCCACAGGTTCACGAACGCGATCACCGCCAGGAACAGCAGGCCCATCACGCCGATGGCGAACAGGAGCATCGCGGCGCTGGCGCCCATGAACTGGCGGTTGCGCGTGAGCGCGGGAACGAGCATCGGCGAGCTGCCCAACCGCTGCGAGACCGCGAACCCGGCGCCCAGTAGCACCGCGGCCGCCATCAGCCCCACGGTCTGGGCCGATCCCCAGCCGGCGTCGTTGGCCTCGACCAGGCCATAGGTGAGGCAGAAGATCGACCCGCCGATCAGCACCATGCCGGCCACGTCCACCCTGCGGCCGGCCGTGAGGTCGAACGTCTCGGGCATAACCCGCAGCGCCAGCAGCACCCCGGCGATCCCCACCGGCACGTTGATGGCGAAGATCCAGTGCCAGCTGGCGTACTCGACCAGCACGCCGCCCAGCGGGGGCCCGATCGCGGCCGCCCCGTTCGCCACGACCGCCATCAGCGCCAGGCCCAGGCCACGCTGCTCGGGCGGGAACACCATCGCGGTGGTGGCCAGCGCCAGCGGCGCCAGCACCGCGGCGCCGACCGCCTGGAGCGCCCGGAACGCGATCAGCGCGTCGATCGAGGGCGCCAGCGCGCACAGCAGCGAGCCCACGGTGAAGATCGACAGGCCGGTGACGAAGAAGCGCCGGCGACCGAACTGGTCCGCCAGCCGCCCCATCGACACCAGGAGCACCGCGAACACGATGTTGTAGGCGTTGAGCACCCAGGAGACCGTGTCCACCGGGGCGTCGAGGTCGCGCTGCAGCTCCGGCAGGGTGATGTTCACGATCGTCACGTCGATCAGCGCCATGAACAGGCCGATCATCGTGACGCCGAAGATCTTCCACTTGCGGGCGTACAGCTCCTCCGCCGGGGGGTTCACGCGCTCTCGGGCCATCGGCCGTCGAGGCTACCGTTCGGCCATGGCGGCCGAGGATCCCCTCCGAGTCACACGCGACGTGGCGATTCCGCTCGCGGAGATCGAGCTCCGCACCAGCCGCTCGGGCGGCCCCGGGGGCCAGCACGCCAACGTGACCGCCTCGCGGGTGGAGGCGGTGCTCGACGTGGCCGGCTCGCCGTCGCTCGACGAGGCGCAGCGGCGGCGGGTGATGGCGCGGGCCGGCCCCCGCATCACCGCGGTGGCGCAGGACACCCGCAGCCAGGCGCGCAACCGCGAGCTGGCGCTCGAGCGCCTGCGCTCACGGCTGGCCGCGGCGCTGGCGGTGCAGCGGCCGCGCAAGCGCACGCGGCCGACCCGGGCGGCGAAGGAGCGCCGCCTGCAGGGCAAGCGCAAGCGGAGCGACCTGAAGCGCGGGCGGCGCCGGCCGGGCGCCGACGACTACTAGGCGCTAGGGACTCTCGGGCGCCACCGCGCCGCCACCGCCCGAGGCGGGCGGCTCCTGGGCGGGGGCGTCGGGCGCGGCGCCGCCGCCCTGGGTGCTGCCACCGCTCCCGGTGCCGCCGCCGGTGGCGGGCGGCGTGCTGGGGGCGGACGGCGCGGGCGCGGAGGGTGCGGGCGCGGGAGTGGTCGAGGTGCCCGTCTCGTCGGACGTGCTCGTGTCGTCGTCGCCGCCGTCCCCGGGGGTGGTGGGCACGCGGATGTCGGCCGGCGTGCTCACCGGAGTCTCCTCGTCGCCCCCACCGCCGCCGGCCACCACGACCACCACCACGATCAGGAAGATCGCGGCGGCCAGCGCCGCCACCAGGCGACGGCGCATGTAGACGGAATCGTCCTCGCGGCGCGGCGGCCTGCGGGGATCGCGGTCAGGATCGAGGCGGCGTGTGGGCTGGTCGTCCACGGGGGCGCGACGGTAGCAGTCAGGCTTGGACTTCCCTGCAGTTGCCGGGAATCCTGCGCGCTACAGGCCCGGAACGTGCCGGACCGCGAAGCCCCCGGCGCCACGCGGGTTGGGCTGCCACCGGGTGCCGGCGCGGCCGCGTCCGCTGGTGTCGAACCTCAGGCCCGCGACGACCATGAAGATGTGGCCGTTGTTCGCGTAGATCGTGATCCACTCGCCCGGGCCCTCGTCGCCCCAGTTCACGAACGCGCCTGAGGTCATCGGCGCCTTGAGCAGGCCGGCGCCGGCCAGCGCGAACGAGACCGACCCGGAGCAGTCGTAGCCGTTGTCGCGCCATGCGCCGTGACCGCCGCCCCACTTGTATGGGAACTTGGCGATGGCGTTGCCGGCCTGGATCACGCGCTTGACAGGCTCCGGGGCGTCCTCGGGCGCGACCGCCGTGCCGTCGGACAGCACCTTCGCCCTGGGGCCGGTCTGGAGGTAGGCGGTGGTGCCGAGGTAGCGCTTGAACTTGGCCAGCTCCTTGCGCGCCTCGCGCAGGTCGGCCTTCACCTCGGCGTCCGTGGGGGCGCCGGGGCTCACGTAGTCCCCACCGCTGCCGTAGGTCTTCTCCTCCCCCGCGCCGCGCAGCTCCAC
Source organism: uncultured Thermoleophilaceae bacterium (assembly GCA_963761505.1). Classification (GTDB taxonomy): domain Bacteria; phylum Actinomycetota; class Thermoleophilia; order Solirubrobacterales; family Thermoleophilaceae; genus JAAYBF01. The sequence goes on from CAVXGW010000005.1 coordinate 182,428, forward strand.
GACCTTGCCCTTGCCCTCGCCGGGGTCGGCGGCCTTGCGGGCCGCCGCCTTGTCGACCGAGTCCGGGGTGAGCACCACCTCTTCGCCCCGCTCGGCCTCGGCCGGCTCGGCAACCTCGGTGTTCCCGCAACCCGAGACGGCGGCGACGCCGAGCACGGCGCCCGCCGCGAGCGCTGCCAGGGCGGGCTTCACCGGCGGGCGGTCTCCTCGGGGGCCTCGGTCTGGTTGCGCTGCTTCCACACCTCGTACGGCATCCCGTAGATGATCTCGCGCGCCTGCTCCTTCGTCAGCTCGGTGCCGCGTTGCGCCGCGGCCTCCGCGTACCAGCGCGAAAGGCAGTTGCGGCAGAAACCGGCCGTGTCCATCAGGTCCATGTTCTGCACATCGGCACGCTCGCGCAGGTGCTCAAGCAGCGTGCGGAACGCGGCCGCCTCGACCTCCGTTCTCTCCCTCTCCTCCACGATCTTGAGGGTAACGTGCGAACATCAGATCCATGACCGATCCAACCAAGTCGCGGCTGCCGGACGACCCGTCCGGCATCGACGAGCCGCACGATGTGCTGGCCGCGGAGGAGTTCGCCATGCCCATGCGCTCCTCCACCAGCGTGCCCGGTGACCCGATCCACGAGCCGCACGACGTGCTCGCGGCCGAGGAGTTCGCGATGCCCACCGGGGGCGCGTCACTCACCGGCCCGGGCGGCCTGGACCCGCGGACCCTGCTGCCGGCGCTGCTGCTGGCGGCGCTCCTGGTGCTCGCGCTCCGCCGCAGACGCTGACCTAGTCGTCGTTCTGCTCGTTCTCCTCGTCGGCCTGCTGGCCGATCACGTGGAAGCCCTTGTCCAGGTGCACGTCCACCTGGCTGCCGTCCGGGCGGGTGACCTCGACCTCGTAGGCGCCTTCCTCGTCGCCCACCTCGGTGTCGCTGACCTCGCCGCCGCCGGTGCTCTTCAGCGCGGCCGCGGACGCCTTGTCGAGCGCGGAGCCCGTGATCGCCTTGTCGTTCTCGCCGGCGTCGTCGTCGCCGCCGGTCGCGGCGGCGATCGCCGCGCCGCCTCCGGCCAGCGCCGCCACCACTCCCACGGCTATCAGTGCCTTCCTCATGTCGCTCCTCTCAGTCGGGCCTCTCAGGCTGCCTACGCCGTCTGAGATGACGATGAGAGGCGTTCAAGGATAAAGCTCGCCCTCTTCTCCGTAGACGAAGATCGCGGTGACCGGGCAGTTTCCGGCGGCCTCGATCACGACCTCGGTCGGCTCCCCGTCGGGATCGATCACCACGGCCTTGTCCTCGTCGTCGAGCTCGAACACCGCCGGGGCGGTGTCCACGCAGTCGCCGGAGCCGATGCAGAGGCCACGGTCGACCTCCACGCGGATGCGGTTCTGGGGCGAGAGCTCGTCGGCCAAGGCGGGCGCGAGATACGGCTAGCGCGCCCAGAAGCGAGGTGCGCATCCGCGCGCCGGCGCGGCTCAGGCCGATGTGCACGTGGTCGCGGTGCGCCAGCGTCACGTTCACCTTCTTGCGCCTGCGGCCCTTGCGGTCGTAGCAGAGCGAGTACGGCTCCATGCCCTCCGAGCCCGACCACCACGACCTGCAGTTCCAGATGATCTCCTGCACGCCCATGCGGCGGGCGAGCGCGTGGGGCTCGCCGTTCGCGTCGGGCGCCAGCAGGCGCTTGATCAGCCGGTCCGCCGCGCGCCGGTCGGCCGGCTTGCGGACGTCGAGGTGCCAGTCGATCGCGCGGCCCTCGGCATGCAGGCTGAAGTTGCGGCCCGAGAGCCGCTCGCAGCGCATGATGCCCCAGCTCACGCCGCGCACGTTGCGGCCGAGCCAGCTCTCCATCGCCAGCGTCCCCTTCGCCGGGCGCTTCACGCACTTGCGGGCGTGGTCGTAGGAGTAGTCGTCGACCGGGCCGAGCGAGGCGGCGAAGGCCGGCACGGCCGCCACGAGGCAGGCCAGCACTGCAGGCACGACGAGACGGGTGCGCATACACCCGAATGTCGGCAGCTGCCGCCGAAGGGTTAGCGGCGGCTAGACGGGGCTGGACGCCCTACGGGCGCTTGCCGCGTCCGTGCAGCAGCTTCAGCGCCCCGCCGATGATCTTCGAGCCGCGCTTGGTGTAGGGGAACATGAACAGCTCCTTCTTCGGCCCGAAGCGCGTGACCACCGAGGACTGCTTGCGCGCGTACTTGCGGATGCCGTCCTTTCCGTGGCGCGACCCGAGGCCCGAGCTCTTCCAGCCGCCCATGGGCATCTCCAGCGCCAGGTAGCTCACCTGATGCTCGTTCACGTTCGCCACCCCGGCCTCCAGCCGCTCGGCGATCGACTCGCCGCGGGTGGTGTCCTTGGTCCAGACCGAGGCCTGGAGGCCGTAGGGGGAGTCGTTGGCCAGCTCGATCGCCTGCTCGGCGTCGCCCACCTTCATGATCGGCAGCGTCGGCCCGAACGTCTCCTCGGTCATGCACTCCATCGAGTGGTCCACGTCCAGCAGCACGGTGGGCTCGAAGAAGCGCCCGGCGCCCTCGCGGGCCTTGCCGCCCACGGCCACACGAGCGCCCTTCTTGACCGCGTCCTCCACGTGGGAGGTCACGATCTCCTCCTGCTTGGCGAAGGTGACCGCGCCCACGTCCACGTTGCCGGGCTGGGTCGGCACGCCCTGGCGCAGCGCCGACACCTTGTCGGTCACCAGCGACACGAACTCGTCGTAGATCGGCTCCTCCACGTACACGCGCTCGACCGATATGCAGGTCTGCCCGCCGTTCTGCATCGAGTAGTAGGCGGCGGCGTTGGCCGCCTTCTCGAGATCGGCGTCGCGCAGCACGATCATCGGGTCCTTGCCGCCCAGCTCGAGGCCGATCGGCGTGAGCGTCTTCGCCGCCCGCTCGGCCACCTTCTTGCCGGTGGCGGTTGAGCCCGTGAACATGATGAAGTCCACGTGGTCGACCAGCTCGGCGCCCACGTCGCCCAGGCCGGTGAGCACCTGGTAGACGTCCGCCGGCATGCCGCACTCCTCGAGCATCTCGCCCATCAGCAGCGAGGTGAGCGGAGTGACCTCCGACGGCTTGAGGATCACCGCGTTGCCCGCGGCCAGCGCCGGGATGCAGTCGCCGAAGGAGTTGGTGAGCGGGTAGTTCCACGGGCCGATCACGCCCACCACGCCCAGCGGGCGGTAGCGGATCACGCACTTCTTGCCCAGCAGGAACGGCGAGGAGACGCGCACCTTCTCGTCGGCCAGGTACTTCTCCGCGTTCTTGGCCCAGAAGCCGAAGGCGGCTGCGGCGTAGCCGATCTCCGCGGTCAGGGCGTCGTCCCAGGTCTTGCCGGTCTCCGAGACGATCGTGCGGATCACGCGGTCGGAGTTCTCCAGCACCCACTTCTGGGCGCGGCGCATGATCCGCGCGCGGCCCTCGAAGCCCATGGCCGCCCAGCCGGGCTGCGCGGCGCGGGCGCGCGCCACCATCGGGGCGACGTCCTCCACCGACATCCGCGGAACGGTTCCCGCGATCGCGCCGGTGGCGGGGTTCTCGACCTCGATCTGCTCCGGTGCGGCTCCGTTGCCCTGAGCGGCCGCCGGGTCGGTGACGCTTGTCTCAGCCATGGTCTCTCCTCTCGTAGTGCCTGCTCATGCGGCCTGCTTCTTGCGCTCACGCGCGAGCTGGCGCATGTACGGCGGGCCGTCCACCTGAATGGTGTGGCGCTTCGATGTGACGTAGCGCTTGTCCATCGCCTTTCGGTCCTTCGCGATCTCCCTGAGCATCGTCTCACGCCCGGGCAATGTGACCTTGCCCTCGAGCACGTCGGCGATCCATTCCGACTGGCGCTCGGCGATCGGCATGATCGCGTACAGCGGCTGGACGAGGCCGATGAAGTACAGCCCGTGGAGGTCGGGGTGCACCACGCGGCGGTACAGCTCGATGCGGTTGTCCTCCGACGGGTCCAGCAGATCGTGGTCGAAGAACGGGAAGCTGATCTTGTAGCCGGTGCAGTAGACGATCCGGTCGATCGGCTCGGTCGAGCCATCCACGAAGCGCACCGAGTCGCCCTCCAGCCGCTCGATGTTGGGCTTGACCTGCACGCGGCCCTGGCCGATCCGGAGGTAGAGGTCCGATGAGATCGTGGGGTGCGCCTCGCCGAGCTTGTGGTCCGGCTCGGGCAGTCCGAAGTCCGTCGGGTGCCCGACCGTCTTGAGGATCTGGCGCATGAACGCAGCGCGCTGGACGGGGAAGGGCACGATCGCGGAGATCCACTCGGGCGCGAGCTCGTCGCTCGGGGTCGACCCGAAGTACTTGGGGATGACCCACGCGCCGCGGCGCATCGAGAGGAAGGTCTTCTTCGACACCCGCGAGGTCTCCACGGCGATGTCACAGGCCGAGTTGCCGATGCCCAGCACCAGCACGTTCTTGTCCTCGTAGCCCTCGGGGGTCTTGTAGTGATGGGCGTGGGTCACCTCGCCGTCGAAGTCCCCCGGGAACGGCGGCTCGGGCCAGCGCGGATCCCAGTGGTGGCCGTTGGCCACGAACACCGACCCGTAGGTGGTCGTGCTCCCGTCGTCGAGCGTGACCGCCCAGCCGCCCTGGGCGCGCTCGACCCGGGTCACCTCGGTGCGGAAGCGGATCCGGTCGCGGAAGCCGAAGTGGTCGACGTAGGCGTCGAAGTAGGCCGCGATCTCCCGGTGGGTGGGGAAGTCCGGATAGGCCTCGGGCATCGGGTAGGCGGCGTACTCCATGATCCTGCGCGAGGTGTTGATCGACAGCGAGTCGTAGGCCGACGACATGCCGTTGTCGTTCATGTAGCGCCAGTTCCCGCCCACCTGCGAGCCCTTCTCGAAGCAGTCGAACGGGATGCCGCGCGCGTGCAGCACCTGGCAGGTCGCGATCCCGGAGGAGCCCGCGCCGATCACCGCGCAGCGGGCTGTTGACGCGGCGTCCACTCCCAGGGACGATACAAAAACTGGCTGGCTGGCCAGGGACGCCCCCGGGCGCTGGCGGAACCCCCGGACCTGTCCTACCTTGGATTGCGGACTTGCTGACCCTGCCCGCCAACCACACCGCCGAAGAGCTCGACATGGCCCGCCGCCTGGCCGCGGCTCTCGGCTGCTGCGCGCTGCACGTGTTCTGGTCGGCGGCCACAGAAGGAAGCGGGACGCTTCCAGCCCCATAAGAGGTGCGGGCAGGATGCCCGCACGGGGTAACTTTGTCGGCAGGGCGCGCGTAGACTCCGCTGCTTGCCGCGTCCAGGGCCCGAGGGAATAGACGGAATCAGCGGCTACCTCGGCTTCCGCTGGGACCGCGCGGACACCCTGCGCCTGACGATCGAGGAGCGCCACATCAACGCCGCCGGGATGCTCTCGGGCGCCGTGACCTACGCGATGGTCGACTACTGCATGGGCTCAACCCTCTGGCGGCAGACGACCGAGGAAGAGGGGATCGCCACCGTGTCGATCTCGATCAACTACGTGCAGACCGCCACCGAGGGCGACATCGTGTGCACGACCGAGATGGATCGCCGCAACCGCCGGCTGGCCACGCTGCGCAGCGAGGTCCGCCACGAGGACGGGCGCCTGATCGCCACGGCGATCGGCAGCTACACGATCTTCCCTCGCAAGGCCTAGGAGGCAGAAGCCTAAGGCCTAGGAGGCCGGCGAAGCCGCCGTTCAAGGAAGCCAGGATGGCTTCCAAGACCATCAGAGGTGCGGGCAGGATGCCCGCACGGGGTAATCCAAACGGTACGCTGGCACCCACGTGGCAGTCGTAGAGACGACTTCAGGCACCACCATCTACTACGAGGAGCACGGCGACGGCGAGCCGCTGCTGTGCGTGATGGGCCTGTCGGCAGATGTGCTGGCATGGGTCCTCCAGGTGCCGGCGTTCTCCCAGCGCCACCGCACGGTGATCTTCGACAACCGCGACGTGGGCCGCTCGTCGATGGCGGATGGCCCGTACGAGATCGCCGACATGGCGCGGGACGCGCTCGACCTGGCCGACGCGCTGGGCCTGGAGAGCTTCCATCTGCTGGGCGTCTCCATGGGCGGCGCGATCGCCCAGGAGATGGCGCTGGCGGCGCCCGACCGGATCCGCACGCTCACCCTCACCGTGACGTTCGCCGGAACCGGCCACTGGGGCCGGGTGCTCTCGAAGACGTGGGGAGCACGGGTGCTCGAGACGCCGCGCGAGCGCCACGTGGACGAGCTGCTGCTGCTCAACCTCTCCGAGGAGCTGTTCGAGGACCCGGCCAAGGTCGAGTTCGCTCGCAACCTGATGCTGCAGAACCCCCACCCCCAGCCGCCCGAGGCGTTCGCGCGCCAGCTCGACGCCAGCTCGCGACACGAGGCGCGCGACCGGCTGCCGTCGCTCACGATGCCCGTGCACGTGATCGGCGGGGAGCGCGACATCCTCGTACCCGTCTGGAAGTCCAAGGAGATCGCGGAGTTGATCCCGGGCGCGAAGCTCACCGTGCTCGAGGGCGCGCCCCACGGGCTGACGATGGAGCGCGCCGAGGAGTTCAACGAGCTGGTGCTGCGCTTCATCGCTGAACACGAGCCTGCAAGCGTCTAGCGCTCCGGCCGGCCGGGGGTACCCTGGCTTGCATGCGGTGGGCCGTCGCGACCGTGGTTGCGTCCTTGGCATTTGCCGCGCCTGCTTCCGCGGCGCCGGAGCCGAAGATCATCGCCCCCGGGGTCACCGTCAGCGGGGTGCCGGTTGGCGGGCTGGCGGTCTCGCAGGCCGCGATCGTCCTGGAGCAGAGGCTGGGTAAGCGGCTGCGCTCGCCCGTCCGGGTGAGCGCGGGACGCTTCGCCACGCGGCTCGGCATGCGCGAGCTGGGGCTGAAGTTCGCGGGCGATCGCACCGCCCGCCGCGCCTACCGCGCCGGGCTGAAGGGAGAGCTGGAGGTGGCGCCGTTCGTGACCTACCGGCGCGCCGCCGTGCGGGCGTTCGTGGCTCGCGTCGGCCGGCGGCTGTTCGTGGCGCCGCGCAACGCCCGCCTGCGGATCACCGTCCGGCGGATGATCCGGCGCAAGGGCCGCAACGGCAGCGCGCTGGTGCAGTGGCGGCTGCGGCGGGCGATCAACCGCGCGGTGCTGGACCCGCTTCGCCGGCGCGCGGTGAGCGGCAGGCGGCGGCGTGTGCGGCCCGCGATCACCCACGCCGGGCTGGCGCGGCGCAACCGCACGATCGTGACGATCGACCGCGGCGGCTTCCGCCTACGGCTGTTCAAGCGCCTGCGCTACGACCGCAGCTACCCGATCGCCGTCGGCGCCGCCGGCTACGACACGCCGTCGGGCCTGTTCCGCATCAGCGACAGGCGCGTGAACCCGTCGTGGACCGCGCCCAACCGGCCCTGGGCCGGCTCGTACGCCGGCCGCACCGTGCCCGGCGGCGCGCCCGACAACCCGCTCAAGGCGCGCTGGCTGGGAGTGACCGGGAGCGTGGGCATCCACGGCACGAGCGAGTCGTGGTCGATCGGCAGCCGCGCATCGCACGGGTGCATCCGGATGCACGTGAGCGACGTGGTGGACCTGTATCCGCGCGTGCCCTACGGCACGCCGGTGCTGATCCGGTGATCGACGGCTAGCCGCCGAGCTCCTCCCGCAGCGCCGCCACCTCGGCCTCGAGCCGGGCCACCCGCTCCTCGAGCGACGGGGCACCGGGCTCCGCCGGGGCCGGCGCGGCCGCGACCGCCGGCGCCTCCTCGGCCTCCTCCTCACCGCCCAGCAGCTGCACGTACCGCTGCTCCTTCTGACCCGGCCGCCGCGCGAGCGCCGCCACCAGCTCGCGCTCGATCAGCCCGTCGAGCGTCTCCTGCACCTCAGCCAGAGAGCCGAAGCCGTGCATGCGGTCGGTGCGGGTCTTCAGCTCACCCGGGGTCTGGGCGCCGCGCAGCATCAGCACGGCGAGAAGGGCGGTCTCGCCCGGCGAGAGCCCCAGCGCGGAGTCGAACACCTGGCGGTACTTCGCGGCGCGGCTGCCCGCGCCGCTGGTGAAGCGCGCCCAGCCGCGCTCGCCCAGCCGCTGGGCGGCCCGGCGCACGGTGCTCTCGTCCCAGTCCACCACCGGGTCGCGGTTGGTGCTCTGGTTGCACGCCAGCCGCAGCGCGTTCACGCTCAGCGGGTAGGCGTCGGGGGTGGTGCGCTGCTTCTCGATCAGGCAGCCCAGCACGCGCAGCTCCTCCGGGCTCGGGCCGATCACGCGCCGTAGCCCTCCGCCCGCAGCCAGTCGAGGGTGCGGCGCATGCCCTCCTCGAAGCTCACCTTCGGCTCGTAGCCCAGCACACGCCGCGCCTTCTCTATCGAGTAGGTGCCGCCCCGCGCGATGTAGTCGATCGCGGCCGGGTTGAGCTCGCCCGGGTCGCCCGGCAGGCGCATCGCGAGCGCCGCGAGCGGCTTCACCACCGCCGTGGGCGCCACCCGCACCTTCTTGCCGAGCAGGCCGGCGTAGTGGCCGAAGAACTCGCGCGTGGTCACGCCGACGCCGTCGCCCACGGTGAACACCTGGCCGGCGGCCTCGGCGGACCCGGCCGCCAGCGCGATCCCGTCCACCAGGTTGTCGATGTAGACGGGGTTGAGCACGCCGCGGCCCATCGCCGGCAGCACCATCCGCCCCCGCGCCATCTCCTCCACGGGGAGGATGGTCCACGGCCGCGAGCCCGGGCCGTACACGTCGGCCGGCCGCACGATCGTGCACTCCACCTCCCCCGCCGCGTGCGCCTGCAGCACCACCTGCTCGCTCGCGACCTTGGTGTCCACGTACGGGACCCCGTTCGCACGGATCGGGTGCTGCTCGGTCACGCCGTCGGGAAAGTCGAACGAGAAGACGGTGACCGAGGACAGGTGCAGGAAGCGTGCGGCACCCTGCGCGGCGTCCAGCGCGTGGCGGGTGCCGAGCACGTTCACGCGCCAGATCGGCTCGGGGTCGTCGCGCATCGACACCACCGCCGCGGTGTGGATCACCAGGTCGCAGCCCTCGGCGTGGCGCTGCCAGTCGCCCGCCGCGGCCACGTCACCCGCCACCACGCCTCGATCGGGGTCGGCCCGCACGTCCACGCCGCGGACCTCGGCGCCCTCGGCGGCATAGCGGTCGGCCAACGCCCGGCCGATGAAGCCCAGCGCGCCCGTCACGAACACGCGCTCAGGCATTCACCGCCCGCCCGTCACCCCTCTGCGTTCGGCGAGCCCTCGGTGGAGAGCTTGGCCAGCGCCTCGTGGCCCTTGACCACCCGCAGCTTCACGGGATCCTCGTCTGAGCGGTCGTGCACGAGGTCCCAGGTCTGGTCGGCCACCCGCCGCGCCGTCTCCGGCGTGGCCTCTTTGAAAAGCAGGTCGACCACCTTCAGCTCGAAGTCCTGGATCTGCTGGGCGGGGTCTCCGGGGGGCATCTTGGGCAGGGGCTCGTCGGTGGTCTCCCTCCACATGCTGGTGGCCATCACCAGCCGGTTCCTCAGCGCCGCGGCGTCCACGGTGCGCAGGCTACCCTCTGGCGGATGGCCAGCGAGTTGATTCACACCTGTTACCGGATCGGCGAGATCGACCGGTCCGTTCGCTTCTACCGGGCACTCGGATTCGACGAGGTCGGCAGGATGGAGCTGGGCGAGGAGGCGATCAACGTCTTCATGGGCCTCCCCGGCGACGGCCCGCGCCTGGAGCTCACCTACAACCACGGCGTCGACTCCTACGAGCTGGGCACGGGCTACAACCACATCGCGGTGACCGTCGCCGACCTGGACGGCCGGCTCGCCGAGCTGGCCGAGGAGGGCATCGAGCCCGAGCGCCCGCCCTACACGGTGGGCGACGGCGGCACCCGGATCTGCTTCGTGCGCGACCCGGACGGCTACCGGATCGAGCTGATCGAGCGCTCGGAGGGCTAGCGGCAGCGGCGCACGCGCGCCGTCAGCCGGGCCGTCGACCCGTCGCGCAGGCGGGCGAACGCGCGCACGGTGAGCTTGCGGCGCTCGGCGCGCAGCACGCGCCGGAACGGGCTGCGGCGATCGCCCCGGCGGCGCCCGATCCCCGCCCTGAACGCCGCCCGCCGGACCAGCCTGCGGTCCTCCCCGCCGATGCGCGCCACCACGCGGCAGCCCCGGCGGGCGCGCCGCGCCAGCAGGCGCAACCGCGGCCGCTGCGGGCACCCCTTGCGCGCCGAAGCGGGCGGGCCCGCCGGAGGCGTGGCGTCGGCGAACCGCACCAGCCCGCCGATCACGCCCACGTAGGCGGCGCCGCCGGCGCCCAGGGTCACGGGCGCGTAGTTGTTGTTGAAGCCGAGGCCGGCTCCAGCGAGCCGGCGGAACTCGGTGCGGCCGGTGCAGAGGTTGAGCGCCGTGAGGTACCACGGATCGCCGCGTCCGCCGCCGCGCGGCTTGGTGTAGGTGTAGACGAGCCCGGTCTCCAGCGAGACCTTGGGCACCACGCTCGGCGCGATCTCCCGGCTGCGCCAGACCGTGCGGCAGCCGGAGCCGTCCTTCTTGATGTCCACCCGCTCCAGCCCGGGCTCGGTGGTGGCGCCCTGCGTGGTGGCCGCGGGACCGGAGTAGCCGTGGTTGTTCTCCACGATCAGCGAGTTGCGCACGGCGATCAGCGACTGGTCGGTGGCACTTGCCCCGCGCCGGAAGACCGGCTGCTCACAGATCTTGCGCCGGCCGCTCAGCCGCGGCGCGCCGCGGTAGACCACCACGTTCATCGGGTCGGCGTTGTCGGTGATCGCGATCCGGTCGCCCGACATGATCGTGGGAGTGGTGCCCGAGCCCGGGCTGGCCTGGCCCGGCTTGGTCGCTCCCGTGTTGCGGTAGGCCTCGCGCCAGACGATGGTCGGCGCGCCGTCGGCGGCCGCCTGGAGCCGGTACAGGGCCTTGGTGGTGACCATGTAGACCGCTCCGTCGCGGCCGACGGCGAAGGAGTTGCCGATCTCCTCCCCCAGCGCGCGTGAGCGCACCGCTCCGGTGGCGGGGTCGAGGCTGCCGACCACGCCGCGGACCGAGGCGAACCAGATCCGCCCCGAGTAGTCCGGCAGCGCCGAGATGATCTTGTCGCCGTCGGAGACCGCGCCGGTCAGGTCGTAGTCGCGCTCCATCCGCAGGGACCCGTCGGCGCGCACGGCCACCACGAACACGTGGCGCGAGGTGGTCGGGAAGATCGCCCGGTCGCGGTTGTCGAGGTAGAAGTAGCCGCCACCCGAGAAGTCGGTGAAGAGGTTCGAGGCGCCGGCCGGGTTGCGCGGCGGCAGCGCCATCGACGCCAGGTCCTCGAGCGTGCGCGGGTCCTTGACCTCGAGCCGGGGCCCCTGCAGGCCCACGCAGATCGTGACGATCCGGCCGCGCGAGTCGAAGGTGACCGAGGCGCAGTCCGCCGCCTCGAAGACCGAGTTCACGCGGGTGCCGCGGCCGAGCGGCCCGGGACCGCGGTAGACGTCGGTCTGGTAGGCGTCGTTGTGGATGTTGCTGGCGCCGTTGGGCGCCATGAACGGATGGCGCGGGGGCTCGGGCGAGTCGAACCGGCGCGGCTTGGCCGGGCTGCCCTCGAACTCGGCCGGGCGCTCGGACACCGGGTCCTCGGGGATGGGGTCGGCCGCCGCCGGCGCGGGCAGGGCCACCGCCGCCAGCGCGGCCGCCGCGAACAGACTTCTGAGCAGGCCAGACACGGACGGGATCGTAGGTGGCGCTGCGCTAGTTGGCGCCGGGCGGGAGCGTCGCGCTCGCGTGGCTGCTCGCCGCCCACCGCCGCAACGCGGGAAGCGGGTTCTCGGCGGGGCCGTCGGTGTCGCGGCCGCGACGGACCTCGAAGTGCAGGTGATCGCCGAAGCAGGAGCCGGTGCAGCCCACGCTGCCCACGCGCTGCCCCGGGATCACGCGCCCGCCCGGCCGCACGCGCGAGGGCTCGTTCATGTGCAGGTAGACGTAGGTGCGATCGCTGTCGGGCGAGAAGATCGCCACGTAGTTGCCGCGGCCGCCGTCGTTGCCCGTCTCGATCACCCTGCCGCGGCGCACCGCCACCAGCGGCGTGCCGGTGCGGGCGAACACGTCCTGGCCCTCATGGGAGCGCCCGCCGCGGCCGGCGCCGAACTGCGCGCCACCCTGGCCCCAGTTGAACTGGCCCTCGACGGGGAAGGCCGGCCGGCGCTCGTGCTCGCGCTGGAACTGCTTCGCCAGGCGCTCGACCTGCGTCGCCAGCGACGTGGGGATTGGCTGCAGGGGCTGCGAGCCCGCCACGGCGGGCAGGATCGCGAGCACGGCCGCTATGGATGCCAGCGCAAGCGCGCCGGCACGGAAATGCGAACTCACTCGTGTACTCCTTCGTCCGGGCCTACGAGGTGAGCTGACGGGCTCGCGCGGTTGATCGCGCTACGCGGCGGCAGTGCCGCGATTCGCCCCGATGAGGCGTGTGGTTCCCCCGCTCGTCACCCCTCTGGGGGATGGCGACTCGGCCTTTGACAGCGCGGGAGGGTAGCAGCGAGGATGCCGGGCATGGCTCACCTGACCGTCCTACGCGTGTTCTGCGCACCGGACGGAAGCGGCGGAAACCCGCTTGGCGTCTACCTCGACGGGGGTTCCTTCGAGCCGGCCGAGCGCCAGGCGGAGGCCGCCCGGCTGGGCTTCAGCGAGACCGTCTTCGTGGACGATCCCGACACCGGCGCGCTGCAGATCTTCACCCCCGCCGTCGAGCTGCCGTTCGCCGGTCACCCGCTGGTGGGCACGGCCTGGCTGCTCGCCCGGCACGGGCACTCCCCGACCGCCTTGCGGCCGCCCGCCGGCGAGGTCCCCGCGCGCGTGGAGGGCGAGCGCGCGTTCGTGGCGGGGCGCCCGGAGTGGCAGCCCGAGTACGAGTGGGAGGAGCTGGGCTCACCCGCGGAGGTGGAGGCGCTGCCAGGTCCGCCTGCCAGCGAGCGCGGGCTGGCGGCCAGGTACGCCTGGGTGGACGAGACGATCGTGAGGGCGCGCGTGTTCCCGGTGGCGCTGGGCATCGAGGAGGACGAGGCCACGGGCTCGGCGGCGGTCAGGCTGGGGGCGCTGCTCGGCCGCCCGCTCACGATCCACCAGGGCGAGGGATCGGTGATCGACGTGGTGCCGCGCGACGATACCCGGAGGGCACAGGCGGCTACGTGGAGATCGGCGGCCTGCGTGGTGATCGACCAGGCCACCGAGGCGCCGCCCGCCAGCAGCACCGCCGCGCCGACCACGAAGTAGACGTTGCTGATGATCGCCGTCTCGGTGCTCACCATCAGCACGCCGAGGGCGAGCAGCGCCCCCGCCCAGACGGGCGCCAGCCGGGCGCGGACCGCCCCCACCACCAGCACCATCATCCCGAGGGTGAACCCGAGCGGCGTGAGGTAGTAGACGAGCGACCAGTCGGACTCCTGCACGTCCTTGAACGCGCGCTCCACGGTCGCGGCGTCGACGTCCGGGCGGGCCGACACCTCGCCGAGCACGCCCCAGGTGTATCCGTCGATCGTGATCGCCGCCGCCAGGCCCATCAGGCCGGCGATGGCGAGCGCGCCACCGGCCAGCCCCACGCGCGGCGCCGTGCGGTAGATCAGCGCCGCCAGCCCGGCCACCGCGACCGCGAACACGATCACCGAGACGAACCCGATCGCGTGCGCCGCCTGCCAGCGCTGGTAGGCGTCGGCGATCTCCGCCAGCTGCTCGGCCTCGTTTCCCCGTGCCAGCTCCCGCGGGTGGAGGATGTTGTCGAGCAGGAACAGCGCCGGCGCGAGCACCAGTGCGGCAGCGGTGATCCGTCGCAGGTCGGTCGTCTGCACAGGCGCGATCCTAACCCGGCTGCGAGTACGCTCTGGCGGTGGACGGCGTGCAGCGGCCGCTCGAGCTGATCCTTGCGAGGAACCTCCTCTCGAGCCTCTCGACCGCGGCGTTGCTCACCGACGAGGCGGGGATGATCGCGTTCTACAACGAGGCCGCGGGCGAGCTGCTGGGCCGCCGGTTCGAGGAGACCGGTCCGATGACCGCGCAGGAGTGGGGCCGCCAGCACGGGCCGTTCGACGACGAGGGCGAGCCGATCATGTTCGGCGACCTGGACCTGACCCGGGGACTGCTCCGCGGACGCGCCGGGCACTCGCGCTTCCACATCCGCTCCTATGACGGCGCGGACACGCGGATCGAGGCGAGCGCGCTGCCGATCGTCGCCGCCGGCGGCCAGCGCGGCGCGATGGTCTTCTTCTGGGAGAGCCCGTGAAGGTGCACGTGTGGGGCGCGCGCGGCTCGGTGCCGGCGCCCGGCCCGGAGACCACCCGCTACGGCGGCAACACCTCCTGCGTGCAGGTCACGCTGCGCGACGGCACGGAGATCGTGCTGGACGCGGGCACGGGCATCCGTTCGATGGGGATCGCCTGGGGCGACACGCGCGACGTGAACATCCTGCTCACCCATCTCCACCTCGATCACATCCAGGGGCTGATGTTCTTCGCGCCCGCCTTCCGCCCGAGCTCGGAGCTCACCGTCTGGGGTCCCGAGTCCGCGGAGGCGACGCTCGAGGACCGGATCGCGCGCTACATCTCCGCGCCGCTGTCGCCGGTGGAGGTGCGCGAGCTGCCGTGCGACGTGGCCTTCCGCGACGCTCCCGCCACGGAGTGGGAGATCGGCCCGGCGCGGATCCGGGCGGCCTCGGTCACCCACCGCGGCCCCACGCTCGGCTACCGGATAACCGAGGGGGACCAGACGCTGTGCTACATCCCCGACCACGAGCCCGCGCTGGGCGCGGACCTCGACGAGCTGGAGCCCGAGTGGATCTCCGGCTACGAGCTGGCGCAGGGCGCCGACCTGCTGGTGCACGACTGCCAGTACACCGACGAGGAGTACCCCGACCACGTCGGCTGGGGGCATTCGGCCATGTCGGACGCGCTGTGCTTCGCGCGCCGCGTGGAGGCCAGGCGCACGCTGCTGTTCCACCACGATCCGCTCCACACCGACGAGCAGCTCGACCACATGCACGTGCGCGCGGCCGCCCGGTGGGAGGAGATGGGCGGCGACCCGGCCGCCCTGTTGATGGCGTGCGAGCGCAGCGAGGTGGCGCTCGCGCCGGAGGACCCGGCCTTCAGCGCGACATGATCGCCACGGGCAGGCCGAGGCCGGCCTCCCTGCGCACGGTCACGATCCGCCGGCCCTCCTGAATCGCGTCCTTCGGCTCGCCGGCCAGCGGGCCCAGCGCAGCGGCGCACGCATCGAGGTCCGGCGTGGAGAACGCGAGGCCCCAGAAGCGCGCCGGCGCGTCCATATCGGCGGCGGCATCCGCATGCGGGGGGTGCTCGATGGTCTCGAGGATCGGGCGGCCGACCCGGAAGAACGCCTGACGGCGCGATCCCGCCGAGGTCGGCCCCTCGCGTCGGCGGCGCAGGTCGAGCCCAGCCGCCTCCAGCACGGCGACCGTGCGGTCCATGTCCGGCGTGAACGCCACCACGTGGTCGATCCGGTCGATGCCGTTGGGGTGGGCGCGGGCCGTCTTCGGCCGGCGGCCCCGCGGCGGGCTCGGTGGGCAGGCCGTCCAGGTCCTCCCCGCCGTAGCCGTGCAGGGCCCAGCGCACGATGCGCTTGCCCTCACCGGCGAACGCGATCCGCACGCCGCCGATGTCGGCCGCGCCGTCGCGAACGTCGAAGCCGGCTGCCGCCCAGGCGGAGGGGTCGGCGGCCACGGTGAGCTCGGTGAGGGCGGGGGCGGCCAGCGCGCTACTTGTCCGCGCCCTTGCCGCCCGCCGTCAGCGGCCGGCCGGCTCCCCCGAGCGCCCGGCCGCTTGCCGGCACGGGGTGGAGTCCTTCACCCGGCCCGGGGGCGCGGCGGGCCTGTTGCCACGGGCGCCCGGCGCCACCGTCGATCCCCGCGGGACGGCCGCGCGCGGCGGCGGCCCCTTCGGCTGCCCGGTCTTGAGGCGGCCGGGAGCGCTCTCGCCGGGCGTGCCCGCGCCGCGGCGACGGACCTTGCGGCCCCGCTCGGCACCGCGCGCGCCGCGGCTCCCCTTGATCGGCCGCGATCCCGGCACCGCAGATCGTGCGGGCGCGGCCGGCGCTTCTCCGCGCGGGGCCACGGCGGCCGGCGCCTTGGGCGGAGCCTTCTCGTCATTGCCCGTCACGGCCTGGCCGGCAAGCCCGACACCGCCCGCCAGCGCGCCCACAGCGGCGACCTTGGCGATCGTCGCGCCCGCCACGGGCCCCGAGGCCGCCAGTCCGGCGAGCACGCCGCCGCCCGCGGCGCCGCCGCCGCCGATCCCGGTGGCGGCGAGCACACTGCCCTTCAACCCGAGCGAGGGCACTACCGGCAGGACCAGGGCCAGCATCTTGCGCTGGCTGCGCAGCTCCTGCAGGTACTGCTCACAACCGGGGCAGCTCTTGAGGTGATGGCGCAGCCGGCCGCGGCGCAGGCCACCGCGCCGGGCGGCCGCCAGCTCCATGCGGATCTCCTCGCACGGCGCGGCGCGTGAGTCACGGCGCTCGATCAGCCCGGCGCGTGCCCTGAACACCAGTCCCTTCACCTGGGGCACCTCGCAGCCGAGCACCTCGGCGACCTCCGCGTGGGTGAGGTCCCCGAGCTCGGTGAGCACCAGAGCCTCGCGCTGGTCGTCGGGGAGGTCGTGCAGGTCTGACACCAGCTCGCGCAGGTCGGCGCGCCGGCCCACCTCCTCGCCCAGTCCCGCCGTGGAGACCTCGACCTCCTCGCGCGCCTGCTCCCGCCGCATTCGCAGCAACGACAGGCAGCGGTTGCGGGCGATCGTGTACAGCCACGGCTTGAAGTTGATCTCCCGCGACCCGCCGTCCAGGTCGCGGTACGCCGAGGCGAAGCACTGCTGCACGGCGTCCTCCGCCTCCTCCTGGCCGGCGAGCATGTGGCGGCAGAACGACAGCACGCCCGCCACATGGCGCTCGTAGAGCACCTCGAAGGCGGCCTCGTCGCCGGCCTGGACCCGCGCCACGAGATGGTCGTCCCCGCGGAGCGCAAGCAACCGCTTCGACGACCGGCCCGCGCGCCGTGGCGGGAACTGGGATGGATGGTGAACCCACTGCTCCACTTTGTACCGGAACGCGGTGAGGCCGTCGAGGTTCGCCGGAAACTCACGAACTTTCCCTTTCCGCCTGCGTTCCAGGGGCAAATCGATGAAAGGACGGACCCACCGATGAAGCGAGTTCTCGCGGCCACGGCCGCTCTGGCGCTGCTGGCGCCCGCAGGCGCTGCGGCCAAGCCGACCAAGACCGACAAGACCAACGCCGCCAAGGAGTGCAGGGCGGAACGTGGTAGCTCGGCGGCCACCCGCGAGGCCTTCCGGGTCAAGTACGGCAAAAAGAACGGCAAGAACGCGTTCGGGAAGTGCGTCTCCCGCCGCGCGCGGGCCGAGGAGAAGCAGCGCAAGGCCGCCGTCTCGAACGCGGCGAAGGAGTGCAAGGCCGAGCGCGCCCTCGACGCGGCCGCTTTCGCCGAGAGGTACGGCACCAACAAGAACAACCGCAACGCCTACGGCAAGTGCGTCTCCGGCAAGGCGAAGGAGAAGAAGCAGGCCGCCGACAAGCGCGACGCCGCGAAGATCAAGGCTCGCAAGAGCGCCGCGAAGGAGTGCGCCGCCGAGCGCGCCGCGCGACCGGCAGGCGTTCGCCGAGAAGTACGGCACCAACGCGAACAACCGCAACGCCTTCGGCAAGTGCGTGTCCGCGGGGGCGAAGGCCAAGTCGTAGTCGTCACGGAGGACGGCTTCCGACGCGAAGGGCTCCCTCGGGAGCCCTTCGTTGTTCTGGGAGATCATCGATCATGCACGCGTGACCGCCGCCGTCTCCGCCCGCGCCCCGCTGCGCATCGCCCTGGGCGGGGGCGGCACCGACCTTCCCTCCCACTACCGCGAGCACGGGGGGTTCGTGGTGTCCGCGGCGATCGACCGCCGCGTGCACGTGACCGTGAGCCCGGGTGCGGGCGATCGGATCCGGCTCGTGCACCTCGAACGGGAGGAGGTGGACGACCCCGCTGAGATCCGCCACCCGATCCTGCGCGCCGCCATCGGGCGGCACTGGAACGGCCGGGCGCTGGAGCTCTCCTCCAGCGGAGACGTGCCGCCCGGCACCGGCCTGGGATCGTCGGGCGCGTACACGGTGTGCACCATCAAGGCGCTCGAGCTGGCCGGCGGCCGCGACCTGTGGCCCGACGAGCTGGCGGAGGCCGCGTGCGCGATCGAGCTGGGCGACCTCGGCCGCACCGTCGGCAAGCAGGACCAGTACGCGGCGGCGCACGGCGGCGTGAACGCGTACTCGTTCGAGCGTGACGGAACCGTGGGCGTGCGCGCGCTCGAGCTGACGGTGGCGACCCGCGCGGCGCTTCGCGACAGCTTCCTCCTGTTCTTCACCGGCCAGAGCCGGTCGGCGTCCGAGATCCTCGCCGACCAGGTCGAGCGCACCCGCGCGGGCGACCCCGAGCTGCTGGACAACCTTCACCGGACCGAGGAGCTGGCGCGCGCCGCGGCGGACACCCTCGAGGCGGGGGACCTCGACCGGTTCGGCCACATGATGACCGAGCAGTGGGAGCTCAAGAGCAGCCGGCTTCGCCTCGTGACCACACCGCGGTTCGAGCGGCTGCGCGCGGCGGCGATGGACGCGGGCGCAGGCGGCGTGACGATGACGGGCGCGGGAGGCGGCGGCTTCCTGCTCGCCTACGCGCCCGACCCAGGGCCGGTCCGGGAGGCGATGGAGGCCGCGGGCTCGCCGGAGCTGACGTTCGACGTCGATCTCGACGGCTGCGTGGCGGAATAGGGTTGGGCCCATGGCTCTCGGACTGGGACTGAACACCGGCTACTGGACCTCCGGCCCTCCGCCGGGGGCGGCCGAGGCGATAGCCGCGGCGGACGAGCTCGGCTTCCACTCGATCTGGACCGCCGAGGCCTACGGCTCCGACGCTCTCAGCCCGCTGGCGTGGTGGGGCGCCTCCACCCAGAGGGTGCAGCTCGGCACGGCGATCATGCAGATGTCGGCGCGCACGCCCGCCGCCGCGGCGATGGCCGCGATGACCATGGACCACCTCTCGGGCGGGCGCTTCATCCTCGGACTGGGCGTGTCCGGGCCGCAGGTGGTGGAGGGCTGGTACGGCCAGCCGTTCGCGAAGCCGCTGGCGCGCACGCGCGAGTACGTGGCGATCGTGCGCGACATCGTGGGTCGGGGGGATCGCGTGACGGCTGCCCGGGCCCCACTACCCGCTCCCCTACCCGGACGGCACCGGCCTGGGCAAGCCGCTCAAGTCGACCCTTCACCCCGTGCGCGAGCGGATCCCGATCTTCCTCGGCGCCGAGGGCCCGAAGAACGTGGCGCTGGCCGGGGAGATCTGCGACGGCTGGATGGCGCTGTTCTTCGCGCCCGAGCACCAGGACTTCTACCGCGACGCCCTCGGCGAGGGGCTGGCGAAGGCGGGCAAGGACCTCGACTCGTTCGAGGTGTGCGCAACGGTGCCGCTGATCGTGCACGACGACGTCGAGGCAGCCGCCGACATGCTGCGGCCGATGTACGCCCTCTACTTCGGCGGCATGGGCGCGAGGGGGGCGAACTTCCACAACGACGTGCCGCGGCGGATGGGATACGACGCCGAGGCCGAGAAGATCCAGGACCTGTACCTGGACGGCAAGAAGGACGAGGCCGCCGCCGCGGTGCCCACCGAGCTGATCGAGAAGCTGGCGCTGATCGGGCCGGAGGACAAGATCCGCCACGACCTCGAGGCGTGGCGCGACTCGATCGCCACCACGCTGTTGATCGGCGGCGACGAGGCCATGGTGCGCAAGGCCGCGGACCTCGTGCTCGGCTGAGTGGGCCTTCTCGTGACGTTCGCCGAGAAATGACGAGGTCCAGGCGCCGCCAGGCAAGGACGCAGGGAGTGGAGCAGCGCCGCTTGGCGGTGATCTGGAGCCGTCATTTCCGGTGACACGTCGCGGGAAGGTCCAGTGGGCGCGCTCGACGGCGTGCTCGTGGCGGACTTCTCGCGGGTGCTGGCGGGCCCGCTGGCCACGATGCTCCTGGGTGACCTGGGCGCAGACGTGGTGAAGGTGGAGCGGCCGGGCGCGGGCGACGACACGCGCAGCTGGGGCCCCCCGTTCCGCGACGGTGAGAGCACCTACAACCTGTCGGTGAACCGCAACAAGCGCAGCGTCGAGCTGGACCTGGCCGACGAGGGCGACGTGGAGCTCGCCCGGGAGCTGGCGCGGCGGGCCGACGTGCTCGTGGAGAACTTTCACGTGGGGGCGCTGGACCGCTACGGCCTGGGCTACGACGACCTGCGCGCGCGCAACGCCGGGCTCGTCTACTGCTCGATCACCGGCTTCGGCCGCGAGGGCGGCGCTCAGATGGCCGGCTACGACTTCATCCTGCAGGCCGTGGGCGGCCTGATGAGCATCACCGGCGACGACGAGCCGCGCAAGGTGGGCGTGGCGCTGGTGGACGTGGTGGCGGGGCTGTTCGCCACCGTGGGGATCGTGGCGGCGCTGAGGGCCCGCGAGCGCAGCGGCGAGGGCCAGCGGGTGGACGTGAACCTGCTGTCCAGCGTGCTGGCCGCGATGGTCAACCAGTCGTCCGCGTACGTGGCGGGCGGTGAGGTGCCGGGGCGGATGGGCAACGCGCATCCGAGCATCGCGCCATACGAGACCCTGCAGGCGGCCGACGGGCCGCTCGCGGTGGCTGCGGGAAACGACGGCCAGTTCGCGGTGCTCTGCGAGGTGCTCGGCCTCGATGCGCTGACCTCCGACGCCCGGTTCTCCACGAATCCGGCGCGCGTGTCCCACCGGGACGAGCTGGTGAAGGAGCTCGAGGACGTGCTGCGCTCCCGCGGGACCGCCGAGTGGGTTCGCTTGCTGACGGAGGCGGGTGTGGCCTGCGGGCCGGTCAACGACGTCGCCGCCGCCTTCGAGCTGGCGGCTTCACTCGGGCTTGATCCGATCGTCGAGGGGCGGGTGCCCACCGTGGCCGATCCCATCGGGCTGTCACGGGATCCGGTGCGCTACGACCGTCCCCCGCCGGCGCTCGGGGAGCATTCCGACGAGATCCGGGCCTGGCTGGGCTACATCGGGTTGAGTAGTCGAGCTACCCGCCGGACGAGGCTGGAGTTGCGTTGGGCGATGGGAAAGCCGCTCTCATCAAACTCCAGGGGACGGGCTCGATCGTCTTTGCCCGCATTGCCGCTCAGTGCTCCGAGTTGCTTCAGCCGGTATCGCTGGGCGCCCACCTCCTCGTTTGCCCGGTAGTCCGCGAACAAGCCCTGCCCTTCGTGGGTAGCGCCCATGTGGCGACCCCCCTCTCCCGTCTGGAGCGCGCGACTATCTCAGCCACTAGGCCGCAGACGCTGAACTCTCGTAATTTGCGGAAGCTCTCTCCTTCAATCAGTGCGGAAATAGGAAGCTTTTCGCTGCTAGCCTTCCCTGATGCGCCGGAGAGTGCCTGACCGTCATGCATGACGCGCGAGTGGGGTCTCCATAACCCTGGGTCGATTCGTGCAGGATCGGGTGTTTGCAAGATTCCCTGCAACTTGCAGGGTTTTCGCCTGATACAACGACGCCGCAAGCCGAATCGCCGCGGTCCGCCGTGGCGAACGGGGGAACCATGCGGTCGCCACGGCCGCGGGGGCGAATCCTCGCCTTAGCGTGAGGTAGCGCCGGTTCACCGGTGCGAGCCCGACAGCTCACCTCGTAGGCGCGATTTCGAACAGAACGAGGTGATCAGTTTGGGCTCGGTCCAGCGGGACCTTGCTTCCCGAGACGTATGGACGCGCTCGCTCGAGCGCTCCCACGAGCGCCGCGAGAGGGCGGGCGCGCGCCCGCGGCTGAGCGCCGTGGAGATGCTGCCCGCGGACCCGCGCGACCTGACCGACCCCAGCGTCTGGCAGCGGTCGAGCTGGCGCGCCAAGGCGCGGCGTGAGGCCGCGGCCACCAACTTCGAGTTCCGCACCCCCTCCCCGCGCGGCATGTCGCTGGCGGCGCTGTTCAGCCTCGTCGGCGTGCCCGCGGCCTCCCTGGGCACCGGGCTGGTCGACCCGCCCGAGGCGGAGGCCAAGCCGGCCGTCAGGCACAGCGGCGGCGGCGTGCGCAAGCTCCAGCGCGCGCTCGGCATCTCCGCCGACGGCGTCTTCGGCCCGCAGACCCAGCGCGCCCTGAAGCGCTGGCAGCGAAAGCACGGCCTGACCGCGGACGGCATCGCCGGCCCGGCCACGCGCTCCGCGCTGGGCATCGGCTCCGGGCCGGTGCTCAAGCGCAAGGGCGGCGGTGGCGGCGGCAAGGCGCGCACGCGCAAGGCCAGCTCTCGCGGCGGCGGCGTGGCCGCCATGCAGCGTGCGCTGGGGATTCCTGCCGACGGCGTCTTCGGCCCCCAGACCGAGCGTGCGCTCAAGCGCTTCCAGGCACGCCGCGGCCTGGTGGCCGACGGTGTGGCCGGCCCCGCCACGCGGCGGGCGCTCGGGATCGGCCCGGGCAAGATGCTCAAGCGCGGCGGTCGTGGCGGCGGGGGCGGCGGCAGCTCGGTCGTGCAGCGGGTCATCGCCGCCGGCAACCGGATCGCCTACAAGCCCTACAAGTACGGCGGCGGACACGGCTCGTTCCGCGACTCCGGCTACGACTGCTCGGGCTCGGTGTCGTACGCCCTCCACGGCGGCGGCCTGCTCGGCACGCCGCGCGACTCGAGCGGCTTCATGTCCTACGGCCGGCCCGGGCGCGGCAAGCACATCACGATCTACGCGAACCCCGGCCACGTGTACATGGTCGTGAACGGCCGCCGGTTCGACACCAGCGCCCGCCGTTCCAGCGGCTCCCGCTGGAGCGGGCAGGGGCGCTCGAGCTCCGGCTACGTGGTGCGGCACCCCGCCGGGCTGTAGGCACGCGCGAGCTCTAGCCTCGCGCCATCAACCACGACGGCCGCTTCGCCCCCAGCCCCTCCGGGCCGCTGCATGCCGGCAACCTGCGCACCGCGCTGGTGGCCTGGATGCGGGCGCGCTCGGCCGGGGCGCGGTTCCTGCTGAGGATCGAGGACCTCGACCCCCAGCGCTCCAAGCGCGAGCACGAGGCGTCGCAGGTCGCGGACCTGCGCGCGATCGGCCTCGAATGGGACGGGGAGCCGGTGCGCCAATCCGAGCGGCACGGGCTGTACGCCGAGGCGCTCGCGGAGCTCGAGCGCCAGGGGCGCGTCTATCCGTGCTGGTGCACGCGCGCGGAGATCCGCGAGGCCGCGCAGGCGCCGCACGGCCCGCTGCCGGAGGGCGCCTACCCGGGCACGTGCCGTGAGCTGACCGCCGCGCAGCGCGCCGAGCGCGAACGAAGCGCCGGCCGCCCGCCCGCGTTGCGCCTGGACGCTCGGGCGGAGACCGTGTCCTTCACCGACGTGCTTCACGGGGAGGTCACCGCGACCGCGGACGACTTCGTGCTCAGGCGCCACGACGGCGCCTACGCCTACAACCTCGCCGTGATCGTGGACGACGCCGACCAGGGAATGGGCGAGGTGGTGCGCGGCGACGACCTGCTGGACACCACGCCCCGCCAGCTGCTCATCGCCCGCCTGCTCTCGTTGCCCGAGCCGAGCTACGCCCATGTGCCGCTGGTGCTGGACGAGAGCGGGAAGCGGCTGGCGAAGCGCGACGAGGCGGGGCTGGCGGAGGGGGCCCGCGAGGAGCTGGCCGCGGGCGCCGAGGAGATATTGGCGCGGTTTCCCTAGAGCCGCCGGGCCGCCAGGCGCACCACGGACCGGCGCTTGGCGACCCTCGCCACGATCCTCACCGTCACGGCCCCCCGCCCGATCTCGGCGGCGGGGATCGTGACGCGATGGGTGCCGGACCGGCGGGTGCGCGTGCGGCTGCGGGCCACCACCCGCCGGCCGCGCAGCACCGCCACCGAAACCCGCGCCCTGCGCGAGAGGTTGTAGGCCACCCGCAGCGGGCGCCTGCGGGCGCCGCCGAACAGCGGCGAGCGCAGCGCCGCGGAGCGGATCACGCCGCATCCACGCCGGCGAGAGATCGAGCGCTTCGCGACCGCGGGGCGCCCGCGGCGCATCCGGAACACCACGTCGCGGCGGTCGGTCTTGGCGGTGGCTCCGAGGGCGGTGAAGCGCGCCACGTACACCCCGGAGCGCAGGCGCCGCCTCAGCGTGAACGAGCGCGAGCGCCGGGTGCGAGCCACTCGCCGCAGCCGCCCGGCCGACGCCCGGAACACCTCCACCTTCACGGGCAGCGCCAGCCGCCGCCGGAACGCCAGCCGCACCCGCCGGCGTGAGGCACGGCGCACGCGGGCGGATCGCAGCCCCGAGTCCCGGACGCAGCCCAGCTCGAGCACGGCGAGCCGGCGGGCGCGCAGGATCTCCTCGGCGCAGAAGCGCATGTCCACCCACCCCTTGCGCGAGAACAGCCGCGTCTGGTCGGCGTAGTGCGGCGATTCGGGGTTGGCCGACAGCGAGTAGGTGAGGATCGAGCGCGAGTCCGGGCAGCGGGTGCCGTTGAGGTGCGCCGCCATCACGAAGCTCGAGCCGTGCACGATGTCCGGGAAGCCCTCCCCCGCCTTGAACGGCGCGCTGATCGCGTTGAACACCCCCAGCGTGCCGGGGCCGCCGTGGATCGGGATCCGCTCCCTGCCGCGCATCTCGTACTGGTACTCACGCAGGCGGGCGTCCAGCGGGATGCCCTGGCCGCGGAGCTCGTTCACGGCGTCGGCCAGCGCGCCGCGCACGGTTGGGCTGTCGGTGTTCAGCCCCCGCGGCGTGTTCACCGGGTCGTTGGGATCGAAGGGAACGTCGAACACCCCCGGCGGCGTGCCGGTGGGCAGCCCGCCGGGAGTGGCCAGCGCCTTGCTCGCGAACCGGCGCCACAGCACGGCCCCGCGGCTGTCGAGGTCGTCGCGCAGGTTCCAGCGCTCGAGCACTCCGCAGGCCTGGCTCACGTCCGCCGGCCCCGAGCTGCCCGACAGCGTCGGGTTGGCCTTGCACATCGCCACAAGCGCGTCGCGCCCCAGCTCCCCGAAGTACTGGCGGTTGTTGAAGACCGCGTTCTGCACGTCGCGCAGCCCGAACTTGCCCTGCTGCTGGACGATGCGCAGCCCCAGCCGCGTGCGCAGCGCGCGGGCCGTGCGCTCGTCGCCGATGATCCGGGCGAAGCCCTCGAGCGGCTGCTTGGGGTTCGACAGCCAGTAGCTGTCGTTCGAGTTGGTCACGTAGTCGCGCCGGAACATGCTCGGCATCTTCGACGGGCCGAACGTGCCCGGCTGCACCGAGTCGGGATCGGTGTCCCAGCGGCAGCTCGTGCGGGAGCCGTCGAGGATCGGGATTCCCAGCAGCGAGGTCGTCTGCGTGCCCAGCGCGGTGTTGCAGGCGGCCGCCTTCGCGTTGGACACGTTCGGCACCACGCCGAGGTCGGCGTAGTAGGCCTCGCCCTTGGAGTCGGCGGCGATCGAGTTGACCCACGGGATGCCCATGTTGCGTCGCAGCACACGGTCGTACTCGCGCACGCTCTGGGCGAGGTTGGTCTCGAGGAAGTGGTTGAGGTAGCGGAAGTTCGCGGCGTTGGCGTCGCCCATCGCGTGCGCCTGGGCGGAGCTCCACGGGAACAGGGGCAGCCCGAGGATCGAGGTGAAGACCGGCCCGTGGATGGTGGAGTACAGGGTGCGCGAGCGGTCCTCCAGCCTGCCCCCGGCGCCGGGCACCTTCACGGTCACGCGATCGGCGCTCATCTGCCTGATCTGCCCGTCGTAGAGATACGAGGTGGGCGAGCCGGGCACCAGCTTCAGCTCGAACGGCGTGAACCGCCGGGCTGTGGAGACGGTGTGGCTCCAGCCGAGCCCCTTGGTGTGGCCGATCAGCACGATCGGCACGCCGAACAGCGAGGCGCCCGCCACGTCGGCCTTGCCGGGGATGGTGAGGTGCGACTGGTAGAAGCGCTGCGACCCCTGCCACGGGAAGTGCGGGTTGCCGAGCACCATTCCCCTGCCGCTGGCGGTCATGTCCCCGCCGAGCCCGTAGGCGTTGCTGCCCAGGCCGCCGAGCGAGAAGCGGTCGATGTTCGCCCGGATCAGCTGCATCTGGCGGGACGTCGAGAGGCTGGAGCTCGACAGCGCCGGGGTGGGTGGCTGCGCGCCGGCGATCCCGTCGATCGCCACGCCCGAGCTGGCGAGCAGGGCCAGCTTGTAGAAGTAGCGGTAGACGTCGATCTCGGTGATCGGGCGCACCCACGGCTTGCCGCGGCAGGTGGGGTCGGACAGGTTCTTCACGCCGGTGTCGCGGAGGTAGCGGTTGTAGCCCGCCACGTAGCCCCTCACCCCCTGGGTGATCTCGGGCCGCGGCCCGTTGGGCGGCTTCTGCGCGAGCAGCTTCTCCACCACGCGCGTCTGGATGATGCGCTTGAAGAAGAAGTCGCTGTTGAGGTTGTTCACGGTCGAGCCGTTGCCCTCGAACTTCCAGTCCCGCTCGGGCCCGAAGAAGCGCGACCGCTCGGCTCTGATCGTCACGTAGGACTGGGCGATCGTGCAGATGTTGTCCTGGGCGAATGCGTAGCCGTAGCCGTAGCCCATGTCGCGGAACCCGCCGCCGATGATGTGCGGGATTCCGAACTCGGTGCGGCGGATGGCCACGTTCGCGCCGTCCTCACCGGCCAGCGTCCTCACGCTGGCGGCGTCGGCCGCCGCCGGGGCCACGAGCGCG
The DNA here is from genome assembly GCA_963761505.1 of uncultured Thermoleophilaceae bacterium. Classification (GTDB taxonomy): domain Bacteria; phylum Actinomycetota; class Thermoleophilia; order Solirubrobacterales; family Thermoleophilaceae; genus JAAYBF01. The sequence continues at coordinate 209,023 of CAVXGW010000005.1, forward strand.
AGCACGAGCGCCGCCCCCAGTGCTGCTCTCCCCGATCGCATCGCGGGCGAGCCTACTAGCCTGGGTCTGGTGATAGACCCACTTACCAAGGTCGGCCACATTCACCTGAAGGTGTCCGACCTCGACCGCGCGGTGGCCTTCTACCGGGACGTGCTCGGCTTCGACCTCCAGCAGCAGCTCGGCAACGAGGCGGCGTTCCTGTCCGCCGGCGGGTATCACCACCACATCGGGCTGAACACCTGGCAGAGCCGCGGCGGGTCCCCTCCCCCTCCCGGCACCACCGGGCTGTTCCACGTGGCCTTCCTCTACCCGACCCGCGAGTCCTTGGCCGGCGCGGTGCGCAAGGTCATCGACGCGGGCGTGCCGCTCACCGGCGCCTCCGACCATGGCGTGAGCGAGGCGATCTATCTAAACGACCCCGACGGCAACGGCATCGAGCTGTATTACGACCGCCCCGAGGAGGAGTGGCCGCGCGAGGAGGGCGGGGAGCTGGCCATCTTCACCGCGCCGCTGGACCTGCAGGACCTGCTCGCGCTGGCGGAGTAGCGTTTGCGGGCGTCCCGCAATCGAGAGCAGGAGGTCGAAGGCAATGGTCGATCCGATTCCCGAGGGCTACCCGCGCGTAACGCCCTACCTGATCGTCGACGGAGCGAGCGCGGCGATCGACTTCTACCGCGACGTGCTGGGCGCCACCGAGCGCATGCGCATGCCGGCGCCGGGCGACAAGATCGGCCACGCCGAGCTCGACATCGGCGACTCGCTGCTGATGCTGGCCGACGAGGCGCCGGAGGTGAACGCCCAAGGCCCGAGGACGGTGGGCGGCACGCCGGTGATGCTGCACGCCTACGTGGAGGACGTGGACGCCGTCTTCGAGCGTGCGGTCGAGGCGGGCGCAAAGGCGCTGCGCCCGGTGGAGGACAAGTTCTACGGCGACCGGTCGGGTGAGTTCGAGGATCCCTTCGGCCACCGCTGGAGCGTGGCCACCCATGTCGAGGACGTGCCGGCCGAGGAGATGGAGAAGCGCATGGCGGCCGCGCAGAACTAGCGGAACCGCCGGCGCAAGGCGGCGTCGCTAGACGCCCGGCTGGTCCGCCGCGCGCTCGCGCTGCGCCTCGTCCACGGCCTGCGAGACCTTGGCGGGCTCGGCCACGCCCCTGAACTTGAACTCGAAGTCCGAGTCGCCGCCGCCGGCGGTGTCGAAGTCCACCGTGCCCACCTTCAGGATCCGCTCGAGCGCGGACTGGTCGGTGTTCACGTTCTGCACCCGCTCCAGCCGCGCCTCCTGGGTGCGACGGGCGACGATGCCCCGCTTGATGTGAAGGCGGCGGTTGGTGATCGTGTAGGTGGTGCCCATGCGAATCAGGTAGCCGGCCACGAGCATCAGCGCCAGCGCGGCCAGGGCCACGGCCCCCGTGGCGCCGCCTGAGAACTCGTCGCCGACGGCGGTGACGGCGGCGGCCAGGGCCGCCGCCAGCGCCACGACCAGCAGGCCCTTGAGGTAGAAGGTGAGCGTGGACCGCCACGAGGGGTGGCCCTGGAAGAGAACGTGCTCGCCCTGGGAGAGTTCCATCGGCTTCCAGCCTATCCTCCCGGCGTGGCCGAGCTGACCGTCTACGAGAAGCGCACCTGCACCACATGCCGCAACCTCTCGGAGCTGCTCGATGACCGCGGGATCTCCTTCGACCGCGTGGACTACCACGTGGAGCCGCTCCCGCGGGAGAGGATCGCGGAGCTGGTTCGCAAGACGGGCGAGCCGGCCCGCAACCTGTTCCGCGCGCGCGAGCCGGTCTACAAGGAGCTCGGGCTGGGCGAGCGCGAGGTGGAGGACGAGGAGGCGATCGCCCTCATGGCGGAGCACCCGGCCCTGATGCAGAGGCCGGTGGTGGAGCGTGGCGACCGCGCGGTGCTGGCGCGGCCGGTGGAGCGAGCCCTGGAGCTGCTCCCCCCAACGGACGGCTAGGACTGCCCGGCCCGGCGGATGCCGGACCGGGCGCCCGCGGAACTAACCCTGGGTGACGTTTACGGCCTTGGGGCCCTTGTCGCCCGACTCGGCGTCGAAGTTGACCTTCGAGCCCTCGGTGAGGGACTTGAAGCCCTCGCCCGAGATTCCGGTGTGGTGGACGAAGAGATCCTTGCCCCCGTCATCGGGGGTGATGAAGCCGAACCCCTTCTCGTCGCTAAACCACTTCACTGTGCCAGTAGGCATGTGGAATTCCTCCACGGTTCTGTCTTGTGCTGCGTACGCGGAGGATGCTGTGGAGCAACGACTGCGAGCGCCTGCACTTCCTTGCCGGGCTGATAACCCGACCTTACGAGGGCCAACTTAGCGCAGGAGGGCCGATAGTGCATCCCAGTTCGCGTGATGATCCCGCCCCAGGGTGAGGCTCCACACCCGCGCGCGGGTGAGCCCGGCAGCACAGCAGGCGGCGCGGCGGGCGGCGATCCCGGCCTTGCCGGCCACGTCGCGCATGCCGCGCTGGAGTACGAACTCCATGCCCTGGTACACCCCTACCCCCACCACGGCCTCGCGGAAGAGCGGTCCCGCGGCGGCCCGGCGCGGCAGCGGCTCGAGCGCCGCCTGACGGCCGAGCGACCGGCGCCCGATCACGAGGTGGCGCAGGGGGCGCGGCTCCGCCTCGATGCGGTCGGCGAAGGCGTCCAGGTCCAGCACCAGCTTGGGGTGGAACTCCATGCGCTCGATCCGGCGCACGTGCTCCTCCGGCAGCCGCTCGGCGTCCGTCGCGTTGATCCCGATCCGGAGCGGGAACGGATGCAGCGTTCCGCGCCGGTCCAGCAGGGGCGTGTCCTCGGAGAGGATCTTCACCCGCTCGTCGCCCAGCGCCCGCAGCGCCAGCGTGCTCTTGCCGCCACCGGACGGGAGCATCACCGCCACGCCGCCCTGAGCGCCGGACAGCGCGAGCGCGTGCAGGCGCGGCAATCCCTGAGCGTCGAGGTGCGCGCCCACCCGGGAGAGGAGATAGAGGTAGGCGGCCTCGTGCACGAGGTGCGCGTCCTCGCCCTGCACCGTGACCGTGCCGGTGGCGCGGTCGACCACGCAAAGGGCGCGGCCGAAGTAGTCCACGACCTGGCGCGGCCCGTCCGCGTAGACCACGTTGCGCGGGGTGACGAACGAGGCGGTCAGGGGCCCGAAGGCGTCGAAGTCGGGCGGCCGGCGTTCGATCACCACACGCTCGCTCCCGCCGGCCGCGCTCGGGGCCGAGAACCATGCGAAGTCCTTCGCGACGGACTCGACCACCTCACCCCAGTCGCCCTCCACACGCACGCCGAGTCCGTAGACGTCGAGCGCGCGGGCGATGTTCACGGCTGCCACATGCACGGTGCAACCCTACGCGGGTGCGGTAGTGTCGCGCGCGTCTTGGAGCCGCTGTCCCTGACGGCAATCGTTCCGGCGACCAACCAGCCGGAGACGCTCGCGGCCTGCCGCGGGGCGATCGAGAACGCGGCAGACGGCCCCGAGGAGGTCATCGTGGTGGACGTGCCGGCGAACTCGGGCCCGGCCCAGGCGCGCAACACCGGAGCGCTGCCGGCGTCCGGCGACATCCTCGTGTTCGTCGACGCCGACGTGGCCATTCATCCCGACGCGTTCCGCCGCATCCGCCGCGCCTTCGAGGCCGATCCCGGGCTCACGGGCGTCTTCGGCTCGTACTGCGACTCGCCGGCGGTCGAGGGCGTGGTCGCCCACTTCCGCAACCTGTTCCACCACTACGTCCACCAGGGCGCGCCCGGCCCGGCCTACTCGTTCTGGGCGGGCCTCGGCGCGATCAGGCGCGAGGAGTTCCATGCCGTCGGAGGCTTCGACGCGACGGAGTACCGCACGCCGATGATGGAGGACATCGAGCTGGGCATGCGGATGGTGGACCGCGGCGCGCGGATCGAGCTCGATCCCGATCTGCAGGGGACCCACCTGAAGGCCTGGACGCTGAGGAGCATGGTCCGGACCGACCTGAAGAGCCGCGGGATCCCGTGGGTCACTCTCCTGGCCAGGCGCGGTCATTCGTCCACGGCTCTCAACCTGGCCTGGCGCCATCGCGTGGGTGCGCTGGCCAGCCTGGGTGCCGCGGCGGCCGCGCTTCGGGGCCGCCCGCGGACGGCGTGCGCCCTGCTCGCGGGGCAGGTGGCGCTGCACCTGCCGCTCTACTCGCTGCTCCTGCGCCGGCGCGGTCCCGCCGAGGCGCTGGCCGGGGTGGGGCTCCATGCGGTGCACAACCTGACGGCCGCGGCATCGGTGCCCATCGGCCTGGCGATCCACCTGCTGCAGGGTGGGAGCCCGCAGCCACCCGAGGTGAGCGCGCAGGTCGCACCTGAGGCGTCGGCCCCAGCGCAGCGGCCGATCCGCACGGCGTGAACGGGGCCCGCCGCCCGGCGGACCTGCTGGTCTCACTGGGCACCGCCGACATGCGGGTCCGCTACGGCCGCGGCCCGTGGCAGTTCTTCAAGTGGCTGGCCGACCCGTTCGCCCTCTGCGGCGTGTACCTCGCGCTGGTGGCGCTGGTGCTGAACCGCCCCGGCGGCGAGCCCGGCCTGAGCGTCGCCTGCGCGATCGTGCCGTTCCAGCTGGTGATGGCCACGGTGATCACCGCGCTGGACTCCACTCGTGCCCGCGCGACCATCATCGGGAACATGGACTTCCCGCGGATCTTCCTCCCCGCGGCCGCCGCTTTCACCGAGTCGATGGCGTTCGCGGCCAGCGGGCTCCTGCTCGTGCTGATGATGGCCGTGTACGCCGTGCCCCCCACCGCGGCGATCGTGTGGCTGCCGCTGGTGGTGTTCGTGAACCTGTCGCTGGCCGTGGCGGTGGCCTATCCCGCGGCGCTGTTCGCGCTGTGGCTGCCCGACCTGCGCGCGTTCCTGGTCTCGCTGATGCGCACGCTGTTCTTCCTCGCGCCCGGGCTGGTGCCCCTCAGCCAGATCTACGGATACACCGACGACGTGCTGAAGATCAACCCGCTCACCGGGCTGTTCGAGTCCTACCGCGCCGTGCTCCAGTACGGGGAGGCGCCGGCGTGGTGGATGCTCGCCTACCCGTTCGTGTTCTCCGCGGTGTTCGTGGTCGTGTTCGTGCGGCTGTACCGGCGTGAGGCGCCGCACCTGGCGAAGGTGCTCGAGTGACCGCGATCCGGCTGGAGGGCCTCGGGGTGCAGTTCGCCTTCGATCGCCAGCAGCGCCCGATGACCCCGATGGCGGCCAAGATCCGGCGCCGGACCACCACCTCGTGGGCGCTGCGCGACCTGGACCTGCAGGTGGAGGGGGGCGAGAGCGTGGCCCTGATCGGCCCGAACGGGGCCGGCAAGACCACCCTGCTGCGCGTGCTCGCCGGAGTGCTGCCCGCCGACGCCGGGACGGTCTCGATCGAGGGGCAGGTGGGCTCGCTCCTGTCGATCCAGGCGGGTGTCACCTCCGCGCTCACCGGCCGCGAGAACGCCCTGCTGCTCGGCGTGCTGCTGGGGCTCATCGCGGGCCGAGTCGCGGCTGGCGCTCGACGACGTGCACGAGCGCAGCGGGCTGGGCGACGAGTTCGAGCACCCCGTGTCGACCTACTCGCAGGGGATGCGCGCCCGCCTGGGCTTCGCCGTGGTCGACCGCCTCGATCCGCGGATCCTCCTGCTGGACGAGGTGCACGAGGCGCTGGACCACGAGTTCAGGCGCGGAATGGAGGAACGCGCGCGCGGGATCGTCGAGTCCGGGGGGATCGTGGTCGCGGCCGGCCACGACCACGAGGAGCTGTCGCGGCTGTGTGAGGACGCGCTCCTGCTGGAGAAGGGCAGGGTGGCCGAGCGCGGGCCGCTGGCGGAGCTGGGGACGTTCGAGCGCGCATGACCGGCCCACTGCTGCTGGTGGACACGCCCTACCTGCTCTACCGGGCGTTCTACGGGCTGCCGGACAAGATCAAGGGCGCCGACGGCCGGCCGGTGAACGCGCTGCTGGGGACCGTGAACACGATGCTCGCCCAGGCCGAGGAGAACGGGGCGCGCGCCGTGGTGGCGGCCTTCGGCCCGGACGCCGCGGTGTACAGGACCGAGCTGTTCCCCGCCTACCACGCCCACCGCCCGCCCATGCCCGACGACCTGGCCCATCAGTGGGAGCGCGCGCCGGCGCTGCTCGAGGCGTTCGGCTGGCGGGTGCACGCCCACGACGAGCTCGAGGCCGACGACGTGCTGGGCGCCTACGCCGCGCTGGAGGAGGAGTCCGGCGGGCAGGCGCTGATCCTCACCGGCGACCGTGACCTGTTCCAGTGCGCCACGAAGAACGTGAACGTGCTGCTGCTCGGGGGCCGCGGCAAGCGGGGCCCCGACCGGATCGACCCCGCCGAGGTGAAGAAGCGCTACGGCATCCCGCCGGAGCTGGTGCCCGACTTCATCGCCCTGCGCGGCGACCCCTCCGACGGGCTCCCAGGCGCGAAGGGGATCGGCGAGAAGCGCGCGGCGGAGATCCTGGGCCGCTGCGGCTCGCTGGAGGCGGCGCTCGACGGCGCCGCCGCGGACGGCCCGCTCGGGCGCGACCAGGACCTCCTGCGCTCGTTTCGCGAGATCGCGACCCTGCGTCCGGTGAAGGTCAAGCGGCCCCCGGACGCCGAGCTCGACCGGGCGGGCGGCGCCGCGGCCGCGCGGGAGCTGGGGATGAACCGGCTGGCCGAGCGGCTGAGCGAGTAGCAGCCGCCCCCGCACTTGACATATACCGATATAGGTATATATTGCTCGCCATGGCACGAGCAGCGACCACCGCAGACGCGTTCAACGCAGTGGCCGAACCGCGGCGGCGCGAGATCCTGGACGTGCTCGCCGGCGGCGAGCGCCCTGTGAACGACCTGGTGGACACGCTCGGCCTCGGCCAGCCGCAGGTCTCGAAGCACCTCCGGGTGCTCCGGGAGGTCGGCGCGGTCGACGTGCGAGAGCAAGGACGCCAGCGGCTCTACCGGCTGAACGGCCACGCGCTCAAGCCCATCCACGATTGGGTCAAGGAGTACGAGCGCACGTGGTCGGAGCGGTTCGAGCAGCTCGACGTCGTGTTGGAGGAACTCAAACAGAAGGAGCAAGGAGATGGCAGTGGCAAGTAGCCGTACGGCAAAGCTCACCCTCCCCACCGACGATCAGATCCTGATCACGCGGGAGTTCGACGCCCCGAGGCACCTGGTGTTCGAGGCGTGGACCACGCCCGAGCTGGTCAAGCGCTGGTGGAACGCCAAGCGCGGCGAGGTGACCGTGTGCGAGATCGACCTGAGGGTCGGCGGCACGTGGCGCTACGCGATGGTCACCGAGGACGGCACCGAGGTCGCCTTCCACGGTGAGTACCGCGAGATCGTCCCGAACGAGCGGATCGTCTCGACCGAGGTCTACGAGGGCGCGCCGGTGGAGGACCCGGACGCCGCGGGGACCGTGAACACCATGACGCTCGCCGACGCCGGCGGACGCACGACGCTCGAGATCCTGGTTCAGGCCCCGAGCACCGAGGTCCGCGACGCGATCATCGAGTCAGGGATGGAGGACGGCCTGCAGGACGCGCTGGACCTCCTGGAGCAGGCGGCGATCTCGCTTCGCTGAGGAACCCCAGCCCGCCGCGATCAGCGCCGGTCGCGGTCGAACTCGCGGCTCAGCCCGAGGTCGGCCGCGATCCGGCGCATGTCGCGGGTCTGGTCGCCCATCACGAAGCTCACCCCGGTGCCCGTGCGTCCCGCCCGGCCGGTGCGCCCGGTCCGGTGCACGTAGGCGTCGCGGTCCTCGGGGGCGTCGAAGTTGATCACGTGCGTCACGTCGGGCACGTCGATGCCGCGTGCGGCGACGTCGGTCGCCACGAGCGTGTCCACACGGCCGGCCTCGAAGCTGGCCAGCGCCTTCTGGCGCTGTGACTGGGACTTGTTGCCGTGCATGGCCACCGCGGTCACGTTGTGGGCCTTGAGCCGCTTGACGAGCCGGTCAGCGCCGCGCTTGGTGCGCACGAACACCAGCGTGCGGCCACGTTCGGTGTGCTCGAGCTCGCGCACGAGCGCGCCGAGCTTGGCCTGGTGGTCGAGATGCACGAAGCGGTGCTCGGTCACGGCCTGGCGCTCGGGCGCCGGCCGGTGCTCGTGGCGACGGGCGTCCTTCGTGTAGGCCTTGGCCACCTTGCCCACGGCGCCCTCGAGCGTCGCGGAGAAGAACAGCGTCTGGCGCCCGGAGGGCACATTCGACACGATGCGGTCGACCGCGGGCTTGAAGCCCATGTCGAGCATCCGGTCGGCCTCGTCGAGCACCAGCACCCGCACATGCTTGAGCGAGATGGCGCGGCGCTGGAGCAGGTCCTCCAGGCGGCCGGGGGTGGCGACCACGATGTGGGCGCGGGCGGCGCGCTTGGCCTGGGCCTGGAGGCCCACGCCGCCGTAGACGGCTGCGACGGACAGGGCACGCTCGTTGCAGATCGACTGCACCTCGTCCACGATCTGGCACGCCAGCTCGCGAGTCGGGGCGAGCACGAGCGCTGCCGGACGGCGCGACTCGGGGTCGATCATGTCGGCAAGCGGGACGCCGAATGCGAGCGTCTTGCCGCTGCCGGTAGGGGACTGAGCGAGCACGTCGTGGCCCGCCAGTACGTCTGCGATCACGAGCTTCTGGACCGCGAAAGGTTTTTCGTAACCGCGTGCGGCGAGTGCGCGCACGACGGTTTTGGACACGCCGAGATCGGCGAAGTTCTGCTGAGACATTGGACTGCTACTCCTTGTGTACGTCGGGGAGATCCAGCGACCCCGGACGCGCAGCGAGCGCAGCTAGGAACGGAACCTCTCGGAGACCCGATTGGCCTCCGAACGCTCAGGACGGTAGCAGGGCCCCCACGCCCTTGAAGAACGTGTACGAGAACGTGCCGTTTGCCTCGGCCGTCCTGTGGAGGTCGCGGATGCCCGCGTCAAAGGCATCGCGCTCGATCATGCCGGCCGCGATCGCGTCCTCTCGCACGCCCTCCACCATCGCGGTGAACGTCTTGCGGGTGAAGCCGTCGACCATCTCCGGCCGGCTGGCGTCCGCGTAGACCATCCGGGGCGAGACGTGCACGTCGGCGAAGCCCGCCTCGATCAGCAGCGGATACACCCGCCGGCCGATCAGCGAGTCGCCGCCGGCCTCGGCCTGGAGATCCACCAGGCACTGGATCGCCGCCTCCGCCGCGGCGCTGCGGGGATGGAAGTAGGCCGACCCGTGGTCGCCCTCGATGACGGTGATGGTGCCACCGGGCCTGAGCAGCTGCCGCAGCGCCTGAAGCGCCTCCACGGGCCGCGAGAGGTGCTCCAGGACGAAGCAGACGAAGACGTGGTCGAACGACCCGGCCTCGAACGGCAGGTCGAAGATGTCCGCCCGGCGGAACTCCACGTTGGCGAGCCCGGCGTGGTCCGCCCTTCGCCTCGCCTCGGCGAGGGATTCGGCGGACAGGTCGACCGAGGTGAAACGGGCCTCCGGGCTGCGCTGGGCCAGCGTGACCGTCTGGGCGCCCACGCCGCAGCCGGCCTCTAGCACCGTGCTCCCGGCGGGGTAGGCGGTGTCGGCGTGCAGGAGCTCGACCAGCGTGCCCGCCTGGTCGGTCAGGCGCTCGCTCTCGCGCGGGTCGTAGCCGTGGACGTAGCCGTGGCTCACGCCACGACGCGAAGGTGCCGGAACGGCCGCGCGCGCAGCTCGCGCACCACCTGGTCGACCAGCGGCCCGTCCTGGCGCACGTCGCCCTCGGTCACGGCGTCGATCACCGTGCGCTTGCGCTCCAGCAGCGTGGCCATCGTCTCGTCGATCGTCTCGGGGGCCAGCAGGTACCAGGCGGTCACCGCGCTCTCCTGCCCGATGCGGTGCAGGCGATCCTCGGCCTGGTCGTGGCGCGCCGGGGTCCAGTCGAGCTCGAGGAACGCCACGTTCGACGCGCGCGTGAGCGTGATCCCCTGGGATGCCGCGCGCATGGAGCACACGATCAGCTGCGGGCCGTCCTCGGACTGGAACGCGTCCACCGCCTCCTGGCGCTTCACCTGCGTGTCCGCGCCGAAGATGTGCACCGATCCGGGGAAGCGCTCGGCGATCTGCTTCTGGATCGCCACGTGCTCCGCGAACACCACCAGCGGCTCGCCGGACTCCAGGAAGTCGGCGATCCATGCGAGCGCGGTCGGCAGCTTCCCCGCGGCGGCGAGCTGGCGCAGCTGGTTCAGCCGCACGAGCTGCTCGGCTCGCAGCGCCGCCGCCACCTTCGCGTCGATCGAGCGCAGGTCCAGCGGCAGGGTCTGCAGCCACGCCACCACGTCCTTCTCCGCCAGCCGGTAGTCGGCCTCGTTGGAGAGCAGCACGGGCACGGTGTCGTGGCGCTTGGCGGGTAGCTGCGGCAGCACCTGCTCCTTGGTGCGGCGCACGTAGCAGTGCGCGCGCAGGTTCCAATGCAGGCGGTCGTCGCTGCCGGCCTGGCTGAAGCGGCGCTTCAGGCGGGCGCCGCTGCCGAACTCCTTCAGCCGCCCCAGCACCCGCAGCTGCGCCACCAGCTCCTCGGGGCGGTTGAGCACGGGCGTGCCCGTCAGCGCCAGGCGCAGGGCCCCGTCCGAGAGCCGTCCGGCCAGCTCCATGGCCGCCTTGGTGCGCCGCGCGCGCGGGTTCTTCACGTAGTGGGACTCGTCCAGCACCAGCGCCCTCGGCTCGCGCTCGGCCAGGCGCTCGTGGTGCACGTCGAGGATGTCGTAGTTGAGCACCGTGATGTCCGCGTCGGGGGCGGGCCGGGTCTGCCCGCGGCCGTCCAGGAGCGCGACGCTGCGGCGCGGCAGCCACTTGTTCGCCTCGCGCTCCCAGGTCAGCTTCATCGAAGCCGGGCAGACCACCACCGCCGGGAACGCGTCGTCGGCCTCCAGCGTCGCCAGCGCCTGCACGGTCTTGCCGAGGCCCTGCTCGTCGGCGATGAACGTGCGCCGCCGCTCGAGCGCGTAGCGCACGCCGGCCCGCTGGAACGGGTGCAGCTCGCCGCCCAGCTCGAGCTCCAGCTCGGCGTCCTCGGCGTGCGACAGCTCCACGGTGGCGGAGGCGCGCGCGTGCTCGGCCAGCATCTCGTCGAGCTGCTCCTCGGCGGCGGGCTCGACCACCACACCGGGGTGTGCCCGGGTGAAGGCCTGCACCGCGTCGGCCAGCGACGGGTCGGCCGGCACGGCGAACTTCCACGAGCGCCCGCGGTCGAAGAACCGGCCCGAGCGCTCGAACGGGCGGCTCTCCGGCAGCTTCCGGAACGCGTCGGTCGAGCGCAGGTCCCAGCCGGGGCTCAGCGCGAGCTGGGGCTCGTTCTGGTCGTCCAGCTCGAGGTCGAGCGTGGCGGGCGCGGGGACCCTGCCCGCGCGGATGTCCTCCACCGCCTCGCGCGCGAGGTCGTCGAGCTGGGTGCCCTCGGCGTCGCGCAGGCGCTGCACGGAGTCGGCCGTGAGCGGCAGCAGGTCCAGGCCGCCCTCGGTGCGCCGGGCGCCGCTCAGCTCCTCGGGCCGGTCGCCCGACATCGTGCGGATCACGAACCAGCCCTCTCCGTCGGGCGATGAGAGCGACACCAGCCCGCGCCACTTGCCGGAGTCGCTGAGCCAGGCGAGCACGTCCTCGCGCGGCGTGAGCTGGGGGAAGCGGGCCAGCAGCTGGGTCACCGCGGGCGCGCTGCGCGGGTCGGCGGGCACGCGCCAGTGCTTTCGGTGCCAGTCGAACCAGCGCCCGGGCAGCGCCTTGACCGCGTCGTTGAGCTGCTCGTCGATCGGGAACGCGAACACCAGCTCCGCGTCGCGAGTGCCTGGCTCGCGCAGCCAGACCTCGCCGGCGGGCTCCTGCGGGCTCTGATCCGGAGAAAAGGCCAAGCTGACCAGCTTAGCTTCGGTCCCCGCCGCGCGCGACTAACGTTGCCCGCCCCCATGGCCCGCCGAGAAGACCTTCGCAACGTGGCGATCGTGGCCCACGTGGATCACGGCAAGACCACGCTCGTGGACGCGATGCTGTGGCAGTCCGGCGCGTTTCGCGAGAACCAGGACGTGGCCGACCGCGTGATGGACTCGATGGACCTGGAGCGCGAGAAGGGCATCACGATCCTGGCCAAGAACACGGCGGTGCGCTACCGCGACGTGAAGCTCAACATCGTCGACACGCCCGGGCACGCCGACTTCGGCGGCGAGGTGGAGCGCGGGCTGACGATGGTCGACGGCGTGCTGCTGCTCGTGGACGCCTCCGAGGGGCCGCTGCCGCAGACGCGGTTCGTGCTCCGCAAGGCACTGGAGGCCCGGCTGCCGGTGATCCTGGTGGTGAACAAGGTGGACCGGCCGGACGCGCGCATCGCCGAGGTCGTCGACGAGGTGTACGAGCTGTTCCTCGACCTCGACGCCGACGAGGAGCAGATCGAGTTCCCGATCGTCTACACCAACGCCAAGGCCGGCTGGGCGGCGCTCGAGGAGGGAGCGGAGGGCGACGACCTCGCGCCGCTGATGGACCTCCTGCTGGAGCGGATCCCGGCGCCGGAGCACGACCCCGGCCATCCGCTCCAGGCGCAGGTGACCAACCTCGACGCCTCCCCCTACGTCGGCCGCCTGGCGCTCTGCCGCGTGCGCCACGGCACGGTGCGCAAGGGCCCGATCGCGTGGTGCCGCGCCGACGGATCGGTGGAGCGGGCGGAGATCACCGAGCTGTACGTGACCGACGCGCTCGACCGCGTGGACGCCGAGGTGGCGGGCCCGGGCGAGATCATCGCGGTGGCCGGCCTGCCGGAGGTCACGATCGGCGAGACGCTGGCGGACCCCGGCGACCCGCGTCCGCTGCCGGTGATCCGCGTGGACGAGCCCTCGCTGTCGGTGGTGGTGGGCATCAACACCTCGCCGCTCGCCGGGCAGGACGGGTCCAAGCTCACGGCGCGCCAGGTGAGCGCCCGGCTGGACCAGGAGCTGGTGGGCAACGTGTCGATCAGGGTGCGCGACACCGAGCGCCCCGACGCCTGGGAGGTGCAGGGGCGCGGGGAGCTGCAGCTGGCGGTGCTGGTGGAGCTGATGCGCCGCGAGGGCTTCGAGCTCACGGTCGGGCAGCCACAGGTGGTCACGCGCGAGATCGACGGCGCGGTGCACGAGCCGGTCGAGCGGCTGGCGATCGACGTGCCCGAGGACTACGTGGGCGTGGTCACGCAGCTGCTCGCCCTGCGCAAGGGCCGGCTGGAGCAGATGGTCAACCACGGCACCGGCTGGGTGCGGATGGACTACCTCGTGCCCGCGCGCGGCCTGATCGGCTTCCGCACGGATTTCGTTACCGAGACGCGCGGCACGGGCATCCTGCATCACGTGTTCGATCGCTGGGAGCCATGGGCGGGCGAGGTGCGCACGCGACCCAGCGGCGCGCTGGTGGCCGACCGGCGCGGCGAGACCGCGTCGTTCGCCCTGTTCGGCCTGCAGGAGCGAGGCACCCTGTTCGTGGGCCCCGGGGAGGAGGTCTACGAGGGCATGATCGTGGGCGAGAACGCCAAGCCCGAGGATCTCGACGTGAACGCGATCAAGGAGAAGCACCTGACGAACATCCGCTCCTCCACCGCCGACGTGCTGGTGCGGCTGGTGCCCGCGCGGCGGCTGTCGCTCGACCAGGCGCTCGAGTTCCTGCGCGAGGACGAGTGCGTGGAGGTCACGCCCCAGACCGTGCGCCTGCGCAAGGTCGAGCTGGACAAGGGCAGGCGGGTGAAGCTCACACGGCGGGCGAAGGCGTCGGCGTGAGCCCCACCGACACCAACGCCCCTCCGAGCTTCCTCGAGGAGCTGCTCGGGCGCTTCGACGCCTCGGTGTTCCACTCGCCGAACCGCACGGCCCGCGTCCGGCTGGCGGTGGAGGGCGAGCGGGACTGGGACGCCCTGATCGAGGACGGCGCCGCCACGCTCGAGCCGGCCTCCGGCGAGCCCGACGCTCTCCTGACCGCCGATGCCGCGACCTGGCGCCGGATCGCCCGTGACGTGCGCGGAGGGATGACCGCCTACCAGGAGGGCAAGCTGCGCGTGCGGCTGAACCTGCACCTCGGCGTGGGGCTGCTGGCCGCGACGAGCGCGATCAAGGAGCCCGGGCGGCTGCGCTTCGACTCCGTGACCACGAAGATCGGCGAGATCTCCTACATCGAGGCCGGCAACGGGCCGCCGGTCCTCGCCCTCCATGGCCTCGGCGGCACGAAGGCCTCGTTCCTGCCGACGATCGCCGCCCTGGCGGACTCTCACCGGGTCGTGGCGCTGGACCTGCCGGGGTTCGGGGAGTCGGCCAAGCCGATCGCCGCCCCCTACGACGCTCGCTGGATGGCGCGCACCGTGATCGCGGTGATGGACCGCCTGGAGATCGAGCGGGCGCACCTGGCCGGGAACAGCATGGGCGGCCGGGTGGCTCTCGAGGCCGGGATCAACCACCCCGACCGGATCGAGCGGCTCGTGCTCCTGTGCCCCGCGGTGGCGTGGCTGCGCGACCGCAGGTGGGCCGGCGCGCTGCGGCTGCTGCGCCCCGAGCTCGGGCTGGTGCAGGTGGCGCCGCGGCCCGTCGTGGAGCGGGTGGTGCGCGGCCTGGTGCCGGGGGCGACCGACGGCTGGGCGGCCGCCGGGGTCGACGAGTTCCTGCGCTCCTACCTCACCCCCCGCGGCCGGGCGGCGTTCTACGCGGCCGCCCGCAATATCTACCTGGACGAGCCTGACGGCGACGAGGGATTCTGGACCCGGCTGTCCACGCTCGAGCGCGACTGCCTGTTCGTGTGGGGAGAGAAGGACGGCCTCGTTCCCGTGGGCTTTCGCCGCCATGTGGAGGAGTGGCTGCCGCGCGCCGAGCATCTCGTGCTGCCGTGCGGACACGTGCCGCAGGTGGAGCTGCCCGCGCAGACCCACCACGCCATGCTGAAGTTCCTGGCGTGAGCGCTCCGTCCTACCGCGAGCGGCTGGCCCTGGAGGGCTCTGTGCTCGCGGGGTCGGGAGTGATCGGCTCGGCCGCCCTGCTGGCCGCTGGCCGACGGCGCCACCGACGGCCCCTGGAACACGATCGGCCAGCTGGCCGTGGTGGCCGTCCTGTGCGCATGGCTCGGCCCCCACTACGCGCGCAAATGGATGGCCGCGGCCGAGCCGGCGGTGGACGGCGGGGTGAGCGGCGAGCCAACCCCGCTGTGGCAACTGCCGGCCATCACCGCCGCCCTGACGCTTGCGGTGGCCGTGCCGACCGGCATGTGGGACGCGGGCCTGCGGGTTACCGGCGGCTGCGCGCTGGTCGGGCTGATGCAGGCCGCGCTGATGGCGCCGCTCGTGGCGCGCGAGGAGCGCCGCAGCGGGCGGCGGTTCGTACGGATGCCGGGTTCGCGCATCGGGCGCGGCACCCGGCTGGGGTGGACCGCTACTCGGGGATGAGCGAGCAGGCGTCCTCGTCGAGCACGAGCGCCACCTGCGTGCCCGGAGGGATCGAGATCTGCGAGCTGCCGCGGACCTTGAGGTCCACCCCCTCGACCTCCACCACGTGCTCCATCCGGTCCCCGCGGAAGGCGCGCGCGCGCACGACGCCCGCCCACTCGCCCGCGCCCGCGGGCCCTTCGCGGAGCGTGGCCGCCTCCGGCCTCACCGCCACGAGCACCCTGTCGCCGGTCGCCCCGTCGCCGGCCACGGTCACCGCCCCCTGCGGCGTGGATACCTCGACGCCGCCCTCGGCGGCGCGCACGACCTCTCCGGGCAGCAGGTTGCCGGCGCCGAGGAACTCGGCCACGTAGCGCGAGCCCGGGTGCTCGTAGAGCGCCCGAGGTCGGGCGACCTGCTCGAGCCGCCCGTCGCGCATCACGCCGACGTAGGTCGAGAGCGCCAGCGCCTCCGCCTGGTCGTGGGTCACGTAGACGGCGGTCAGGCCCAGCTCGCGCTGGAGCCGCTTCAGCTCCAGGCGCATGTCCTCGCGCAGCCCGGCATCCAGGTTGGAGAGCGGCTCGTCCATCAGGAGCAGCGGCGGCTCCACCACCAGCGCGCGCGCCAGCGCCAGCCGCTGCTGCTGGCCGCCGGAGAGCTCGGTGGCCGACCTGCCCTCCAGCCCGCCGAGGCGCACTACCTCGAGCGTCCGCTCGACCAGCTCCCGCGTCCGGGCCCGCGACGGCCGCGCCCCGCGCGGCCCCACCCTGAGCGGGAACGCCACGGTGTCGAACACATTCATGTGCGGCCAGAGGCCATAGGACTGGAACACCATCCCCAGACCGCGGCGATGCGCGGGCACCGACGTTCCCTCCTCCGATGAGAACAGGACCTCCCCGGCCACCTCCACCACTCCGGCGTCGGGGCGCTCCAGCCCGGCGATGCAGCGCAGCGTTGTGGTCTTGCCGCAGCCGCTGGGGCCGAGCAGGGTGAGCACGTGGCCGGCCTCGACATCCACCGAGAGCCCGTCCACAGCTCTGCCCTCGGTGCCCGGCCCGTCGGGAAACGACTTGATCAGGTCGCGCACCCTCAGCACGGGCTCATCGCTCCGGGGCTCCCATCCGCGCCGCGAGCCGCCATGCGACCACCGCCAGCCCGGCCAGAACGACGGTCATGATCACGCCCAGGGCGGCCAGCTCGGCGAGATCGCCGCCCTCGTAGAGGGCGAAGATACGCACCGGGAGCACCTCCGTGCCCGGGGACGTGAGCAGGATCGAGGCCGACAACTCCCGCATCGACGCGATCACCACGTAGATCCAGCCGGCGATCAGCCCGGGTGCGAGCAGCGGCAGCGTCACCCGCCGGAAGGTCTGGGCCCAGCCGGCGCCGCTGGTCCTTGCCGCCTCCTCGACCTCCTCGCTCAGCCGGGAGAGCACCGACGAGGAGAAGCGCAGGCCGTAGGGCATGAAGCGCGTGAAGTAGGCGATCAGCAGGATCCACAGGGTTCCGTACACGGGCAGCGGGACCCGCAGGTAGAAGACCAGCAGCGCCAGGCCGAGGATCACGCCCGGCACCACCAGGGGCACCGTGACGACGCCGTCGAGCACCCACCGACCCGGGGCCCGCCCGCGGACCAGTATCCACGCCACCACGGCCATCAGCAGCATCACGGCGGTCGCGGTGCCCAGCGCGAGCAGCGCCGAGTTGAGGGTCGCGCTGCCGATCGCATCTTCGGAGAGCAGGTCGGCGTAGTTGTGCGCCGTTGCGTCGGCGAGCCCGTCCAGCGAGGGTGTCGAGTAGAAGGGCTGCGTGGAGGCGTAGAGCAGCACGAGGAGCGGAGCCAGGGTCGTGAGCGCGAGGTATGCGGCCGCGATCACCGCCGCGGGCAGGCGCCACCGGCCCAGCTCGAGGCGCCGCGGCCGGGCGCCGCCGCGGCCGGTGACCGCTGCGAGGCGCCCCACGTGGCGATTCGTGCGCGAGTAGAGCGCCACCCCGGCCGCCGTGACCGCGAGCAGCGGCAGCGCGTAGGCCGCGGCATCGCCGATCTGCGCCGGGAACGAGTCGAGCGCCTTCCACGCGCGCGACGTGAAGACGTATGTGCCGTCGGGGACGCCGAGCAGGGCGGGCACCTCGAACGCCTCCAGCGCGCGCACAGCCGAAATCAGAAGGCCCGCGTAGAGGGCCGGGCGTGCCAGCGGCAGCGTCACGCGCCACAGCACCGTCAACGGCTTCGCGCCGCTGGTGAGGCCCGCCTCCTCGAGCGCCGGGTCCATCGAAGAGAACGCCGCCGCCATCAGGAGGAACACGAGCGGCGCCAGGCCCATGGCCTCGACGGCCACCATCCCGTCCATGCCGAACGCGTCGAACGGCAGAACGCCGCGCAGGGCCCCCGTGCGCGGCCCGGCGAGAAAGATCCAGGCGATGGTGTAGAGCACCCCGGGAAAGATCAGCGGCATCACCGCCGCCGCGAAGCAGAGCCTCCGGAACGGCAGGTCGGTGCGCGTGACGAGGAAGGCCAGGCCGGTGCCCGCCACCACGGCCAGCACGGCCGAGCCGGTCGCGAACACCAACGAGTTCATCGTCATCGTCCCCAGGCCCTCCACCGCATAGGCGCTGCGGAAGTTGCCGAGGCCGAGCTCGCCGTCCACCTCGAACGCCTGCCAGACCAGGTATCCGATCGGGACCAGGGCGAGGTACACCGCCACGGCGCCCGCGCCAAGCAGGGGCAGCGCCTCCACTCGTCTGCGCACGGCGGCCACGTCCGAACGCTATTGCCTGCAGGCGGGGTAGGATCGCCTGCCCTTGGACGCCCGCGCCCTGCTTCCGACCTTCATGGCGTTGACGGCCCTCTTGTCCGGGTGCTCGTCCTCTGACGACGACGCAGCCGAGGAGGGCCAGCAGGGCTTCGACCGCGTGCTCTCCGAGGTGCGCGGGCTCGAGGGGGCTGAGCGCGCGAAGAAGCTGGCCGCCATGGCCAAGGCCGAGGGCGGCGAGCTCACCTTCTACACGTCTCTGGTCTCCGACACCGAGGACGCGGTGGCCGACGAGTTCGAGGACGCCTACGACGTGGAGGTGTCCGTGTACCGCGCCTCGGGTGAGACCGTGGCGCAGCGGGTGAGCGAGGAGGCCAAGGCGGATTTCCGCGGCGCCGACGTCGTGGAGACCGGCGGCCCGGAGATGGCCGGGCTGACCAAGGAGGGCCTGTTCGTGAGCTACCGCCCCGACGGCGCGGACGAGCTGGTGGAGGGCTCGGTCCAGAAGGGCTGGACCGCCGTGCGCTTCAACACCTTCGTCGTCGCGTGGAACACCGAGCTCGTACCGAAGGGGACCGAGCCGCGCTCCTACGAGGAGCTCGCCGACCCGCGCTGGAAGGGCAAGCTGGTTATCGAGGAGGAGGACGCCGACTGGTACAAGGCGATGCTCGAGCACCTGATGTCCGAGGGCAAGAGCGAGGCGGAGGCGGAGAAGGTGATGGAGGGGATCGCGGCAAATGCCCAGGTCGCCACCAGCCACTCGCTGATGAGCCAGCTGCTCTCGGCCGGCGAATTCGCCCTCTCTCCCGATCAGTACCAGTACCAGGTCAAGGACGCCCAGGACGATGGCGCGCCGCTCACGAACGAGCCGTTCGTGGAGCCCGTGTTCCCGCGGCCCCAGGGCATGGCCCTGATGAAGACCGCCAAGCACCCGGCGGCGGCGGTCCTGTTCGCGGATTGGCTGGTGGGCCCGGGGCAGGAGGTGCTGGCGGAGTCCAACCAGGAGGCGTCGCGCAAGGACCTCAGCCTGAGCCAAGGGGCGGAGCGCAAGCAGATCGACGTGGTGGAGTTCGAGTCCCAGACCAAGGAATGGGACGACCGCTACGAGAAGCTGATCAGCGGCGCCCCGAAGGCACCCGAGCCCGAGTAGGGGTGCCGGTCCCGGGCCGAGGGCTCGTCCGCGACGCGCGGACCTGGAGCCGCTACGCACGCCGGCTTCCGTCGTTCCTGCGCGGGCGCGTGACGCCCGAGCAGGCGCGCGAGGAGATCGAGAGAAGGCTGCGCGCGAGGGAGGAGGCCTTCCTTGACGTGCTCGAGCGCGGGGTGTTCGCGGCCGGCCACAGCCCCTACCGGCCCCTGTTCGCGGCCGCCGGGGCGGAGCTCGGGGATGTCCGGGCGATGGTGGCCGCCGAGGGGCTGGAGGGCGCCCTACCGCCCTGCTCGACGCGGGCGTGGCGGTGTCGCTCGACGAGTTCAAGCAGCGCGCGGACGAGTTCGACAACCCGCTGGCCAAGCGCCACATGACCACGCTCAGCAGCGGCTCCAGGATCTCTCCCCGGCGCGTGGGCGTCGACCTCGAGCGGGTGGAGCACGACGCTCGCCATCACGCGCTGTTCCGCGAGGGCTTTGCGCTCGGCGACCGCCCATATGCGCTGTGGCGCGCGGTCCCGCCCTCGGGCTCGGGGTTCAACAACGGCTTCCGCCAGGTTCGCTGCGGGGAGCCGGTGGCACGGTGGTTCAACCCCTACCGGCGGCGGCGCACCGCGCAGGACGCCCAGTTCGCCCTGTTCACGGCGTTCACCTCGCCGTCGCGAGGGCCTGTCGCGCGCCGCTCGCGCGGCCCGAGCTGTGCCCGCCCGGAGACGCCGAGCGGGTGGCGCGCTGGCTGGCCGCGCGGCGCGCGGAGGGCCGGCCCGCGGTCCTCGACACCCAGGCGGGCCTGGCCGTGCGGACGTGCCTGGCGGCCGAGGAGCACGCCCTGGACATCGCCGGCACGCTCATCCGCACCGGGGGCGAGCCGCTCACGTACGCCAAGGCCGAGGTGCTCACGCGCGTCGGCGCACACGCGGTGAGCCACTACTCGATGGTCGAGATGGGCCGCGTGGCCGTGGCCTGCTCCGAGGCGCAGGCGCCGGACGACATGCACTTCCTGCTGGACAAGGTGGCGGTGCTCGCACGGTCCGACGACGGCGACGATGGCGCCCGCAGCCTGGTCTATACGACGCTCACCACCGCCACCCCCAAGCTGATGATCAACGTGGACAGCGGCGATCGCGGCTTCGTGTCGGAGCGCGCCTGCGCGTGCCCGTACGGGTCGATGGGCATGCGCCTGCACGTGCACGGCGTGCATGCGCGCGACAAGCTCACCAGCGATGGCAACCTGTTCCTCGCCGGCGACCTGCTGAAGCTGGTCGACGAGGTGCTGCCCGCCCGCTTCGGAGGTGCACCCACCGACTATCAGCTGGTCGAGGAGGAGGACGGCGGCGTGCCGAGGGTGGCCGTGGTCGTGCGGCCCTCGGTGGGCGCCCTGGACGACGCCGAGGTGGTGGAGGCGGTGCTGGCGCAGCTGCGAGGCATCCCGCGACTGGCTCTGATGGCCGGCATCTGGGAGGACGGGCGTACGCTGCGCGTGGTGCGACGCGACCCCGAGCCCACCGTCCGCGGCAAGATCCTCGCCCTCCGCCCCCCCGGCGTCTGAGCGCGTGCGGCGCTTCTGCCTGCTCAGCACGTTCTACCCGCCGTGGAGCTTCGGCGGCGACGGGGTCCAGGTCGAGCGCCTGGCCCACGCGCTGGGCGACGCCGGTCACGAGGTCACCGTGGTCCACTCCCCGCTCGTGCACCGCCTGATGAACGGCTCGCTCGAGCATGCGCCGCGCGCGCACCTGAAGGTCGAGGTGGTGGCGCTCGAGGAGTCCCTGCCGTCGCTGGGCCGCACCTATCTGACGGGCCGCCCCCGGCGCGCCCGCGGCCAGATCGAGCGGGTGCTGAAGCGCGGCTTCGACGTGATCCACTTCCACAACCCCTCGCTGCTCGGCGCGCCCGGCGTGCTGGAGATGGGCGACGCACTGAAGCTCTACACGGCGCACGAGCAGTGGCTGCTGTGCCCCGGCCACACCCTGCTGCGGGCGGGCGGGCGCGTCTGCGAGGACCCGCCGTGCGCGACCTGCGAGCTGGTGCACAAGCGACCGCCCCAGCTCTGGCGGCACACCGGGATGCTCGAGCGGGGCCTGCGGCACCTCGACTTCCTGATCGCCCCGAGCCGTGCCCAGGCGCAGCTGCACGGCAGCCTGGCGGGCACGGTGCCGATCGAGGTGATCGAGCACTTCGTGCCCGATCCCGGCGGGCCGAACGGGGACGCGGCCGCACGGGCCCCCTACTTCCTCTACGCCGGGCGCCTGGAGCGGGTGAAGGGCGTCGAGAGCCTGATCGACTCGTTCGAGCGGTCGGCCCCGGCCGACCTGGTGATCGCGGGCAACGGCGGACGGGCGCGCCGGCTTCGGCGCCGGGCGCGCGCGAACATCGCGGATCCATTTCGAGGGATGGGTCGATCCGGACCGCCTCGACGCGCTCTACCGCGGCGCGCTGGCCGTGGTGGTGCCGTCGATCGGGCACGAGTCCTTCGGCCTGGTGACCGTGGAGGCCTTCGCCCGCGGGATCCCGGCGGTGGTCAACCGGCTCGGTGCGCTGGCCGAGCTGGCCGACGAGACCGGCGCCGCCCTCGCCTACAGCGGCGAACGGGAGCTCGACGACGGCCCTCGCTCGCCTGGCAAGCGAGCCCGAGCTGCGAGCCGAGCTGGGCCGGCGGGCGCGCGCGGCCTACCTCGAGCGGTTCACGCCGGAGCGCCATCTGGACCGCTACCTCGAGCTGATCGACCGGGCGGCGGCTTGAGCGCGCGCGGGCTGATCCTCGCCTACCACGCGATCGAGGACGGCCCGCCCCCGCTGTTCGTCTCCGCCGAGCTGTTCCGGCTGCACGTGGAGGCGATCGCGAAGTCCCCCGCGACCGTCGTGACCCTCGACCACGTGCTCGCGGGTGACCTGCCCGAGCACTGGGTGGCGCTCACCTTCGACGACGGCTACTCCAGCGTCGCGCGCAACGCGGCGCCGGTGCTCGCGGCCGCGGGATTCCCCGCAACGGTCTTCTGCGTCGCGGGCCGGATCGGCGCCGACAACCGCTGGCCCGGCCAGGCGGCATGGGTACCCTCGCGCCCGTTGGCGACATCCGAGGAGCTGGCGGAGCTTGCCGCGGCGGGCTGGGCTATCGGCTCCCACGGGATGGATCACGCGCCGCTCGACCGTTCCGAGACGCTCGAACGAGAGCTGGTCGAATCCCGCGCTCTCCTCCAGGGCGCCACCGGCGCCGCCGTCGACTGGTTCGCCTATCCCTACGGCGCCGTGGGTGGTGGCGACCTCGTGGCGTCCACCTACCGCGGTGCGGTCGCGATGGGCAACCGCTTCGCGGACGCCGCGTCACCCCCGCACGCCCTTCCGCGCGTGGACGCCCATTACCTGCGCAGGCCCGCACTGCTCTCCCGCGCACTCGCGGGCGAGCGTGCCTATGTGGCGCTGCGTCGCTCGGGCGCGAGGCTCACCAAGAAGCGCAGCGCCGACCCGTTGAGGAAGGATGGGCATGTGGCCGGCGCATTCGCCCCCAGCCAGGACGAGCTCTCCTCTGCCGAGCACTACGACCTCATAGCCGACGACTACGACGCGCCGACCGTCGGCGGGCACCGGCGACGGGCCCGGATGAACGCCACGATCGGGCTGATCGGTCCCGGGCCTGGCGTGCTGCTGGACATCGGAGTCGGGTCGGGGCAGCTGATTCCTCCGCTGCTGGAGGCGGGATGGACCGTGCACGGCGTGGATCCGGCGCCGGCCATGCTGGAGCACGCTCGCAAGCGTGCGCCGGGGGCGGCTACCCGGCTGATTCACGGCAGGGCCGAGGAGCTTCCCTACGAGGACAACTCGTTCGACGTGGTGGTGGCACTGGCGGTGCTCGAGTACACCGACATGGAGCGCTCCGTGCCTGAGATCGCCCGTGTCCTGCGCCCCGGCGGCCGGGCGGTCCTGTGCGTTCGCAACGGGCGCGCCCCGAGCGCGGTGTGGCGACGGCACGTGATCCACCCGCTCGCGCGGGCGGTGAAGGCCAGGAGGCAGGTCGGCCGCCGCCGTCCACTCCGCCGCCGGCCTCCACTGTCGCCCGCGCGCGGGCGCGCAATGCTCGGCGACGCCGGCCTTGCGGTGCGCTCCACCGAGCTGGCGGCCACCGAACTGCTGCCCGACCCTCTGGACGCTGTGATGCCACGACTTGCCGCTCGCATCGCAAATGCGGCCGAGCGGTCCCGTCCACTGCGCTCGATGTTCGGCAGCCAGCGCGTCTACGTCGCGGAGAAGGAGCTCTGAGCTAGCCGGGGACGTCCAGCGCGGCCCGCAGAGCAGCGAGGTCCGGCGCGCCGAAGACCACCCGATTCCGGGTGGCGATGAATACGAGATCCAGGTTGACCCCGGCCTGGGCGATCCTGCGAGTCAGGTCCGCCAGCACCCCGGGGCGGTCCTCGACGTCGACCACGACCACCTCGCGCTCGCGGGTGACCGCGACATGGGAGATCGCCAGCGAATGCCTCACGGCCTCGGCGTGCGGAACGAGGATGTGGAGCTCGGCCCGATCGCTCGGGCCCAGGCACGTGGCGGCCGCGATGTTCACGCCGGCATCGCTGATCGCCGCCGCCACCTGGGCCAGCGCCCCAGGGGTGTTCTCGATGTCGATGACCAGGTCGACCATCAGTTCCTCTCCGCCGCCAGCTCCACGAACCAGTCCAGCGCCTCGGGGTTTTGAAGCGAGTCGCGGCTTGCCGCCTTCTCGGCGGGCGTGCCGGTGAGGATCCGCTTCACCGGCACCTCGAGCACCTTGCCCGACAACGTGCGCGGCACCTCGGCGATGGCGAACACGTCGTTCGGCACGTGGCGCGGCGAGCACTCCTCCCGGATGCGGTGCGCCAGCTCCTTGGTGAGCGAGTCGTCCAGCTCGGCGCCGTCGCGCAGCACCACGAACAGCGGCATCCAGTTCTCCTCGCCCTCCTGCGGCACGTCCACCACCAGCGCGTCCACGATCTCGTCGAAGCCGAGCACGGCGCGGTAGATCTCGCTGGTGCCCATCCGGATGCCGCCGCGGTTGATCGTGGAATCCGAGCGGCCGTAGATGATCGCCGTGCCGCGGTCGGTGATCTCGATCCAGTCGCCGTGGCGCCAGACGCCGGGGTACATCTCGAAGTAGCTCTCGCGCAGGCGGTGGCCGTCGGGGTCATTCCAGAAGTAGATCGGCATCGACGGCATCGGCTCGGTGATCACCAGCTCGCCGACCTCGCCGATCAGCGGGTCGCCGTCCTCGTCGAACGACTCGACCTTCGCTCCCAGCGTCCGCGCCTGCAGCTCGCCGAGGTGCACGGGAAGCAGCGGGCAGCCGCCCACGAACGCGGTGCACACATCCGTGCCCCCGGAGGTGGAGAACAGCCAGGTGTCATCGCCCACGTGGTCGTAGACCCACTGGAACCCCTCCGGCGGCAGCGGCGAGCCGGTGGAGCCCACGCTGCGCAGCTTGGACAGGTCGCGTCCGCCGCCCGGCTCCACGCCGCCCTTCATGCATGACGCGATGTAGGCCGCGCTGGTGCCGAAGCAGGTCATCTCGAGTCTGCTCGGCCAGGTCCCACAGCACGCCGAGGTCGGGATGCCCGGGGCTGCCGTCGTAGAGCACGATCTGGGCGGGGGTGAGCAGCACGCCGATCAGGAAGTTCCACATCATCCAGCCGGTGGTGGTGAACCAGAACACGCGGTCGCCGTACTGGGCGTCGAGGTGCAGGCTCAGCTTCTTGATGTGCTCGAGCAGGATCCCGCCCTGGGACTGCACGATCGCCTTCGGCAGGCCGGTGGTGCCCGAGCTGTAGAGCACCCACAGCGGGTGGTCGAACGGGAGCGCCATGAACTCGAGCGGGCCGCCGCCACGGAAGTCCTCGGGCCATCCCTCGCCGTTGAGGTAGCCGAACTCCACCACCTGCACCCCGCCGCCGATCTGCTCGGCGATCCCGGCCACCACGTCGCGGCGGTCGAAGTCCTTGCCGTTGTAGCGGTAGCCGTCCACGGCCAGCAGCACCTTGGGCTCGATCTGCGCGAACCGGTCGACCACGGAGCGGGCGCCGAAGTCCGGCGAGCAGCTGGACCAGACGGCGCCGATCGAGGCGCAGGCGAAGAACGCCGCCACCGTCTCGGGGATGTTCGGCATGTAGGCCACCACCCGGTCGCCGGGCTCCACCCCCCTCACCCGCAGCGCCGCCGCGATGCCCGCGGTCATCGCCCGCAGCTCGGCCCAGGTCATCGTCTGGAGCTCGCGCAGCTCCGAGGCGTGGTGGATGGCGGCGGCTGCGTCGTCCTTGCCGCGGAACATGTGCTCGGCGTAGGAGAGCGACGCGCCGGGGAACCACTCCGCGCCGGGCATGTCCGGATGGCCGAGCACGGTGCCGTAGCCACTGTCGCCGCGGATGTCGAAGAACTCCCAGATCGAGGCCCAGAACGCCTCGAGCTGCTCGGTCGACCACCGCCACAGCGAGTGGTAGTCGGAGTGCTCGATGCCCTTCTCGCTCGCCAGCCAGCGCATGTAGCGCGCCAGCACCGTGCGGTCCTTGAACTCCTGCGTTGGCTCCCAGAGGACGGGCGGGGTCTCCGTCGCGCTCATCCCGGCGGACCCTATCCCCCGCGCCCTCGCGCCCGCGAATAAACTCGCCCTGCTTGCGCCTCAAGCTCGCACCGATCGTGATCTGCCTGGCCCTCGCCGCGCCCGCCGAGGCCACGGCGGCCGTGAAGTTCCCCAGCGGCTTTCTCTGGGGCACCGCCAACAGCGCGTTCCAGACCGAGGCCGGCGGCCCGCGCGTGAACGCCGACAGGCGCTCGGACTGGTGGGTCTGGGTGCGCGACCGCGACAACATCGCCCGCGGCCGCGTGACCGGCGACCTGCCCGAACAGGGCCCCGGTCACTGGTCGGTCTTCAGGCGCGACCTGGACCTGGCGCGCCGCTCTCTCCATTCGAACGCCTACCGGATGTCGATCGACTGGAGCCGGATCTTCCCCCGCTCGACCGCGTCCGTCCGGGTGGGCAGGCGGATCGACCGCGGGGACCTGCGGCGACTCGACCGCCGGGCGAACAAGCGGGCGCTGCGCCACTACGCGGCCGTGCTCAGGGGCATCCGCAGGCGCCGCATGACCGCCTTCGTGACCCTCAACCATTTCTCGCTTCCCACCTGGATCCACGACGCCGTGGCGGCCCGCCGCGCGCTGGCGGGGGTCGGCCCGGACGCACCCCTCCCCACGGGGTTCCGCGGCGGATGGCTCGACCGCTCGACGGTCGCCGAGTTCCGCAAGTACGCGGCCTACCTGGCGTGGAAGCTCGGGCGCCTGACCGATCACTGGACGCCCATCAACGAGCCCCTGGTGGTGGCCACCAACGGCTACGCGAACATCCCGGGGGTGGTGGCCGGCAACTTCCCGCCGGGCGCGTTCACGTTCCGCGGGGCCATCACGGCGGTGCGCAACCTGGAGCGCGCGAACACCGCCGCCTACGACGCGGTGAAGCGCTGGGACCGCCGCGCGCGGGTCGGCCTGGTGCAGAACCTGGTGGCGTTCACGCCGGCCAACCCGTCCAGGCCGCTGGACGTGAGAGGCGCGCGGCACGCCGACTACCTCTTCAACCGGCTGTTCCTCAACGCGGCCGTGCGGGGCGACATCGATGCCAACGCCGACGGCCGGCTCGAGCGCGGCGAGCGCCGCCGCCACGGCCGCAAGGCCGACTTCGTGGGCGTGAACTACTACTTCCGCGGCCGCGTGACCGGGCTGAGCGCGCCACTCTCGAAGACGATCCCCGTCCTCGACTTCGGCCCCAGCACGTCCTACCGCACCCCCGAGATGCCGTCGTTCCCGCCGTGCCCCACCACCTGCAGCGAGTTCGGCTCGGAGATCTTCCCGGCGGGCCTGCGCCAGGTGCTGCGCGAGGCGGGCCGCTACCGGCTGCCGGTGTTCATCACCGAGAACGGGATCGCCGACCGCGACGACGACCAGCGTCCCGGCTACCTGGTGAGCCACCTGCTGACGCTGCGGCGCGCGATGCGCGACCGCGTCGCCCGCGTCCGCGGCTACCTCCACTGGTCGCTCGTGGACAACCTCGAGTGGTCGGCGGGCTACGTGCCGCGCTTCGGGCTCTACTCGTACGACCCGCGGACGCTCCGGCGCCGCGCCCGCCGCAGCGCGAGGCTGTTCGGTCGCATCGCCCGCACCAACTCGATCTCGAGCGCCGACGCGCGCAGGTTCGGGCGCTGACGTAACGCCGCGCCGTCAGCCGGACTTCGCGCGCGTCTTGGCCCCCTTGCGAGCGGCTGCCCGCCTCTGCGCTGCCTTGCGCTTCTTCGTGCGGGCGGCCTTCTGGCCGGCCGCCTTGCGCCGCTTGGCCGGGCCGCGCGTGGCGCGGTCCTCGAGGTCCGCCACCACCGAACGCAGGTCCTTGGCCGCGCCCTTCAGCGCCTTCGTGCCCTTCTTGCTGCCCTTGTCGGCTCGCCCCGACGCCTCGGCGACGGCCTCGGCGAAGCTCTTGCGCACGCCTCGCTTGCGAAGGCTCCGGTACAGCTTGCTGTCGGTCTTTGCCATGTGATCCCTCCGTGGTCGCTTGGTATCTCAGGCGCTACCCAGACCCCGTTGCGCCAACCTGCCCGGGATAGACTCGCCCGCGATGGCGGGCAAGGACAGCGTCTCGGGCAGCGCATCCACGCGCGCCAGCGTCGCCGTCGCCGGCAGCGCCCGCACGCGCCGCAGCACCGCGGTCGCCGGCAGCGCCGACACCAGGGCCTCCTCGGCCGTGGCCGGCAGCTCGGGGACCACGGGCAGCGTGGCCGTGGCGGGCAGCGCCGGCACCGCGCGCAGCGCCGTCGTGGCGCTGAGCGCCGGGACGGCGGCCAGTGCCGGGGTGCTCAGCAGCGCCCTCACCCTGGGCTGTGCGGGGATCGTCGCGAGCGCCGGGATGCTGCTGTGCGCCGCGTGCACCCGCTGCGCCGCGTGCGTCGCGTGCGTGGACTGCCAGGACTGCGTCGGGTGCATCGGCTGCGTGGGGCTGCGCGGCGAGCGTTCAAGATCGGCGCGCGCCCCCGCGGGCGCCGGCGCTAGCCGGCGACGGGTGAGTCGAACAGCCCGAGCTGCCCCATGATCGTCGCGACGTCGAAGTAGACGCGCTCGCACACGATCCCGTCGGAGTCGTCGAACTCGAAGATCGCGAGCGAGCGGCAGGTGAACTCCTTGCCGGTGGGCGGGATCCCGCGCAGCTCGCCCCGGTGGGTGCCCATGACGTCGAACTCCACGATCACCGAATCGTCGGCCTGATGGAGCTTGACCAGCTCGTTGCGCTGATCGGGGAACGCCCTGCGCGTCTCCTCGAAGTAGCGCGCCACCTCCTCGGGACCGTCGTACACGTCCC
Organism: uncultured Thermoleophilaceae bacterium; assembly: GCA_963761505.1. Classification (GTDB taxonomy): domain Bacteria; phylum Actinomycetota; class Thermoleophilia; order Solirubrobacterales; family Thermoleophilaceae; genus JAAYBF01. Next base: position 237,610 of record CAVXGW010000005.1, read on the forward strand.
CCGTGGGGACGATCTCGTAGCGAGGATGGCTGAACGTGCCCATGGTGGTCTCGAAGTCGTGCACGTTCTCCGACTCCATGTGCTCGCGTACCACGGCCTCACGCCGCCGGCGCAGGTCGTCGGTCATGAGGCCGGCCTGTAGATCGACACGACCGCCGCGCCGCCGAGCCCGATGTTGTGCTGCAGGCCCACCTTCGCGCCGTCCACCTGGCGCTTGTCCGCGTCGCCGCGCAGCTGCCACGTGAGCTCCGAGCACTGCGCCAGGCCGGTGGCGCCCAGCGGGTGCCCCTTGGAGATCAGGCCGCCGGAGGGGTTCACCACCCACCTTCCCCCGTAGGTCGTGTCCTCGGAGTCGACGAGCTCGTGGCCATGGCCCTCCTCGGCCAGGCCGAGCGCCTCGTAGGTGATCAGCTCGTTGGCCGAGAAGCAGTCGTGCAGCTCCACCACGTCCACGTCCTCCGCCGACAGGCCGGCCTCCTCGTAGGCCTTGTCCGCGGCGGCCTTGGACATGTCCCAGCCCACCACCTTGATCGCGTTGCCGTCGGCGAACGTCGACGCCATGTCGGTGACCATCGCCTGGCCCACGATCTCCACTGCGCGGTCCCACAGGTCGTGCTCGTCCACGAACCGCTCGCTCGCCACGACCACGGCGCCCGAGCCGTCCGAGGTGGGCGAGCACTGGAGCTTGGTGAGTGGCTCGTGGATCACCTTCGCGTCCTTGATCTCCTGCAGCGTGTACTCGTCCTGGAACTGCGCGTAGGGGTTGTTCACCGAGTGCTTGTGGTTCTTCCACCCGATCCAGGCGTAGTGGTCGGGCTTGGAGCCGTAGCGGTCCATGTGCTCGCGGCCGGCGTTGCCGAACATCTGCGGCGCGGGTGGCGAGGCCTCGGGCTCGCGCGTCTTGAACATCGCCTCGGCGTGCTTGTCGATCGGGTTCGTGCGGTCGGTGTACTTCACCCCGAGCGAGCCCTTCTCCATCTTCTCGAAGCCCAGCGCCAGCACGCACTCGGCCAGTCCGCCCTTGATCGCCTGGCGCGCCATGTAGAGCGCCGAGGAGCCGGTGGAGCAGTTGTTGTTCACGTTCACCACCGGGATGCCGGTGAGGCCGAGGCCGTAGACGGCGCGCTGCCCCGAGGTGGACTCGCCGTAGCAGTAGCCCACGAACGCCTGCTCGATCGCGTCGTAGTCCACGCCGGCGTCCTCGAGCGCCTTCGTGCCGGCCTCCTTGGCCATGTCCGGGTAGTCCCAGTCCTTCGCCCCGGGCTTCTCGAACTTGGTCATGCCGACACCGATCACGAAGGTTCTGTTCATGGCGGAGAGCCTAACCGCGCAGGCGCTTCAGCTCGACGGCGGTTGCGTCGGGCTCGAACGCCACTTCCTCGTAGGTGAAACGCGCCGGCCGCCACAGCGCGGCGGTCAGCTCGCGGTCGCGCGCCTTGTCGCGGCGCATCGCGGCTCGTGAGGAGTGGTGGGCGTAGCCGTCGACCTCGACCACCAGCCGCTCCTTGCGCCATACGAAGTCGCGCTCCCTGCCCTCGATCGTCACGTTCACCTCGGGCAGCGGCAGGCCCGCCTTCCTGACGAGCCTGAGGAACAGGCGCTCCAGGTAGGACTTCGCCCCGTCCCGGTCGGGCTGGAGCAGGGCGATGAGGTGGAGCAGTGGACGGCAGCCCCGGCGGCGCGGGTTGCGCCGGAGGACCGCTTCGATCCGGCTCGGGTCGAACCGTTTGAGGTCCTGCGCACGCTCGATCGTCAGGCGCATCTCCTTGCCGCGCATCTCGCCGGCCATGTCGACGATGGTGCGGGCCGGTGTGGTCACCCGGAGGCCGTCGAATCGCACCCATTCGCTGCGGTCGAGCCGCATGCGGCGGGTGAGGATCCGGTCGTGCTTGCGGCCGCGGTCACCCTGGACGATCACCGAGAGGGGGAAGAGATCGGCCGCACCGGAAGCCCCACTTCGCGCAGGCTGTGCGGTGGCCGAGCACCGACCCGTCCCCGCACGCCAGCAGCGCGGCCTGGCGCCAGCCGTCCGCGCTCACCACCGCGTGGCCGACCGAGTAGACGCCGCGGAACATCGGGCGCAGGCGCCCCGCGGCGAGCGAGCTATCGATCTCGTCGTCGGCTCAGCCCGGCGTCGATGAGCAACTGCCGCCGCGCAACCACTCCGTGCTGCCGATCGGCCATCGCACCGCTGACCTTGTCCCGGCGATTGGGGCTTTTCCCGTCGCATATGACGGTAAAGGCCCCAATCGACCCGAATTCGCCCCCTTCACTGCCCGATGGCGCCCTCAGGGCGCCATCGGGTGCGCCCCGCGCGCTGCGGCTAGTTGACCCCGTCCGCGTCCTGCGACCGGATCCACTCGCGGATCGGCGCGTCGGCCACGCGGGCGTAGACGCCCGGCTTGTTCGGACGGGCGCAGCCCTCGCCGAAGCTGGTGGCCCCGACCACGCGGCCGCCGGCGAACAGCGGTCCGCCGGAGTCGCCCTGGCAGGTGTCCACGCCGCCCTGCGGGTAGCCCGCGCAGACCATCGTGGAGGCGTCGAAGTTGCTGTACGCGTTGCCGCAGTAGGCGTCGGTGGTGATCGGCACCTGCGCCTCCTGGAGGGTGTCCGGCTGGTCGCCGCCCTCCTCGGTCACGCCCCAGCCCGCGATCGTCGCGAGGGTGCCCGCGCTCCAGAGGCTGCGCTCGCCGGCGCCCGCGACCTTCGTCGGCGCCTTGACCGAGTTGCGGGTGAGCTTGAGGATCGAGACGTCGTTGCCGTCGCTCAGCAGGTAGTCCGGGCTGACCGTGACGCTGCGGACGGGCACGTTCTCGCCATCACCGGTGTGGTGGCTGCCGATCGTCACGTCGATCGCCTGCGGCGGGTAAGCGACCGGTGAGGCGACCGCGGCGCCCGTGAGCGAGCCACAGTGGCCCGCGCTCAGGACGGTGTCGGGCGAGATCAGGGTGCCCGTGCAGAAGAACACGCCGAAGCTGATCTCAGCGACCGCCGGGTACTCGCCCGGCGAGGCGTCATGGCCGCCCACGATCGCCATCGAGGGCGACGCGGTGAGCGCGAGAATCGTGCCGGCGGCAGCCAGCGTCGAACAGAACTTGCGGCGAAGCGACATGAAGCCTCCTGTGTACCCATCCGCGGGTTATCCCGCGGCCCGTGTAACCGACTTTACCCACCAGGCGCGGGAGTTACGCCGGTTGCCGCGGCACGACGCAGCAGCACCCACGCGCCGAGGGCGGCCGCCAGCGCCGCCGCGGCGCCCAGGACCAGGCCCGCACGGGGCCCCGCGGTACCCGCGAGCCAGCCGGCCAGCGGGCCGCCTATGGGCGTGGACCCGAGGAAGACGACGGAGTAGAGGGCCATGACCCTCCCGCGCATGATCGGCTCGACCGCCAGCTGCAGCGCCGAGTTCACGCCCGCGGCGAACGTGACGCTGGCCGCCCCGGTGAGCGCCAGCGCGACCGCGGCCAGCTCGATCGTGGGCGCCAGCGCCGCCAGCAGCGTGCAGATGCCGAAGGCCGCGCTCGACACGATCAGCAGAAGCGGCGACACGCGCCCACGCGCGCCGGCCACGAGCGCGCCGATCACGGAGCCGGCGCCCATCGCGATCACCAGCGTCGCGTAGGCGCCCGCCCCACCGTGGAAGGAGAACCGCGCGAGCAGCGGCAGCAGCACCTGGAAGTTGAAGGCCAGCGTGCCGACCAGGGCCATCATCCCCAGCGGCACCGCGAGCGCGGGGGTGCGCGCCACGTATCGCAGCGCCTCGCGCAGCGCCCCCGGGCGCCGCTGCGAGCGCTCCGGCCGCTCGAGCTCGGACGGATGCATCCGCCGCAGCGCCACCAGCATCGCCACGAAGGTGAACGCGTTCACCAGGAAGCAGGGCTCCACCCCCACCGTCACGATCAGCACGCCGGCCACGGCCGGCCCGGCCATGCGCGCCATGTGCACCAGCGCGCTGTTGAGGCTCACCGCGTTGACCACACGGTCCGACCCCACCATCTCGATCACGAAGCTCTGGCGGGTGGGGTTGTCCACCGCGAGCACCGAGCCGCGCAGAAACACGAGCAGGAACACCATCCACGGCTGCACCACGCCGAGCACCGCCAACGCAAAGAGCGCCACGGCGGGGGCCGACCATCGCGGCCTGGGTGACCATCAGCAGCCGGCGCTTGTCGAAGCGGTCCGCGAGCAGGCCGCCGAAGGCGCCGAACAGCAGCAACGGGGCGAACTGCAGCGCTGTGTTCACCCCCACCGCCAGCGCGCTGCCGGTGAGCTGCAGGATCAGCCAGGTCTCGGCCACGATCTGGACCCAGTTGCCGCTCAGGGACACCACCTGCCCGGTGAAGTACCGGCGGTAGTTCGGCACGCTCAGAGACGCGAACGGGCGCTGCAGCGCGGCGGTCACTTGTCCTCGAGCAGGCGCTCGAGCACGTCGGCCGCGCGCTCGAGCGCCGCCAGGTCCTCCGCCGGCATGTCCCGTAGGCGCCGGGCGAGATAGACGTTCTTGCGCGTGCGCAGGCGACGCAGCAGATCACGGCCGCCGCGGGTCACGCTGACGAGCGTGACCCGGCGGTCGGCGGGGTCGCCGGTGCGCTCCACCAGCCCCTCGGCCTCCAGCCGAGCCACCACGCGCGTGGCCGTGGGGCGCTGGATGCGCTCGGCGGCCGCCAGCTCGCTGGGTGTGAGTGGCCCGTGGCGCTCGATCGTGGCAAGGGCGGCCTGCAGCGACGGGCTCAGGTCGCTGCCCGCTTCCTGGCGCAGGCGGCGCGCGGTACGGGTGACCGACAGCCGCAGGCGAGCGGCCAGGTCGGCGTGGGTTGCAGTGCTCGATTCGGTCATTAGCTTCGGTAATTACCTTAGCAAATAATCGCTTCGGAGCCCGCCTTCGCACGCTGGGGCCCGGGCGTGCTGGCGCGACGCGCGGTCGCTGAGGGAGGATGCGCGCGTGGCCGGTCCGTCGCTCAGCGCCCGCGCGTTCTTCCGCGACCCTCGCTCGTATGTGAGCGAGCCGCGGGAACGGCCGGGCGGTGCTGCGCCTGCGGGCGGGTCCCAGGCGATTCGCGGTCATCCGGGACCCCGACGAGATCTGGCGCGTGCTGGTCACCGAGGGCGACGCGTTCAGGCCCGGCAAGTGGAAGCGCAGGGCGCACCGTTTCGTGGGCGCCACGCTGAACACGCTGCACGGCGAGCAGCACCGCCGGCGCCGCCGAGCCCTCCAGCCCGCGCTCGCGCGCGCGCGCGTGGAGGCCCGTGGCGAAGCCCTGGCGGCACGCGCCGAGTCCGCCGCCGCCGAGCTGGAGCCCGGCCGCACGCTCGTGCTGCGCGAACTGCTGGACCCGCTGTCGCTGTGCATGGCCGGGGATGTGCTGCTGTCCACCGACCTCGGGCCGCAGGCGCCGGCGCTGGCGCGCGACCTGGGCCGCGTGATGGCGGCGCTGCCCCGGCTGGTGCCGCCGCTACCCGGCACCGCGCACGGGCGCGCGCTGGCTCGGGTGGAAAAGGCCGTGGACGCGATCGTCGTGGAGCGCCGCGACTCCGAGCGGTCCCGAGGAGATCTGCTGGACGCCCTGCTGGACGCCGGCCTGCCCGAGGCCACGGTGCGCGGCGAGCTGATCGCCTTCCTGCTCGCGGCCGTGGACGAGCCCCCCAGCGCGCTCGAGGCCGCCTTCTACCTGCTCGCACGCGCGCCTGAGGCGGAAACGCGCCTCCACGAGGAGCTCGACCGGGTGCTGCAGGGGCGGCCGCCCGCTCCCGAGGACCGCTCCCGCCTCCCCTACCTCGACGCCGTGCTGCGCGAGACCCTGCGCCTGTTCCCGCCCGCACGGCACATCGACCGCTGCCCCGTGCACGACGTGGAGATCGCGGGCGAGCGGCTGCGCGAGGGGGACAACGTGGTGGTGAGCCCGCTCGTGACCCACTCCGAGCCCGGATTGCACCCGCGCCCCCAGGAGTTCGACCCCGAGCGCTGGACGGCGCCCGGGCCCGGTGGGCGACGCGGCTCGTATCTGCCGTTCGGGGCGGGCGTGCACACCTGCATCGGCGAGCCCCTGGCGCGCTCGGTGATGTGGCTGGCGCTTGCCGCGATAGCCCGGCGGGTGCGCCTGGTGATCGACCCGGCCGCGCCGGCGCCCGGCCCGCGGGCGCCCCGGCTGACGGTGACCGCGGAGGCCCGGTGAGCCACAGGCTCGATCTGCTCGACCCGCTGGTGTACGCCGACACCTTCGATTGCGCGCTCACGCTGGAGGAGATGTGGCGCTACGCGCGGGTGCCGATCGGAGCCGAGGAGCTGAGCCGCGCACTGCGCGACGACGAGTCGCTTCGCCGGGTGGTGGCGCACCGGCGCGGGCTCTACGCGCTCGCGGACCGGCCGCAGCTGATCGACCAGCGCCCGGCGCGCGTGGCGCGCGCGCGGGCCCTCCAGCGCCGGGGCCGGGGCGCGGCCCGGGTGCTGCGCCACCTGCCGTTCGTGCGCGGACTCGCGCTGACCGGCTCCCTGGCAGCCGACGACGCGGGCGATCACGCCGACGTGGACCTGCTGGTGACCGTGGCGCCCGGCCGGCTGGCCACCGCCTTCCTGATGATGGGCCCGGTCGCGCGCGTGCTGAGGGGCCGGGTGTTCTGCCCGAACTACTACGTGAACGAGGGACGGCTGGGCATGGCGCAGGACGATCCCTACGTGGCCCGGGAGCTGGTGCAGGCGCGGGCGCTGGCGGGATCGACGAGGGGCCTGCACGAGTCGAACCCCTGGCTCGCCCGCGCCTTCCCGAACGCGGCGCACGAGTCCGGGATGGCCGCGGGCGGCCGGGCTTCAGCGGGCGCTGGAGCGGCCGCTGCGGGGACGGATCGGGGACGCGGTGGAGCGGCTGGCGGTACGCGTGGCCGAATCCCGTCTGCGCGCGCACTACGGCGCCTGCGGGGACCCGGTCCCCGATGACGTGGCCGCCTCGCTCGCCGCGGGGTCGCGCTGCGGTTCCACGGGCGCCACACCTCCTCCGCGATCGTGTCGCGGTATGCCGCCCGCCGAGCCGAGGTGGCCGAAATGCTGGAGGCGGGGCCACAGGAGACGGGAGGCATCATCCGCGAGAGCTTCCTGACCTTCGGCGCCCCGGACATCGGCGAGGCGGAGATCGCCGAGGTGGTCGACACGCTGCGGTCGGGGTGGATCGGCACCGGCCCGCGGACCGAGCGATTCGAGCGCGCGTTCGCCGAGTACGCCGGCTCACCCCACGCCGTGGCCGTGAGCTCGGGCACCGCGGCGCTGCACCTGGCGCTGCTGGCGTTGGATATCGGCGCCGGGCGGCGAGGTGATCACCACGCCGATGACCTTCTGCGCCACGACCAACGCGATCGTCGCCACCGGGGCCGACCTGTGCTGGCGGAGGTGGACCCGGCCACCGGCAACATCGATCCCGAGGCGGTGGAACGCGCGATCACCACGCGCACGACCGCGATCCTCCCGGTGCACTACGGCGGGCGCCCCTGCCGGATGGACGCGCTGGAGAGCCTGGCGGCCGAGCACGGACTGCTGTTGATCGAGGACGCCGCCCACGCGGTGGGCGCGTCTTGGCGGGGGCGGCCGGCGGGCTCGATCGGGCGCGTCGGCTGCTTCTCGTTCTACGTGACCAAGAACCTGACGACGGGTGAGGGGGGCATGGTCACGCTGGCCGACGAAGCGCTGGCGCAGCGCATCCGCAGGCTGAGCCTTCACGGCCTGGACCGCGACGCGTGGCAGCGCTTCTCGGTGGAGCGCTATACCCACTACCAGGTGGTGGAGCCCGGTCTGAAAGGCAACATGACCGACCTGCAGGCGGCGCTGGGAATCCACCAACTCGCGAAGGTCGAGCGTGGGCTGGAACGCCGCCGTGAGATCTGGTCCGCCTACGACGCCGGCCTGGCGGACCTCCCGCTCACGCTTCCCGCGCCGGAGGAGGAGGGCACCGTGCACGCCCGCCATCTCTACTCGGTGCTGATCGACACCGACGCCGTGGGGATGAGCCGCGACGCCGTGCTCGACCAACTGATCGGCCACCGGATCGGGACCGGCGTGCACTACGTGCCCGTGCACCTCCACCCCTGGTACCGCGAGCACCTCGGCCATGGCGACGGAGACTTCCCGCACGCCGAGCGGATCGGCCGGCGAACCCTCTCGCTGCCGCTGTCGGCGGCGCTCACCGACGAGGACGTGGAGGACGTGATCGGCGCCATGCAGTCGGTGCTCAGCCGATCGGCCGCTCCCGGCAAGGCATGAGCCGCGCGACCGTCGCGCACGTGAACTACTCGTTCTTCCACTCGACCCAGTCGTTCATCTACTTCTACCTCGCGGGGCTGACCGCGGTGGATCGCATCTGCCTCACGCGCGGGCGCGAGTCGCCGCTGGTCCGCGACGAGGTGCCGGCGGCCCTGCGCGGCGACTTCTACGCGTACACCGGGCCGCGCACCGCCCGGGCACAGGCTGTGGGACACGGGCGTGGTGGTCCGGAGGGCGCTCACGAGGCTGCCGGGGGGCGAGCGCGTGCTGGGCCTGCTCCAGCGGCGCGTGATCCCGCACGTGCGACCCGACGCCGACCCCGCGATGTTCGCCGCCTGGGCCGAGGACGTGATGCGCACTCGCGACGTGCGGCTGATCCACGCCTACTTCGGCCCGGTGGGCTGGCGGATGCTGCCGCTGCGCCGCCGGCTCGGCGTCCCGCTGGTGGTGCACTTCCTCGGCGACGAGGTCGCCCCCTCGCTCAGCCCGTGGTGGTCCTGGTGGATCAGGCACAACGGCGAGCGGCCGGACTGGCCCGCGCGCCTGCGCGAGCTGTTCGAGCAGGCCGACCTGCTGCTGGCGGAGGGGCCGTACCTGCGTGAGCGCCTGATCGAGCTGGGCTGCCCGGCGGAGAAGGTCGAGGTCCAGCGGATCGCGATCCCGGTGAGCACGATGCCGTTCCGCGCGCGCACCGGGCCCCGGGGCCGTCCCGTCCTGCTGTTCGCCGGGCGCTTCTGTGAGCAGAAGGGAGTGATCCAGGCACTCGAGGCGGTGCGCGACCTCCGGCGCGAGGGACGCGCCCTGGAGTTCCGGATGATCGGCGACGACACGCTCACCGACGGCGGCTACGCGGCGCGCGTGAACGCCTACATCCGCGAGCACGGGCTGGAGGAGTGCGTCACGCGGCTGGGGTTCGTGAACCACGAGCGCTACCTGGAGGAGATGGACCGCGCGGACGTGTTCCTGCACCCCAGCGTGACCGATTCCCAGGGCGCGACCGAGGGGGGCGCGCCCACCACGATCCTCGAGGCCCAGGCGCTGGGGATGCCCGTGGTCTCGACGCTTCACTGCGACATCCCCAACGTGACGGTGCCGGGCGAGAGCGCGCTGCTGGTGCCCGAGCGCGACCGCCACGCACTCGTGGGCGCGCTGCGCGAGGTGCTGGACGATCCGGGGCGCTGGGAGGCGATGGGCCGGGCGGGGCGCGCCCACGTCGAGGCGCACCACGACATCGCGACCGAGGCCGAGCGGCTGGAGCGGCGCTACGCGCGCCTGCTCGACGCGTGATCGAGTCCGCCCGCACGTGGCTGGAGCTGCGCTCGCTGCGGCGCGGCTCGTTCGCACCGCCCGACGCGATCGCCGCGCGAAGGGAGCGGCTGCTGGCGGACGCCCTCGCGCACGCGCGGGCGAAGATCCCCTTCTACCGGCGTCTGTGGGGCGGGACGCCGCTGCGAGCTCGGCCGGCTCCCGGTCGTCACGCGGAGCGCAGGTCCGCGAGGCCCTGGCCTCGGGTGAGCTCCTGGCCGAGGACGCGAGCGCCGTCCGCCTCGTTCCAGAGCACGGGCACCACGGGCGCGCCGATCGCGGTGCCGCGGGGCGTCGTGGAGCAGCGGCGCTGGCGCACGGCGGCGCTGCGGGCGTGGTTCGAGCACGGGTACCGGTGGCGCCACTCGACGGTGCATTTCGAGGCCCACGCCGGTCCGGCGCATCCGCTCCAGCGCCTGGGCGTGTCGCGCACCGCCTGGATCTCACCGGAGCTGGAGACCGGCGAGATGGCCGAGCGGTTCGTGGCCGCGCGCGCGGACGCGGTGGCCGCCACCCCCACCGTGCTGCGCCGGCTGTGCTGGGCCCTCGACGGCCAGGCACCGCGCCCGCGGGTCGTCTTCAGCCAGGGCGAGGTGCTCGACCGCGGCACCGCCGGCCTGGTCGAGCGGGTGCTGGGCACGGCTCCGGTGGATGTGTATGGCCTCACCGAGGCGGGCTACGTGGGCTGGCAGTGCGAGCGGCGCGAGCACCTGCACGTGAACGCCGAGGTCTGCATGGTGGAGGTGCTCGTGGACGGCCGCCGCGGCCGCGCCGGGCGAGGTTGGGTCCGTGGTCGTGACCGATCTGCGCGGCCGTACCGCCCCGATGATCCGCTACGACACCGGCGATCTGGCGTTCGCCCCGGAGGAGCCATGCGCCTGCGGGCGCACGCTGCCGCTGCTGGGGCGGGTGGCGGGCCGCGCCCGTGAGGCGCTGGCGGCCCCGGGCGGGCGCATGGTGACCACGCGCGAGGTGGTGGAGGGCCTGGCGCCGGTGGCGCCCGATCGCTACCAGGTCACCCAGGCAGCGCCGGATCGCTTCGAGTTGCGACCGGCACCGGAGCTCGAGGACGGCGGGCGGCTGGCGGGCACGCTGTCCGAATTGCTGGAGGGCGCCACCGTGGAGCAGGCGCCGGGGTTCGTGCCGGCGCAACCGGGCGCGATCAAGACGCGGACGATCCTCAGAATCTAGCGGGCGGCGGCCTCGGCCGCCCGGATGGCCAGCGCCACGATCGTGAGCGTGGTGTTGCGCCAGCAGTTCGAGGGGAACGCGGCGCCGTCGCCCACGAACACGTTCTCGGCGTCCCAGCAGCGACCCCAGGTGTCGAGCACCGAGTCGGCCGGGTCGGTGCCGATCGGGGCGCCGCCCACCTCGTGGATGGCTGTGCCGGGCACGAACGCCCCCGCGGGCGTGAGCAGCCGGCGGCGCAGCAGCCTGAACGCGAGCGCGTCGAGCCGCCTGCCCGACGGCGGCGTGCGCACGGTCAGGCCGCCGGCGCCGGCCAGCTCGGCCATCGCCTCCCGCTGCCGCGCGGCCAGGGCGGTGTCGGCCTCCGAGTGGGCACAGGCGATCCGCGCGATCGGCACGCCCCATTCGTCGGTGCGCTCGGGGTCGAGCGTGACCCGGTTCTCGCGGCGCGGCTGCATCTCGCCGTGGGCGAGCATGTACCAGGACGGCCCGCGCCCGATCCCTCCCTGGATCCCGAAGCCGCGCTCCTCGAACGGCGCGAACAGGCCGGTCGCTCCCGCGGAGCTGTAGGGCTCGGGCGGCTCGTGGGAGCCCTCGGGATGCGGACCGCCGAGCCCCGTGACCACATGGTCCATCACGCCGGTGCCCAGCAGTCCCGACGAGTTGCCGAGCCCTGCCGGGTGCGCCCGTGAGCGCGAGGCGAGCATGATCCGCAGCGTCTCGAAGGCGCTCGCGCACAGGATCACCACGCCGGCCGCGGCCTCCGCCGGCTCGCGCCGCTCGCGGTCCACGAAGGCGACCCCCACGGCCCGGCCGCTGCGCTCGTCGACGTTCACCCGGCGCACCACGGCGTCCGGGCGCAGCGTGAGCCGGCCGGTGGCCTGCGCGGCGCGGATCGTGGCGGGCACGGCGGGGCCATCGCGGCGCGCGACCGGCAACGGGGCGAACCGCTCGCCGCCCACACGGGCCGCGAACTCCTCCTCCGCCGCGGTCCGCTCGCGCGCTCTCCACGCCCATGAAGTCCTCCGCTCGCCGGTACGCGGGCTCGAGGTCGCCCGGGCCGAGCGGCCAGCTCGCCAGCTCGGGCTCGCTCAGGCGCAGCGCCACCCGTGCCCACAGATGCATCCGCCCGCCCACCTGGCGGCCGCGGAACCAGTTGAACGGAGCGCCCGCGGGAGTGGCGTAGGGGTTCTGGCGGTCGTCCACGAACAGGCGGCGCGTGCGCGAGTTGAACGAGGCCGCGCGCATCTGCACGGCCTGGCCGCCGAGGGCGCTTCGAGCCCGGTCCAGCAGCGGCCGCTGCGGCGGCGGCGGGTCGGGGAAGTCGCGCACCGGGTCGAGCGCGCGGGCCGGCGTCGAGCAGCAGCACCGACATGCCGCGCTCGCACAGCTCCTTGGCGGCCCAGCCGCCGGCGGCGCCGGCGCCCACCACGATCGCGTCGTGGCTCAGGCCAGCCTCTCCACGGTGGCCGCCACCGCCGCGCCGATCTGCTCCGCCTGGCCGGCGGTCAGGTCCGGGCTCACATCCACGTGCACGGCGCGGCGGAGCAGGTCCATCGTGCGCGGACAGGCGTCGGCCGGGTAGTCCACCTGCCGGGGGTGGTGGCGCCAGGGCCCGCCGCGCTCCGACCACACCCGTTTCTCGTGCAGCGGCGTCCAGGCCTCGTAGGCATGCAGGTCCACGTAGTCGCGCGGGAGCAGCTCGCCGTCGTGGTACAGGCGGGTGGCCGGCACGTTGTCCGCCTCCAGCGCGTCCACGACCCGTCGCGCCATGGCCGGGTCGGGCAGGTAGAACACGAACGCGATCGCCGAGTCGCCCGCCGGGTCGTGGCTCGTGCGCAGCGTGCCGCCACGAGACTCGATCGCGCTCGCGGCGGCCCCCTCGATCGCGCTCCGGCGCTCGCGCATCGCCTCCACCAGCTCGTCCAGCCGGGAGAGCTGCACCTCCAGCACGGCCGCGTGCAGCTCGGACATCCTCAGGTTCACGCCGGGCAGCCACTCATCGAGCGGGGCTCCCGTGTTCGGCACGGCGGCGGAGTCGTGGTACATCGACGCCCGGGCGCGCAGCGCGGCGTCGCCGGTGGTGAGCATGCCGCCCTCCCCCGCCGTCATCGCCTTGCTCATCTGGAAGCTGAACGCGCCGGCGTGGCCGATGCTTCCCAGCGGCCGCCCGCGGAAGCCGGCGCCGGCGGCCTGGGCCACGTCCTCGAGCACGAGCAGATCGCGCTCGCCCGCCAGATCCATCACCGCGTCCATCCGCGCGGGCGCGCCGCGCATGTGCACCGGCATGATCCCGCGCGTGTGCGGGGTGACCTTGGCCCTCGCGTCATCGGGATCGAGCGTGAGCGAGTCGTCCACCTCGCAGATCACCGGCACGGCGCCCACCGCGATCACGGCGCCCACGCTCGAGAACCACGTGTAGCCGGGCACGATCACCTCGTCGCCGGGCCCGATGCCCATCGCTCCCAGACCGGTCACCAGCGCGCTGGTGCCGGAGTTCAGCGCCAGCGCATGCGCCGTGCCGGTTGCCCGCGCGAAGTCCCGTTCCAGGCGCTTCACCCGCGAGCGCTGCAGCGGGTTGCCGGAGGCGCCGTAGTAGCGGAACAGGCGCTTGGAGCGGATCACGTCGCGGACCGCGCCGGCGGCGGCCTCCTCCTCCGCCTCGCCCAGCCGCACGCCTCCGGGCATCTGCGGCGGCACGCGCCCCTTCACCGACCGGCGTCCCGCCAGCGCGCGTGCGCGCTTCCTTACGAGACCGAGTCCTCTCGCGGCCGCTCCCATTCCCGCGCGAGGCTATCCACACCACCGACCGGGGGCCCGAAGCTCACCCGCAGCAGGGCGCCCCCGCCCTCCGCGTTGGCGGCCTCGGCGAATCCGCCGTGGGCATCGGCGGCCTGCTGCACGATCGCCAGGCCCAGCCCCGAGCCCGACATCCCGCGCGCGGCCGCCGCGCGGTAGAAGCGCTCGAACACGTGCGGGATGTCCTGCTCCTCGAAGCCCGGGCCGTGATCGCGAACGGTGAGCACCGCCGCGGCCAGGCCCACCTCGACGGTGCCGCCCGGCGGGCTCCACTTCGCGGCGTTGGCAAGCAGGTTCGAGACGGCGCGCGCCAGCCGTTCCGGATCGCCACGCACCAGCGTCGGCTCCAGCTCGACCTGGAACTGGACAGCGCTGCCGGCGCGCCGCCGCGCCCGCTCCACCAGATCCTCCACCAGCGTGTCCAGGCGAACGTCGTCCTCCCCCTGATCGGGCTTCGTGCCGCGAGCCAGCTCCACCACGTCGGCCACGAGCGCCGTCAGCTCGTCCAGCTCGCCGATGATGTCCGCGCGCATCCGCTCGCGCTCCTCCGCGGGCAGCCGGTCGGCGTCCTGGAGCGTCTGGATGTTCGCGCGCAGGCTGGCGATCGGCGTGCGCAGCTCGTGGCTGGCGTCCGCGACCAGGTGGCGCTGGGCCTCCACCGATCGCTCGAGCGCGTCGAGCGTGGTGTTGAAGCTGCGCGCCAGGCGGGCCAGCTCGTCGTCGCCGACCACCTCCATCCGCTGTGAGTGGTCGAGGTCGTCGGCCAGCTGCTCCGTGCGGCTGGTGAAGCGGCCGATCGGCACCAGCGCCGCCCGCGCCACCAGCGCGCCCAGCCCCACGCCGAGCGCGATGCCCACCGCGCCCAGCGCGATCAGCGCCACGAGCAGGCGGCTGAGCTGGTCGTCCACCTCCTCCAGAGGCCGCGCCACCTGCACCGCGCCGCCCCCGGGCAGCCCCTCGGTGAGGACCCGGATGTGCGTGCCGTCCACCTCCCTGTCGGTCAGCTCGCGGCCCTCGCCGGACTCCGCGATCGCGCGCGTCTCCTCGTCCAGCGGCAGCTCGGCGTCGGCGCCGGGCCGCCGCAGCACGCGCCCGGTCGATGTGACCAGCTGGGTGAAGCCCTGGGCTCCGCCGAACGGCGCGTCCGCCGGCGGGGGCGGGCCGTCCGGCCCGCCCGGACCGCCGCCGCCAGGCGGTCCGCCGCCCCGCGGGCCGAAGTCGCGCACCTGCTCGGCCCGCTGGGAGAGGGCGTCGTCGATCTCCCCTCGCAGCGAGGAGCGCACGGCGAGGTAGGTGAAGACCGCCGTCGCGAGGATCGCCACGGCCACGGCCACGCCCGCCACCGCCGCGATGCGGGCGCGCAGCGTCATGGCTCGCGCAGCGCGTAGCCGACGCCCCTGACCGTGTGGATCAGCGGGCGCGCGCCGCCCTCCTCGAGCTTTCGCCGCAGGTAGCCCACGTACACGCGGAGCGCGTTCGACGTGGGCCCGAAGTCGTATCCCCACACCCGGTCGTAGATCGTGCCGTGCGGGAGCACGCGGCGCGGGTTGAGCATCAGCAGCTCCAGCAGCTGGTACTCGGTGCGGGTGAGCTCCACGAAGTCCTCGCCGATCTCCACTCCGTGGCGGCCGCTGTCCAGCTTCAGCTCCGCGAAGGTCAGGGTCTCGGGATCGTCGCCGGCGCCGGCGCGGCGCAGCAGCGCGCGCACGCGCGCCTTCAGCTCGCCCACGTCGAACGGCTTGACGAGGTAGTCGTCCGCGCCGGCGTCGAGGCCGTCGATGCGGTCCTCCACGGCGTCCCGCGCGGTGAGGATCAGCACCGGCACCCGGTTGCCCCCGGAGCGCAACCGGCGGCACACCTCCAGGCCGTCGATGTCGGGCATGCCGAGATCGAGCACCACCGCGTCCGGCACCGCGGTGGCGATCTTGGTCAGGCCGTCCTGACCGCCCTCGGCCAGCGTGACCTCGTAGCCGGCGAGCGCGAGCGCGCGCCGGAGGGCGTCGCGCAGTGAGCGGTCGTCGTCGACTATGAGGATTCGCATCGGCTCATTCTCACGCGTGGAGGCCCGGGCCGCCGGAAGCAGGCCGGGCCTGCGACCGGGATTTCACCCGAGCCTCCAATCGCGTGTGGTCGCTACAGCGCGACGCCCGGGGGAGGCCCGCCGGGGGGCGGCCCGCCGAAGCCGGCGCCGCCGGGGCCGCCGGGCGGAGGACCGCCGGGACCACCGGGGCCGTGATGACCGCCGGGCCCCCCATGGCCCGGGCCGCCGGCCGGCAGGGCCGACTTGACCTTGTCCACCGAGATGCCGAGCTTGTCGGCGAGCTTCTGGGCGAACTCGTCACGCCTGGCCTGGTGCTCCTTCTCGTGAGCGGCCTGCACCTTGCGCAGCGCCGCGCGCACCTTCGAGCGCTCGATGCCGAGCTCCTTCGAGAGCGCGGCCACGAGCCGGCTGGGCACGCGCATGCGCGCGCTCGCCCTTGCCGGGCCGGATGTCGTCGAGCGCCGAGCGCAGCTTGGCCTCGGACACGCCCAGCTCCTTGGCGAGCGTCTCCAGGGAGGGCGGGCCGTCCTGGGACCGGGCCGCGTTCAGAGCCGATCGCACCTTCGCGGCGTCGATGCCGAGCTCCTTGGCCAGGGCGGCGGCGAAGCGCCGCTTGGCCGCACGGAAGTGGCGCCGGCCGTCCCGGGGCCGGTTGGCCTCGAGCACCTCCTGCACCTTGGCCTCTGAGGCACCGAGCTCCTTGGCCAGCTCGGCCGCCAGGCCGTCGCCGCGCTTTCGCATCGGGCGGTCGCCACGCAGGTCGTCCAGTGCCGCGCGCAGCTTCTCCTCGCTCACGCCGAGCTTGTCCGCCAGGCCGCTCAGGTCGCGCGCCATCGGGCCGCGTACGGCCGTCGGACGACGAATGTCGAGGACGAGTCGGCCGCCGTGGCCGACCCGTCGTCCACCTGGGTGCCCACGCCGTACGCGACGGACGCCAGGGCCACGGATCCGGCAAGCACCGCCGCCGTTCGCTTCTGTGTGATGTTCATGGTCTCCCCTTGGTTCGGGTTGCTTGCCGACGAAGATCGCGGGCCACCGTCAGAGCGGCATAAGAGGGACGCAGGCTCAACGTAAGAGGGCCGGCGCTCGCCCGCGAACTCCCGCCCACGGCGCTCGGGCGCGGCGTCGTCCCTTACACGGCTCCTACACACGGCTGGCTAGCTTGGGGACCATGAGCAGGCGGATCAGCAGACGACAGGCGCTCGCGGGCATGGGCGCGGTGAGCCTCGGCACCGTGATCGCCGCGTGCAGCGACGACGACGACCAGCCCGCCGCGGGCACCACCGAGTCGACCGAGGCCACGACCGCCCAGACCAAGCCGGACTCCTCGCTCGCCGAGCTGTTCGAGGACGCCCCGGCGTGCTCGCTCACCCCCGAGCAGACCGAGGGCCCGTTCTACTTCGACGCGGACAAGATCCGCAGCGACATCCGCGAGGGTCACGAGGGCGCCGCCCTGCGCCTGGCGCTGCGGGTGCGCACCGCCGGCGAGTGCAAGCCGCTGCGCGACGCCGTCGTGGACATCTGGCATTGCGACGCCGCGGGCGAGTACTCCGCCTCCCCGGACACGTTCTGCCGCGGCGCCCAGGCGACCAACTCCGACGGCATCGCCGAGTTCACCACCGTCTATCCGGGCTGGTACCAGGGGCGGACCGTGCACATCCACGCGAAGGTGCACGTGGACAACTCGACCGTCCTCACGACCCAGCTCAACTTCGACGACGACTTCACCGCGAAGGTGTTCGAGCGCGACCCCTACAGCTCGCGCCCGGACCGCGACACGTTCAACGAGGACGACGGCATCTTCGACGAGGCCACGCTGCTGAAGCTGTCAGCGGACGGCGACGGCTACCTCGGGCTGCTGAACCTGGACGTGGAGCCGGCCTAGGCCGTAGCCGTGACGATCCAGGTGGACGCCGGCGCGACCACGCCGCCGTCCGGCGTCTCGAAGCGAGCGAGGTCCTCGCGCAGCGCCGCCTCGATCTGCGGCCGCAGCTCCTCGGCGGCGTCGCCCGCCAGCCGGATCACCTCGCCGGCCGGGCCGATCGCGGTGACGATCGCTATCGCCTCGTCCATGTCGGCGCCCATCCGGTAGGGCTTGTCGCAGCGCCGCAGCGCGATGTCCTGGAAGCCCGCGCTCACGAGCATGCCGCTCGTGGTGTCCGCGTTCGCCATCGCGAACGGGCCCGGCCCGCAGGTGGGCTCGTCGGACTCGTCGGGCTCGGTGACGAACCGCTCGACGGTCTGCTCCGCCTGGTACAGCCACTCGTTCTCGGCCTTGCTGCGCCACACGACCATGCACAGCCGGCCGCCGGGCACGAGCGCGGCGCGGATGTTGCGCAGCGCCACCACGGGGTTGGCGAAGAACATCGTGCCGAAGCGCGAGAACGCCATGTCGAACTCGCCTTCCAGCCCCTCCTCGGGATCGCACACCTCGAACCGCAGGTTCTCGATCCCCGCCGCCTCGGCCTCCTCGGCCGCCGTCTCGACGAACCGCTCCGCGGCGTCGATGCCCAGTACGTCCCCCTCGGGCCCCACCAGCTCGGCGAGCCGCTGTGCGGTGTCGCCGAATCCGCAGCCGATGTCGATCACCCGGTCGCCCGGTTGCGGCGGGTGGGCGCTGAGAGCGACCTCTCCGTGGGCGCCGAGCCCCTCCAGGAGGACGTCGCGAAACTCCACGAAGCGGTCGAACAGGACGCCATCCCATGCCTCGATCGCTTCGTCGTTGGTGGTGGCGGCGTGGGGTTGGCTCATGTGGTGATCGTCGCGCCCTCCGGGGATAAGGTCAAGCCATGCCCCAGAGGGTGCGCATCCTCTCCATCGACGGCGGCGGGATCCGCGGGATCATCCCGGCGATGGTGCTGGCCGAGCTGGAGGACCGCGCCGGCAAGCCGGCCTCGGAGCTGTTCGATCTGATCGGAGGCACCTCGACCGGGGGCATCCTCGCCCTCGCGCTCACACGCCCCGGCGAGGACGGCGCCCCCGCCTGGAGCGCGGCCACCCTGGTGAACCTCTACGAGAGCGAGGGCCCGGAGATCTTCTCCCGCCCGCTCGGCCACGAGCTGCGCACGATCCGGGGGCTGATCGACGAGAAGTACCCGTCCGAGGGTCTCGACGCCGCCCTCGGCCGTTACCTGGGCGAGGCGCGCCTGTCCGAGGCGCTCACCGACGTGCTGATCACCGCGTACGAGACCGAGCGCCGGCGCCCGTTCTTCTTCAAGTCCGCCGCCGCCCGGATCGAGCCCGAGCGCGACTTCACGATGGCGGCCGCGGCGCGGGCGACGGCGGCGGCGCCCACCTATTTCGAGCCGTCGCGGCTGGAGGTGGGTGGCACCGCCGAGTACTTCTCGCTGGTGGACGGCGGCGTGTTCGCCACCAACCCGGCGATGTGCGCGTACGCCGAGGTGCGCCGCCACCAGCCCGGCGCGGACGTGGTGCTGCTCTCGCTGGGCACCGGCGAGCTGACCCGGCCGCTGCCCTACGACGACGTGAAGGACTGGGGCCTGGTGGAATGGGCGCGCCCGATCCTCGACGTGGTGTTCGACGGCGTGTCCGACACGGTCGACTACCAGCTCGAGCAGCTGCTCGGCGACGCGCGCTACTGGCGCCTGCAGGTGGCCTGGACGGGGGCGCCAGCGACGACCTCGACGACGCGAGCGAGGAGAACCTGCGCCGGCTCAAGCTCAAGGGCGAGGAGCTGGTGGCCGGCTCGCGGCGCGAGTTGGACGCGGCGCTGGCGGCCCTGACCTAGGCTCGCGCCGATGGATGATCCCGTCGTCATGGATCCGCCACTCGGCCGCGGGCTGCGGCGGCCGCTGATCCCCATCGCCCAGGCGATCCAGAAGGACGACATGCGCCGCTTCGGGCGCCGCCGCACCGCCGGCCTCGCGCGCACGCTGCAACGCCCGCGCCCGGCGCTTCGTGGAGTTCCGCCGGCGAGCCTACGAGGAGCGCTTCGCCGAGTTGCTGGCCGCGAACGGGGCGCCGAGCGCCGAGATCGAGATGCGCGACGGCTTCGCCCTCGCGGAGCCGGGCACGCTCGCCCCACGTCGACGCGCTCGTGGAGGCCGGCGAGGACGTGATCGAGCGCTGCGCCGGCCGGCGGTGGGAGTTCACCAAGCCCTACCTCCAGGACATCAGCCCCGAGTCGACGATGGACACCCACCCGGCGGTGCTGGACTTCGTCACGTCGTCCGACGTCGTGGCGGCCGTGGCCCCGGCCTTCGGGTACGTGCCGGTGCTTCCCGGCACCATTCCCGAGGGGGTGCGCCTGATGGAGTCGAGCACGAAGTTCGACCCGCAGGCCGGACGGGCCGTGGCGGGAGAGCCAGCTCTACCACCTCGACTACCACAGCCAGCCGACCGTGTACGTGATCGTCGCGGTCCGCGACATCGGCCCCGAGGACGGGCCGCTGCATTACCTCGGCAAGGAGGCCTCGTCCCGCGTCGCGCGCGCGCTCGACTACGGCGCCCGCGGCACTCCCTACCGCCTGGACGACGCCACCGTGCACTCGATCGTGGGGGAAGACGAGGTGCATCGGTTCGCGGTGCCGGCCGGCACGGTGCTGTTCATCGAGTCCAGCGCCTGCATGCACTTCGGCAGCCGCCGGCCCGAGCGCGATCGCTATCAGTGGCAGTTCTCGTTCTGCTCTCCCGTGCGCAGCGATTTCATGGAGCTGTGGCGCCCGCAGCGCGTCTACCCGGTGCGCCCCACCGATCCGGAGCTGCGCCGCCTGGTGCTCGACCGCAAGCTGCTCGCGGGCGGCTGATCACCATGCTGGTGGTCCCGCACCCGGCGGCCACGTGGCCGTGACCCAGCAGCGACCACGCGGCCATGTGCGCGGAGCTGGCCGACGCCTGGGGAGGCGAGCGCTTCGGGCAGGTGGCGCCCGAGGTGAGGCTGGCCGCCGCCGAGCACGAGCTCGGATGGGCCGAGTGGGACCAGAACCCCACCCTCAACGCCTCGACGGGGCTGCCCGCGTCGGTGATGGATCTCGAGCTCGAGGAGTACGTGGACTTCCAGCTGGCGGGGCCGCGGCGCCTGGCCGAGCGCAGCCCCTACGCGGCGCTGCTGGCGGTCCACCACCACATGAGCTTCTACCGCCCTCCCGCGATCACCGGCCTCTTGAGCAAGCGGGACCGCACCGTCCGGTCACATCTCGCTCGCAGCGGCGCCTACCGGAGCGAGCTGCGCGCGCAGGTGGAGGCGAGCGACGAACGGATCGACCGCGAGTGGCGTCTGGTCCGCTACTGGGACGCGCTGTCCCACGACCTCCTGCACGAGCGGGTGCCCAGCACCCGCCCCGCGCCGGACGCGAACGGCGAACTGGGCGAGCTGGCGCTCGACCGCGAGGGCGACGCCTGGAGCCTCGAGCCCTGGCCCTTCGCGGCCAGTCGGCTCACGGTCCGGGCGCGGGGGCGCCTGCTGGAGAGCACCCACGACGACCAGGAGTCGATGCGCCGCGCACTCGCGCGGGCACCGTGGATCGAGCTGGAGTACGAGCTGCGCTACGCCGCGGCGTAGCGCTTCGCGCTGCGAGCCCGCGCCTTCTCGGCCTCGACCTCGCGGTCCTTCGGCGCCGCCGAGGTGACCAGAGCGTCGAGCAACTCGGTGGACGCCGCCGTTACGGCCTCCACCGCGCGCCCGAACGCCTCCTCGTTCGCCTGCGAGGGCTTGGTGTAGCCGCTGATCTTGCGCACGTACTGGAGGGCGGCCGCTTGGACCTCCTCCTCGCTGGCCGGCGGCTCGAAATTGTGGAGCGTCCTGATATTGCGGCACATGTGCCAAGCGTAGCGTCGCACCGCATCGTCACCCTCCCTGCCGAGTTGTCCTACTCAATGGTCATACGCATCGCGCTATTTGCCCTGCTCGCGGCGCTGCTCGCCGCGCCCGCGGCCGCTTCCGCGGCCACGAAGCCGGTGAACGGCGCCGTCGCCTTCTCCGCCAAGCGCGCCGGCAGCCGTGTGATCTACACGCGGGAGCCCAACGGCAGCGGGCTGAAGCTGATCGACACCGCGGGCCGCGCCGACCAGCCGGCGGTGTCGCCGCGCGGCCGGCGCCTGGCGTTCACCAAGTACGGACCGTGGGGCGCGCAGGTGTGGATCACCTACCTGGACGGCACCGGGCTGCGCCGGCTCACCACAGGATCGACGGACACCGCAGCGTCCTGGTCGCCGACCGGCCGGGACGTGGCCTACACGGCCGGGCCGAAGGGGCGGCGCGACATCTACCGGATCGTGGCCGACGGCACCGGACTCAAGCGTCTCACCAGAAGCCGGCGAGACGACGAGGCGCCGGCCTGGTCGGCCACCGATCGGATCGCGTTCGTTCGCGGCGCCGCCCGCGCGGGCGACATCTACACGATGAGCGCGGGCGGCGGATCGCCCCGGCGGGTCACCCGCAGCAAGCTCGACGACCGCGGCCCCGGCCTGGTCGCCCACCGCCAGGACGCTGGCGTTCTCGCGCGGCCGGGCCGGGAAGCGCGACCTCTACGTGGTGGACGACGCCGGGCGGCGCTCGCGGCGCCTGACCGCGATCCGGGGGGACGAGACCGACCCCGTCTTCTCTCCGGACGGTACCCGGGTGGCGTTCGTGCACCGCCTGCGCGGCCGCAAGCGGCTGTACGTGATGAAGGTGAAGGGGCGGCCGGTCCGGACCCTGCCCGCACGCAGCCTCCGGGTGCGGCGCATGACCACCGCGCGGTCCTCCGCCGGCGCACCGAGCTGGAGGCCCGCCGGGCTCGACCCGGTGATCGCCGCAGCCGGGGACATCGCGTGCGACCCCGCCAGCGAGTACTTCAACAACGGCGTTGGCGTGCCGCGCCTCTGCCGCCAGAAGCTCAGCTCCGATCTGCTGCTGCGGTCCGACCTGGACCGCGTGCTCACCCCCGGCGACCTCCAGTACGAGCAGGGCACGCTCGCGCAGTTCATGGGGTCGTTCCACCCGAGCTGGGGCCGCGCGAAGCCGCTGATCAGCCCGGTGCCCGGCAACCACGAGTACGACACGCCCGGCGCGGCCGGCTACTTCGACTACTTCAACGGCCCCGGGGTGGCCACCGGGCAGGCGGGCGAACGGGGCAAGGGCTACTACAGCTTCGAGGTCGGCACCTGGCACGTGGTGGCGCTGAACTCCGAGTGCAACCGGATCGGCGGCTGCGGCCCCGATTCCCCCCAGGTGCGCTGGCTGCGCGCCGACCTGGCGGCCAACCCCCGGCCCTGCACCCTGGCCTACTGGCACGGGCCGCGCTTCACCTCCGGGCGCTACGGCGACAAGAGCGAGGACGTGCGCGCCCTGTTCGACGCGGCCCACGCCGGCGGTGTCGACGTGGTGCTGAGCGGCCACGAGCACTTCTACGAGCGCTTCGGGCCCCAGGACGGCGAGGGCCGCGCCGACCCGGCCCGTGGAGTACGGCAGATCACGGTCGGCATGGGCGGCAAGGGCCCGCACGGCTTCGTCACCGTGCAGCCCAACAGCGAGTTCCGGACGGCGTCGGTGATCGGCGTGCTGGAGATGACCCTGGGCGAGGGCAGCTACGCGTGGCGGCTCGTACGGGCGCCCACCAGCCGGATCTTCGACTCGGGCGCCAGCAGCTGCCACTGAGTGACACGATTCGTGGGGTGCCCGGCCACCCCCCAAGGCTCGAGTCGCCCCGCCTGCTCATGCGCGCATGGGAGCCGCGCGACGTGGCCCCCTACCGGCGGATCATCGCCGACCGCGAGGTGATGCGGCAGATGGGCTCAGGCGCCGCGTACGCGGCCAAGCGTGCGGCCGCATCGGCCCTCGCGCTGGTCTCGGACCTGGAGGCGCGGCGTGACATCGCCCAGCTGATCGAGCACTGGAAGCGCGGCTACGGAGAGTGGGCGGTCGAAGCGAAGGAGAGCGGCGAGCTGATCGGCCGCATCGGCTTCAAGCATCACGCCGACTTCACCGCGGATCCCGCCAGGATCGAGATCGGATGGATGCTGGCCCGCGACGCCTGGGGCCACGGTTACGCCACCGAGGCCGCGGCGCTCGCGCTGGCCGAGGGGTTCAATGACTTCGGCCTCGAACGGGTGATCAGCATCAGCTTCCCGGGAAACCACCGCTCCCTGGCCGTGATGGAGCGCCTGGGCCTGACGATCCAGGGCCGCACGCGCTGGCACGGCGCCGAGGTGCTGTGGGGCGCTATCGACCGGGCCTGAGCAGCGCGCCGAAGCGCTCCAGGGCCGCCCGTGAGTCCAGCCGGGGCCGCCACCCCAGCTCGCGCTGCGCTCGTTCGGCGTCCACGACGATCGGATAGCGGGCCATGTCCACGAAGCCCGGGTGCAGCCCGCCGGCGCGGCGGGTCACGGTGGCGATCGCCCTGCGCAGGCGGTAGGGCACGCGCACGTCGCGCGCCCCCAGCACCTTCGCCACCTCGGAGGAGGGCACGGTGCCGGCCGCACCGACGTTGAAGACGCCCGCCGCCTCGGAGCCGAGCGCGCGCACGAAGGCGGCCGCCACGTCGTCGACCCAGGTGAATTGCTGCGGGGGATCGAAGTCCGACAGCCGGATGTATGCGGACCGGCCCAACAGCAGCGGGGCGTTGGGGCCGAGCGTGGTGGTGGGTCGCAGCACCACCACCCGGGCTCGGGTGGCCATGTCGCGCAGCAGGGCCTCGGCCGCCACCTTCGTCAGCGGGTAGGCGAACTGGGCGGGTCGCACGGGATCGTCCTCGCGCAGCGGCACCCGGTTGTCTCGATGCGCGCCGTACACCGCACCCGAGCTGGCGTGCACGATCGTCTCGGCGCCGGCGGACAGCGCCCCCTCGAACACGTTCCGCGAGCCGGCCACGTTCACGGCCTCCGCGTCGCGCGGATCGAGCACCCGGAAGGCCAGGTGGATCAGGGCGTCGCAGCCGGCGAGGTCGTCACGGATCCGCGGATCGCGCGTGTCGCGCCGCACGTGGCGGACGCCCGCGGGGAGCGGCTGCGGCGGTGGCGCGACGTCGATGGCGAGCACGTCGTGCTCCCCCTCCCCGGCGAGCTGTGCGACCACCGCCTGACCGATCCGGCCCCACGCACCGGTTACCGCGACCCTTGCCATAGTGGCCATCATGGCGACCGCCTTCGCCCGCGACCCGCTCGCGTTCTTCACGGAGTGCGCGCGACGGCCGGGGCCGGCGGTGAACTGCAGGCTGGGGGGCGACGGCTACCTGCTGAAGGAGCCCGACGACATCCGCCACGTGCTCGTGCGAAACCAGGCCGGCTACGTGAAGTCGCGCCGGCTGGCCGGGCCGCGAGCCACATATCCGCCACCGCGCTCCCTGCTCACGAGCGCCGGCGAGGAGCACCGGCGCAAGCGGATCGCGATCCAGCGCATCTTCGGCCGTGCCCTGGCCGAGAAGATCGGAGAGCGGGCACGCGTGAACTCCGGCGATCTGGCCGAGGGGTGGAATGACGGCGAGGAGGTGGAGCTGGCCGGCACGATGCGGGCGCTGGCCCAGCGCAACATCCTCGAGCTGCTGTTCGGGCCCGCCCTGCGCGACAGCCTGGACGAGCTGGCCACGCTCAGCGCGGCCCGCCGGCGCTCGATCGAGCGGGTGCTGTTCTCGCTCTTCCCGGTGCCGGAGTACCTGCCCAACCGGGCGAACCTCGGCTACGTGCGCGCGACCCGGCGGCTGCACGCGGCGGTCGGGGCGGAGATCGACGCGGTCCGCGCGGGCCAGCGCAACGGTGACTCGATGCTTGCCGGGCTGACCGCCCTGACCTTCGAGGACGGCACGGCGCTGACCGACTCCGAGGTGCGCGACGAGGTGCTCACGTTCGCGTTGACCGGATACGACAGCGTGAGCGAGGCGCTGGCGTGGACCCTGCGCCTGGTGGCCGAGCATCCCGATGTGGCGGGGGAGCCGGCGGTGCTGGTGCGCGAGTCGCTGCGCCTGTTCCCTCCCACGTGGATCTTCGCGCGGGTGGCCCTGGGCGACGACGCGCTGCCGAGCGGGGCGCGCATCCCTGAGGGGTCCAAGGTCTACCTGTGCCCCTGGGTGGTGCACCGCGACGCACGCCTCTGGCCCGAGCCCGAGCGCTTCGATACGGCGCGCTTCGCCGTCGAGAACGGGCGGCCGCGCTACTCGTACTTCCCGTTCGGGGGCGGCTCCCACGTGTGCATCGCCGAAACGCTGGCGATGGCCCAGGTGACCGCGGTGCTGGAGACGATCACCGCCACGCACCGCCTGGAACCGATCGGCCCCACACCCCGGCCGATCGGCGGCCTCACCCTGAGCCCAGGGGGCGATGCAAAGGTGCGCGCACACGCGCGAGCCTGAGGCCCGAGGCCTGACGCTGAGGCCGAGGCCTCGGGGCTGGCAAATGCCACACATGCTCTCCGCCCTGCCGCCGGGCTTCGCCGCCACCAGAACCGCGCTGCACGAGCTGGCCGAGGAGAGGCTCAAGCCCGCGCGCGAGCGGGTAACCGGGCGCTTCGGGCTGCGCGCGCTGCCGGGGGGCTTCGGCACCGCGCCATTCGGCGACGTGATGCAGATGCACGTGGACGGAACCGACCTGGTGATCCGCGACTCCACCTCGGTGCGCCGGGAGCCGATCGACGGAATCGACGCCGAGTCGGCGGCCGCGCTGGCCGCCTGGTTCGCCTTCGGCGCGGGCGTGCTGGAGGAGATCCGCGCCGAGACCGCCCTGGAGCACGACCCCACCCCGCCGCAGCTGTGGCCCGAGCACTTCGACGTGGCGATCGAGCTGGGCAGCGAGGCCGCCGGCCGGCGCGCCGGCTACGGCGCCTCCCCCGGCGACGAGCTGCACCCCGAGCCCTACCTGTACGTGGTGCCGTGGGGCGAGACGCCCCCCGGCGAGCTGTGGGCCGCCACCGCCTTCGACGGCGCGGAGCTTCCGTACGCCGAGCTGATCGCAAGCGAGGACCGCCGCGGGGCGGCGCTGGAGTTCTTCCGGACCCGGCGCGATGCCCTGCTCGCGCTAGGCCTCGGCCTCGGTCTTCGTAGGATCCGCCGCGTGACGTTCGTACGCACGCGCGACGAGATCACCGCCGAGCTGGCTCAGCGAGGTGCTCGCGCGAGCAGGTCGAGGACGTCGAGACTGTGCCGGTCGGCACCGGGCAGATGAGCCAGAGCCACCGGGTCACCTTCAGCGCGGAGGGGGAGTCGCGCAGCGTGGTCGTGAAGCTGGCGTCGGAGGACGCGGGCAGCCGGTCGACCGGCATGGGCCTGGGCGCGTACGAGCGCGAGGTCCGGTTCTACCGCGAGCTGGCTCCCCGGCTGGAGGGCGGCCCGCTGGCGGCCTGCCGGCACGTGGGCTTCGACGACTCCGAGGGCTGGTTCACCCTGGTGCTGGAGGACATCGCACCGGCGCGCCAGGGCGATCAGATCGCCGGCTGCGGCGCCGCCTCGGCGCGGGTGGCGATGGAGGCGCTGGCGGAGCTGCATCGCCCGTTCATCGCCGACCCGGGGCTGGCCGAGGCCGAGTGGCTGAACGTCCCCACGCCGCTCAACCAGGCCCTGCTCACTCAGCTGCTGCCCGGCTTCTTCGAGCGCTACGACGGCAGGGTCGAGCCCGAGCACATCGGCTGCTCGTCGAGCAGTTCGTTCGCAGCGCCGACGGCTGGCTCGCGGAGGAGCCGAAGCTGCCCGGCGTCGCCCACGGCGACTACCGGCTGGACAACATGCTCTGGGGCGAGGAGGGCGCGCCGCGCCCGCTCACCGTCGTGGACTGGCAGACGGTGTCGTGGGGCTCGCCGATCGTCGACGTGGCGTACTTCCTCGGCATCAGCCTGGAGACCGACGAGCGGCGCGCGCACGAGGAGGAGCTGGTGCGCGCGTATTTCGACGCGCTCGGCGCGGAGGGCCTGACCTGGGACGAGTGCTGGCGCGAATACCGGCGGACGACGTTCCACGCCGTGCTCATGTCGGTGGCGGCCTCGATGCTCGTGGAACGCACGGTGCGGGGCGACGAGATGTTCATGGTGTCCCTGGCCCGCTCGGCCCAGCAGGCGATCGACCTCGACTCGGCCGAGTTGCTGCCCCAGGCGGGCGCGCCCGCCGCACTCACTCCCGAGCCGGCGGACGAGGGACGCCACCCGCCCACGGCGGAGGAGTGGTTCAACGAGAGCTGGTACTTCGACGCCGTGGACGCCAGCGGGGACTTCGGCGCCTATGTGCGCCTCGGGCTTGTCCCGAACCAGGGCGGCATCATGTACACGGCGTACGTGTGCGGGCGCGACCGGCCGGTCGTCGCGGTGGTGGACACCGGCGCGCCACTGCCGCCCGAGGACGGGCCGCTGGCGGTGAAGACGGAGACCGTGGACGCCGAGCACGTCTGCGAGGAGCCGCTCCAGCGGTTCGCGGTGCGGCTGACCGGCAGCGGCCGCTCGCACGCCGACCAGGCGGCGCCGCTGCGCGGCGAGGAGGGCGACCCGGTCGACGTGGCGCTCGACCTGGTCTGGGAGACGGCGGGCACGCCGTACCAGTACCGCCTGGCCACGCGCTACGAGATCCCGTGCCGCGTGAGCGGCACCATCACCGTGGGCGACGAGACCCTCGAGCTGAACGGCACCGGCCAGCGCGACCACTCCTGGGGCGCTCGCGACTGGTGGTCGATGGACTGGGTCTGGAGCGCGGCCGAGCTGGATGACGGCACCCGCCTTCACGGGGTGCAGCTGCGGATCCCCGACCGGCCCGAGCTGGGCGTGGGCTACGTCCAGTCGGAGGGCGAGCTGACCGAGCTGGAGCGGGTCGACGCGTCCGAGGACGTGGCGGCCGACGGCCTGATCGCACGCGCCCGCCTGGCACTCCAGCCGTCCGGCCTGGAGGTCGAGCTGGAGCCGATCGCCTTCGGTGCGCTGAGGCTGGAGGCTCCCGACGGCCGCCTGAGCCTGTTTCCGCGCGCGATGTGCCGGTTCACCGCCGCCGACGGCCGCAGCGGGCTCGGCTGGGCCGAGTGGAACATGAACCAGCACTGAGCGGATAGGGGCACAAGTTGGGGGTTCCCCCCGATGCCCCGAGCCTGGGCCTGCACGACCGTGGTGGCCATGAACACAACCACCACACAAAGCTCCGTACTGGCCGCCACTCTGCGCGGCGAGGGATTCACCGGCCGCCTGGCCGAGCCGGGCGATCCGGACTTCGACGTCCGCACGCGCGGGCTGGAACGGAGCGATCGACCGTCGCCCCGCGGCCGTCGCGTTCGCCGGCGACGCCGAGGACGTGGCGGCGGCGATCCGGGCCGCCCGTGCCAGCGCGCTCGAGTTCACCATCCGCGCCGGCGGCCACTCGGTGGCGGGCCGGTCGGTGCGCGACGGCGCGCTCTGCATCGACCTGCGGGGGCTGGACTCGATCGACGTCGACCCCGAGCGCGGGATCGTCCGGGCCGGCGGCGGCACGCTGCTGGGAGAGCTGGACGCCGCGACGCAGGAGCACGGCCTCGCCGTGCCGGCCGGGCAGATCTCGCACACCGGCATCGGCGGCCTCACCCTCGGCGGGGGCGTGGGCTGGTTGATGCGCCATCACGGCCTGACGATCGATTCGCTGCGGGCGGCCGAGGTGGTGCTGGCCGACGGGCGCATGGTGCGAGCGAGCGCCGGCGAGCACGAGGACCTGTTCTGGGCGCTGCGCGGCGGCGGCGGTGACTTCGGGGTGGTCACGAGCTTCGAGTTCGGCGCGCACCCGGTCGGCCCGACGGTGCTCGCCGGGATGCTGGTCTACCCGTGGGCGCAGGCCGGTGACGCCCTCCGCGCGAGCCGCGAGCTGATGGACGGAGCGCCGGAAGAGCTGACGGTCTTCGTCGCGCTGATCACGGCGCCGCCTGAGGAGCCGTTCCCGCCGGAGCTGCAGGGGGCGCCGGTGGCCGTGGTCGCCGTGTGCTGGAGCGGCGACCTGAGCGAGGGCGAGCGGGTGCTCGCGCCGCTGCGCGCGGGTTGCCCGCCGGCGGTCGATCTCGTGGGGCCGATGCCCTACGTCGCGCTGCAGTCGATGCTGGACGCCACCGCCCCCCACGGCTGGCGTTACTACGACCGGATGCACTACCTGCCCGAGGTCGGCGGACGGCTTCGTCGACGAGTTGCTGCGGCGGTTCGAGACGGCCCCCACGCCGCAGTCCCACGTGATGACGGCCTGGATGGGCGGGGCGGTGGACCGTGTCCCGGCGGGCGCCACCGCGTTCGGCCACCGCGGCGCGCACGCGCTCACCTGGATCATCGGCTGCTCGGGCGACGAGCCGCTCGAGCCGGCGGCGGACTGGGTCCGGCGCACCTGGGACGCGCTGGCGCCCCACGCCGCCGACGGCGTGTACGTGAACGCCCTGAACACCGAGCGCTCCGTCCGGGAGGCGTACGCCGACGATGTGTGGGAGCGGCTGCTGTCCGTGAAGCGCCGCTACGACCCCGACGGCGTGTTCGCCGGGAACGGGATCCGCTAGAGCCCCTCGCGAACGGCGTGCGCGGCCGCCTCCGCGCGGCTGCGCACGCCGAGCTTCGCCAGCACGTGGCCCACGTGATGCTCGGCCGTCTTCGGCGCGATCACCAGCCGCTCCGCGATCTCCCCGTTCGACAGCCCTTCGACCACCAGCGCGAGCACCTCGCGCTCCCGCGCCGTCAGCTCGTCCCGGTCGCCGCGCACGGTCGCGCGGCCCGCGGCGCCGAGCTCACGCAGCCGGGCGGCGGCTCGATCGGCGTCGCGCCGGGCACCCAGGCGCTCGAACGCATCGCGGGCCGCG
This sequence comes from uncultured Thermoleophilaceae bacterium, assembly GCA_963761505.1. Classification (GTDB taxonomy): domain Bacteria; phylum Actinomycetota; class Thermoleophilia; order Solirubrobacterales; family Thermoleophilaceae; genus JAAYBF01. The sequence continues at coordinate 267,882 of CAVXGW010000005.1, forward strand.
CGCGCTCCCGGCACCGCCAGGGGTGAGCCCGCCGCGGCCTGGACCTCGGCGAGCGCCAGCCGTGCGCGGGCCTCCTCGAGCGGGAACCGCAGCTCGCCGAAGCGGCCCACGGCATCCTCGAGCTCGCGGGCGGCGTCCGCGCCATCGCCGTCGGCCGCGGCCACGAGTCCCGCCTGAAACGCGGCCTCGGCGAGCAGGTCCTCGCGATCCAGCTCCCGGGCCGCCATCCGCAGTCGCTCCGCGGCGGCTCGGGCGGCGTCCAGATCGCCGCCGGCGAGCGCCACGGCGCCGGCGAGCACGAGCCTCTCATCGTCCGGCGCGCGCTCGAGCACGGCCTGGGCGTGCGCGAGGTCGCCGCGCTCGAGGTGAAGGCGCACCAGCGGGGCGAGCGTGGCGGGATGGTCCTCGAAACCCGACAGCAGCGACGCCGCCTCGTCCGGGCGCCCCTGGCGCAGACGCAGCTCGGCAAGCACGGCCAGCGGCAGGGCGCGCCCGCTCCTGCGCCGGTCGATGACGCCCCGCAGAGCGTCGGAGAGCACCTGCTCGGCGCGGTCCCAGTCGCCCGCTCGCACCAGCACCGAGCCATAGATCGAACGGCACCAGGACTGAACCGGCAGGAAGCGACGGCGCTCCGCGAAGTCCACCACGGCCTCGCACCACTGCGACGCCCGCTGCAGGTCGGCGAGCCCGTCGCAGACGACGAGGGTCGTGCAACAGGCGTCGCCGCACGCGAGTGGGTCGTTCGTCTCGCCGCTCAGCGCCACGGTCATCGCCTCGTCGAGCAGGTCCACCCCCTCCTCCACCCGCCCCTGGCGCACGAGCGCGCGCCCGACCTGCGCCAATGCCATGCACTCCACGTCCGGGTCGGCCAGATCCTGCGCCACCGCCAGCGCCTCACGGGCATGGGCCTCGGCGGCCTCGGGATCCTCCGCTCGCTTGGCCTCCTCGACCGCCAGCCAGGCCGCCTCGGAGACGTTGCCCTCGCTCGCGAGCAGGCGCCGCGCCCGTGCCAGCCAGCCCGCCGCGGCGGCGTCCTGGCCGTCGATCCGGTGCTCGCCCGCGAGATAGACGGCCAGGCCGCCCGCGTTGCGAGCGTCGCCGCGCCGCCGGTACTCGGCGTATGCCTGGCGGCGCCGGTCGATCCCGGCGTCGCGGTCCCCCAGCCACCACAGCGCCTGGCCGAGCCCGTCCAGTGCCTCGGGATCGCCGGGGTCGCCCTCCAGCGCCTCGGCGAACGAATCCCGCGCCGCCGCCCAGTCGGCGCCCGCGAAGTGCTGCCAGCCGGCTTCCTTGCTGTCCATGCCGCCCACAGTCTGACCGGGCCGGGCGACGCGCGGATAGGGTGTCGCCGCCGTGAGCGCCCTGGAGAACCGCGTGGTCCTGATGTCCGGCGGCAGCCGCGGCATCGGGCTGGCGATCGCCAAGAAGGTCGCCTCCGAGGGGGCGAAGGTGGCGATCCTGGCCAAGACCGACCAGCCGCACCCCAAGCTGCCGGGCACGATCCACACCGCGGCGGCCGAGATCGAGGAGGCCGGCGGCGAGGCGCTGGCGGTGCTGGGCGACGTGCGCAACGACGAGAACGTGGCCGCCGCCGTGGCCCAGACGGTCGAGCGCTTCGGCGGGATCGACATCGTGGTGAACAACGCGAGCGCGATCACCCTCGCCCCCATGCGCGACCTCGAGCCCAAGCGCTACGACCTGATGCTCGACATCAACGCGCGCGGCACGTTCGTGCTCACCCGCGCGGCGCTGCCGCATCTGCGCGAGTCCGACCACGCCCACGTGCTCACGCTGTCGCCGCCGCTCTCGGCCGACCCGAAGTGGCTCCCCGGCCACGCCGCCTACACGGTCTCGAAGATGGGGATGACGATGATCACGCTCGGGCTGGCCGCGGACGAGGCCGACGCCCCGATCGCCGCGAACTGCCTGTGGCCGCGCACCATGATCGCCACCGCCGCGGTGAAGAACCTGCTCGGCGGGGACGAGGCGATGAAGCGTTCGCGCACGCCCGCGATCTATGCCGACGCCGCCGCCGAGATCCTGCGCCGCCCGCCGGCCGAGTGCACGGGCAACGCCTACATCGACGACGAGGTGCTGGCCGAGGCGGGCATCACGGACCTGTCCGGCTACGCCGCGTCGCCCGACGCCGACCTGGCGCTCGACATCTTCGTGGACGGCTGGCCCGAGTAGCCGGGCGTTTCACCGGCGCTGAACCAGCCCGGACCCGTAGATCGCCCGTACGCCCCAGTAGTCGTCGGTCCTGATCGGGTGTCTCAACCACCAGCTCATCCGCTGCCGCGGGCAGCGGCTCGGGGTCCCGCTCCGGATAGACGGAGGGGTTCATCACCGCACAGCGGCGGCGCTCGTGACCGAGCCCGAGCACGTGCCCGAACTCATGGATGGCGGTGAGCGTGGTGAGCCCGCGGCGGCAGTGAGGGCCGAGCACGATCACCGTGCGCCACCCCGGCCGGTAGCCGACGAACGCCCTCCCCCAGCAGCCCGCCCCGGGGAACTTGACCTGCACGTCGGCAACCTCGCGCGGCGCGCGCGTGAAGCGCACCCCCGCCCGCAGGCGATTCCAGGCACGCGCCGCGCGGTGCACGGCCTGCCCGCGCTCGCCGCCCGGCGCGGAGTAGGTGATCGTCCGCTCCGGCCAGCCATCGCCTCCGATCACGTACGCCTGGGCGGCGCCCGCGTAGGTCAGCGTGACCGCCAGTACAGCAGCAAGGAGAAGCCAGAAGCGCCTCACAGTCGTGGGACACTAACCGCGCGCGATCCTCACGCGCCACCTTTCTCAGCCGCTAGGGACCGGCGGCCCCCACCACGAGCTGGGCGGCGCCCATCATCCCGAACAGGTTCGGGTGCACCGGCGCCGCCGGCGAGGCCGGGGCAGCCGGCTCGACCCACCGGATCGCGGGCGGCTGGCAGGCGTCGTGGCCGATGCTGGCGGTGTACCAGTCGATCACCGAGGCGCTGTTCGCGGCGGCCTGCGCGGCGAGCATCTGGTTCAGCTCCTTCTCCTTGTCCCGCAGCCAGGCCACGTCACCCTCCGCCACCGGCATCTGCGGCCAGCAGCCGCCGCCCTGGTCGGGGAAGATCGCGGGGTAGTTCACCACGAAGACGCGCGCCTGGGGCGAGCGGCTGTGGATCCCCTGGAGGGTCTGGGCGACCTTGGGCGCGGCCTCGGCGATGCGGCGGCTCACCTCGTCCTGGCCGCCCGCCGTGTACTGGTCCTTGCAGGGAGAGCCCGCGGAGGGCATGGACTGGAAGCAGTCCTCGGCGATGCCCGAGAACCCGATGTCGTTGCCGCCGATACCCAGCGTGACCACCTGGGTGTCGGCGTCGAGCGAGTCGAACTGCGGCGGGTTCGGCCCGGGCGAGACGCCCTGCGGCTGGGTCATGTCCTCGGTCTCGGCGCCGGAGCAGCTCGGATCGCGGAAGGCCGGCTGCCCGAGGTCGGGCGCGGCCAGGTGCGCGTAGTTGTTGTTCGACTTGAGGCAGCCGTAGGGGTCGATCTGGAGCGGGATCACCGGGCCCGCGGTGTAGGAGTCGCCGAGCGCGACGTAGTCGGCGGCCGCCGGCGTAGCCGGCACCAGCATGGCGAGGACGGCGAGCGCGGCCACCCGCCCGCGGACGAAGCACCCCTGCAAGAACGACATCTCTCCCTCTCCCTTCGACGATCCCGCGACGAGCGATCCTACCGGCCTACCGCGACTATGCCGCCGTAGCGCCTGCGGGTACAGGACGCCGATCCCTCGACCCTGCCAGGGCCAGGCACACGAGCCCCGCAAGCACCCATACGACCAGCACCACGATGTGCCCACCCGCGTCCGCACCGTCGAAGAACCCGGTGCTCCGGAGCAGGTTCCCCCCGGCACCGGGCGGCATCAGCTGGCCGATCGCGCCGACCGGCTCGGGCAACAGCTCGGGCGCCGAGCCGACGGCCGAGAACGGGTTGCCCACGAGCACCATCACAAGCGCCGCCGCGATCAGTCCCGCGGTCCCGAACAGCGCCGCCAATCCCGCGACGAATGCGGCGATCGCCATCACCGTCAGGCTCAGGACCGCGGCGTTGGCGAGCCAGCTCCCCTCCACCACCTCGAGCCAGCTCTGCACCAGCACGGTCGCGGTGAGCCCCGCGAGCAGGGAGCCGACGACGATCAGGCCGGTGCGCTGCAGCGCTCCGGCGCCAATCAGCGTGGCAAGGATGCCGGTCAGGAGGCCCGCCAGCACGAGCGGGAGCACCGAGGACGCCAGGGCCGCTCCGCGAGGGGCGGGCACCACGTCCCGCACCTCGACGGCGCCGGCCCTCCCCGCCGCGGGGAGCTCCGAGGCGGCGCGGCCGATCAGCTGGGCGACCGCCTGGCTCGCGCCCGAGGCCGTGAGCACCTTCACGCCGCCGCGCGTGGCCACGAACGCGCCGTAGATCTCCCGATCCTCGATGGCGTCCACCGCGGCCGCCTCGTCCCCGTAGGTGTGCACGTCGAAGGCGCCCTCCCGCTCGGCCAGCCGCTGGCCGACCGCCTGCGAGACCGCGGGCGGCCCCGCCACCCCGATCGGCAGGTCACGCGGCTCCAGGCGCGCGTTGGGCCACGAGAAGAGCGTGAGCACGAGCGCCACCGCAACGGGGATCAGGAGGATCGCCCCGGGGGGCGGCCGGTGCTGCGAGGCGGCCGGCTCGGTGGGCTCCGTCACGTGGTCAGCCGACCTCGGACGCTATGCGCGGCGCGTAGCGGTGGTGGAGCATCAGGTCGTTGCCGTCCGGGTCGGTGAACAGCGCCATGTGGCACACGCCCGTGTCGAGGGTGTCGCCCATGAACTCCACGCCCTTGGCCTCGAGCTCGGACCGCGCCGCCGCCACGTCGTCCACGTGCAGCGCCGGGTGCGAGTTCTTCGACGGCGCGAATTCCATCCCGAAGCTGGCCGGCTCCCAGATCCCGAAGCAGGTGTCGCCGACCCACACCTCGTACTGCGCATGGTCGTCCGGCCGCAGCCCGAGCGTCTCCACGTAGAACTTTCGCGAGCGCTCGGCGTCCTGGGAGGGGATGCCGACAAAGTCGAGTCCCTGGATCATGCGGTCTCCTTGGTCGTGGGTTCCATCCGGTTCTACCAGCCGGACGCAATACTCACCCGGTGAGCGCCCTGCTCGAGCGGATTGGGCTGGAACTGCCGGTCGTTCAGGCCGGGATGGGCGCCGGCTTGGCGGGACACGAGCTGGCCGCAGCGGTCTCCGAGGCCGGAGGCCTGGGAACGATCGGCATCCTCGCGCCCGAGGATCTGCGCCGGGAGATCGGCGCCGCCCGTGAGCTCAGCGAAGGGCCGCTGGCCGTGAACCTGCTGCTGCCCTTCGCCCGTCGGAGTCACTTCAAGGCGGCCTTCGAGGCCGATGTGATCGTCACGTTCTGGGGTCGCCCGAGGCGCCGGACGTCCAAGCCGTGGATCCACCAGTGCGGCTCCGTGGAGGAGGCACTGCTGGCGCAGCGGGCCGGAGCCGACGCCGTGATCGCCCAAGGGGTGGAGGCGGGGGGTCACGTTCGCGGGACCGTGCCCGCGATGGACCTGCTCGCTCGGGTCCGCGAGGTGTTGCCCGACCCCTACCCGGTGTTGTCGGCGGGAGGCATCGCCGACGCCTCGGATGTCCGGGCCCGCCTCGACGCCGGGGCGGACGCCGTGGTCTGTGGCACCCGTTTCCTGATGAGCCAGGAGAGTGGCGGCCACGACACCTACAAGGCGCGTCTTGTCGAAGCTCGGGAGACACTCCTTACCGAGCTCTTCGGCGCGGGCTGGCCGGCCCCGCACCGCGTCGTCGCGAACGAGGCCACAGCCCGGTGGCTGGGACCGGATCGGCGTGGCCCCGGCTGGTTGCGCGCCTTCCACAGGGCCACCGCGCCGGTCCTCTCGCGGATCCCCGTGCCGATGCAGCTGCGCCTGGCGGCGACCCAGACGCCCGGCCGACCGATGTTCGGCCCCGTGGCGGCGACCGTGGACGGACCACCGAACCTGGTCGAGGCGGGCCCCCTCTACGCCGGCGAGTGCGTCGACCGCATCGGCGACATCCGCCCGGCGGGCCAGCTCGTCCGCGACCTGGCCCAGTAGGAATCAGCCCGAATCGTCAGCGCGCCACCTGCCTCGTGAAGGTGGCGGTGCGCACCTCGCCCTGGTGCTTGAACTGCAGGAACAGCCCGTAGCGGCCATCCGAGGGGAACTCGGTCGCGAACTCGATCGCCTCGTCCCCATCGTGGCCGGCCTCGACCGGGTGCACGTGGAGGTAGGCCATGTCGCCCTCGCGCAGCGCGACCAGGTGGCCCTTGGCTCCCAGGTAGTCGTCGACGGCGATCTCCTCGCCGTCGCGCGTCACGCGGAAGCCCGAGCTCGGCCTCCTCGCCGGCCCTCGACGCGGGGCCGGTCAGCTCGACCCGGTAGCCGTCGCCGGCATCGGCCGTGTTCGTCACCGCAGCCATCGGGCGCGAGTCCAGCGGCCCGTCGACCGCGACGTCGGCGGCCAGGGTGTGGTTCTCGCCGCGGCGCTTGAAGTCGGCGAACACGCGGTAGCTGCCCGCGTCGCCGATTGTGATGTCGGTGCTCCAGCGGCCGTCGCTGCCCTGCCTGGGATGCAGGTGCTGGAAGCCGGTCAGGTCACGGCGGGCGACGATCAGGTGCACGCGCTTGGTGTGCTCAATCTGGAAGTCGCGCACCGGCTGTCCGTCCGGGCCGACGACGGTGAAGCTCAGCTTTGCCCGGCGCCCGCGCGGTAGCTCGCGCTGGTCGAGCCTGAGCTTGAGGCCGTTCTCGGCCACGGCCAGGCCGCGCACCGCGTCGGGCTCCTGCCCGCCCATCTCGTGCGCGCCCGCGGACGCCTGATGCTGCCCGCCGTGCTCGGGCTCGTCGTTGCCGCTCCCCACCGCCTCGCCGATCAGGACGCTGGTGCCGAACACCGCCGCCGCGGCGGCGACGAAGGCCACGAGCCGCGTGGGAGGCCCGCCGTGGATGCCGGTCTCGTGCAGCACGGCGTGGCCACGGCCCTTGGTGATCAGCCAGCGGTTGACCGGGTAGGCGATCACGCCGGCGATGACCAGGGCGACCGACAGCGCGCCCCAGAACAGGATGTCGCCGACGCCGGCGTGCATCGCTCCGGGGATGGCGAGCATGATCGCGTTGTCCACGATCTCCATCACCGCGATCGAGAAGGTGTCGGTGGCCAGCGCGATCGGCACGACCGTGGCCAGCGCCAGGCCGGCCCGCAGCAGCGGCAGGCTGGTGAGGGTGTAGCCGAACAGGAACGCCAGGGCGACGGCGAGCAGGATGGTCCCCAGGTTCGAGAAGCCCAGGGCGGTGCCGATGATCATGCCCGCCACCTCGCCGATCGCGCAGCCGGTCAGGCAGTGCAACGTCGCCGCGAAGGCGACGCTGTTCAGGGCGGCGCCCGAGGTCGGCATCGGGGCGTGGTCGTGATGCTGGCCGTGGGCGGCGCCTTCCATCGGGCTCCTCTCTAGACCTCGGGCTTGAAGCGCCGCAGCCTCAATGAGTTGGAGACGACGAAGACGCTCGACAGGGCCATCGCCGCGCCGGCCACCAGGGGATTGAGCAGGCCGGCCACGGCCAGCGGCACGGCGGCGACGTTGTACGCGAAGGCCCAGAACAGGTTGCCCTTGATCGTGCCCAGCGTCCGGCGCGAGAGGCGGATCGCATCGGCCGCGGCGTTCAGGTCGCCGGATACCAGCGTCAGGTCGGAGGCCTCGATCGCCACGTCGGTGCCGGTGCCGATGGCCAGGCCGAGATCGGCCTGAGCCAGCGCCGGGGCGTCGTTCACGCCGTCGCCCACCATCGCCACGACGCGGCCCTGCTCCTGCAGTCCCTTCACGACCGCGGCCTTGTCGGCCGGCAGCACCTCGGCGATCACCTCGTCTATGCCGACCTCGGCGGCCACGGCCTCCGCCGTGGTGCGGTTGTCGCCGGTCAGCAGGACCGGGCGCAGCCCCAACTCCCTGAGGCGCTCGACGGCGCGGGCGGAGCTGGGCTTCGGGGTGTCGGCGATCACGAACACCGCCCGCGTCGCGCCGTCCCAGCCGGCCACGACCGCCGTCCGGCCCTCGGCCTCGGCGGCCTCGCGCGCGGCCTCGAGCTCGGGCGAGCCGGCCAGGCCCGCCTCGGCCAGCAGGCTCGGGCGCCCCGCCACGATCGCCTTCCCATCGACGATGCCCTCGGCGCCAAGGCCCTCGCGGTTCACGAAGCCCTCGACCGCCGGCAGCCGGCCGAGCTCGGCTTCGGCGGCCGTGGCAATCGCGCGAGCGATCGGATGCTCGGACGCCGCTTCGAGTGCGCCGGCCAGCCGCAGCGCCTCATGGCGCGCCACTCCCGGCGCGGTGTGCACGTCCGCAAGGCTCATCCGACCGGTGGTCACCGTGCCGGTCTTGTCGAGCAGGATGGTGTCGGCCTCCCGCGTCGACTCCAGCACCTCCGGGCCCTTGATCAGCAGCCCCAGCTGGGCGCCGCGTCCGGTGCCGACCAGCAGCGCCGTCGGTGTGGCCAGGCCAAGGGCGCACGGGCACGCGATGATCAGCACCGCGACGGCGGCGGTGAAGGCAAAGGCATTCCCTTCGTCGGCAGCGGCCCAGAACCCGAAGGTGCCGATGGCGATCAGGATCACGACCGGGACGAACACCCCGGAGATCGAGTCGGCCAGGCGCTGCACCGGGGCCTTGCCCGACTGGGCCTCGGTCACCAGGCGCGCGATCTGGCCGAGGGCGGTGTCGGCACCGACCCTGGTGGCGCGGACGATCAGCCGCCCGCCGGCGTTGATCGTGGCTCCGGCGACCTCGGTGCCCGGGCCGACCTCCACCGGGACGCTCTCGCCGGTCAGCAGCGAGTTGTCGATCGCCGAGTGGCCGTCCTCGACCACCCCGTCGGTGGCGACCTTCTCTCCGGGACGGACGACGAAGCGCTGACCGACGGCCAGCTCCTCGACCGGGATCCGCCGCTCGGCGCCGCTGTGGTCGAGCACGCTGACGTCCTTGGCGCCCAGCTCGAGCAGGGCCTGAAGCGCGGCGCCGGCGCGGCGCTTGGCGCGCTCCTCGAAGTAGCGCCCGGCGAGGATGAACGCGGTCACGACCGCGGCGACCTCGAGGTAGATCTCGTCGCTGCCGCCGCCGCGCTCGGGCAGCAGCTCGAACGGCATGGTCATGCCGGTCTCCCCCGCGCCGCCGAGGAACAGGGCGTAGAGCGACCAGCCCCACGCCGCCAGCGTCCCGACGCTGATCAGCGTGTCCATCGTCGCCTCGCCGTGGCGGAGGTTCTGCCAGGCGGCCTTGTGGAACGGCCAGCCCGCCCACAGCACGACCGGGGTCGCCAGCTGCAGCGACAGCCACTGCCAGTTGTCGAACTGCAGCGCCGGGATCATCGACATCAGGAAGACCGGGAGCGCGAGCGCCGCGGCGAACAGCGTCCGCCGGCGCAACAGCACCAGCGGGTCGGCCTCGGCTTCGGCCTCCGGCGGCGTGGCACTCGGCAGCCTGGCGTGGTAGCCGGCGCCCTCGACCGCCTCCACCAGCTGGCCGGGATCGACCGCGCCAGGGTCGTACTCGACGCTGGCCGCCTCCGTGGCGTAGTTGACCGAGGCCTCGACGCCGTCCAGGCTGTTGAGCCGCTTCTCGATGCGGTTCGCGCACGAGGCGCAGGTCATGCCCTCGATCGGCAGCTGGAGGGTCTCGGCAGGTGGTCGCATTGGATACGGCAAGGGGGTATCTCCGGATCTACCGTACCACATACCCCATGGGGGTATCTGCTACTCTCGGCGGCATGGCTACTCCGGCAGGCAACTCCCACCCGCGGCTACTCAGCGACGAAGGACCAGCTACTCACCAGGCTGAAGCGGATCGAGGGCCAGGTCCGCGGCGTCGAGGGCATGGTCGAGGACGAGCGCTACTGCATCGACGTCATCACGCAGATCTCCGCCATCCAGGCGGCGCTCGACAAGGTCGCGCTCGGGCTGCTCGACGATCACGCCCGTCACTGCGTCGTAGGCGGCGAGGGACCCGGCGAGCCCGAGGAGCTGACCCACGAGCTGATGGCCGCGGTCGGGCGCCTGATGCGCCGCGGCTGACGGCTCGCCCGCTAAGCCGCCGCTAGCGCATCCGCCTCGAAGCTGGCCACGCGATGCCCGCGGGCGAGGATGTCCGCGGCCACCCGCATCGTCGCGCCGCGCTTGCGCGTGACGATCGCCTCCGCGCGCAGGGTTCCGCCTGCCACGGGTCCGTGGAACTCGGCGCACAGGTCACGGATCGCCACGTCGTCGCTCACCGTGCCCGCCGCGCCGTGCATCGCCTCCTCGGCGAGGGCGACGAGAGCGTCGTTGAGAACCTCGCCGTCCACCCTCATCTCGAAGACGGCGACCCCCTTTGCGTCACCGAGCTTGAAAGTCATCCCTGGCTCCTTCCTGGATCATCGAACGATCAGCTGTCCCTTCATCCCTGGGTGCGGCTGGCAGAGGAACTGGTATGTCCCGGGCTCGAGCTTCTCCGTCCCGGACACGGTCACGGTCTCCCCGGGGCCGGCGAGCGCGCTGCCGAAGAGACCGTCCGTCGACACGACGTTGTGCCTCACCACGTCGCCGTTGGTGTACGAGACCTTCCCGCCGGCGGTGGTCGTCGCCACCGGCGTCAGGTAGCCGTAGCTCGCGGCACCGGGACCGGTCGCGATCGCGCCGTCGGTCGACGGCCCATCGCCAACGTCTGGAGGCGGCGGTGGCTCGTCGTCATCGGGAGGCTCCGACCCTGCCGCTTCCTCCCAGCTTCAGCGCGAACAGCGTGCTGGTGCCGTCCCACTGCGAGGTCGCGAACACCATGTTGCGCGCGACCGACACTCCGCTCGAGTTGCCCTGGTCGTGCATGGGTGTCTGGTTGTCCTGCAGGAACGGGTGAGTGAACAGCTGGCTGCCGTTGGAGGCGTCGAAGCCCTGCAGCGCGCCGGCAGCGTCGTTCAGGCTGTAGACGACGCCGTTCGCGACGGCAAGGCCGTTGTAGCGGAGGCTGCCGGTGAGCGGCGTGGCCCACTTCACCGCGCCGGTGTCGCGGTTCAGCGAGTAGAGGTTGCCGCCGCTCACGGCGACGTAGATCCCGTCCTTGTCGACCGCGGTCGAGCTGAGGTTGCAGCTGAAGCACGGCGGCCCGACCGTGGCCTGCCACGCCCGCTCCATCGTGTCCGTATAGACCGCGGTGTACACCCCCGACTTCTGCAGGCCCCCGAACATCTGGCGACCATCCGAGTTCGTCCAGAGGTTGGGCGACGCCAGGAAGTTGAAGTCGAACTGCGCGCACGTGAAGCGCCCGATCGGCCATTGCAGGTCGCTCTGGCATGTCGGCGAATCGACGTCCTCCGGAGCGGGATAGCTGTCCGACGTGCCGCGATGCGACGACAGGATCTTGCCGAACGTCGGCGAGGCCGGATCGGCGTCGATCTTCAGCAGGGAGTTCGTGATCGGGTTCTGCTTCTGGCTGGCCGGGTTCCCTGTCCCCGCAAAGATCAGCTTGCGTTCGAGGTCGACCGTCGGGGTGTTGACGATCGAGCTGCCGCGGTCGCCGGCCTCGAAGTCCTTGGCGGGGATGTTGTGCGTCTTGACGAGGATCTCGCCGCCGCCCTCGCGGGAGCCGTCGAGGATCACGAAGCCCGGGTTCGAGTGGTTGCTCGACTCGTCGCCCTTGAAGGCCTGGAAGACCATGCCGTTGAACGGGACCGGGCTCGAGTCGAGCCCTCCGCCGGGATCTTCGTCGACGGCCCGCTGCCAGACGATCTCGCCGGTGGCCTGGTCGAGCGCCGAGGACACCGAGGCATCGGGGGTGGTGGCGCCGACGTACACCAGCCCGTCGGCGACCGCCGGCGAGCCCACGATGCCCGCACCCTCGGCGAAGCCGCTCCCGGTGCCGCCATCGCCCAGGGCACGCTCCCACACGACCTCGCCGGTTTCGGCGTTCAGGGCGTAGACGTTGCCGAGGTCGGTGCCGGTGAACACGCAGCCATCGACCACCACAGGGGTCGAGTGGATCACGCCCTTGTCCGGCGTCGTCTTCTTCCACTCCACGCCGAGCTCCGAGGCGTTCGCAGCGCCGATCGTGCTCTCCTGGAGCTGCTCGCGGTGGCCGTCGAGCGTGCCGCTGTAGAACGGCCACTCCCCGCCGGGGTGGTCGGGTGCGGCACAGGTCGCTGCCTGTGCGGAGCCGGCCGGCGCGAACAGCGCCACGGCCGCGACGGTGATGACGACGAGCCTTCCGATCCTCATGGTGCCCACGGCCCCTCCTTGAGTTCCTTCAAGACCTCGCGGCGCGTTCTCCCGCCGTGCATCTTGTTCTCCCGCAGCGGCGCGCTCTCGGTGAGCTCGCCGACGTCCTTCAGGTAGTCGGACTTGCGCAGTGCGTTGACGTCGTCGCACTCGATCCTCGCCCGCTGGAGGTCGGGATCGATGTTGTAGGCGGCGGCCGCGTTACGGCCGAGGATCCCGTTGCGGATCGTCCGCTCGGGCGAGGGCGCCGGCTGGGTTGGATCCTCGACGTCGCCGTCGAGCCCGTACGGCAGGTTGTAGAGCTCCTTCGACTCGTTCGTGAACTCCAGCTTGCGCAGCGCGATGATCTCCCGGTGCGGTGAGCCGTACCAGAGGCTGTCGGTGCCCCAGGCGATCCGCTTGGGCCCGACATGCGTGATCAGCTTGCCGAGCAGGTGGGCGCCCGCGTTGGGATCGCTGATGTGCTCGCGCCAGACGGACCCGAGCTCGGCCCACACGTTCGGCACGTTGCCGAAGGTCTTTCCGGGGTCGACGAACCGGGACGCGTCGTAGTCGTTCTCGCGCAGCGACTTGATGAACGCGTTGACCGAGCGATTCGACGAGTCCACCTTGTCGTCCCCGGGGTAGGGGCCTTCGGCCTGGCCGCCCACCGGCACGCCGCTCTCGAAGATGTCGTAACCCGAGTGGTAGATCATGAAGCGCACTCCGGGGTTCGCCTTGGCCGCGGGTCCGACATCGCGGGGCGCCGCGCCGCGCTGGTCGAAGCCGGGAAGGGCGAAGCCCTTGTGGGTCGCGACCACCGGCGGGATCTCCGGATACTTGTCGCTGATCGCCCTGACGTTCTGGATGAACTCCATCCCGTAGTCGGAGTCCAGCTGCCAGCCCGACGAATACGGGACGTCCCCCCAGGCGCAGTAGGTCTTCCAGCCCCCGAGGATGTCCTTGTAGTGCCCGGCGCGCTTCCACATCAGCTCCAGCTCCTCGTCGAGGAAGAGCGGACGTGGGCCCTGAGCGCCGGCCGCCCCGGCCGCCTGGTCCTGCGTCATGCCCGCGCTGCCGCGGTTCGGCATCACGAAGGCGTGCATGATCGCCCGCTGGGCGGACCTCGAGATCGAGTTCGCCGTGTAGACCGTCTCGGCAGCCTCGGCGAGCGGAAGCGGGTTGTCGGTGTCGGGTGACGTCGGAGTGCACGACAGGACCGTCATCGTGGTGGCCGAGTCGAGGTACAGCTCCTTCATGTAGTGGAACCGCGAGAGGTTCTCCATCGGGTCCACCTCCCCCGCGCCGCCCCCGCGAATCGACCCGTCCTCGCGGACCGCCGGCTGGTCGCCGGTCGCAGGTGACGCCTGCGGCCAGATGCCGGTGAAGAACGCCTGCATCGCCGGGTTGGTCACGCGCCAGTCGCCCTCGGGGTCGACGTGATGCGACTGGATGTCGAACACGAACTCGCCCGGGAGGTTCATGAGCGTCTCGAGGCCCTCGCGCCCGGACCACTCGAGATCGCAGGCGTCCAGCGTCTTCGTGTTGTGCGCGGAGGCGTAGTTGCCCCAGCGCCCCGCCATCACGACGTCGATCGCCCAGAACCCGATCGCCATCGCCGCCGAGGTGCGGACGAACTGGCGCCGGCTCATGTTGAACTTACGCCGCCAGCGCTCCACCTCCCGGTCCTGGAGGTCCATGATCCGGACCTGGTGCGGCATCGGCTCAGGCGGCAGGAACTCACCGTTCGAGCACGGCATGACGTCGACCGGAAGCCCCTCGTACTGGTCGGGCCACGTCTTCTTCCACTTCATCATCTGAATCCCCTCCCTGAGATGCCAGCCGCTAGTCGGTGACCTCGAACGCACCGCGCATCGATGGATGGATGCGGCAGAAGTACGTCACGACCTCTCCGGACTTGTAGCCCTCCTGCTCGTTCACCGGAACGGTCCAGTCGAGCTTGTTCTTGGCCCCGCTGATCTCGGGCACCGAGTAACCGAGCTGGCCCGAGTCGAGCTCGACCGGCCGGCCCTGGTTCGTCTCGCCGTCGCCCAGCGGGAACGCCGCCCCCGTCGGGCCGAGGCACGGGAACTTGCAGCTCGTGATCGTGTGCAAGACCGCGGCGCCGTCGGCGTTCGTGAAGCGCAGATCGGTCCCCAGCGGGACCTTCGGGACACCGAGGGTGCCCGCCGTGCTGAGGTCCCCGGGCATGTAGAGGAAGTCGGCGATGGCGACCTCGCTCGTCTCCCCCGACATCGGTCCATCCGCCGCTTCTTGCCAGTCCCCCTGGGGGCCGCCGCGGTACGCGTTCTCCCTGTAGTGCCCGTGCGTCTCCTGCATGCCGTTCGGGCAAAGGGTCGGCGTGGAAGCCTTGAGGCCACCCGAATCGCAGCGCTCCGAGTTGTCCACGGGCGCCGTGAACGGGTTCACGCCGGGTGCCTGCTTGTTGCCGTTCTCGTCCTCGGGCACGAGCAGCGAGACGACGATCCCCATGTTCTCGTACGTCGATTGAAGCTTCGTCTCGTAGGCCACGTTCGAGCGCAGGGTGTCCTCCGGCTCAACGTGGACTCCGTAGTTCGGCAGTCCGTTGACCCGCATCGAGAAGTCCCAGGAGTCCGGTGGGCCGCCCCCCTTGGTCTTGTCGTCCGGGTCCCAATAGGTCGGGATCCCGGTGTAGATCCGTTTGGCGTCTCCGCCCCGCACCAGATCGACCTCGTTGCGCACGCCACCCGGGTGCAGGTGTCCGCCGAGGCCGATGATCGTGCCGCCGGTGAAGCTCTCGTCGAGACCGAACGACTCGCCCTCGGCCGGGAGCTTGTAGTCCTCGCCGACGCCGTTGCCCGGCTCGCCCTGCCCGACCTCCTTGTTGCCGAAGGCGTTGAAGTCGGCGCACTTCTCCGTGGGCCAGGTGCACTCGCCGTCCGCGCCGCCGAACGGCCGCTGGACGTTGAAGACCGGATAGCTCGAGGGACGCACGTCGAGCCACAGCGGCAGCGCGTCGGTCATCTCCTGGCCGGCCGGTGAGCTCTTGGGCACGAAGTCGATCTCGTAGGTGATGTACACCTCCATCGGCTGCTGCACCGCCGAGTGGACCATGTAGAGCAGCTGCCACTGGTCCGTCGCCTTGATCGGCATGCCGTAGCCGCGCGGGAACGGGGCGATCGTCTTCTCCTCACCCGAGGCGAAGAACGGGCCCGAGCCGTACTCGTTCGTCAGCGCGAGCCACGTGCCGTGGTGGAGGTGCACCTCGTGCACCGGCGGGACGCTGCCGTCGACCCGCGTGAGGTCCGGCTTGAAGCGCGTGATGTAGCCGTCCTGGAGCGGCTTCTCGATCGTCACCGGCCCCACGAGCACGTCGTTCTGGCCGGGCTTTACGGCGATCGGCCCATACGAGAAGCGCATGCGCTGGCACGAGCCCGGATAGCGCGCGTAGTCCTGCGCGGGGTCCCAGCCCTCGCCCTCGTACGCCTTGCGCTCGACGGGGTCCTTCGAGTCGAAGGCGCACGGCTTCTTGATCACCGTGGCGGCGAAGTTCGGATCCGGCAAGGCCGGCGGGTTGGGGGGCCGCTCGTCCTGGGCAAGCGCCGCGCTCGGCACGGCCACAACAGCGATGAGAATCGCCACGACGATCGCAGAGATGCGCACTCCCGTTCCTCCCGCCTAACCCACGTAAGTAATGCCGTACCCCAAACGTACTCGTCAAAGTACGTCCCCGTACCCCCGGGGATCGCGATGCTAGCGTGTCCCCATGGACACTGTCAAGATCGGCGACGATCTGCTGATCCCGGCAGGTCGTCACACGCTCCCTCCCGAGCAGGTTTCGGAGCTACAGAGGGAGCGCCTGATACGGGCAATGGCGCAGTGCACCGCCGAGCTCGGCTATCAGCGCACCACGATCGCCGACGTCGTCAAGGTTGCGCGGACGTCGCGCAGCGCGTTCTACGAGCACTTCGCCGACAAGGAGGAATGCTTCCTCGAGGCGTACGCGCAGATGACGCGCGCGTTCATCGGCGCGTCGCTCGAGGCCGCCGCTCAGATCCCGGACTGGCGGGGCAAGCTCGACGCCGGCATCGCCACCTACTTTCGCTGGATGGCGGAGCGCCCCGAGGTCGCGGTAAGCACGATCGTCGAGGTGCACAACGTCGGCCCCCGGGGCCTCGAGGCCCGCTACCGCGCCTTGCGCGACTGGATGCGGACGGTCGAGGGCGTCGCGGTCCTGGCGCGGCGGGCCGGTGACGACATCCCGGAACTCGACGAGGTGGCCCTTGCCGCCATCATCGTGACGGCGGAGGCCTACGTCCACGACTACGCCCGCCGCGGCCGAGTCGAGCGGGTCGGCGAGGTGACCCCGCGCGTGCAGGCGCTGGCCCGCACGCTGTTCGACCGAGGCGTGCCGGCGTAGTCAGTCCGCTTAGCTTCGCGCGCTCTCCGTGGATCGGTAGTACTCGATCGCGCCGGTGCGCTCGAGGTCCTCGAGGTTGATCGCCTCGACATCGAGGGTGAGCTCGATCTCGTTGCTCGCGACCACACCACCTCCGGGTAGCTCGTCCTGCCACGAGACGCCGAAGTCGTGCCGGTCGATCCTGGCCACCGCCTCGAAGCCGATCCGGCGCATCTCACCCTTGTTCTCGTCTCCATCCCACCACGGCGTCTTCCACTCACCGAGGTAGGCGATGTCGAGCGGGACCGCGCGCGTCACGCCACGGATCGTCAGATCGACGTCGCCCTTGTAGGCCGTGCCAGCGGTGCGCTCCGTGAAGCGGCCGCTGAAGTTGATCCTGGGGTGGTTCTCGACGTCGAAGAAGTCGGCGCTGCGCAGATGGGCGTCCCGGGCGGGCTCGCCGGTCCAGATTCCCGTCGCGTCGATCTCCCCCTCGAAGGTCGCGTCGAGGCAGCGGTCCAAGTCGAGCTCCAGCCGTCCGTGGATGTCCTTGAACAGGCCGCGCACCCAGGTGACCATCATGTGCCGGGCGCGGAACTCCGCCTCTGTGTGACCGGGTTCGAACATCCAGGTGGCCATCAGACGACGAACGCGACCTCGTCGACGTAGCACCAGGACCAGTCCTCGCCAGGCTCGACCGAGCTGGCGATCGGATGGCCGGCGGCGGCGGCGTGCTTGCTCGCGTGCTGATTCGGCGAGGAGTCACAGCAGGCGACCAGCCCGCAGGTGCGACAAGCGCGCAGATGGACCCATTGCGCGCCGATCCTCAGGCACTCCTCACAGCCGGCGACTTCCTCCGGGCACTCGACACGGATCTGATCGAGGTGTGTGCAGGTAGCCATTCTCTTACCTCCTCTTGGTGGTCGCGGGCTCCATCTCAGGCGGCAACCCGGTCACGCTCGACCTCCATCATCAACTCGCCGACGATCTCCTCGAGCGTGCTGTGGTGCTGGTCGTCGTGGAGACGGCCGTCCTCGTGGAACGCCGTGTCCGCGGCCCCCACCGGCAGGTCGCGGTCAAGCACCCGGGCGCCGATCGCCCCGAGCACCTTGCGCAGCTCGGCCTGCGCCCACACGCCTCCGAACATCCCGGTGCTCGCGCCGATCACGGCCACCGGCTTGCCCCGCAGGGAGTTGAAGGGGAACGGCCGCGATGCCCAGTCCAGCGCGTTCTTGAGCTGGCCCGGGATCGAGGCGTTGTACTCGGGCGTGGCGAACAGGACGGCGTCGGCGGAAGCGATCGCTTCACGCAGCTCGCCGACCGCGGCCGGCGCGGGCTCCACGTCGTCGTCCACGTCGTAGGGCGGGATCGACTTCAGGCCGTCGTACCAGTCGAGCTCGACTCCGGGTGGCAGCAGGTCCGCTGCCGCCCGGAGCAGCTCGCTGTTGTGCGATCCGCGGCGAAGGCTTCCCGATATGCCGAGGATGCGCATCGGACTAGGCCTCCTTCACCAGCTCCAGCGACACCAGGAGCTTCACCCGGTTCGCCAGGACCGCGCCGCCGTTCGGGAGGTCCATCTGCCAGCCGAGGCCGAACTCGGTGCGGTCAATCACCGTCTCGAGCTCCAGGGAAGTGTGCAGGTTCCCCATGGGGTCCTCGAGCGACTCGCCCACGCGCCCACGCGCCTCGACCGGCCGCGTGATGCCCTTGATCGTGAGCTCTCCCTCTGCGATCACCTCGTCGCCCTCCTGGCGGAAGTCGGTCGAGCGAAATCCCAGGTCGGGATGGCGTTCCGCATCCAGGAACTCCGGCGACAGCACGTGCGGCCGCAGCTGGTCGTCCTGGACGTCGAAGCTCTCGACCTTCGCGCTTCCCTCGAGCACCACGCCGTCGGACCCCGACGCGAGGGTCGCGTCGAACTCCTTGAATCCCGCACCGAAGGTGGAGACGCCCATGTGCTGGACCTCGATCCGTACCGACGAGTGCAGCTTGTCTGCCTGCCAGGTGCCGGTCGGCACCACCTGCTCTGCAACGCTCATTTCCTGCCTTTCGTTTGTGCTTAGCGGACCGTAGTCCACTTACTGTTGGTAAGCGTAGCAGATATTCGGACCGTGGTCCGGTTCTATACTTCGGATGGCGAATGTCCCTTCTCGCTGACAAGCTCAACCACCTGATGGCCCCCCGAGGTGAGCCGATCGAGCTGCCGGTGCGCGAGGCCCTTCCCCCGCGCGCCGACGCGGCCCGCAACGCGGCGCGCATCCTCGACGCGTGCGAGCGACTGTTTGCGGAGCGCGGCATCGAGAACGTGTCGATGGACGACATCGCGGCGGAGGCGGGCGTCGGAAAGGGCACGCTCTTCCGCCGATTCGGCGATCGCGCCGGCCTGGCGCGCGCGGTGATCGGAGAAGGCGAGCGACTCTTCCAGGAGGAGCTGATCCGGGGCGAGCCGCCGCTCGGCCCCGGTGCGCCGGCACGCGATCGGCTGATCGCCTTCGTGGCCGGCCTCGCCGAGCACCTGGACCGCCACGGCGAGCTGATCCGGGCCGCCGAGGCCACCGCTCCCCACAACGACGCCGTCTACCGTTTCTACCGCACCCACGTGCAGTTGCTCGTGCGCGAGGCCGATCCTGAGGCGGACTCCGAGTTCCTCGCCGACGCCCTGCTCGCGATGCTGACCGCGCGGGTGTTCCTCTACATGCGGACCGCGCGGGAGCTGCCGCTGGAGCGCATCATCGAGGGCTGGACAGACGTGGTGCGTCGGCTCCTGCCGCAGCCGGAGTCGCTTTAATCGCCCGGCGCGTCACGGTGATGAAGCAACATGGTGCGAACGATTGGGTTCTCGTCTACGACGAGGTCGATGGGTTGGGTCACAGGCGCCGGATGCACGCGCTCGGCAAGAGCCTCGAAGCTCGAGGCGCCGTTCCCAGCCTTCGCCCTCTTCAGTGCCCTGTTCGTTCGCCCCGGATCGTCGTCGATGCCTACACGGCCCGGGCCGATGATCCCGCCCTGTTCGATGCTGACCTGATCGTCGCGTTTGACGACTTGACGCGAGACCTCGCCGTCGATCTCGTGGTGGACCCCAGCCCAGGGGCCGAGCCGCACCGTCATTCCTCTGCGCCGAACGTCCTGGCCGGAGCCCGGTACGCCGTCGTCGATCCGGGCATCCCACAGATCGACCGGCAACCAGTCGGCGGTGCCGTCAGGAAAATCCTGGTGAGCTTCGGTGCCACCGATACCGCAGGCATCGCGGCAGCGGTAGCAGCCGAGATTGCGCCGTTGCTGCCGGACACGGTCGTGGAGGTGCCGATCGGGCCGTGGTGGGACGGCCCCCTTCCCCCTCGAGTACGCGCGGTCCGTTGCCTCGACGGTCTGGCTCCGCGCCTCGGCCAAGCTGACCTGGTGGTCACCGGAGGCGGAGTGACGCTCCTCGAGGCGCTAGGGCTCGGGCGACCCACCGTGGCGGTCCTCCAGGCGGAGAACCAGCGCGCCGCCGTGGAGCATGCGGCGTCCGTGGAGGCCGTGGTGGTGTCGAGCATTGAGACGGCTGCACGAGAAGCGACTGCTCTGGCCGGCGACGCTGCCCGGCGAGTGAGCCTTGCGGACACTGCGGCACGACTGGTCGATGGGATGGGCGCCGATCGGGTCGCCGGCAAGATCGTTCGACTCGAGGCGTGACAGCATTCATGCTGAAGCTGGTGAGTTGACCATCACCACCCCTCTTGACACCGAGAGCGCGGAGCACGCGCGCCCGCTTGCGCGATCCCGAGAGTGGTGGAAGCGGGCCCGCGAGCTGATCCCGATGGGGACGCAGACGCTCTCGAAGGGGCCGACCAGTTCGTCCAGGGCGCCTCACCCATCTTCCTCGCGCAGGGCAAGGGCGCCCACGTATGGGACGTCGACGGCAACCGCTACCTGGACTACCCGATGGCGCTCGGGCCCCGTGATCCTGGGCTATCGGGATCCCTCGGTCGACGCCGCGATACGACGACAGCTCGACGACGGCATCACGTTCACGCTCATGCACCCGCTCGAGGTCGAGGTGGCCGAGCGCATCGTGGCGCTCTGCCCGGGCGTCGAGGCCGTGCGCTTCGGGAAGACTGGGTCGGACGCGCTGACGGCGGCGGTGCGAGCGGCGCGAGCGCTCACGGGCCGCGACGTCGTGCTCGTGGGCGGCTACCACGGCTGGCACGACTGGTACCGCCGGCAGACCACTCGCGCGGCGGGCGTGCCGGAGGCGGTCCGCGAGTCGGTCGCGACGGTTCGGGTGGGGCGATGCCGACGACCTCGGACGCGTGCTCGACGAGCACCACGGCGAGGTCGCGGCGGTCGTCCTCGAGCCGTCGGGGGCCGAGATTCCCGCCGATGGCTACCTCGCAGCGCGTGATCGAGCTCGCGCGCGCCCACGGTGCGCTGTCGGTGTTCGACGAGGTGATCACCGGCTTTCGGCGTCGCGCCCGGCGGCGCCCGCGAGCGCTACGGAGTCGAGCCCGACCTCTCGTGCTACGGCAAGGCGCTCGGCAACGGAATGCCGATATCCGCGGTCGGCCGGCGGCATGGGACGTAATGCGCGCGTTCGAGCGAGGTGTTCTTCTCACTCACCCACGGTGGCGAGGCGCTGTCCCTCGCTGCGGCCAGAGCCGTCCTCGATGCGATCGCGGACGGCTCGGTGCTCGCCGGCATCGAGCAGCGCGGTGGGCGACTGCGCGAGGGCATCGCGAGCCTGATCGAGGAGCACGGGGTCGGGTGCCCGTGTGACCGTCGGCGGCGAGCCGCAGCGTGCCGTCGTCGGGTTCACGGGCACCGAGCCATTCGTCGACAGGAGCTGGGTCCAGCAGTGCCTCGTCGAACGGTCGATCCTCTTCAACGGCTCGATGTTCGTCTCCGCAAGCCACCGCGAGGAGGACATCGACGAGACACTCGAGGCATTCGGCGCCGCCTTCGGGACGTTGGCGCAGCACGACGACGTTCGGCATCTGCTCGTCGGCGACCCGGTGGAGCCCGTGTTCCCGGCATGAGCGGCAGCGCGAGCCGACTCCTCGTCGTCGGGGCCGGCTCGAGCGGTGTCCGACACGCACGCAATCTCGTCGCGCTGGGCGCCGACGTGGCCGCCGTGGACGTCGATGAGCGACGCGCAAGTGCGATCCCGGCGACCGAGGCGCCGCCGCCGTTCGACCTCGATCGCGTCGATGGCTTCGACGGCGTGGTCGTCGCCACGCCCACCGCGCTCCATCGAGAGCAGGCGATGGCCGCGCTCGGCGGCAGGCGCAGCGGTGCTGGTCGAGAAGCCGCTGGCCGCGTCGGAGGACGGACTCGACGACCTCGTGCACGCCGCGGGAGGCCGGCTGACGGTCGGCTACAACCTGCGGCTGCATCGCCCGGTCGAGCGCCTGCGCGAACTCCTCCGCGCCGGTCGGGCCGGTCGCGTCATCCACGTCCACGCCTGGTTCGGGAGCTACCTGCCCGACTGGCGCCCCGGAGTCGACTATCGCAACGACGTATTCCGCCCAAGCCGCGGCCGGCGGCGGCGTGCTGCGGGACGCGAGCCACGAGCTCGATCTGCTCGTGTGGCTCTTCGGTCGGCGCGTGGACGGTGGAGGGTGCGGTGACGGCGCGCCGGAGCAACCTCGAGATCGACGTCGAGGACGTCGCGGTCGCGGTGCTGCGCTCCGCCGACGGCATCCCCGCGCAGCTGAGCCTCGACTACGTGAGCCGCCGCTACCGCGCGGCCTCGAGATCGTCGGTCGAAGATGCGACCCTGCGTCTGGACTGGGCGCGTGGGACGCTCGAGGTGGAGGACGCGACGGGGTCGTCGTCGAAGACGCGGGCGAGAGCGTCGAGGAGTCCTACCGCCGCGAGGCGGCCGCCTTCCTCGACCTCGTGGCGGGCCGGGGAGAACCGCTCGTATCGGCCGCGGAAGGCGCCGTAACGGTGCGGCTGATCGCCCGCATCGAGGAGGCCGCGCAGCCGGGGTGAGCGTCACCTGCGTCGTTCAGGCGCGCATGGGGTCCGCCGGCTGCCCGGGCAAGGTCCTCGCCGAGGTCGGGGGTCAGCCGATGCTTGCCCTTCTCCTCCGGCGGCTCGCGCCGCTCCGGCCCGACCACATCGTCGTGGCGACGACCACGAGCCGAGACGACGACGCGATCGAGGAGACGGCAGCTTCCGTGGGCGTGGAGGCTCTGCGCGGGCCCGGGGACGACGTGCTGGCACGGTTCGGCCGCGCGCTCGACCAGTTCCCTGCTTCGAGTGTCGTGCGGATCACGGGCCGACTGCCCGCTCGTCGACGCGGCGCTCGTGCGCGCAGCGCTCGCCGTCCGGTCCGCCACCGACGCCGACTACGTATCGAACACCCTCGTCCGCACGTACCCCGATGGGCTGGACGTCGAGGTGCTCGGCCGCCGACGCACTGCGAGCGGCCGACGCCGAAGCGGACGATCCGATCGAGCGCGAGCACGTAACCCCCTTCGTGTACCGGCGACCCGAGCGGTTCGTGCTGCGGTCCCTGCGGCACTCCGCCGAACCTGGGGCACCTCCGCTGGACGGTCGACACGTCGGAGGACCTCGAACGCGTCCGGCAGATCACCGAGCGGATCGGGCGGGCGGACTTCGGGTGGCAGGAGGCCCTGTCGGCGGTCGACGACCCCCCGCCAACGACCGGCGGCCTGTCGTTCCTGGCCGCCACGCCCGACGACAGCGCGGTGGTGCTCGCGCTGCGCAACGACCCCTTGTCGATCCGCTGGAGCCGATCCGGGCGCGCGGTCGACCCGGGACAGCACGCGGAGTGGTTTCCCACCGTGCTCGAGGACCCCGGGTCGCGTCTATGGATAGCGCGAGAGCGTGCGTCGTCCGATCGGTCAGGTGCGCATCGACGTCCGTGACGGCGTCGGGACGATCAGCCTCGCCGTCGAGGCACGCCGCCGCGAACAGGGCGTGGGTAGCTGGATGCTGAGCCAGCTCGAAGCCGCGCTCGGCGGGGACGAGCAGGTGCACACGCTCGCCGCCGACGTACATCGCGACAACGAGGCCTCGCGTCAGCTGTTCCGGGCGGGCCGGCTTCACCGAGGCCGGGCACGACGGGGAGTTCGCGATCATGCGGAGGGCGCGGCCGGGGCGGTCAGCACCTCGCTGACCTGCCGCAGCGCCCGCGGCACGTACCGGTTCAGGTTGAGATTCGCCATCGACGGAGCGATCGGATGGAGATTGCTCGCTCGATCCAGCAACGAGGGGTCGGCATCCCGGAGCGGCTCGACCCTCGGCACCGAAGGCGTTGAAGTGCATCTGGAAAGAGCGGAAGTCGAACTCCTCGACCTGATGATCCTCGTCGAGCAGGCCGACGCGCGCGCGTCGTCGAGCCACCGATCGCGCCACTCGTCGGCGTCCAGCGTCCACCCGTCCGCATTCGCTGGGAAGGCGAACTCGATCTGCATCAGGCGGCTCGTCGGTGCCACGAAGCTCATCCGGAAAGTGGACGCGGTTGATCGCGGAACCGGGGATCGCCGACCAGGATCTCGTGGTACGGCGTGTGCGCAGCGCGGTCGAGCCGAAAGCTGCCGAGCGACGACCCGGTCGGTCGCCACGTCCTGGCACGGCAGCTCCAGCACTTTGCACAGGGGGGCCCACCCCTGCCCCCAGAAGTAGTGCTCGGCCCGGATGCGCCGGCCCGCCGGCCTCCACCCACTCGACCCGGTGCGTGCCCGGCTGGACCTCGAGGTCGATGTCGCCGACGCCCGTCCGGACGTCGATGCCGTCGCGGTCCAGCTTGTCGGCGAAGCCGGCGGCGAACCCGCCGAACCCGCCGCGGGCGGGATAGAGGATCTCCTGGGTGATGCCGCCCCGCAGCTGGTCGTGGAACGCACGCGACTCGTCGCCCGATGCGACGGCTTCGGCGGCACGGGGGAAGAACCACGGGTACACGTTGGCCAGCAACCGGGCCTCGTCGACGCCGAAGGCGTGATGCCGGTGCTCCGACGGGAACGACGGCAGGACCTCGTCGAACACGAGGTCGGCGAACCCGGATCCGTAGCAGCGGCCCAGCCGCTCCCGGGTCGGGCAGCTCGTCGCCGATGTCGTCGACCAGGTCATCCCCCGGGAGCAGGTCCGCGGAGCTCCGGCGGCATCTCCCTCGGCCACGGCGCATAGGGCATGACGTGCCCGCGCAGCACGATTCCCCGGCGCAGGTCACGCGGTTGACACGCCCATCGACGACGTGTGTGAACAGGCGCGTCGTCACCGGCGAACGCATGTGATCGAGGACGTGGAAGCCGTGGTCGAAGAGCGTTCCCTGGGGCGTAACGAACGAGCCGTCGGCCCCCCCGAGGCGCTCCGATCGTTCCAGCACGATCGCGCGATACCCGAGCTGGCTCAGGACGTACGCAGCGACCAGCCCACGGATGTTGCTGCCGATGACGACCGCGTCGACGTCTTCCGTCATGCCGCCACCGCCGGATCGTCGGGCCACGTGAAGTCGGGTATCAGGAAGCCGTCGATCACCCACCGGCCGTCCCGGCGCGACCAGATCTCGCGATTGCGGAACCGCTCGAGCGTGGCGAAGTACTGCGACTCCGACACTCCGACGTAGTCGCAGAACACCTCGATGTCCGGCCACGGCGTCTCGGCGCCGTGCTCCCGGAGCACCTCGATGGCGTCCTCGCGGGTCATGCGACCCGCGCGGATCTCCATCGAGACGGTGTCCCAGGAGCGGGTGATGCCGAACTTGTGCCACTTGGGGTGGTGGTGCACGCCAATCATGTCGTCGTCGATGTTCACGTAGTCGTAGTGACCGACGCGGGGTCCTTCCGCGCGGGCCTCGAAGCCGTGTCGGCGCGCGATCTCGAGCGAGCGTTCCGGATCCCAGGGAAAGAAGTGGCCGAGGAACACGGCTTTCAGTCCCCGGGCGGCGATCTCGTCGTCGCTCGGGCGGCGGAACGGAACGAGATCGCGGGCGCTCAGCTCGTCGTCCATCCAGTCCTCGGCGGTGGTGTCGCCGGTGACGCCGAAGCGCGCCAGCCATTTCCGGTCCACGGACGCCCCTATCAGGCTGTCGTCCTCAGTCCCGTACTCGAACGCAGAGTTCTCCCCGTAGACGACGAGCGGGGCGCCGTACGCCACTGCGACCTGCAGCGGCCATGCGTAGATCGCCATGTGGGCGACCAGGCCGCTCGTTCCCGTCGTGTGAAACGCCTTCGCGATGAACCGCCGTTCGACATCTGGGTTCACGCACAGCTCGAGGTGGTCGAGGCCAAGCTCAACGAGCCGCTGCAGGTTCCGCTTCCCGGGCGCCGACCGGCCCGGGTAGACGTAGGTGACGCCCAGCGGCCGGAGACCGTGCTCGAGGCAGGTCACGACCTGCCAGTAGCTGTCCTTGCCGCCGCTGATCGGGATGACGCAGTCATAGGTGGTCGCCCGCGACTTCGCGTCATCGGCGAGCTCCTCGAACGCCCGGCGCGGGCGTCCCAGTCGATTCGACGCTTGGCGTCGGCGTTGCGGCATCCGCGGCAGATGCCGTCCGCGTCGAGCAGGACGCCCGGTCTCGTGTCGGGCAGCACACACCGGACGCAGTACTGCGGCGGTGTCACAGGCGCTCCCACTGGTCAGCCTGTGCACGGACTCCTATGTCTGAGGGTTGGGGCTCTGGCCGCGACAAGAACGGCAGTATGAATCTAAGTGGGGCCGAATCGCTCGGTGCGGACCTGCTGCTCGCCAACTCCCGCTTCGAGCAGGAGGTCGGTCGCCGTCTCCACGAAGCCGTTCGATCCGCACACGAACACCACGGCGGCATCCCGCCCGGCGCCGTCGATCAGGCTGCCGTCGATCCGGCCGGTGTGGCCGCCCCACCCGGCCGGAGGCTCGCGCGTGAAGGTAAGCGTCGTCTCCTCCCCGAGCTCGTCGGAATAGATCACGTCCTCCGCGGTCCGCACGGAGTAGACGAGCGACATGGGAAGCTCCGGCATCGTCCGCCGGCGATGGCGCAACATCGCCATCAGCGGCACCACACCGGACCCACCACCGATCAGAAGCGCCGGCGCCTCGCCGCGCCACACGAAGTACGAAGCGAACGGCCCGCGCACCTCGACCTCGTCACCTTCCACGAGGACCTCATGAAAGTACGGCGAGACCTCGCCATCGTCGAGCAGATCGATCGTCAACTCCACCTCGCCCTCGTCGAGCGGTGAGGAAGCGATCGAGTAGGAGCGCTGCGCCGTGTAGCCGTCCGGAGCGGTCAGGCGGACGTCGTAGTGCTGGCCGGGAAGGTGCGCCATCCACATTGGCGGCCGCAGGCGGAAGGATTTGACCCTAGGGGTCTCCTGCTTGATGGCAACGACCTCGGCGACCTGCCACCGGCCGGGCGCGCGCACCTCGACTGGCGTCAGTCGCTCCAATAGCGCTCCTCCTTCCAGGGGTCGCCGCGGTTGTGGTAGCCGTTCTGCTCCCAGAACCCCGGCTCGTCGTGGTCCATGACCCGCAGGCCGGCCAGCCACTTGGCGCTCTTCCAGAAGTAGAGGTGAGGCACGAGCAGACGGGCCGGGCCGCCGTGCTCGCGCGGCAGCGGCTGTCCCTCGTGCTCGGTCACCACCCACGCCTTGCCGCCGGTCAGGTCGGCCAGGGCCAGGTTGGTGGTGTACCCCCCGTGCGAGTAAGCCATGGCGAACGCCCCCTGCGGGTCGGCTTCACCTAGCAGCGTGTCCACCGCCACGCCCCGGAAGGTGGTGTCGAGCTTGGACCACTTGGTCACGCAGTGGATGTCGCACGGCACCGGCTCGAACGGCAACGCGTGGAACTCATCCCAGTCCCAGGTGCGCGCCTGGCCCACCATGCCGTCGACGCGGAGCTCCCACTCGGCCGGGTCGATCCGCGGAGTCGGCCCCGCAGTCAGCACGGGGAAGCCGGACTCGAAGTACTGACCGGGCGGGATTCTGTCCTCGAGACCTTCGGGAGGGCGCCTGCGACCGCCGAACCCTCGCGACACGAAGCCCATCGTCAGGCCGCCGGCATGTATGACTTGATGCGGGCGAGCGCGTCGTGGTCGACGCGCGCCAGTCTCGAAGCGATGGCCTCGACCTCTGCGTCGAGCTGGTTGTCGGCGATCAACCGGTTCACGTAGCCGTACTGCTCGGCGCGCGGCCCGTCGAAGTGGTCGCCGAGCAGCGTGTTCTCACTCGATGCGAACCGCAGGTCGCAAGCACAGCGAACTCACTCCCGGCGCCACGGGCTCGTCCCCTGATCGAGGCGATGCTGACCACCGGCATGCGGGCCAGCCGGACGAGGACGTCGATCCAGGCCTGCATGTCGTTCTCGATCTCGCAGTGGGCCAGGTAGAAATCGGGGTTGGCGCTGTCAAAGACGACGACGTTGAGGTCCGAGTCCTGTTCGATCAGGCCGACGAGCTCCGCCAACTCCGCCACGGTCGTCGCCGTGATCGTGTTCGTCGGCGGGTGGTCGAACGTCACCCGGCAGTAGCTCGGGCTACGGCGGTCGATGCCCAGATGAGTCCAGGACCGCGACCAGGTATCCGAACCTCGCCCGTTGCTGGAAGGGCTGACGTCGATCGTGTTCATGGCGAGGCCCCGACCGGCTTACACCGCCGACTTGACGACGTGCTTGACCTCCGCCATGTACTGATCGGCGGCGGCGGAGGCCTCGTCCGGATCGCTGCCGCCCTCGCGGGCGTCCATGTACGCCGCGTACCAGTCCCACCAGTCGTGCGGCGGGGCGGCCTCCTCGAATGCGCCGTGATGGAAGGCCGTCTCCTTCAACCGGTCTGCCAGCGCTGCGACGTCCATGTCAGTCCTCCCATTCCCGGCCCGGGTAGCCGGCTCGTGATCTCTTGCAGCAGCCAGCTGTTGCCGTCCGGGTCGCTGAAGGACGCGTACAGCGAAGTACGAGCGCCCGGGCAAGTCGAAGCCCGGGGGCTCGGCTGCTCATCCACCTCGCTGACGTCGACGCCGCGGCTGATGAGATCTTCCCGGGCGGCATCGATGTCCTTGACCTGCGAGGATCAGCCTGTCAAGTGACCCCGGCTCCATCGACGTGAGGCCCTTGCCGAAGTGGATCGAGCACGGCGAGTGGGGCGGCGTGAACTGCACGTTCCGGATGTCGTCGCTGATGACCAGGTCGATGTCGAGCCGCCATCCGAGGCTCTGATAGAAGCTCTTGGCCCGATCGACATCGGAAACGGGCACCGTCACGACCTCGAGCGCCATGTCGATCGTGCTCACCTCCGCCATCTCCGTCGCAGTGGCACTGCCTACGTCGGTGCTGCTCATGCTGACCTCCAATGGTTGGTTGCCACAGATTCACCGCGCAGGGCATCCATCGCGCCCGTGGGATCACTGGTACTGGTCACTGGTGCAAGGACCAGTGATCCCACGGGCGCGATGGGCGGAGGGGGCGTGAGGCTGCACAAGCCGGCCAACGGGGCCGCGTAGGAAGGAAGACAGATGCCCACTTTCCACTTCAAGCAGACGACCACCGCGACGCCCGAGCAGTTCGTTGCCGGCCTAACCGACTTCGGGCCGGGTCGCGCGGAGCTGTTCGGCAACAGCACCGACGAGTACCTCAAGGTGCACGACCAGGGTCCACAGCACGCCGACGTGACCGAGGGCTCGCGCGGCACCTGGGAGCGACTGGACTACGACTGGTCCGATCCCGACCGCGTGGTCATGACGACCACCGACTCCAACGCGTGGGGAGGCCAGTCGGGCCACACCTACACCTTCACGCGGAACGCCGACGGGACCACCGGCATCGACGCCGTCGTGGTGCGCGAGGGCAAGAACGTCAGGGGGCGGCTGCTCGGGCTCTTGCTCGGGACCGTCGGCAGGGGAGTTCTGGCGAAGGAATTCGGGAAGACGGTCAAGGCGATCGAGACCCGGGAGGCTGTCGGGGCTGCTGGGACAACCGCCTAGACGTGGTGATCCGGCGATGAGCTGCACGCATCAGGACCAGATCGTCTTCACCAAGCCGGCTGGGCCCATCGAGGGCTGCGAGGAATGCCTGGCGATGGGCGGCAACTGGGTGCACCTGCGGATGTGTCAGAGCTGCGGGAAGATCGGCTGCTGCGACAGCTCCCCGAACCGCCACGCCTCTAAGCACGCGCACGCGGAGGGGCATCCCATCCTGCGCTCGGTCGAGCCTGGTGAGGATTGGAGCTGGTGCGTGATCGACGAGGTCGCGTTCGTCGCCGCCCCGCCTTGACCTGCGGTTGTCCCCACCACGGTGATGCCGCCTGCCCCTGCTCGTGGGTCGCCATCCGTACCTTGTCCGGGTCATAGGGGCGCTCTAGGGTTGGAAGTCCGATGCCTGCCGAGGACTCGGGCGCATTTCAGGACCGGCTGGATGAGCGCGCGACGCTCGATCGTCTCCTTGACTCCGTCCGCGGCGGCCACAGCGGCGTCCTGATCATCCGAGGAGAGGCGGGCGTGGGGAAGTCGGCGCTGTTGCGCTGTGCCGCCGAGCAGGCCTCTGGCTTCCAAGTGGCCCAGATCGCCGGCGTCGAGTCCGAGATGGAGCTGCCCTTCGCGGGGCTCCACCATCTCTCTGCGCCGTGGCTCGCCCACCTCGATGGCCTGCCCCAACCCCAGCAGCGCGCCCTGCGCGTTGCGCTCGGCCTGGTGTCGGGCGACGCTCCCGACCGCTTCCTGGTGGCCCTCGGGGCGCTGACCCTCATGGCCGAGGTGGCCGAGAAGCAGCCGTTGCTGTGCCTGGTGGACGACGCCCACTGGCTCGACTACGCCTCGCGCCAGGTGCTGGGGTTCGTTGCCCGGCGGCTGGTGGCAGAGCCGGTGGCGATCGTGTTCGCGGTGCGCGAGCCGAGCGACGACAGAGAGCTCGTTGGCCTGCCGTCGCTGTCGATCGAGGGGCTGGACGACGAGGATGCCCGCTCCCTGCTCGCCACCGTCATCCCGGGGCGGCTCGACGAGCGCGTCCGGGACAGGATCATCGCCGAGACGCGCGGCAACCCGCTGGCGTTGCTGGAGCTTCCGCGAGGGCTCTCGGCGGCCCAGTTGGCCGGTGGGTTCGGCTTGCCAAGAGTGCTGCCGCTGGCGGGCCGGATCGAGCAGAGCTTCCTGAGGCGGCTCGAGGATCTGCCCGATGAGACGCGGCTCCTGCTCCTGCTCGCCGCAGCGGAGCCGGCCGGCGAGCCGGCGGTGATGTGGCGGGCCGCAACGCGGCTCGGGGTCGGCACCACCGCGCTCGACCCCGCGGCGCGAACCGGACTGCTGGACGTGGGCGCGCAGGTGCGATTCCGGCATCCGCTGGTGCGCTCCGCGGTCTATCGCTCGGCTTCGGATCTGGAGCGCCAGAGCGCGCATGGGGCGCTGGCGGACGCCACGGATCCGGAGCTGGAGCCGGATCGCCGCGCCTGGCACCGCGCCCAGGCCACCAGTAACCCCGACGAGGATGTTGCGGCTGAGCTCGAGCGATCGGCGGACCGGGCCGAGGCCCGCGGGGGGCTCGCCGCCGCCGCGGCGTTCCTGGGGCGGGCGGCCAGCCTGACGACCGACGCGAAGCGCCGCGCGGAGCGCATGCTGACGGCCGCACAGGTCAACCTGCAGGCCGGCGCGTTCGACGAGGCGCTCGGGCTGCTGGCGGCGGCGGAGGCCGGACCGCTGGACGAGCTCGGACGAGCGCGCGTCGACCTGCTGCACGCCCAGATCGCCTTTGCCCAGAGCCGGGGTAGCGACGCTCCGGGGCTGCTGCTCGGGGCCGCGCAAGACACTCGAGCCGCTGGACGTCCGGCTCTCGCGCGACACCTACCTCGACGCATGGAGCGCAGCGCTGTTCGCCGGGCGACTGGCGAAGACCGCCAGCATGCTCGACGTTTCCCAAGCGGTGCGGGCCGCCCCCGAGCCGGCGGGCCCTGCGCGTCCGTGCGACGTGCTCCTGGACGGCCTCGCGCTGGTGTTCACCGAAGGTCGTACCACGGCGGCGCCGGTGCTTCGGCGCGCCACCACGGCCTTCGCCGGTGACGACGTCTCCGTCGAGGAGGTGCTGCGCTGGGGCTGGCTGGCCACGGCGGCGGCGGTCACCGTGTGGGACTACGACACCTGTCTCGCGGTCGCCACTCGCGGCGTCGAGCTCGCCCGCGACTCAGGAGCCCTCGAGGTACTCGCGGTCGGCGTCAACGTCCTGGGCCAGGCCGTGTCCCTGGGCGGCGACTTCGCCAAGGCCGCGCAGTTGATCGCCGAGGCCGATGCCGTGAGGGAGGCAACCGGCACCCTCGTCGCTCCCTACGGCGCGCTCGTGCTCGCGGCATTTCGCGGCCGGGAGGCCGAGGCCTCCACGCTGATCGACGCCACGCTCACGGCCGCGGTACCCGGCGGCCAGGGAACGGCGGTCCAGTACGCACACTGGGCCAACGCCGTGCTCATGAACGGACTCGGCCGCTACGAGGACGCGCTCGCGGCGGCGATCGAGGCGAGCGACGACACCCCGCAGCTCTTCGTGTCCGCGTGGGCCCTGAGCGAGCTGATCGAGGCCGCCAGCAGGACCGAGAATCCCGAGCGAGCAGAGCGTGCTCTCGCGCAACTGGTCGAGCACACCAACGCCGGCGACGGCGACTGGGCTCGGGGGATGGTGGCGCGGTCAGGCGCACTGCTGAGCGAGGGTGAGACGGCCGACCGCCTCTACCGCGAGGCCATCGAGCGCTTGGGGCGCACCCCCCTCCGCCCGGACCTCGCCCGCGCCCGGCTGCTGTATGGCGAATGGCTGCGTCGTGAGAACCGGCGCGTCGATGCCCGCGACCAGCTGCGCAAAGCACACGACGAGTTGGCTTCGATGGGCGTTGAGGCGTTCGCCGAACGTGCCCGCCACGAGCTCCTGGCCACGGGCGAGAAGGTCCGCAGCCGGCGAGCTGACTCACGCGATGAGCTGACCCCCCAGGAACATCACATCGCTCGGCTTGCCCGTGACGGGCTGACGAATCCTGAGATCGGCGCGCAGCTCTTCCTCAGCCCGCGAACCGTCGAATGGCACCTGCGCAAGGTGTTCGCCAAGCTCGGGATCCACTCCCGCAAGGGCCTGCGCGAAGCGCTGTCCGAGGGAGAGCAGGTCATGGTGGCTCACTAGGCACCGACCAGGGTCTCCTACGGGCGCGACGGGCTGCGAGAGACGAAACGGTGAGCCTGGCCACCAACCGCATCGAGACGGAGGTCAGGATGAGCAGCGATTACGACGCGATCGTGATCGGCGGCGGCTCGCCGGGCGAGCACTGCGCCGGGGCGTTGGCCGAGGGCGGCCTGCGGGTTGCCCTCGTCGAGCGCGAGCTGGTCGGCGGCGAGTGCTCGTACTGGGCCTGCATCCCATCCAAGACCCTGCTGCGCCCCGGCGAGGTGGTCCACGCGGCGCGCGACGCCGCCGCCAAGGCTGAGGTCGACGTCGAGGCGGCGCTCGCCTGGCGCGACTTCATGGTCTCGGACTACTCCGACGCCGGCCAGGAGACCTGGCTCGCCGACACCGGCATCGACCTGTTGCGCGGCACCGGCCGCCTCGCCGGCACCGGGGTGGTCGACGTCGACGGGGAGCGCCACACCGCCGAGCACGTCGTGGTGGCCGCCGGCGCCGACCCGGTCGTGCCCCCCATCCCGGGCCTCGCCGAGCTCGACGGGGTGTGGACCAACCGCGAGGCAACCGGAATGAAAGCCATACCGCGCCGCCTTCTGGTCCTGGGCGGCGGTCCGGTCGGAGTGGAGATGGCGCAGGCGGTCCGGCGTTTCGGAGGCGAGGTGGCATTGGTCGAAGGCGCCGAGCACGTGCTGGCCCGCGAGCCGGCCCCGCTTGGTGAGGCGCTCGGCGAGGTCCTGGAGCGCGAAGGCATCGAGTTGTTCCTCGGCGCCAAGGCCGCCGCGGCGCGGCGCGAGGGTGAGGAGTACGTCCTGCAACTCGAGGACGGCCGCGAGCTGCACGGCGACCGCCTGCTGGTGGCCGCCGGCCGCCGGCCGCGCGTCGGCAACCTGGGCCTCGAGACCGTGGGGATCGAGGCCGACGGCCGGGGGATCTCGGTCGACAGCCGTCTCCGGGCCGGGGACCGCCTGTGGGCGATCGGAGACATCACCGGGATCTGGCCGCTGACCCACGTCGGCAAGTACCAGGGCCGCGTCGTGGCCGCGAACATCCTCGGTCACCCGCAGGAGGCCAACTACGAGGCCGTGCCGCGTGTGGTCTTCACCGACCCTCAGGCCGCCGCGGTCGGCGCCCCCGAGGCCCGCTTCAGCGCGACCGTCCCGGTGTCCGAGGTGGCGAAGACGGCCACCTACACCCGGGCCTACGCCGAGTCCAACGGCTTCCTGACCGTGCTCAGCGACGGCGAGCGGCTGACCGGCGCCTACGCTCTTGGCCCCGAGGCCGGCGAGTGGCTGCAACAGGCCACGCTCGCCATCCGTGCATCGGTGCCGCTGGCGGTGCTGCGCGACACCATCCAGCCCTTCCCGACCTTCTCGGAGATCTACCTCGCGGCGGTGAAGGCGCTCCACGCTGAGATCAAGCATCCTGCGGGCATCGCCTCAACGGGATGATTCGCAGGCGCCGAAGTGCTTCTCCAGATCTCCAGGGCCGATCGACCCGGCCGCGCCGATCGCGGCGAATCCGTGTGCGCGGGGCGCGTTCTCAAGCGGGTCCAAACTCGCCGTACCGGGGTGAGATGGGGGGCCACGAACGGCCGCTATCCCACGAGGCTGTCGATCGTGATGGCGATGAAGAGCCCGATCACGGCCTCGCTGACGATCCATGAGTTGTTGTTCATCCAGTCGCGCACCTTCGGAAGGAAGGTCTTCGCCCGTTCACCGAGCGCCGCAACGAGGAGGCCGGGCAGCGCCAGGAAGAAAAGGGTCAGCAGCAGGAAGGGGAGTAGGTGCAGCCATGAGTCGCCGCTGGCCGCCAGATAGGAGCCCACGGCCCACGACGTGAGGATGTCGGTGGGGAACACGGCGAGAAGCAGGAACCCGAGCTTGAACGAGAACTTCGCGTCGCCGACTGCAGCTTGCCCATCCAATTCGGCGGCTCGGCCGTCTTGCGCTTCAGGAACATATGCACCGCGGCGGCGACAAGCAGCACGAGGACCACGATGTAGAGCGTGTCGTGAGAGTTCCCGAGTCGGAGGCGCCGCTCCCAACGAAGAACGCGATCGTGGCGATCAGCGTGATCGACAGGGCCGCACCGGCCACGTAGGCGGCCGAGTCGCGCAGCCAGCTCTTCGTTGTGGCCAGGAAGATCGCGCTGAGGATCTGCGGCCCGGCGATCATCACGAACGCCATCGGCAGCTCGCGAAGGTCACCCCTCGATCGTTCCCGCGAACGAGCCCACGGCAAGGGTGCTTGCCCGCATATGGGCAGGTGGCATGCCTAGGTGAGGACTGCGCCCGCGCATCAGGCCGCTAGTCAGCTCTCGGGCCTCACCTGATCGGGGGCGGAACTCCCTCTGCCGTGGCCGCGAGAGCGGGGTCCCACTCGCACACCTCGCAGGCGTGGCGGAAGGCGGCGCGGCCGAATTCGACCGCCACGGCGTGCGGGTCGGGGCTCTCTCGGATGTCGTCCCAGTCGAGCACGTACTCGCCGAGCTTTGCGTCCCAGCGGCCCGCGGCGGGGCTCAGGTCCGCGTCCCCAAAGCCGTCAGTCGCCGGATAGGCGAAGGCGAAGAACGCGGCCTGCTCGTGGTTCGGATCCCCCGGCCACCAGCCGATCGACACCTGCTCGGCGTCCCCTCCGTTGCGCATGATGAAGTCGTCGGAGGGCGGATCGGCCGGCTGTCCCGAGAAGAAGTTGACCGCGAGGTCGAAGGTGCCCCACCAGGCGTTGACCGGCGTCGAGCGTCCGCGAAACGGTGCCCGGAGGTCCGCCAGGACGAGCGCCGCATGGGTGGCGGCCGCAAAGTAGGTCGCCACCTGGTCGGCGTCATAGGTCGAGTGCTGGTCGTCCTCGTCCAGCGGCACCGTCCACGGCACCTCCTGGGGCGCCGGGTTGATCTCGACTGCGCTGCCGAGCCGCCCGACGGCCTCGAGCACCTCGCGCGTGACCTCGGCGACCGGACGGTGGGGCGTCAGGGCAATCCGCACCTCGCGGCCGTCCGAGTGCTCCACCAATGCCTCGTGTGTACGCAGGTCAAGCGCCGCCACGATCGCGCCGGAGCCGTCCGGGGCCGGCAGTGCCAGCGTCTCCCACCCGCGTGCCGTCAGCCGCAGCGCGGCATGCTGGAGCTGGGGCTCGGGCGGGGCGAGCTGGACGGCGAGCTTTCCGAGCACCTGCGTGTGCGCGTGGAGCGTGTCACAGGTCGCGCTCCACGATTCGTACCTCAGCGGTGGCCAGCTAGTGGACACGCTCGAACACTACTCCCCGTTCAGCTCGCGCAACAGTGCGGGTCTCGGTCCAGTCAACATAGAGTCGGCGCTCTCCGAGCTGCCATCTACCGTCCTCCTTGACGAAGGTGTCGCCATAGCTAGTCCGCCGACGCGACCGCTAGGCGGACTGCGCGGCAATGGCGGGCTCGCAGGCAGCCAGTTCGCGCCCTCTGGGCATGTCGCGTCGCAGCGAGGCGAACGCCATGCCGCCGGCGATCAGCGGCAACCAGAACAGGACCACGCGGTACGCGAAGACCGCCGCGGCGGTGCCCGCCGCCGGGGCTCCGTAGACGATGAGGGTCCCGATCAGGCCGCCGTCGATACCACCGATCCCACCCGGAATCGGGAGCAGACCGCCGAGCTGGCCGATCAGATAGCCCATCAGGATCACGGTGAGCGGAGGGGAAAGGTCAAAGGCCTGGAACGTCGCCCACAGCACCGCATTGTCGAACGCCCAGTAGCCAAACGGACCCCGCCAACACACGGCGATCACGAGAGCGCAGAATCTGGAGCGCCTCGGCGCTGCCGTCGGTCAGCGCCCGGCGCGCGGCACCTGCCGCGCGCCGCACCCGAGACGCCTCCGTGCCCGGCGCGCGACCAGGCCCAAGGCGAGCGATCACGAACACTCCGCCGAGCGCGACCGCCGCCGCGCCCGCCGGGAAAGCGGTCAGCCAGAGCGACAGCTCTGGCCCGAGGAGGCCAAGCGCCATCACCGTTCCGAGCACGGCGACCGCGATGAAGTTCACGGAGCTCTTGATCAAGAAGAACGCGACTGAGCGGCGCGCAATCCGCTCTCCGCCCATACCCCCACGGTGCAGCACCCAGGCGCCGAGCCCCAGCCCGGCGGCGCCGCTGGCCGGAACCAGCGAGCCGGCCGCCAACTCCGAGCCACCGATCTGCCAGCTTCTGCGCCAGCCAAGCCCGGTGCAGAAGATCGGACCGAACATGACCACATAGGACGCCATGGACAGGCCCTCGAGCAGCGTCGCCAACACCAGCCAGCCGGGGCTCGCGTCGGCCAGGAGATCTCTCACCTCGCCAAGCCCGGGCGCAAGCAGCACGATTGCCACCAAGATGCCGAGCGCAAGGATCGCCTGCAGCGCGCGGCGACGCAGCGTACGTACGCGTCTGAAACTCCTCGGGGAGCTCTGCCGCCGACGGGCCTACGACCTCGCTGTTGAGTGAAGAGCCGATGCCCCTACAGCGTTACGCAGTCCGGGACTGGAGAGTCGGACTAGGAAGAGGATGAAAGATCGCGGAGCTCCGAGCGCTTGCAAAACGACGAAGGGCCCGCATTTGCGGGCCCTTCGTGAGTAGCGGGGGCGGGATTCGAACCCGCGACCTTCGGGTTATGAGATCGGGGGAGGGCGTTCGCCGCGCCCACGAGCGCGCATTCTAGAGCCGCAAAGGTGGCGTGAGATCGGCTCGGATCGGCTCAAATCGGAACCACGAACGGAACCACGGCCACTACGCGACGGCCTGCAGCTCAACCTCGCGCCCGAGGACGCCAATCCAGCGATCCACGTGGTCGAACGTAGCGAGGTCGCCCTGCTCCGCCAACAGCGCCTTGCGCACCGCGGCGCCCGCGTCACGCGCGTCGCGAAGACGCTCGTGGATCCAGTCGACACGCATCGCATCGGTCGGCCGAGCGCTTAGCTCGGGGACCTCGTTGTCACGCACCCACAGATAGTGCTGGCGTTCGTGGCCCAGCAGTCACACCCCCGGGTCACCATCGCCGAGCTGCTCGAGCAGCTACCGGCCGCGCTGGTGGCCGTACGCCGCGAGCTCCGCCTGGCCGGCCGCTCATGACGAGGTGAATCATCCGAAATAGGTGACGACCGGTCACCCGCCTTGCCATCACCCTCCAGCGGACCACTACAAAGGAGTTGAGATGGCGATATCAGACGGGTTCACGAGGGTCGCGAGGCGTGCCAAAGAGGCCGCCGAGCGTGCCGGAGCACTGACGTTGCATTGTGAGGGGGACTCATGAGTCGCGAGCAGCGCGAGGCGCTCGACGCGCAACTGCGCGAGGTGCCCCTGGACCTCGGCGGGGAGGTGGCCGAGCAGCGAGTGATCATCGAGGAGATGATGGCCTCGACCCCGCTGGCCGACGACGTCACGACGAGCGACGCGACACTCGGCGGGATCGAAGCAATCCTCGTCGAGACGTCCGAGACGCGCTCTGATCGTGTGGTCCTGTACCTGCATGGGGGCGCGTACGCGCTCGGATCGGCGCGGGTCGGCGTTGGGCTGGCCTCCGAGGTCGCTCGGCGTACGAGGGCGCGTGCCTACTCGATCGATTACCGCTTGGCGCCCGAGCATCCCTACCCGGCCGGCGTCGACGATACCGTTGCGGCGTATCGCGGCCTGCTCGACAGCGGCCTCGACGCGCGGCAGATCGCGATCGTTGGCGAATCGGCCGGAGCGGGGCTGGTAGCCGCGACGCTCGTGAGAGCAAAGGCGGGTGGGCTGCCCCAGCCGGCGTGCATGGGCCTGATGTCCCCGTGGGTGGACTTGACGCTCACGAGTGCGACGTTGGACAGCAAGGCCGACGTCGATCCGCTCCTGTCGGTGCAGGCGCTGCGACGTCGTGCTGACGAGTACGTGACGCCGGCGGATGCCCGGGCGGCGAGCCCGCTGTTCGCCGACCTCTCCGGGCTCGCCCCGCTGCTCGTCCAGGCCGGCTCGCACGACATCCTTCTGGGCGATGCCATGGGTCTGGCTCGACGCGTGGCGGAGTGCGACGGTCGCGTCGGGCTCGACGTCTGGCCCGATGTGCCGCATGTCTTTCAGAGCTTCGCGAGCATGCTCGACGAGGGCGTCGATGCGCTCGATGCGC
Source organism: uncultured Thermoleophilaceae bacterium (assembly GCA_963761505.1). Classification (GTDB taxonomy): domain Bacteria; phylum Actinomycetota; class Thermoleophilia; order Solirubrobacterales; family Thermoleophilaceae; genus JAAYBF01. Next base: position 306,679 of record CAVXGW010000005.1, read on the forward strand.
TGGGCGCGTTCGTCGACCGCTGGCTCAGCGCGGTCGATTCCGCGAGGACTGCGTGAACGGACTGCTCGAGCACGGCGCAGAGCGTTGGCCGCGGCGCGCGGAACTGCTCGAGGACCGGGCTGCCACGATACCGCCGTAGACGGCCGACGGAGTAGGCCAGGGCCAGGCTGGACTCCGATCCCACCACGGGTTACGCTCGCTGTGCCTCGTCCCCGGCCGAGGGTCGGATGTCTTCTTACCTATATCGCCTCGGGCACTGGGCGTTTCGGCGCCGGTGGATCGTCCTTACTTTCTGGCTCTCGCTGCTCGTCGCGGTGGTGGTGACGTCGCAGGCGGTCAAGAAGGACACAAACGACGCGTTCAACGTCCCGGGCACTGAGGCGCAGCGTGCGCTCGACCTGTTGGACGAGAAGTTCCCCGGGAGCGGCGGCGCGACAGCGAGGCTCGTGTTCGCCGCCCCGAAGGGACACACGCTCGACGAGCCGCGGTACGAGAAGGTCGTCGAGCCGACGGTCGAGCGCGCCCAGGCGGTGCCGCAGGCCGTCACCACGGGCGAGCAGTTCGCCGAGGGCTTCACGCCGTCGCGCGACCGAACGATCGGCTTCGCCGATCTCCACTTCGCTGTCCCGGTCGAGGATCTGAAGGACTCGACGAAGGAGGCGCTCGAGCGGGTCGCGGGGCCGGCGCGAGAGGCGGGTCTGCAGGTCGAGTTCTCGGGCGGCGTTGTCAGCACGAGCGAGGGCGATCAGTCGAGCGCTGAGGTGATCGGCGTGGTCGCCTCCTTCGTCGTGCTGTTCATCTCCTTCGGCACGCTGCTCCTTGCGGGGCTGCCGCTGTTGACCGCGATTCTGGGCGTGGCGATCGGGCTGTCGGCGATCTCCGCGCTGACCGCAGTCACTGAGATCAACTCGGTGGCTCCCACGCTGGCGACCATGCTCGGCCTGGCGGTGGGGATCGACTACGCGCTGTTCATCGTGTCGCGCCACCGCCAGCAGCTCGCCGACGGGCTGGATCCCGCCGAGTCGGTCGCGCGCGCGACCGCCACGGCCGGCAGCGCGGTCGTGTTCGCCGGAGTGACCGTGCTGATCGCGCTCGTCGGCTTGGTCGTGGTCGGCATCCCGTTCCTGTCGGTGATGGGGCTGGCGGCGGCCGGGACGGTGGCGATCGCCGTGCTGATTGCCGTAACGCTGCTGCCGGCGCTGCTCGGCTTCGCCGGCCAGCGCGCCGGCCGCGGTCGGCGGCAGAAGGAGGGACCCACCGCGGGGCGGCGCTGGGCGCAGCTCGTGACGCGGAGGCCGTGGGTCGCGATAGGAGCGGTGGTTGCCGTAATCGTCGTGGTGGCGTTGCCGGCACTCGACATCCGCCAGGGCCTGCCGGACGACGGCACGCAGCCGACGGACACGACCGAGCGCAAGTCCTACGATCTCCTGACCAACGGGTTCGGCCCGGGCTTCACCGGGCCGCTGACGACCGTAATCGACTTCGAGAACTTCCGGGGCGAGGAGAGCCCGAGGGCGATCGCCGAGGACGCGGCGAGGGCGTTGGCCGAGTTCCCCGGCGTCGCGGCCGCCGCCAAGCCGGTCTTCAACGAGAACGGCGAGGTCGCGATCATCATCGTCACCCCGAGCGGCAGCCCAGCCTCACAGACCACCAAGGACCTCGTCGATCGGATGCGCGACGAGGCCGCCGAGATCCGTCAGGACTCGGGCATCAACGCGATGGTCACCGGCACGACGGCGATCAACATCGACACGTCCGACAAGCTCACCGCCGCGCTGCCGGTGTTCCTCGTTCTCGTCGTCGGATTGGCGCTGCTCCTCCTGACCGCGGTGTTCCGCTCGATCCCGGTCCCGGTTACGGCCGCCGCGGGGTTCCTGCTCACGATCGCCGCCTCGCTCGGCGCGGTCGTCTGGATCTTCCAAGAGGGGAACTTGGCCGACCTGCTCGGAGTGGCCTCGACCGGACCGATCGTCAGCTTCCTGCCGGTGCTGATGATCGCCATCCTGTTCGGCCTCGCCATGGACTACGAGGTCTTCCTCGTCTCGCGCATGCGAGAGAGCTATGTCCACACGGGGAGGGCACGCGAAGCGACGATCAACGGCTTCGCGGCGAGCGCCCGGGTGGTCACCGCGGCAGCGCTCATCATGATCGCCGTCTTCTCCAGCTTCATCATCGACGACGCGCTCACCGTCAAGTCGATCGGCTTCGCGCTGGCGTTCGGCGTGCTCGTCGACGCCTTCCTCGTCAGGATGACGCTCGTGCCCGCCGTGCTGGCCCTGCTCGACCGGCGTGCGTGGTGGCTTCCACGTTGGCTCGACCGGCGGATGCCGAACCTCGACATCGAGGGGGAGAAGATCCTGCACGAGCTCGAGCCAGCCCCGTCGGCGGAGGGCGAGGCCGCGGCAGAGCCGAGGCCGCCGCCGCGCTGACCGTGTCAGTGAAGGAGAACCTTGAGAAGCACGACCACGAGCCCCAGCGCCAGGGCGGTCGCGGCCGAGGCCGCGGTGGCCCGCGGGCCGGCCCCGTGCCTGATCGCCGCGTAGCCGCCCGTGGCGGCGAGCTCCCCGAGGCCGATGATCGCCGCCACCGTCAACGCCGCCCGGTCGGGCATGACGCCGATCGCGCCCAGCGCGAGGACGAGCACGAGGGGGATGACCACCTCGACGAGCGGCCCGTGGACCCGCATGGCGTTGGCAACCGCGGCTCGGGTCAATGCCTGCTCTTCCGACACGCCTATGCCGAGCAGGTTCGCGTACACGTGCGCCAGCCAGAAGACGCCGGCCGTGACGAATACGGCCAGCGCGACTCGCCCGGCGTCGAGCGTGTCGGCCGCCGGCGAGACTGCGATCACGGAGGTCGCGAGAAGGAGCCCATAGACGCCTTCCGTCGCGCTTCCGCTCGTGCGGGCAACGAGGGGGCGCCATCCCGGCCCGGACCTGGCCGGGCGGCCGAGGGACGGCCTCCGTGCCACCTCCGTGCTCATCGCCCCCGCTCGCCGGCGGCGTCCGCGGCCGGCGATGTAGTTCGCAGCGGTGACTCGCTCGACTGTGATGGCGAGGATCACCCGGCCGACCTCGGCGAGCGCCTCGTCGCTCAGCGGCTCCGGCGGCTCGGCGGCGCGGGTGATGCGCTGCATGACCGCCGCGGTCGAAGGACCGATGTCCTGCGTGACGATCTCCGCGGGTCCCGAGAACGTGGCGGACGGATACGGCGGTTCGTGCCCCATCACGGACAGGGACGCCCACCCTGTCCGCCGGACGTCTCTGGCCTTCAGCCGGTCGCTGAGGGTCGAGATCAGGAGGCGGTCGCCGTCGCGGGCGAAGTAGACGAGCGACTGCCGCGGCCTGCCGCCTGACGACGCCGTGGCGAGCACCCCGACGGGCTCGCCGTCGAGGAAGTCGGTCAGCTCCGGCGTCAGGACGCCCATGCGAGCTCCACGTCCGCGTGATCGACGACGAAGCCGTCCGGTTCCTCGACGACCGTGTTCGTGAGCGACCCGATCTCGATCGATCTCGACACGGACCGTGTCGCCGACCTTGAGCAGCCCCTCCGGGAACGGCTGCCGGACGGCGCCGATGCCCGCCGGGGTGCCGGTGGCGATCACGTCACCCGGCTCGAGCGTGAACGCCTCGGACAGATGGGCGACCTGCTGGAAGCAGTCGAAGATCATCTCGCTCGTGTTGCCGTCCTGCCTCAGCTCGTCGTTGACGTAGGTCCTGATCCCGAGCTGGTGCGGGTCGCCGAGCTCATCAGCGGTGACGATCCACGGGCCCAGCGGTCCGTGGGTGTCGAACGACTTCCCGAGCGTCATCGTGGGGGTGCGCAGCTGCCAGTCGCGCACCGAGACGTCGTTCGCGATCGTGTAGCCGGCGATCACCTCATGCGCGCGTGTCCTCCGGGACGTGGCGGCAGCGGGCTCCGATCACGACCGCGAGCTCGCCCTCGTAGTCGAGCAGGCTCGATACGCGCGGCATGTGCACGTCGGCATCGGGGCCGACGACGCAGGTGACCTGCTTGTTGAAGAAGACGGGGAACTCGGGCGCCTCCATGCCGCTCTCGGCGATGTGGTCGGCGTAGTTGAGCCCGATCCCGAGGAACTTGCGCGGCTGCACCGGCGCCAGCAGCCGCACCTCGTCGAGCGGGTGCCGATCGCCGGAGTCCGGATCGAGGACGTCATCGCCCTCGATCATGCCGCGGCGCGCCTGCCCGTCGGCCTCGAATCTGCAGAGCCTCATGACGCCTCCGGGATCTCGACCGGGGCCTGCTCGGGCGCGTAGCCGCCGGCCATCGCCTTCGCGTGGATCTCCTCGAACGGCACGCCGTCGGCGTGGTCCGCGGCGACCCGGTCGGGGTCGACGAACACGCCGATCGGGTTGGCCTTGAACTCCTCGGAGGTCCTCATCCACTCCGTCGACTTGGCCCAGTCGCCGAAGTTGTCGACCTGGAGCTCGACGTGGTTGCCGTCGGGATCGGCGTAGTAGTAGGAGAACGTCATGCCGTGGTCGATGCAGAACGCGGGCTCGATCCCCGCCTCCTTGAGCCGCAGGTAGGTCGAGTTGAGGTCGTCGAAGCTCCCGTACTCGAACGCCGAGTGGTGCAGCCCGGTGTGTGTCTCCTTCTCCGGGTCGTCGGCGAAGTCGGGAAAGGCGAGCAGCGCGATCCGGTGGTTCGCCTCGTCGTTGCTCAGCCACGCGCCGACGTCATCCCGGAAGATGACCTCGGCGCCGACGAGGGCCGCGTAGTAGTCGATCATCTCCTGCAGTCGCGTGGTCTTGAGATTGAGGTGATGGAACTTCGGGTGGATCACGGCTTCAGACATTTACTGCTCCTTGGTGACTAGGGGTTTGGCTTCCACGGCCAGCTGTGCCCGCAGGTCGCCGACCAGCGTCGGCAGGCCCTCGCGGGACGGGACGCTGCCGAAGACGTAGAAGTCGGGGCGGACCAACACCGCATGGGCGCCGTTGCGATGCAGCCACTCCGTCAGGCGACCGTCGACGTCGTTGACCGTCTCGAGCGACGCGACCGTCGCGTCGAGCGCTCGCAGCACGTCGCGTTCCGGCTCGCCGAGCTCCTCAATGGGATCGCCGTCCGCCGCGATCAACGCCCAGCCGCGGCCGACCACGTCGTCGAAGAGGCCCTCCCGGCCGTCGACGGCGACGACGCCCTGGAGGCCGAGCGTGCCCGCGAGCGGGTCCGGCGTCCCGCCGGCAGTTCGTTGGATCACCCCGTCCGCCAGCGGCGGGAACTCGAGCGGGGGCGGCGAGTCCGCGGCGCGGAGGGTCTTGTCGCGGGCGGCCGCGGCCTCGGGGTCGAGCTCGCAGAGGACCTTGCCCAGCTCGACGGCAAAGCGGATCACCCACTCCGTCTGCGGCTGGCGCTCGGTCTCGATGGTGTCGAGCAGCGACTCCGCTGCGAGCCCGCGCAGCACGAGGTCGAGCTTCCACCCCAGGTTCGCCGCGTCGCGCAGGCCCGCGCAGAGACCCTGCCCCAGGAATGGCGGGGTCAGGTGGGCCGCGTCACCGGCCAGCAGCACGCGCCCCTCCCGCATGCGCTCCGCCAGCATCGAGCGGAACTCGTAGACCGCGCTGCGGACGAGCGGCCCGTCGTCCGGCGTGTACCAGGGCTCCAGCAGCGACCACACGCGGGCGGGGTCGTCGAAGTCCTGCGGTCGCTCGCCGGGAAGCAGCATGAACTCCCAGCGCCGGTGGCGCGGGCCGCTCTGGACGTGCGTCGTGGGGCGCCGGGGATCGCACCACTGGCACGCGGTCGGCAGGTCGGCCAGCGCGGCCATGTCGTGCGGCTCCACGTCGACGACGAGCCAGCGCTCCTGGAAGCCGAGGTCGCGGCGGCCGATCCCGGCCGACTCGCGCACGAACGAGTTGGCGCCGTCGGCGCCGATCACCCAGCGTGCCCGGACTGTCAGCAGCTCGCCGTCGCGCGCTGCGGCGCAGCGTCAGGGTGGCCGCGTCGGCCTCGTTCACAAGCCCCTCGGCGACCCAGCCGCGATGGAGGCTGACGCCGTCGTGCGCGCACGCGTCCTCGTCGAGCGCGCGCTCGAACTCGGGCTGGAAGAACAGGTAGCTGGGCTCACACCCCGATATCGCCGGCTGCTGCGGGATCAGCGTCATCAGCGGCTCGCGGTCGGCGCCGAACCAGTGGTAGTCCCGCAGCGGGATCATCTCGCCGGCGAGTCGGTCGGCGAGGCCGAGCGCCTGGAGGAAGCGCATGATCTCGTGGTCGATGTGGACGGCGCGCGGCAGCCGGTAGATCTCGTCGTAGCGCTCGAACACCGCCACCTCGTGGCCGGCTCGGCCGAGCACCGCCGCGAGCGCCTGGCCGACTGGGCCGTACCCCACGATCGCGACGTCGACCTCGAGCTCCATGTTGCTCATGCCGTGACGGTCGCAACTCAACGATCAGCGCCCCGAGGGCATGGAGTGGAGCAGCCGCCTCGCCTCGTCCGCGAGGGCGCCCGCAACCTGCACGTCGTAGCGATCCGCCTCGATGGACGTGGCCGAGACGAAGTCGCGCCGCCCGCCGCCGTGTGCGTACTGACGTGAGGCGCCGAACAGCGCACCGAACATGGCCCCCGCGACCAGCGCGTACAGCAGCAGTCCGGCGAAGTCGGGACCGGTGAAAAAGATGCCGAACAGGAGCGCGAACAGCGATCCCATCACCGCTCCCTCGCCCGCCCCGAGCAGCGCCGCGCGCCCGCTGGTCACACGCCCGGCCACCTGTTCCACCGAGCGCAGACCGCTTCCCACGATCGCGCTCCGCTCGACGGCGAAGCCCTGGTCGGAGAGCCAGTCAACGGCCCTCTCGGCATCCCCGTATTTCGAGTACGACGCGATCGTGTGCTTCGGCTGGGAGAGCTCGACCTCATCGGCCGCCACCTCGGCATACCGAACGGCCTCCTTGATCTCCTCCTCTCTCAGCGGCGGCTTCGTGCGCCCGGTCGCTGCGCTGCTTCAGGTTGTCCTTGACGGCCATCTCCTCTTCTTTCTCGCACTGGTTGTGCGTCGCTGTCATCAAGGCGAGCCTGAGGCATGGCCGAGTGAGCGGTCGTCACCCATTCTTGGTGATCCTCTGGCGGTCCGCGGAGCCTTGATCTCGCGCTCCGCCGCGAGGCGCAGCGCCTGGTAGGCGTTCGTGTCGTTATCGGGGCCTCGCCGAACGTGACGCAGGCTTCTGTGGGACAGTCTTCCTTGGGATGGCTCGGACCCAGCAGCAACCTCGATCCTCAGCCGATCGGTTCGTTTCCCGACCCGCTCTCTTCAAGAGGCTGTCAGCGGCCGCTCCTGGCACGGTCACGCTCGTGTGCGCCCCTGCGGGAAGTGGGAAGACCCTTCTCGTTCGCTCGTGGGCCGCGGAGCGGGACACGCCCGTCGCCTGGGTCACGGTCGAGCGCGAGGAAGGTGACGCGCAACGGTTCTGGCTTCGCCTGATCGACGCGCTCGCCGACGCGGCCGGCGACGAGGTCATCGAGCGGGTCAGCCCGGCGCCGCGATTCGCAGGCGAGGTGGTGGTCGAGCGACTCGTGGTCCAGCTCGAACGGCTCGAGGAGCCGCTCGAGCTGGTGATCGACGACCTGCACGAGCTCGACTCCGAAGACGCGCTCGCCTGGCTGGAGATGCTGCTCTCGCGGCTGCCGCCACAGCTGCGGGTCATGCTTGGTACACGCGAGGAGCCGGCGCTCGGCCTGCACCGCCTGAGGCTCGCGGGCAAGCTGACCGAACTGCGCGGGCCCGACCTGCGCTTCTCACTTGACGAAACACGCGCCCTGCTCCGTGCCAGCGGCACCACTCTGTCGGATACCGGTCTCACCTCGCTGCACGAACGGACCGAGGGCTGGCCGGCCGGTCTGCGCCTGGCGGCGATCTCGCTGACCGAGCATCCGGACCCGGAACGCTTCGTGTCCGAGTTCTCCGGCAGCGAGCGAACCGTGGCGGGCTACCTCCTTACCGAGGTGCTGGAGCGCCAGCCGCCGGAGGTGCGCGAGCTGCTCTTGCGCACGGCGCTCCTCGAACGCGTCAGCGGCCCGCTGGCCGATGCGCTCACCGGCGGCACCGGCGCCGAGGCGATCCTCCAAAGGCTCGAAGACCAGAACGCCTTCGTCACCGCACTCGACGCCGCCCGTAGCTGGTTCCGCTACCACCACCTGTTCGCCGATCTGTTGCGCCTCGAGTTGCGGCGCATCGCGCCCGAGACGATCCCGTCGTTGCACCGCTCCGCCGCCGCCTGGCACGAACAAGAGGGCGACGTCGTCGAAGCCGTCCGCCACCATCAGGCAGCCGGTGACTGGGCACCGGCTGCGCGCCTGCTAGTGGACAACTACCTGACGCTGACGATGGACGGCCGGGGCGAGACGCTCCACGCGCTGCTCGGGGTGTTCCCGGCCGATGCCCCTCTGGGCGACGGAAATCTCGCTGCCGCGCTGGCAATCGACAGCATCCTCCACGGTCTGCTCGACGAGGCCGCCGCCCAACTGGACGTCGCTCGGCGACTCGCGGTGGAAACTCCGGCACAGAGACGACGCGTCTTCGACGTGTACCTGGCCGTCGTCGGGGTCGAGCTCGCCCGCCGGCGCAGCGATCTGCCCAAGGCTCAGGAAGCGACGCGCGGACTGGAAGCAGCGCTCGGGGCTGCTAGAGAGACAAACGAGCTGCCCGTGCGGTCCGATTACTGGGCACTCGCGCTCATGAACCTGGGGATCGCCGAACTGTGGGCCGGGCGTCCCGATGAGGCACGGCAGCACCTCGAGGACGCCCTCAACCGCACGCGCCGGATCTCACGGCCCTTCATCGAGGTCGGCTGTCTCGCGCAGCTCGCAATCGCGGCGCCGCTCACCGGGCAGCCGCTGCCGCTCGCGCTCGAGCTGAGCGAGCGCGCAATCGCGATTGCCGAGGAGCATGGCTGGACGGACCAGTCGATGACGACCGGTGCGTTCGCGATGGCCGGCATGGCGCTCGTGCGGATGGGGCGCTTCGCCGAAGCCGAGCGCCACCTGGCTCGTGCGGAGCAGTCGCTACGCGCCGCGGCCGACCCGGGGACCGAGGTGGTGCTCCAAGACGCCCGTGGCGTGCTGCGCTTCGGCGAGGGCCGCTTCGACGAAGCGCTGGTGGAGTTCGCGCGCGCGGAGGCCCCGCAACGGCTGCTCGCGGACGAGCACGTGTTCACGGTCGACGTGCGCGCCCGGGCGCTTCAGGTACGGGTGCGGATGGGCGACACGGAGTTTGCGCAACGCGCGCTCGCCGGCTTGAGCCCGGAACAGCGCGACCGCGCCGGGATGCGGATCGGGCTCGCGGCTCTCGAACTCGAAAAGGACGACCCGGAACGGGCGGTCGAGGCGCTGGCGCCGGTCATCGACGGCTCGGCGCCGGCGCTGTACGAGCGCTGGGCGCGCGTCGAGGCACTGCTGCTCGACGCCACGGCCCGTGATCGCCTCGGCGACCGGCGCGCGACGGAGGAGTCGCTCGAGGCGGCTCTCGAGCTCGCGGAGCCCGAAGGCCTGATGCTGCCATTCCTACTCTGGCCGAGCCGCGAGCTGCTCGAGCGCCAGCCGAAGCACAGGACCGCCCACGCGACGCTGATTTCGACGATCCTCGACGTGCTGGCCGGGCGCGCCGCTCCTCAGCGCGGACCGGCGGCGCCGTTGCGCGAGCAGTTGAGCGACGCGGAGCTGCGCGTCCTGGGGTACTTGCCGAGCAACCTGACCGCGCCAGAGATCGCGTCCGAGCTGGTCGTATCCGCCAACACCGTGCGCACGCACTTGCGCCACATCTACGCGAAGCTCGACGTGCACTCCCGCAGCGAGGCCGTCGCTCGAGCACGCGAGCTCGGGCTGGTCTCACCCGGGCGCGGAATCACTCAGACTGGGTGACGACCGCTCACCCAGCGCGGCGCGACCGTAAGGAAGCGCCGATGACCGACTTCAAACACGAGGAGCACCTCTCCCGTCAACAGGCTGCGGAGCGCCTGGCGGACATCGCCTACGCTCTCACCACGGGTGGGACGCTCGATCTGAGGGCGGATGGCGAGGAGGTCAGGGTTCCGGTGGGCGGCGACGTGACCCTGAAGCGCGCGAGCAAGTCGAACGGCGACCGCGTCGAGGTCGAGGTGGATTGAGCTGGTACGAGGTCCGGCAACTATTCTCGTGACGCGTGACGGAGATCCTCTACGGGTTGCAGGGCACCGAGCGGGAGCGCGTCGCCATGCTGCGCCAGCGTCGGCGCTTCTTCTGGCTCGATGCTTCGCTCAGCGGGACGAACCTCGACGAGCTGGCCGCGGCGCTGGAAATTCCCGAGCCGGCCCTTCATGCCCTTCTGGGCTACGGCGAGGACTACCGCTCCTCGCGTAAGTTCCACACCGACGGCCGGCACATTGTCTTCGCCTTCAGCTGCTATGTCGAGTCGGCGGAGCCGCGAGATGATTCGCCCTACCGCCTGCGGCCCGTTGAAGTGCACGCCCTGGTCAGCGCTGATTGCCTGCTCACGCTTCACGAGGAGCGGCTATCACTGCCGGAGCTGCTCGCCCCGGATTTACCTGAGGGACGCAGCGGGCAATACGTCATCTACTCCGTCCTCGACGCGATGGTCGCCAGCGCCTTCGACGCGCTGAACGAGGTCGAGCTGACGCTGGACGAGCTGGCGCAGAGCTCCACCGATCTACGCGGCGGTCGGGTGCGGATGGCGACGCTGCGGGCGATGAGCTCCGTGCTCACGAGACTGAGACGCCGGGTAGGGCCGCAGCGCGGCCTCCTCGAGCGGGTCGGCCTGGAAATCGACCGGCTCGAACGCCTCGGGGCGGACGACGAGGCTTACTTCGACCGCCTAGACGAACAGGTCAACCGCTTGGTGGACTCGATCGACGCGACCGCGGATGGCGCGGCGACACTGATCGACCTGCGGCTGAACGAGACGTCCTACTGGCTGACCGTCGTCGCGACCATCTTCCTGCCGCTCACCTTCATCACAGGGTTCTTCGGCATGAACTTCGATTGGATGATTGGTCAAGTCGACACGCAGTTCGCCTTCTGGCTGCTGGGCGTCGGCACGCCGGTGGCCGCGGTGGTGCTGATGTGGCGCCTCGTGGCGCGCGGATCTCCCGTAGAGGAGCCCGAGGCCGCGGCGTTCCCCCAGCGACATCGCAGTGAGCCGAGAAGCACAGACCAGGACGGTTAGGCCGGCTGCTGCTCCGCGGCGTCCGCGGCGGCGATGCGAGCTCTTCGGCCGGCGGTGAGCTCCTCGGCGACGATGCGGAGCGCGGCCGCGATTGGCACGCCGATGATCGCCCCGATCAACCCGAAGAGCGCCCCGAATGCCAGGACGCTTGCGAGCACGGTGAAGCCGGAGACCTGGGCCGCCTTTCCGATGATCGTCGGCTGCAGGATGTAGTTCTCGATCTGCTGGTAGAGCACGATCACGATCGCGATGACGATCAGGGCTTCAAGGCTGACCGACAGCGCGACGATCCCGATGACGATGCCGGCGATCGTGGCCCCGATGTTGGGGATGAGGTCGAGGACCCCCGCGATCAGCGCCAGGGCGAGCGGGTACGGAAGGCCGAGGATCTCCGCGGTGACGCCGTAGACGAGCCCGCAGGTCACGGAGATGGCCAGGTTGCCGAGCATGTACCGCGAGGTCGTGTGGACGATCCGATCCGTGACCTGCAGGTAGCGCTCCCGCTTGTCCCGTTCCAGCAGGCCCCCGATCCATTCCCGCACGCGCGGTTCGTCTCTCAGCCCGAAAAGCGTCAGGAAGATGACCGAGAAGAAGAGCGTGATCGCCCCGAAAGCCGAGACTCCGACATCGGCGACGCCGCCCGACACCTTGCCCACCCCGCTTGTGATGTCGTCCGCGTGCTTCCTCAACGTGTCGAGTGAGTCGCTCCCGCCGTTGATGAAGTTGCCGAGATCGCTGTGCCTGGCGTTTTCCACGATCTGTGGCAGCTCGTCGCTGAACCCGCGCACCGCGTCGCTGATCGCCTGCACCAGCACCAGCACGACGCCGCCGATGACGACCACGATCCCTAGCACGAGCACCGTCGAGCACAGACCCCGGCTCCAGCTCAAGCGCCGCTCCATCCCAGTCACCACCGGCGAGAGAACCGCGACGCTGAAGACGGAGACGAAGAGCACAAGAAGGACGTCCGCGATCGACGCGAGCGCCCACGCGATGGCGACGGCGCCGGCGACCAGCAAGATCGTCCGGATCGATATCGAGACCTTGACCTCGGAGCGGCCGGTGTCGCCGGCCTCCGAGGAGGATTCTGCCGTGGTCATCTGCTCTTGATAGCGAGTGGGCGGATGACCCCAGGTGACGATCGCGCCCGCGGCGCTGAGCCGGGAGCGGGCCGCCTCGGCGGCGACCCATGCCCGGGCCGCCACCGAAGCGAGCGGCTGCTAGGTATGGGACACCTGGTCAGCGTCCATCCTCGCGAGAGTCGCGTCGAGCACCGCATACTCCGCTTCCACGACTGCCGAGTAGGCAAAGGCGATCGTTGACGACGCGTACTCCTCCGCGTGCTCGGCTCTCTTGTTGGCCTTGTGCACGTCGTGCTCTGCGCGCTTGCCCTCGACGTCCTTGCGGACCTTGGCGACGAGCTCGTCCCACGACCGCTGTACGTCGGCAAACCAGCCGGAGACCCTTTCCTCGCCAGCCTCGACGTCCTGGCGCAGCTGCGCGGCCTCTTCCTGAGCCGACTCTCGTGCTGAGGAGACGTCCTCCTCGAGATCCGCGCGCGCCTGGTCCCGGGCCGCTTCCGCGCGGGTCTCCGCTTCCTTCGTACGGACTGCGAGCTTGGTCAAATCGTCCGACAGGGCCATCTCAACCTCCTTGGTAGTGAGTCATTGCGCAGGAGGCTCGCGCAGGGCTGGGTGAGAGGTCGTCACCCGTTCTGGGTGATTCGCGGATCGCCTATTTCCCAGATGTCCAGACACGGAGCGCCTTCGGGCGAATGGTGAAGTGAAGAGGCGGAGTGAGACGGATCGCCTCTCCGTCCACGCCCGCGGCCACGGGTTGGGCGGCCGTCACCTCGAGGGATCGCGCGGTCCAGCCGCGGCCCGGGCCTTGTCGGGGATCCCCCGGCTTGTGGAGCACCAAGACTCCCATCAGGCCGCTGTCCAGTGCCGGACGCATCCCCGGCGCCAGCGGACGCTCAAGCGCGTACGGGTTATTGGATACCAGCACGACGACGGGGTCCGTGTGGACCACACCGAGGTCGTCGACGAGGGACGCAGTCGGCAGTTCCGCGCTCGGACCGAGCACTTCTGCTCCCGTCTCGAACAGGGTGCGAGCCTTCGCGTTGCGGTAGCTCGCCTGCTGCACGGCGGCGCCGTAGACGCCGAGCGAGACGTTGTTGAGAAACGGGCGACCGTTCACCTCGCCGACGTCGATCGAGCGTTCGATCGGCTCGGTGAACGCATCGAGGGCGCCAACGAGATCCTTCGGCGACACACCGAGATCGCGGGCGAAATGGTTTCGCGTCCCTGCCGGAACGCAAATGAGCGGAAGCCCGTCGGCACAAGCAGCCGACGCCACGACCCCCAGCGATCCGTCCCCGCCCGCCATCCCGAGAGCATCGGCCCCGTCGGCCACCGCCTCCTCGACGAGCGCGCCGAGGTCATCGCCCGGTGTCAAGACCACCGGCTCGATGCTCCGTTCCCGCGCCACCTCGGCAAGACTCACACGCGCAGCCTTGCCGCCGCCGGACCTCGGATTGATGAACAGGACCGGTCGCTGCGGCGCGCCGGCGCGTTTCATCCTGCGCGCCCCACGGTTAGCATCGGGCAACCGTGAACCAGCCGGACAGCCGCGCTGCACGCGGGCCCTTTGAGTTGAGCGAAGAGCTCGACAAACTGGACGCCGCGGTCTACGCGGCGATCGCGGCGACGTCGACCCCCGCGCTGGACGTTGCGCTTCGCCGGCTGTCCCGCGCGGCCAACTACTCGAGAATCTGGCTCGGCTGCTCCGGCTTGCTTGCCGCATGCGGGGGCAGGCCCGGCCGTCGTGCCGCCGCGAACGGACTGGCGTCGATCGCGCTCGCGTCGGCCATTGTCAATCTGGTGCTCAAGCCGCTGAGTAACCGGCGCCGACCGGACCGGCAGACGCACGACGTCCCGATTACCCGCCGCGTGGCGATGCCGCGCTCGACCTCGTGGCCCTCGGGGCATTCCGCGTCGGCGTTCGCGTTCGCGACCGGCGTTGGCGCCGCCTCGCCGGCGGCGGGAATACCTCTCAGCGTCCTGGCATCGGTCGTGGCCTACTCGCGCGTTCACACCGGCGTTCACTATCCCTCAGACGCGATCGCGGGAACAGTCAGCGGGGTCGCGCTGGCGCCGCTGGCCGTCGCCGCCGTCGAGCGCTGGCGCCGGCATGGCCGGCGCCAGCGCGCCCATGACGTTTTGAATCGGTGAGCACTTTGCCGCCTTCGCGCGTCAGCGTGCTCCGGACATCGTCTCGAGCAGGCGCGTCGCCTCGTCGGCGGCGTCCTCCTCGACCTGCAGCACGCCGATGCGGACATCCGCGAGAACTTCACCGCCGTGTAGCTGCATACAAAGAAGCAACTCAGCCTGCTAACCTGCACGCTCATGGAGCGCACCAACTACCAGGCGAGCAACTGCTCGATCGCCCGCACGCTGCAGGTGCTGGGCGAGAAGTGGACCCTGCTGATCATCCGCGAGGCCTTCTATGGCTCAACGCGGTTCGAGCAGTTCCACCGCGTCCTGCAGTGCCCGCGCAACCTCCTGTCAGAGCGGCTCGCCCTGCTCGTCGACGAGGGGATCCTCGAGCGGTCCGAGTACCGCGAGCCCGGCAGCCGGGCGCGCAAGGAGTACCGCTTGACCGACATGGGTCACGGGCTGATGCCGATCCTGATCGCGTTCAGGGAGTGGGGCGACCAACACAAGGCCGACCCGGAGGGCCCGCCCGTGCTCGCTCGCCACGCCGGTTGCGGCAAGGACCTGCGCGTCACGCTCACCTGCGCCGCTGGGCACGTTGCGACCACCCCCGACGAGATCGAGCTCGTGGACGGGCCGGGCGCGCTTCCACCGGTCCCGGCGTGAGATAGCCCCGATGCGCCGCCCGGGTCGAGGTCGCCGCGCTGCAGGCGCTGCTGACCGGCCTGGGGGTGCTCATGGCGCTCGCTGCTGACGTCGCCGCGCAGCTTGATCAGGTTCCGGAGCGGACGAGTCGCAGCTTGATGCGGTCGGTGAGTCGAGTGGGAAGCGCTCGGCGTAGGGCTCCAGCCCGTACTCGCGCGTCGCGCCGAGACCGTGGCCGAGGATCACGAGCGGCGGGCGCTCGGCGTCGGGCATGAACAGCCAGGCCCGGCACTCGTCGCCGGATGAGGGGAAGGCGACGTCGAGTCGCGTACGTGTTTCGGAGGTCATGATGCCGAGCCTACCAATCTGAGTTTACTTTCTCAACTCAGCCTGCTACGGTGGCCGCATGACCACGACGACGACGCCGCAGAACCACCGCCTCGGAATCGAAGTCGAGCAGCGAGGACGCGTGCTCCTCGCCGAGCTGCACGGCGGGCCGCGGGGCGAGTTCGGCCCCGAGATCGCCGCGGACCTGGAGGCCCTAGTCACGCGCGCCGAGACCGATGACGGCGTCGGCGCGGTCGTGATCACGGGCACCCACCCCGAGCGCTTCGTCGCGCACGCCAACCTGCGCTGGCTGCAGGAGGGCGGCGCCGCAAGCCCCAGCGTCGGGCCGCGCGCTGCCTCGGCCGTCGTCCAGACGGCCCGCGCCACACGGGCCGTTGCCGGAGTGCGACAGCTCGCCGACCGCACGCCGCTCAGCGGCGCGATGGAACTCCTGGACGTGCACGAGACCTTCCTGCGGATGAACCGCTGCGGAGCGGTGTTCGTGGCCGCGCTCAACGGGTCTGCGCTCGGCATCGGGTCAGAGCTCGCGCTGGCCTGCGACTACCGCCTCATGGCGGACGGCGACCACGTGATCGGCCAGCCCGAGATCCTGCTCGGCTTTCCGCCCGGCGGTGGTGGGACCCAGCGCCTGGTGCGGCTCGTCGGAACCCACCAGGGACTCAAGCGCATGCTCGACGGCGGCGGCCTCGCTCCCGAAGACGCGGAGGAGATCGGCTACGTCGACGAGGTCATCCCGGCCGACGAGCTGATCGACCGCGCCCTCGCGCTCGCCGACCGGCTCGCCCAGCGACTCAAGTTCACCGTCGCCGCGGTCAAGCGCGCCGCCTACATCGGCGGCTCGCTGAGCCTCGAGGAGGGACTCCACGTCGAGAACGCCGAGTTCCTCTCGACGCTCGCCAGCCCCGGAGCACAGGCCGCGATGCTCGCCTACATGGAGCGCACCGACGAGATGGGCGACCTGCCGCTCTACGACCGACCGACCTATGACCACACGCTCGAAGCAGGCAGCTTCGGACGCACAAAGGAGACCCGATGACGACCCAGACCACGCCCGTCGAGACCGGCCGGCCGTCCACGACCGCGACCATGACATCGAGGACCGCGCCGACCCGCACGATCGACGTCGCCGGTACGCCGTTCGCCTACCGCGAGCTCGGCCCGCGCACCGGCGTGCCGCTCGTCTTCCTGCACCACTTCACCGCCGTCCTGGACGACTGGGACCCGCGCGTCATCGACGGCATCGCCGCCAAGCGTCACGTGATCGCGTTCGACAACCGCGGCATCGGTGCATCGGGCGGATCGGTGCCGAACACCATCGACGAGATGGCCGACGATGCCGTCGCCTTCATCCGCGCCCTCGGCTACGACCAGGTCGACCTCCTCGGCTTCTCCCTCGGCGGAGGGGTCGCGCAGGTGATCACCCTGAAGCACCCAGAGCTCGTCCGCAGGGTCATCCTCGCGGGCACCGGTCCCCGCGGCGGCGGTGGGATCGAGAAGATGCCCTTGATCGCCGGCAGCGCGTACACCAAGGCCGCGCTGACGCTCCGCGACCCCCGGCACTTCCTCTTCTTCAACCGCAATGTGTCCGGCAAGCGCGCCGCGACCGACTACATGGCGCGTCTGAAGGAGCGCACCGCCGACCGCGACAAGCGCAGCTCATTGCGAGCAAGGCTCACCCAGCTCAAGGCGATTCGCGAAGCCGGCCTGGGCAAGCCCGACGACCTCAGCAAGATCACTCAGCCGGTCTTCGTGGCCAACGGCGACAACGACGTGATGGTGGCCAGCAGCCACTCGGCCGACCTGGCAAGGCGCATCCCGAACGCGAAGCTCACCATCTACCCGGACTCCGGGCACGGCGGGGTCTTCCAGTACCACCGGGAGTTCGTCCCCGCGGTCCTCGAGTTCCTCGAGAGCTGAGCTTCCCGTGAAGGCGTACCTCGTCAAGAAGTACAAGCGCCCGATCGAGGCCGGCGAGGCTGCGGAGCCGACCGTCGGCGACCGCGACGTGCTCGTCGACATCCGCGCTGCCGGGGTCAACCTGCTCGACGCGAAGGTCCGCGACGGGGAGTTCAAGGTCTTCCTCCCGTACAAGGCGCCCTTCGTCCTCGGGCACGACCTCGCCGGCGTGGTGACCCGTGTCGGGCCGGCCGTGACGCGCTTCACCGTGGGCGACGAGGTCTACGGGCGGGTGCGCGACGGCCACATCGGGACCTTTGCCGAGCGCATCGCAGGGCACGAGGACGATCTCGCGATCAAGCCGGCGAGGCTTTCGATGGCCGAGGCGGCCTCCGTGCCGCTCGTCGCCCTGACCGCCTGGCAGGCGCTCGTCGAGCGAGCGAACCTACGGCCCGGCCAGAAGGTGCTCATCCACGCCGGCTCGGGCGGCGTCGGCACCTACGCCATCCAGCTGGCCAAGCACCTCGGAGCGACCGTCGCGACGACGACCGGCTCCAGCAACGTCGGCTGGGTCCGCGACCTCGGCGCCGACGTCGTCATCGACTACCGCACGCAGGACTTCGAGACGGTCGTGGGCGACCACGACGTTGTGCTCGACTCCCAGGGCGGAGACACCCTCGCGAAGTCCCTTCGGATTCTCAAGCCAGGGGGCACCGCCATCGGCATCGCGGGCCCGCCGGACCCGGATTTCGCCCGCCAGCAAGGACTACGCTTTCCGCTGCGGCTGGTGATGGCCCTACTCAGCTGGAAGACGCGCCGAGCGGCACGCCGCCTGGGCGTTCGGTACTCGTTCCTCTTCATGCGCGCCAGCGGTGCCCAGCTCGACGAGATCACCAAGCTCATCGACTCAGGAGGCCTCCGCCCCGTCGTCGACCGGACGTACCCGTTCGACGAGGCCCCGCAGGCCCTCGCTCACGTAGAAGGCGGCCGGACCAAGGGCAAGGTCGTCATCGCGATGGTCTGAACGACGAAACCCCCGCCGTGGCGGGGGTTTCGTGCGTAGCGGGGGCGGGATTCGAACCCGCGACCTTCGGGTTATGAGCCCGACGAGCTACCTGACTGCTCCACCCCGCGTCGCGTGACAAGAAGTTAGCAACCGAGCGGTCGCCCCTCAACCCGCCTGGAGCAGGCCTCGTCGGCTCCCGATAGCGTGGCGGGATGGTCAAGGCCGGGGTCGTCGTCGCCTTCCTGCTGGCCGTCACTCCGGCGGCGCTCGCCCAGGACCCGGCCCAGCCCGTCGAGGAGGGCGCCGCCGAGCAGAGCTGCAGGGCGCTGACGGCGAGCACGGTGGGCGCCCCCGATCAGGTGCCGGCGGAGCCGGGGCCGGGCATCCCGGCGACCTGGGCCCCGGCGCCCGCGGGACTCCTCCCCGAGCGAGTGGCGCTGCGCACCGCGAACGAGACGTTCAACCGCCGCTACGAGTTCGCCACCCGCGCCGGGAGGATCTACGGCCGCAACCGAGGCGGCGGCCCGTGGCGGGAGATGCCGCTGCCCCCCTGCTTCGCAGGCCGGGTGGCGGCGATCTCCCTCGACGACGACGAGATGATCGCGCTCGACACCGCCCGCCGCGTCTACACGATGGACAACGCGCTGAAGGACGGGACGCTCTTCAACTGGACCTCGCGCTGGGGAACGCCCTTCTGGCTGGGCCCGGGCTACTCGCTGCCCGGCGGCGTGGCCGCGTGGTCGTGGTCGGTCGTCTCCCCGCTCGAGGACAAGACCTGGACGGATCCCGCGGGAAACCAGACGGCGATCGGCGCCGGCAAGGTCTCGCACATCTGGGGGCTGCGCTCCGGCGGCCAGCGGCTCACGTTCTGGGACCCCTGGCTCGCGCTCGACGAGAGCTATGAGATGTGCGGGCCGCACCGCGGGCGCTTCAGGGCGGTGAACCTGTCCAGCAGCGGGTCGTTCGTGTTCGTGATCGGGCGCAACGGCGACCTCTTCACACGCGTGTACGACTTCGACCTCTCCGGTCACGACCCGGTGTTCTTCCGTTACTCGTACGAGGATCAGCGCGGCAAGGGCGACGGCTCGCCCATCCAGCTTCCGGCCGCAAGATGGGTCGAGCAGCCCAAGGTGCCCGGGGTGATCACGTCGGCGATCTCGATCCACAAGGTCGGCGTGGCGACGATCCACCGCATCCTTCGCGTGGAGGGGGCGCGCGGGGGCCAGACCGGCTTCTGGGAGCGTGACGCGGCGGCGCCACGCGCGGCGGGCTGGGCGTTCCACGCGACCGGGCGGGCGCTCACCCGCAGGCGCCTCGCCAACCCTCCCAAGGACACCTCGGCCCGCGCGCTGGGACCGAGCGAGAACGCGCACTACCGCATGACCAGGCCGGGCCTGACGGCGGAGCTTCTCGACTTCAACGTCTACTGCTCGCCCGCCCGCCTGCGCGTGCGCGAGAACGGGCAGGTCCGCGACCTGCGGCTGCACCACGTCGACGGTCTGCGCCAGCAGGCTCGCGGGCGCGGGCTCGACGACGTCCCGCGACTCCAGGACGGCGCCATCGAACACCCGGGGCGTCGCTTCACCAAGGCTTCCGTGGAGGCCACCCGCGAAGAGGTGTTGCTCAAGGAGCTCGGCTGGCGGCTGCAGCGCGTGCCCCCGCCAACCTGCCTTGCACGCCGCGCCCCGATCGGCCGCCGGCGACTGGGGCGGGTGGCGCTGGGTCTCAGCCGCCGGACGCTCCTGCGTCGCGCGCCCGCCCCGCGATCGCGCGGCGCGCGTTCGTGGCGATGGTGCGTGAACGGCGGACGCGGCCGGGTGATCGCCGCGTTCACCAGCAGCGGCCGGGTGGCGCTGGTGGCGACGACGGCGCCACGGCACGGCAACGGCGGTGCCCGGCCCGGCGCGAGGGCGCGTGCCGTCCGCCGGGCCCACCGCGGCGCGCGGAGGATCGGCCGCGGGCTCCTGCGGGCCGGCCGGCACAGCACGCGGGTCTTCGGTATCCGGCGCGGCCGCATCCGCTACGTGGCCGTGGCGTCGCGGCGCACGATCGCCCGCCGCAAGCCGCTGCGCGCCTACCTGCGCCGCGCGAGGCTGGCGAGGTGACCTGACCCGTAGGGCTAGGGCGCCGCTCAACCGCCCGCAGTAGCGTGCCCGCGCATGCGGATCGCGGTCGTGGACCTGGGTACCAACTCGACCCGCCTGCTGATCGCCGACGTGGACGCGGAGGGCCGGCTGGAGGAGCTGGAGCGCCGCACGGACGTGACCCGGCTCGGTGAGGGCGTGGACGCCACGGGACGGCTGAGCGACGAGGCGATGGAACGGGTGCACGAGCGGCTCGGCGCCTACCGGCAGCTCGCCGACGAGCACGAGGCGCAGCGGCGGGTGGCGGTGGCCACCAGCGCCGTTCGCGACGCCACGAACGGCGCCGCGTTCCGTGCCGCCGTGGAGCGGCGCCACGGCTTCACCACGGAGGTGATCTCCGGCGACCTCGAGGCGCAGCTCACGTTCCGCGGCGCGACCGCGGGAAGGGAGGGCGGCCCCACGCTGGTGTTCGACATCGGCGGGGGGAGCACGGAGTACGTGGTCGGCTTCCCGGGTGAGGCGCCCAGCTTCCACACGTCCACCCGGATCGGCTCGGTCAGGCACACCGAGCGCCACCTGCACTCGGACCCGCCGACCCGGGAGGAGCTGGAGGAGCTGGCCATGGCCGTCGCCGGAGTGGTGGCCGCCGGCGTGCCCGAGGGCCTGCGGCGCGCGACCGAGGAGGGGATCGCCGTGGCCGGCACGGCCACCTCGCTGGCGGCGATCGACCAGGCGCTGGAGCCCTACGACCCGGCCCGGGTGCACGGCTACGAGCTCACTCTGGCCGCGGCGGAGCGGATTCTCACGGAGCTCGCCGGGGTCACCGTGGAGGACCGCAAACAGGTGACAGGACTGCTACCCGCGCGTGCCCCCACGATCGTGGCCGGCGTGGTGATCCTGATCGAGTCGATGCGCGCGTTCGGCCTGGACGCGGTCGAGGTGAGCGAGGCCGACATCCTCCATGGCGCGGCGTTGTACGCGGGAGCCAAAAGGGGGAGGCAGGGTTAGACGAAAATGACTGGCATCTCCCCCCGGGGCGCGCTATATTGACCTGGCTGGGTCTGGGATAGCCGTGCGGTGAACTCCGTCGGTGCTCCCGAAAAGGGCCCGGTACATAGGTTCGGGCGAAGCCGCATCGTATCGGCGCCTCCCGCCGTCCGAACCGCAAGGTCCTTTCAAGGCACGTACCCCTGCCCGTCCTGATTGGACCGTTAAGGAATCGCCCCCGAAAGGGGGCGGTTCCGATTCTGGGGTCATTTCCCCCGCCTGGGCCACCGCTAAACCACCCAAACATCGGTCATTCGTCCACCGGCGTGCCGGCGCGAGGCTCCTGCTAGAAGACTTGGATGCTCAGCCGCGCCGCTCCAGCGCTCATAGTGCTCGCCCTGGCCGGCTGCTCGGACGACGATCCCGCGGCCGAGCCCAAGCCCCTGCCCGCACAGCAACTCCCCCGCTCGGCGATCGCCCCGGTGAAGCTCGACGCCTTCCCGGACGGCCCTGAGATCGGGCTCTCCGACAACCGCCCCGAGACCCTGGCGGACCCGCGCTTCCGGGCAACGCGGATCAAGCGCGTCCGCAGGCTCGTGCCGTACGACGACGTGGCAAACGGGGGGCAGCGGCTGGCGGAGCTCGACGCATGGTTCGCCGCGGCGAAGGCCGCCGGCGTCGAGCCTCTGGTCTCCTTCTATCGCTCATACAAGGGCAAGGAGCGGCTCCCGAGCGTGGCCGGGTACCGCCGCCACTTCCGCCTGTTTCGCAAGCGCTACCCGTGGGTGAAGTACTTCTCGACCTGGAACGAGGCGAACTTCGCGGCGGCCCAGCCCACGGGGCGCAACCCCGAGCGCACCGCCCGCTTCTACCGCGTGGCGCGCGACGAGTGCAGCGGAGGCCGCTGCTTCGTGCTGGCCGCGGACTTCAGGGCGGACGGCAGCCGGGCCGCGCAGCGCTGGCTGGACACCTTCAAGCGCGGCATCGGCTCGGGCCCGCACACATGGGGCCTGGTCTCCTACCCGGACGTGAACCGCTTCACCGACGAGCGCACCCGCGAGTTCCTGGGTAATTCGGAGGGGCCCGTCTGGGTTGTGGAGGTGGGAGCGATCCACTTCTTCGGCAGCGGATTGCCCCCCTCGATACCCCGTCAGACCAAGGCAATGCAATACCTGGTGAACGAGTACCCGCGGGTTTCCCCCCGCCTGAAGCGGCTATACATCTACCACTGGCGCGCCGCCCCGGGGGATACGCTGTTCGACTCGGCGCTGCTGTCGGCGGAGGGCGTACCGCGCCCGGCCTACTCGGTCTTCACAGCAGCGCTATCCCCTAAAGCCGACGCAACTCCCGCCGAATGAGGGTGTTAGAGCGTTCTCGAAGTCACCGTCCCGCAATCACGAAACCCGACCCCCACTCCATGAACTTCCGATACCTCCTGACATTCTCCCTCCTCATCGCGGCGCTGCTGGCGCCCGCCCAGGCCCACGCCCGCCCGGAGATCGGCCTGTCCGACAACACGATCACCACGCTGAACGACAAGCGCTTCCAGGCCTCGGGGATCAAGCGCGTCCGCAAACTGGTGCCCTACGACGACGTGGTCCGCGGCGGCCGCCGCCGCCACGAGCTCGATGCCTGGTTCGCCCAGGCCCGCGCGCACGGCATGGAGCCACTCGTCTCCTTCTACCGCTCCTACCGCGGCAAGAAGCGCATTCCCACGGTCGCCGGCTACCGCAAGTACTTCCGCGCGTTCCGTGAGCGCTACCCGTGGGTGAAGTACTTCTCGACCTGGAACGAGGCCAACTTCCCCAACGCCCAGCCGACCGGCAACTACCCCAAGCGCACGGCGCTGTTCTACCGGGTCGCCCGCCGCGAGTGCTCGGGCGGGCGGTGCACGGTGCTGACCAACGACTTCCGCGCGGACGGCTCGAAGCACTCCGCATGGTGGCTCAAGGTCTTCAAGCGCCACATGGGTCGCGGCCCGCACACCTGGGGCCTGGTCTCCCACCCGGACGTGAACCGCTTCACCACCCGGCGCACGCGCTGGTTCCTGCGCCACACCCGCGGGAACGTGTGGGCCGTCGAGGTGGGCGCGGTGAACTTCTTCGGGCGCGGCATGCGGCCGTCGATCAAGCGCCAGACCAAGGCGATGCGGTTCCTGATGGGCCGCTACACGCGGGTCTCGCGCCGGATGAAGCGGATGTACGTGTACCACTGGCGCGCCGCCAAGGGCGACCGCCTGTGGGACTCGGGCCTGCTGTCGGTCTCGGGCAAGCGCCGGCCGGCCTACTTCATCTTCTTCAAGGCACTGCGCAAGCGCGCGCCGTAGTCGGGCCTCAGACGTCAGGCCTCAGGCCTCAGGCCTCAGGCTAGGTTCGACTTGCGCGGGTAGACGACCTCCGGGTCGGTGAGGACGTTCACCAGGGCGGGCTTGCCGCTCGCGAAGGCGCGCTCCAGCGCGGGCTTCAGATCGCCCGGGCGCTCCACCAGCTCGCCGTGCCCGCCCAGGGCCTCGACCACCTGGTCGTAGCGGCAGCCAGGCTGCAGCTCGGCGGCGACGGAGTAGCCGTAGAGGAACTCCATCGGGTGCTTCTCGAGCGCCCAGATGCCGTTGTTGCCCATCACGCCGACCACCGGCACGCCGTGGCGCACCAGCGTGTCGAACTCCATCCCCTGGAACCCGAACGCGCCGTCGCCCAGCAGCAGGCAGACCTGCTTGTCCGGGTTCGCCAGCTTGGCCGCCAGCGCATAGCCGGGCCCTGCCCCCAGGCACCCGAACGGGCCCGGGTCCATCCAGCATCCGGGCTCGTAGGTGTCGATCACGCGGCCGGCGTAGGACACGAAGTCGCCGCCGTCGCCGATCACCACGGCGTCGCGGTCGAGGACCTGGCGCAGCTCGTTGTAGAGGCGCAGCGGGTGCAGCGGCGCGCGATCGTCGTTCAGGTCCTCCTGCTCCCCCGCGCGCTTCTCGTCCTCGGTCTCGCGCAACGCGGCCGCCCAGGCCGAGCGGTCGGGACCGCCGGCCTCGCGCAGGGCGTCGAGCGTCGCGGGGATGCCCCCGTAGAGCTCCAGCGCGGGCTCCCGGGCCGGCGACCGCTCCGGCCGGGCCGAGTCGATCAGCACGATCTGCGTGTCCTCGCCGAACGAGCCGCCGAAGCCCAGGCGGAAGTCCATCGGCACGCCCACCACCAGCGCGACGTCGGCCTCCTTCAGCCCCTGGCCGCGGGCGCGGGAGAACGCGAGCTCGTGATCGGCCGGGATGCAGCCGCGGCCGAGCCCATTCACGAACACGGGGATGCGCAGCTCCTCGGCCAGCGCGCGCAGCGCATGCTCGCCGTGAGCGAAGTAGAGCCCGGTGCCGGCCATGATCGCCGGGCGCTCGGCGGACTTGAGCAGGTCGATCGCGCGCTCGACGCCTTCGGCCGCGGGCAGGGACGCGTGGTCCACGGCGGCCGCCGGCGCGTCCGCGTCCACGTCGGACTCCATGAACACGTGATCGAGAGAGAAGTCGACGAAGGTCGGGCCCGACGGCGGTCCGGCCGCCGCGGCGAACGCCTGGTCGAGCACGCCGGGGATGTCCGCGGCCGACTCGGCCGTGCGCGCGAAGCGCGTGAGCGGCTCGACGAACGGCACGTGGTCCATCTCCTGGAGCGAGCCCTGGCCCCAGCGCATCGCGGGGGCGCGCCCTCCCAGCACCACCATCGGCGAGCCGTTCATCAGCGCCGAGCCCATCGGGCTCATGCCGTTGGTCACGCCCGGGCCGGCGGTGAGCGCCGCCACGCCGGTCTGGCGGGTGGCCTTCGCCCAACCCTCCGCCGCGAACGCTGCCGACTGCTCGTGGCGGGTGTCGACGATGTCGATCCCCTCTTCGCGGCAGCCGTCGAAGATCGAGAAGAGGTGGCCGCCCGAGAGCGTGAACAGCTTCGTCACGCCGTGAGCCGCCAATCGCTTCGCCACCAGCCGCCCGCCGTGCACCCCGGTTGCCTGATCCGTCTGGGTCTTCTCCTCGGTCGCCATGCCCAGGACTATCCCAGGACCGCGCCGTCCAGGGCGCGGTCGATCTCAGCGAGAACGTCGGGGCCGAGCTGCACCCCCGACGCCGCCAGGTTGTCGTCCACCTGCTCGGGCCGGGACGCCCCGACGATCGCACTCGACACGTTCTCCTCGCGCAGCACCCAGGCGATCGCGAGCTGGGCCATCGTGATCCCCAGCCCGTCCGCGATCGGCCGCAGGCGCTGCACGGCCTCGAGCACGTTGTCCTGCATGAACGCCCGCATGAAGCCGGCGTCGGGGCCGGTGGCGCGCGTGCCCTCGGGCGGCTCGTCGCCGGGCGCGTACTTGCCGGTGAGCACGCCCTGGGCGATCGGCGACCAGACGATCTGCCCGATGCCGAGCTCCTTGCTGAGGGGAACCACCTCGGACTCGATCGCGCGGTAGAGCATCGAGTACTGAGGCTGGTTGGAGCGCAGCGGGTGGAGCCCGAGCTCGGCCTGGATGCCGCGGGCCTCGCGCAGCAGGTCCGCCGGCCACTCGGACACTCCAACGTAGAGCGCCTTCCCCTGGGTCACGATGTCGTCCAGCGCCCGCAGCGTCTCCTCCAGCGGGGTCTCGGGGTCGGGGCGGTGACACTGGTAGAGGTCGACGTAGTCGACGCCCAGCCGCTTCAGGGAACGCTCGCACTGCTCCATCACGTGCTTGCGCGAGAGCCCGCGATCGTTGGGCCCGTCGTCCATCGGGAAGAAGACCTTGGTGGCGAGCACGTAGTCGTCGCGGTCGATCCCCTTCAGCGCGCGGCCCACCACCTGCTCGGCCTCTCCCTGGCGGTACACGTTGGCGGTGTCGAAGAAGTTCACGCCCAGCTCGAACGCGCGGTGGATGCACGCCACCGCGGAGTCGTCCTCCACGGTGCCGCCGTAGGTGAGCCAGGAGCCGAGGCTGATCTCCGACACGCGCAGCCCGCTCCCGCCGAGATGCCGGTAGTTCATGCGGCGGGACGTTACAGTCCGGCCCGCGTGCCCGAGACCTCCCGCGAGATCCGGCTGGCGTCGCGCCCCGATGGCGAGCCCGTGCCGGAGAACTTCGAGCTCGCCGAGGTGGCCGTGCCCGAGCCGGCCGAGGGCGAGATCCTCGTGCGCAACGCGTATCTGTCGGTCGACCCCTACATGCGCGGCCGGATGCGTGACGTGAAGTCCTACGTCCCGTCGTTCGAGGTCGGCAAGGTGATGGACGGCGGCGCGGTGGGCCAGGTGATCGCCTCGAACGGCGGCAAGTTCGAGGAGGGCGCCTGGGTGCAGGGCCTCCAGGGCTGGCGCGAGCACTACGTGAGCAACGGCGACGGGCTGTTCGGAGTGGACCCGGACATCGCGCCGGTGTCCACCGCGCTGGGCGTGCTCGGGATGCCGGGGCTGACCGCCTACGTGGGCGTGACGGACATCGGCAGGGCGCAGGAGGGCGAGACGATGTTCGTGTCGGGCGCGGCCGGCGCCGTGGGCAGCACGGCCGGGCAGATCGCGAGGCTGAAGGGACTGCGGGTCGTGGGCAGCGCGGGGTCCGCCGAGAAGGTCGAATGGCTCACCGGCGAGCTCGGGTTCGACGCCGCCTTCGACTACCACGACGGCGACCTGGGCTCGCAGCTACGCGAGCACTGCCCGAAGGGGATCGACGTCTACTTCGACAACGTGGGCGGCGATCACCTGAGCGCGGCCCTGGCGCGGATGCGCACCTTCGGCCGCGTCGCCCTCTGCGGCGCCGTCTCCCAGTACAACCTGGAGGCACCGCAGCCCGGCCCCGAGAACTTCGTGGCAACGCTGGTGAACCGCCTGAACATCCGCGGCTTCATCATCACCGACCACTTCGACAGGCTGCGCGACTTCCAGGCCGAGGTGGGCCCATGGGTGAAGGGCGGCGAGCTGAAGTACCGGGAGACGGTCGTTGAGGGCATCGAGAACATGCCTCAGGCGTTCATCGGCCTGCTGAAGGGGGAGAACGTCGGGAAGATGCTCGTAAGGGTCGGTGGTCTGTAGTGGGTGGTCTGTAGGGGTGGTTGTATTGGTCAGGCCTTTACCGACCACCCTCTACCGACTACCGACCTGCAAGCTAGGCGCCGCCCGCCGAGCTCCTCTTGAGCACCGCTGCCTGGAGCGACTCCACGTTCCTCGGCAGCACCTGGACCCGCGACCCGCGAACCCCGAAGTTCACGACCATGATCGCGCCGCCGTGCTGGTCGACCACCTTGCGGGCCTCGTCGCGAGCCGCCTGGATCGCGTCGTCAGGCACGCTGCACTCCTCGAGGAAGCGCACGGCGAGCCCCTCGTGGAGCTCGGACGGGCCCAACTCCAGCAGCTCCGTGCGGAACGCTCGCGCGCTGACCTCGCGGTCGGGCGCGATCAGGCAGGCCGCCATGTCGTCGCGCACGGTCGTCGCCTCCACCGCCACCGCGTCCAGCACGTCCTGGGCGGTGGCCTCACGGCCGCACTCGCTCACGATCTCCGCTAGCCGGGGCCGCCCGAGGATGCCCTCGTCGGTGGTCGCCTCGGCCAGGCCGTCCGTATAGAGGCACGCGATCGCGCCGGAGGGCAGGGGCACCGTGGTCTGGCGCAGGCCGGTGGGCAGGCCCCACCCGATCGGAGGGGACCACGCCGCCAGCACCGGCTCGTGGCGGGCGCCACCGACCACGATCGGCGCCGGGTGACCGGCGCTGGCGTAGGTCAGCGAGCCGTCGGCGGGGTCGTGGATGGCCACGATCACGGTGGCGAAGTCGCCGTCGAGCTGACCGCCCACCGCGCGCTCGGCCACCTGCAGCGCGATCCGTGGCTCCAGCCCGGCCTCGAGATAGGCGCGCAGCGTGTAGCGCATGAAGGCGGTGTGGGCGAGCGCTTCGCGGCCGTGCCCGGAGACGTCCCCCAGGATGAAGGCCGCGCGGCCGCCTGGCAGCGTCAGCGCGTCGTAGAAGTCGCCGCCGGCGCCGGGGCCGTCCGACGGCCGGTAGGCGACGGAGGCGCTCACGGCGCCGACCTTGCCCGGCACAGGGGGCAGCAGAGCCGCCTGCAGCAGGCCGACCTCCTGCATCAACTCACGCCTCTGCCGGCCGAGCCTGCGCGCGCGAAGTGCGGCGAAGAGGTAGCCGCCACCGAAGAGGATTGCCAGCGCGGCCAGCAGGGCGATCGCCGCCTTGAGCGGCTCGGGCACGACCTCCACGACCTCGCGCACGGTCCGGGTGACACCGGAGCCCTCGGGCTCGGGCGCGCTCGAGCCGCCGGTTTCGGCGGCCTGCCGCTGCTCGGCGGTGGCGCCGTCCTGCGCCGACTCGGGCGCGGCTGCGACGGCCGCCGCGGAAGGGGATCCGGCGGCCGCTGCCGCCGGCGTCGTCTCGACCGTGGCGCCCGCTCCGGCGCCGGCGCCGCTGCCAGGCGCGCCGACGGGATCGCTCGCGTCGTCTGAGATGCCGGTCACGCGCTGGACGCTGGGCGTGCCGGTCGCCCTCGGCTGCAGGGTTGCCGGCGGGGCCGGCTGCGTTACGGCCTGCGCGTTCGCCGGAGCCTGCGCAGTGGCCACCGGGATGGCCGGGCGCGCGGCGGGCGCCTCAGAAGGCTGCCCCTTCCCCTTCGACGCGCCCGCCTCGGTACCGGACTTGCCCTTGCGCCCCCGGCGGGGTCGGCCTGCTCAGCCTGCTCGTCCTTGCCGGGAACCACGGGCGGGGCGGGGCTCCACCGTGGGCTCGGCCTCGGGCGCCGCCGCGGGCGGCAGCACCTCGGGTGTCTGCGCGGCCGCCTCCTCGCCGCCCGGCACGGGCTTGACGGCCTGTGCGGGCGCCGGGACCGGCTTCTGCGCGGCTTCCGCCTTCGTCGCCGCAGCTTCGATCGCGGCCCGCGACGGCGTTCCGGCGGAGGCTGTGGCGCCGGACGCATTGTTGGCCTGCGCCGGAAGCGCGACTCCGGCGAGCATGACGACGACAAGTGCCGCCGGAACATGCCGGCGCAGCGTCAGCCAGTCCTCCCCTAGATACTCAGCTCGCAAGCCCTACCTCTCGTTTGAGGGCCTCTTTCAGGATACCCCGAGAACGAGAAATTGGGGAGGGCATTCGCTATCCGGTCGCTCTCACCAAGCGCCGCGACGCCGCCTCGATGCTCTCCACGTTTCGGGGCAGAACCTCGACCCGCGGCTTGCTGATCCCGTACCCCACATGCACGACCGCACCGCCGTGGACCTCGACCAGCTCGTGCACCTCGGCGACCAGGGGCCCCGAGTCCACCGCCGCCACGCCACACGCGGCCAGGAACTTGCGGACCAGGTCGTCGCTCGCGTCCTCGGAGGAGACCTCGAGCTGCTCGGAGCGAAAGCCCCCGGCCGTGACGCCGGCGGTGGGAGTGAGGACCACGGTCGCCATGTCGTCGGTGACCAGCCGGGCCTCTCGCGCGACCTCGTCCAGTAGCTCGTGGGCGGTCGCGCCGCGGCCCAGGCTCCCGACGATGTCACCCAGTCGCGGTCGTCCGAGGATGCCGCGCGCGGTGCGCGCCTCGGCCAGCCCATCCGTGTAGAGGCACACGACCGAGCCCGGAGGCAGCGGCAACGTGGTCTGGCGCAGACCGGTCCGCAGCCCAAGGCCGATCGGAGGTGACCCTGCCGCGAGCACCGGCTCATGGCGGCTGGGGCCGACGACGATCGGCGCCGGGTGGCCCGCGCAGGCATAGGTGAGCGACCCGCTGCTCGGGTCGTGCACCGCCAGCACGACCGTGGCGAAGTCGCCGCCCAGATGCTCGTCCACCACCCGGCCCGCCACCTGGAGGGTGGTCCGCGGATCGAGCCCGGCCTCGAGGTAGGCGCGCAGCGTGTAGCGCATGAAGGCGGTCCGGGCGAGCGCGGCCCGACCGTGCCCCGAGACGTCGCCGAGGATGAACGCCGCGCGGCCGCCGGGCAGCGTCATCGCGTCGTAGAAGTCGCCGCCGGCGCCCGGGCCATCGGATGGCCGGTACGCCACGGAGGTCCGCACCGCGCCGACGGTCTCCGGCACGGGCGGAAGCAGGGCGGTCTGAAGCAGGCCGACCTCCTGGAGCAGATCGCTGCGCTGGCGGGAGAGGCGGCGCGCACGCGCGGACGTGAACAGGTAGCCCCCGCCCAGCACGACGCTGAGGATGCCCATGGCGGCGAGCAGCATCTTCACCGGCTCGGGCACCACCTCCACGATGTCGCTCACGGTGCGGGTGACCGGCGCCACCGGGGAGTCGCTCTCCTTCTTCGCGGGCCGCGCCTGCTGCGTGCGGCGTCGCTCGCGCCGGCGGCGGCGGGCGCCGCGGCACGTGCGGCCGCGCGGCCGCGCCGTGTGGCTGCCCGGCGCGGGCTCGGCGTGGATCGCCCCTGGCTTGGCGGCGGACACCCGGCGCGCAGCCCGCCGGGCGGCCCTGCGCTCACGGCGTGCTGTGGGGCTGGGGGACGCGGAGGTCGGCGCGGCCGCTGCCGCCGGCGGTGCGGCCGCCGCGGTCGGCGCCGGATTCGCCACCGGGGAGACAGACGGAAGGGTCACCTTCGGAACGGCGGGGATCTCCACGGGGAGGGGCTTGCCCTTCCCCTTCCCCTTGCCCTTGCCCAGGGCGGGAGCCGAGGCGGCGGAGTCCTTGCCGCGGCCCGTGCGGACCGGAGCGGCCGGCTTGGCGGCGCGCGCCTTGCTCTGCACCTGCCGGGCCTGGCGCTCCGCCTTACGGAGCTCGCGATCTGCACGCGGTACGGCGAGGGCCGGGGCGGCGGTGGCCGCCACCGCGAGGGCGGCGAGCGCCGCCCCCCCGCGCGCGCGCAGGAGCGATCTTGAAGTCACCCGTTATGTGTCGGCGCGGCAGGCTTCGGTGGTGAGGCAGGAGGGCCGCGCGGGTAGAACAGATGTCTAGGCGCCACGGCGCGCGAGTCGGTGGTCTGTGGTCGGTGGAAACGGCGACGCCACTCAACCGGCTACCGACCACCGACCACCGACGACTACCGACCCGGATTTGCCGGCGCGTTGCCGGCCTGTCCCTGCGGCGCGGAGATGTTCGGAGCCTTGCCCTTCTCGGGCTTGTTGTAGCGCTTGCCGCTGTACAGCGACGGCGGCGCCACGAAGCAGGGCGCGGCCTTCGACTGGCCCGTCGGCGGCTCGTCGACCGGGTCCTTCACCTCGCCGCCCGAGGGCTTGCAGTCGAAGCTCTCGAACGTCCCCAGCGATATGACGCGGTTGAGGGCGTTCGGCGCGATGTAGGCGTTGCCGCGCTCGCGCGCCGGCCTGCGGGTGGGGCGGTCGAAGCTGCGCGGGTTGATGATCCCGATCTGGGTCTGGTAGCGGCCGATGCCGGGCTTGCCCTGCGGGCCGGTGATGTCCGAGCCTCCGTTGCTGATGAAGCCCGCCAGCGTCGCCTGATGGAAGTTCACCAGCGACAGGATCGGGTTCAGCTCGGGGAAGAACACGTGCGCCGCCTCGAACACCGGCTCGCCGGCGCGCAGGAACTTCTCGAGGTCCGGAACGCCGGTGCGCCCGGCGCGGATGAGCGGGTCGAGGTCGCGGAACAGGCCGGCGAGGTCGGGAGCGAGGTCGCCGAGGTCCCTCACGGTCGGGCCCAGGTCGTCCGCCGGGCCCTTCAGATCGTTCACCAGCGGGCGCGTCTCGCCGGCGAAGCCCTCCAGCCGCGCCAGCGTGGCCTTCGACTCGTCCAGGAAGGTCGGGAAGACGCGGAACGTGTCCGCCAGCGCGGCGTCGCGCGAGGCCGTCGCCTCGAAGGTGTTGTTGGA
The DNA here is from genome assembly GCA_963761505.1 of uncultured Thermoleophilaceae bacterium. GTDB lineage: Bacteria > Actinomycetota > Thermoleophilia > Solirubrobacterales > Thermoleophilaceae > JAAYBF01. The sequence goes on from CAVXGW010000005.1 coordinate 338,786, forward strand.
GTTCACGACCAGCTCGCCCAGCGCGCCCTCGCGCTCGTTGATCGCCCCGAACACCACACCCGTGTTCTTGATCAGCCGCCGCACCGCGACCTCCTGCTGATCCAGCTCCTTCAGCAGCACCGAACCGTCCACCGCGAGCCCCTCGAGGTTGCCGAACGCGTCGTTCAGGTCCTGGCCGCGCCCGCCCTCGATCGCCTTCGACAGCTCGCGCACCCACTCCTGGAACGCGTCCCGCGTCGGCTTGTCGAACGCGTTGAAGATCTCGTCCAGCTCCACGGTGTCCTCGACCCGCGCCGTGGCCAGCTGCTCCCCGTCCCCGAGGTCACCGGCGGACCGGTTGCCCGGCGCTATCTCCACGTAGGTCTCGCCCAGCAGCGTCTTCTGGCGCAGGATCGCCTTCGAGTCCTTCGGGATCGGGGCGAACTGGTTCTTCACCTCGAGCTCCACCAGCGTCCGCGCCGGCCCCTTCTGGAGCTCCTTCGACTTGACCTTGCCGACGTTCACGCCGGCCATCCGGACGTCGGCCTCCACCGCCAGCGTCGAGGCCTCCTTGAACGACGCCTCGAAGCGGTAGGCCTCGGGGCGCAGCGGGATCGAGCCGCCGAAGGCCAGCCACAGGAACAGCAGGATGCCGACGCACGACATCGTGAACACGACCATCGCCAGCATGCGGCCGACGCTCGGTGCCTCCTTGACCATCTAGGCCGTCACCCCCTCTGCGGTGAGGATCAGCGGCGGGAGGGATCCGTGGGCGCGTTGCCCTCGAGGTCCGTCGGCGCCTTGCGCACGGGCGCCTCGCCCTTGTCCAGCTTGTTGAACAGCTCGCCGTTGAACAGCGACTTGGGCGCCACGAAGCACGGCGGCTTGCGCGCGCTCGCGGTGTCGTCGGGGTTCTTGCGCTCGCCGCCGGACGGCTTGCAGTCGAAGCTCTCGCGGAGGACGCCGAGCGGCCATCCGCGGTTGGTGGCGTTCGGCGCGGAGTAGGCGTTGCCGTTCTCCCGCGACGGCCGCCTGGTCGGGCGGTCGAAGCTGCGCGGGTTGATGATCCCGATCTGGGTCTGGTAGCGGCCGATGCCGGGCTTGCCCTGCGGGCCGGTGATGTCGGCCGCGGCGTTGCGAGATGAAGCCCGCCACCGTCGCCTGATGGAAGTTCGCCAGCGAGAGAATCGGGTTCAGCTCGGGGAAGAACACGTGCGCCGACTCGAACACCGGCTCCGCGCCCCGCAGGAAGCGGGCCAGATCGGGCAGGCCCGTCTTCGACGCGCGGATCAGCGGGTCGAGATCCCGGAACAGGCCGGCCAGGTCCGGCGCCAGGTCGCCCAGGTCCCTCACGGTCGGGCCGAGGTCGTCCGCCGGGCCCTTCAGATCGTTCACCAGCGGGCGCGTGTCGTTCGAGAAGGTCTCCAGCCGCGCCAGCGTGGCCTTCGACTCGTCCAGGAAGGTCGGGAAGACCTGGAACGTGTCCGCCAGCGCGGCGTCGCGCGAGGCCGTCGCCTCGAAGGTGTTGTTCGCGTTCACGACCAGCTCGCCCAGCGCGCCCTCGCGCTCGTTGATCGCCCCGAACACCACACCCGTGTTCTTGATCAGCCGCCGCACCGCGACCTCCTGCTGATCCAGCTCCTTCAGCAGCGTCGAGCCGTCCACCGCGAAGCCCTCCAGATTCCCGAACGCGTCGTTCAGGTCCTGGCTGCGTCCGCCCTTGATCGCCTTCGACAGCTCGCGCACCCACTCCTGGAACGCGTCCCGCGTCGGCTTGTCGAACGCGTTGAAGATCTCGTCCAGCTCCACCGTCGGCTCCACGTGGGAGTCGGCCAGCCGGCCGCCGTCGTCGAGCATCGGCGCCGAGCGCTTCCCCGGCGCCAGCTCCACGTAGGTCTCGCCAAGCAGCGTCTTCTGGCGCAGGATCGCCCGCGTGTCCGTGTGCACCGGCGCGTACTTCTCCTCCAGCTCCAGCTCGACGATCGTGGAGTTGCCGCCCTTGTTCAGCTCCTTGGTCTTGACCTTGCCCACGTTCACGCCGGCCAGGCGCACGTCCGCCTCCTGCGCCAGCGTCGCGGCCTCGGGGAAGGCCACCTTCACCCGGTAGCCCTCCGGCTTGAGCGGGATCGGCCCGCCGAACGCCAGCCACAGGAACAGCAGCAGCGCGAACACCGACATGGTGAACAGCGCCATGGCCGCGAGCCGGAGAGGGCTGGGGGTTTCCTTGACCATCTAGGCCGCGCACACCCCTGCTCCCCCGAGTATTCCGACGATCAGCGGGGGGACGCCTCCGGCCGTGAGCGCATCGCAGCCAAGCCCGCCGAGGAAGAGCCGGCGCACCGGCCCCGTGGCGTCGGCCGCGCTGAACAGCGACACGGTGTTGTTCGCGGTCCACGCGAGCCAGTAGAGGTTGCCCTCCTCGCGCGCACGGTCCTTCGCGACATCCCCTGTCAGGCCCTCCGCCCCATTCGGGTTGAAGGCGCCTATGTTGAAGAACCGATTCAGCTTGTTGAACGAAGTCGTGAGGTCCGGGTTCGCCTTGTTCAGGTCCCGCGCCGCCGTTCCGAGGTCGGCGGTGTACGGGGCCGCGATCCGGGCGAACGGGCGGATCTGGTTGCGGATCTGAGGCGTGGCCTCCTTCACGAAGGGCAGCACGGCCTTGTTGGCCGTGTCGAGCTGGCGGAAGGGCGGGCGCAGCGCCTCGAGCGTCGGGCCGAGCTCGCCGCCGAGGGTGTCGACCTTCGCCAGCGTGGACTCGGTCTGGTTGAGCGCGCCGGGCAGCTTGCGCACGAAGTCCGAGATCTGGACGTCCTGGGAGGCGAACGCCTCGAACACGGAGTTGGACGCCTGCACCAGCCGCACGATCTCCCGGTCCTTGGTGCCCAGCTCGCGGGTGAGCTTGCCGTACTTGTTCACGAGGTTCGAGAGGTTCTTGCGCCGGCGCGCGACCGCCTTGGTCAGCCGGCCGAGGTCGCGGTTGAGCGGCCCGAGGCGGGCGAAGGTCTCCTGCAGGTCCGAGCCGCGCCCCTTCAGGCCCTTCCCGGCACCGGAGAGCAGCAGCTTGAGGTAGTCGCGCGTGTCGCCGTCGAGTGCCGACAGCACCTCGTCCGGGTCCACGTCCGGTGCGGTGTTCTGGGACTCCACGCGCCCGTTCTCGGGCAGCGGCTTGCCCTCGCCGGGATCGACCTCGAGGAACATGTCCTTGAGCCCGGTCTTCGTGCGCAGGAGCGCGGTGGCGTCCTCCTTGATGTAGCCCTCGTACTTGGCCTCCAGCTGCAGCTCCACGACGGCCTTGCCGTCCTCGAGCTCGACCTCGCCGATCTGGCCGATCTCCACGCCGGCGGTTCGCACCGTCTGGCCCTGGCCGGGCTGCACCGCCTGGGCGTCGGGCAGCTCGACCTTGACCTTGAACGGCTGCTCCTCGATGAAGGGGAAGCGCAGGCGCTGGTGGTGACAGGATGTAGCCGCCGATGCCGAGCGCCAGCACGAACAGCGCGAGGATCGCGATGAAGTCGCCGAGGTGCTTGCTGATCGCGTGCCTCACTTGGCCTTCGCCCCCGCCTTCGACAGCTTCTTGAACTCCTTCATGTACCGCGCGCGCTTGCGCTTGCCGGTCGTCTTCTCGTACTTGACCAGCTCCTTGGCGGCCTGCTGGATCTTCCTGGCGTTGAACTTGCGCGGCTTGCCGAACGTGCCGGCCATCTTGGCGTTCGGCGCACTGCCGAACGTGGCCAGCGGGCCACCCGGGGCGTTGAGGTTGGGCGGCTCCTGGGTCTCACACGGCGTCTGCGGCCGGCGCGCGGGCGGCTGGTTGCCGCCGTCGGGCGGAGGCGCCGGGCGGATCTGCGGCCCGAGCGCCACGGCGCTGGTGTGGAAGTAGGAGTTGTTGCCGTCGGACAGGCGGCTCTCGCCCGAGAGGCCGACGAAGCCGCGCGGCCCCTGGCGGTAGAACGGCTGGCCGCTGTTGCCCGGCTCGTCGGGGTTCGGCAGCGGCGCCTTGGCGAACGGCAGCAGCACGTCGTTGGTGCAGGACGAGAGCAGCCGCGCCTGCTCGAGGAACGGGACGAGTCCCTTGTTGAGCCCCACGAGGTTGGGCAGCTGGCGGCGCAGCTCGCGCGCCGCTGCCTGCAGCTCACGCGGGCCCACCAGCCCGCGCGCCTGGCGGATGAACGGGAGCGCCGCCTTGAGCGTCGGGTCCGAGGAGCGCACGCCCGGCAGGGCGTCCACCGCGAACGCGCGCAGGGACGGCAGCGAGCTGTTGAGCGAGGCCAGCGCCGGCGAGCCCGTGCGCAGCACGTCGCGCAGCGCCGGGATCGAGGCCTCCAGCGCCACGTCCTCGCGCGCGAACGCGCCGGCGGTCACGTTGAAGTTGGTGACCAGGTTCTTCAGCGCGTCCTCGTCCTCCACCAGCGCCGCGAAGGTCTTCTGCTGGCCCTTGAGCAGCCGCTGGATGTCGCGCGTGGGCTCCTGGCCGAGCGTGGCCTGGTTCACGATCGCCGAGTTCTTGAACGCCGTCTCGCCGTAGCGGAGCGACTCGTTGAAGCCGCGCGCGCCCTTGCCCGAGAGGCCCTTCGAGTACTCCTTCAGGAAGATCTGGAGGTCGGAGCGGGAGTCCGACTGCAGGGCCGCGAGCAGGTCTCCGAACTGCACCGGCGCCGATGTCTGGTTCATCGGGATCGGCTCGCCGCCGTCCTCCACCTCGGGCGCCGAGGGCGAGCCCGGCTGGATGTCCACGAAGAAGTTGCCCTCGAGGAAGATGCGCGGGCGGATCTTGAGCTCGGCGTCCTCGTGGATCGGCAGGCCCTCGTCCTTGATCTCCATCTCCACCTTGGCGCCGCCGCCCGGGATCGCCTCGATGCTCTTTACCTTGCCCACTTCCACACCGGCGATCCGAACGGGCGAGCGCGGCTTGAGGTTGTTGGCGGTCTCGAACGCCGCCGTGAGCTTGTAGGGGCTCGCGAACGGGTTGAACTTCGTGAACGCGAACATGACCCCGGCGGCGATCAGCAGGACGGTGATCAGGCCGGCCGTGAACGGGGACATGCCCTGATGCTGTGGATGTCTGCGCTTGCGCCTCATCGCAGCTTGTCCACGTCCTGGAGGTTGTTGATGCCCAGCTCACGCGACTTGAAGGTGCCGCCCGAGAGGATCGGGTAGTTGTTGATGATCACCGGCGCGTTGCCGCCCGTCGGTGTGCCGTCGGGCAGCGCTCCCGGCCCGTAGCGGGCGCCCGGCGCGAGCGGGCCCCGGATCCAGCCGTTCTGGCCGTTCTGGCAGTCGGCGTTGCCCTGGGCGTCGATCGCCGGCTGGTAGGGCGTCGCGTAGGCACGGCCGAGCTTCATGCCGGTGGCGTCCTCCGCGCCGACGGGGTCGACGCCCGGTGGCACGTCCCACGGCCGCGACGCCTCGATGCCGCCGTAGGTGTTGGGCTGCTCGTTGTTCACCGTCTTGACGCCCTGGGTCTGGACGGTGCCGCCGGGCACCACCGTCGACTGGTGCTCGCCGAGCGAGTGGAAGAAGTAGTTGAAGTAGTTGCACACCGTCTGGTACGGAGCGACGAACTCGAGCGCCGGGCGCGTGACCGCGAGCGTGGTGCGCAGATCCCGGATCGTGAGCAGCGTGTTCGGGTTCTCGAACAGGTCCTCGAGCTCGACCAGCGCCTTGCGCAGGCGGTTGTTCAGGTCCACCGTGCGCGGAAGGATCGGGATGCCCACTCGGAACGCGCGGTTGATCGACGGGAGCGAGCGCGGCAGCTCGTTCACGGCCGGCCGCAGCCGGTGGGAGAGGTCGGCGAAGTCGGCCAGGAACGGGCGCTGCACGCGGAATGAGCTGACCGCGGTGTCGATCGTGGGCGGCGACTTCTCGATCGTCGCCTGCAGCGCCGCCGGGTCGCGGCTGATCGCCTCGAAGGTCGTGGCCATGTTCCCGAACAGGGCCGCCTGCACGCTCGCGACCGGCGCCACCTGGGCGGACGCTCGCCCGAGCTGGAGGAAGAACTGGTCCAGCTGGGTGTCGGGGTCGGCCAGCGAGGTCATCACCGGCTGGAGGCTCTTGAAGAAGGGGTTGAGCGCCTGGATGGCCGTGTTGAGCGAGCTGCCGCGGGCGGCGAAGGCGTCGCCGAAGCCCTCCAGCGACGATTGCGAGTTCCTGCGCGTGGGCCCGTCGAGCGTCGCGAACACGTCCTCCAGCTCCAGGCCCTCGCTCGAGTTCTTGAGCGGCATCGTGTCCCCTGCCGTGTAGGTGTCCTTGCCGCTGCCGGGCGTCACCTCCACGTACTTCAGGCCGAGCGCGGAGCGCGGGCGGACCTTGATCGTGGTGTCGGTGGACAGCGGCTCGACGGTCTTGTCGAGCTTCATCGCGATCACGGCGATGGACTTGCGCTCGCCATCCTGCTCCACCACCTTGGGCGTGATCTCGTCGACCACTCCCACGCGGAAGCCGCCCACGCGCACCTCGTTGCCCTTGACGAGCTTGTTGCCGGTGGGGATCTCGGCCTTCACGTCGTAGGTCGGCACGAACGGCAGGCCGGCGTTGGCGTTGTAGGCGATGAACACCGCGATGATCGACACGAGCACGGTGACCGCGCCCACCAGCACCGGGCTTGCCACCAGCGAGGCTGTTCCCGTGCGCCTGGTCATGGTGCGAGGAGGTAGTCGAGGAGCTGGTTGGTGTTCTGCTGGCCGCCGGCGCCGGGCAGCGGGTTGCTCACCCTGGAGCAGCTGGTCGAGCTTCTCGGTGCCGGTCTTGGGCAGCTTGCGCTTGGGCAGCTTGTCGATCAGGTCCTTCAGCTGAGGCGGCAGCGTGATCTGGGGCTTGGACACGTCCTTCTGGCCGGGCAGCGGGCCGGCGTCCGGCTGGCCCTCCTTGCGGCGCTCGCCCACCTTCTTCGCGGGCTTGCCGGCCTCGCGTGCGAGGGACGCCGCCTGGGCGCCGCGCGTGAAGTCCGGCTGGTAGATGCCGGGCTGGTTGGGCCCGAGGTACTGGTTGCACTCCTTGAACTTCTGCGCCAGCGACGGGTTGTTCAGCGGCGTGTCGTTCTCGTAGCCCGAGCACCCGGTCGGGCCCTCCGTGAGCACGACGGAGATGCGCAGCAGGTGGCTCACGTCGTCGAAGCCGTTCACCGACATGCCCTGCCAGAAGAAGAAGTTCCAGATCGACTCGAGCCCGGTGAAGCCGGTGGTCTTCCCGCGGTTGGTCGAGGGGTCGTTCGGGCCGGGGCCGTTGACCGCGCCGCGCGGGTCGTCGTCGCTCGCCCGGCGGCGGTCGTCCAGCGACGCGAGCAGCTGACGCAGCGGCTTGGCGGTGGGCGGCGCCTCCTTGGCCAGGGCGCGCAGCTCCTTGACCTCGTTCGAGCCCTTCTCGAACGCGCGAGCGCCCACCTCGGACGCCTCGCCCAGCGATCGGACCGCGGGCCGCGAGGCCTCCGAGAACGGACCGAGCAGCGTGAGGAAGGCATCGAGGTCGGGTGCGGCGCGGCGGGCGTCACGCAGCAGCGGCACCTGCTCGTCGGCCAGGTCCTCCAGGCGCGCCATCGTGGGCGTGAGCTCGTCGAGGAAGCCGGGCAGCTTGTTGAAGGTGCGCGCGAGGTCCTCGCGGCGGCTGGCGGAGATCTCCGCGGTCTCGCCGGCCTCGACGATGAAGCGCGACACGTCTCGCTTGCGCGCCTCGAGCTGCGCCACGACGGTGTCGGAGTCCTTGATGAAGTTCTCGATCACCCGGTTCTGGTCGCCGAGGATCTTCAGCACCTTGGTCGTCTCGCGCAGGCCCGGGTGCGCCCGCTTGAGCACCGCCTGCAGATCCTCCGGGCGTCCCGCGAGCCCCGTGCCGAGCTCGTTGATGATCAGCCGCAGGCGCTCCCGGTAGGGCCGGCGCAGGATGTTGTTCACCAGGTCCTGCGGGATGGTCGACTCGGTCTGCTCGACCGGCACCGTGGCGCCGTCCTCGAGCTTCTGGGAGGAGGTGCCCGGCTGGCAGTCCACGTAGTACTCGCCGATCAGCGACTGCGGCTTGATGTTGCAGGTGGCGTCCTTGCGGAAGCTGTCGAAGCCGGACTCGGTGATCTCGGCGGTCACCTCCGCCTTGGGCGGGGAGGTTTCGGTGGCCTTGAAGGCGGTGGTGGCTCCGGCCGTCACGCCGCCCACGCGGAAGTCGCCGCCCTCCACCAGGCCGAACGCGTTGTCGAACACGATCTTGTACTTCTTGCCGCTCGCCGAATCGTCGCTCGCGCCCGCCAGCACGGCGGCACCGCCGCAGACCAGCACCACGAACGCGATCGAGATCAGGCGCCTCATCGCAGGTTCCCCGTCGCCCGTGCGCTCTCGTCGCAGTCGAGGAACTGGCGTTCCTCGGCCGAGAGCACGTTGGACCCGTCGGCGGCGGGCTCCTCCGAGGCGCCGGGGCAGCGCTTGAACTGGTCGCGCCTGGGCGGGCCGAGGCCGCCGGCCGGCTCGCCCTGACCGAGGAACGGCTGGATCCCGCCGGTGAACTCCTGGAAGGTGATCAGGCCGCGGGCGTACGCGCCGAGCGCGTCGAACCCGCCGCCCGTGGTGGAGAAGTCGTCGAACCAGCCGATCAGGTCCTGGGTGTAGGGCCGCCCGGTGGCGATGATCGGCGAGCTGTCACGGAAGGCCTTGACCGACTCCGGGAAGGCGCCCGAGCGGTTCTCGCCGTTGCGCTGCTTGGACTCGACCGCGATGTCCGCCAGCGGCGGGACCGACTTGGTGAACTCGATCAGGTCGTTGTTCTTGCCCTTGCGGCGGACGGCGGCGCGCAGGTCCTTGACGGTGGGCTCGGCGTCGGAGGCGAACGCACGCGCCTGGTTGAGGAACGGCCCCAGGCGCTTGGCGACCGGCTTGGAGGCATCCACGAGCGGGTCCACGTCGTCGAGCGCGGCGCGCAGGTTCACGAAGGTGGTGTTGGCCCGGCGCATGAACGGCGGCAGCCGCTCGACCGACTCGGCCAGCGCGAGCTTCTGGTTGCCCAGCGCGCGCGTGGTCTCGTTGAGGTTGCCGATCAGCCCGGAGAGGTCGTCGCGACGCTCGGCCAGAGCCGTCACGAGCTTCGAGCTGTCCACGAGGAAGCGCTCGAGCACCGGCTTGTCCCGGGTCAGCTCGTTGAACAGGCGGCTGGAGGTGGCCAGCGCCGGGTTCAGGTACTCGAAGGCGGCGTTGGCCTGCTTGCCGCGATCCTGGAACTGGCGCGCCTGGCCCTTGAAGAAGCCCTGCAGCGCGGTCCGGGTCTCGGGGTCGAGGGTGTTGAACAGCTGGTCGAGGTCGACAGCCGTCTGGGTCTTGTCGGTGCCGATCGTCCCGCCGTCGTCGAGCTCCTCGGCGCCGTTCGGCGGGTAGGAGAGGTCGATGTAGCGGTTGGCGATCCCCGACTGGGAGAACTGGCGGATCGCGGCGCGCGTGCCCTGCTTCAGCGGCGCGTGCTCGTCCTGGATCTTGAGCTTGATCTCCGCCTGGCCGTCGTCGGTGATCTCGATGCCGGTGACGCTGCCGATCGGCGTCCCGCCGCTCTGCACCGGGTTCCCGGTGACGATCTGGCCCGCGTTGATGAACTTGGCGGTGACCTCGTAGCCCCCGGAGCCACCGCCGAAAAGGACGATCGCGACGAGCACCACGGCAGCGATGACCGCGCCCAAAGCGGCCACACGACCTACCCCGCTCAATGCGCTCGCATCCTTGTTTGGTCTCCTCCCTCGGCCGAAGCCCGCCTCCCTAGCGGGCTTTCACGGCCCAGCGGCTTGGGGAATCTACAGGTTGGTACCCACCCTGGCCGCACTTCTTGTTGCGAGGGGACGTGGCTGTGTTAAGCCCGTGTTAGGGGCTTTCTCAGCTTTTGTCCTTGGGCCCGGGCCACGAACCGGTCAGTCCCCGGAACACGCGACGCGCCTGGCGGTCGAATACGGCGCGCGTACCCGCGAACACCGCGGCCTGGAGGATCACGGCCAGCAGTACACGCGCGAGGGGCTCACGCTCCTCTCCGGGCTCGGGCGGCTCCTCGTCGTCGATCCGCGCCCAGATGCGGTCGAACGCCTTGCGGGCGACCAGGCCGGCGATCAGCGAGCCGATGATGCTGAAGGGGGCGAAGAGGATCCGCGACATACGTCAGTGATTATAGCCCTTGCGGGCATCCGTGCCCGCGCTCTGAGAGCCCTGCCGCCGTCCCGGCGGCGAGAACAACCGATACCCGATGCCCGGGGTGGGATTCGAACCCACACGCCCTTTCGGGCTGGGGCTTTTAAGGCCCCTCTGTCTACCGTTCCAGCACCCGGGCAGGCCGAGGATAGACCGCATCTGGGCGCAACTTTGCGGTTGTTACCGTGTCCCTACCCCAGGGAACACGGTTTCCCAGGACTCTCCATGGAAGCTTCCGCACTCCGACATCAGCCGGCACTCCCGGCGCTTGCCGGCCGCTCGCCGCTTCTGCGCCTGCAGGGCGACGAGAAGCTGGTGGCGCTCGTCCGCCGCGGCCAGAACGGCGCCTTCGAGGCCCTCGTGCAGCGCTACCAGGCTCGCCTGCTGGCCTTCTGCCGCCACATGCTCGGCAGCCAGGAGGACGCCGAGGACGTGCTCCAGGAGGTGTTCGCCGCCTCGTACAACGCGCTGCTGGCGGACGACCGGCCGATCAACGCCCGCCCGTGGCTGTACCGCATCGCCCGCAACCGCTGCCTGAACCACCTGCGCAAGCCGCGCGCCGCCGGCCAGGACTCGATGGACATCTTCGAGCGCGACGGCGGCACCACCACCGCGGAGACCGTGCACCGCCGCGAGGAGTTCCGCCAGATCGTGGCCGACGTTCAGGACCTGCCCGAGTCCCAGCGCACCGCATTGCTGCTGCGCGAGATCGACGCTCTCTCCTACGACCAGATCGCGGAGGCGATGGACACGACGGTGCCGAGCGTGAAGTCGCTGCTCGTGCGCGCGCGCGTGAGCCTGGCCGAGGCGTCCGAGGCACGGCTGCTCACATGCGAGGAGGTCAGGCTCGAGCTGGGGCAGGTGGCCGAGGGCCTGACGAAGAGCTCGCCGCCCGTACGGCGCCATCTCAAGGCCTGCGAGCGCTGCCGCACCTTCAAGACCGAGCTGCGCAGCACCTCCAAGGCCCTGGCCGCCGTCTTCCCGGTCGGCTCGCTCATGATCCTGCACAAGCTCGGCCTCGCCAAGTTCGGGTTCGGTGGCGGCGCGGCCGCGGGTGGCGCAACCGCGGCCTCCGGCGGCGGCGCGGCCGCCGGCGGGGCCGGACTGGCCGCCTCGGCCGGCGCGGCCGCCTCGGGCGCCGCCGGCGGGGCCATCTCGGCGGGCATCGGCACCGTCGCCTCGAAGGCCGCGGCCGGCATGGCCGCCGCCGCGATCGTGACCGCCGGCGCCGTAGAGGTGAAGCACGTGACCAAGCGCGATCCCGCGCCCACCGCGGCCGCCGTCACCCAGCCACCGCCCACCGGCGGACAGGCGGTGCCGGCCAAGATCGAGCGGCCCGCCAAGCCCGAGAAGAAGGCGGTGGTCGCGAAGGTCGAGCCCAAGCCCGCGCCGCCTCCCGCTCCGGTCGCTCCGGTGGTCGTGCCCACCCCACCCCCGGCGCCCGCTGCGGTCCAGGAGGAGGAGAACACCACCACCCTGCCCCCGCGCTCCGAGCCGGTCCAGACCACTCCGGACGAGGACCCGAACACCGCGCCCGGCGAGCCCAGCGACTCGCCCGAGCAGCCGCCCGCGCCGCCCGCGGGCGAGCCCGAGCCCGGCGCGGGCCAGCAGCAGCCGCCACCGCCACCGCCCGGCCAGCAGCCGTAGGGCCGGCTGGTCTGCCGTCGCCCATGGCGACGATCGAGGACTTCGACAAGCTCGACATTCGTGTCGGCCGCGTGGTGGCCGTCGAGGAGTTCCCCGAGGCGCGCAAGCCGGCGTGGAAGCTCGAGGTCGACTTCGGCGAGGAGATCGGGCTGAGGAAGACCTCCGCCCAGATCACCAACTACTCGCGCGAGGAGCTCGAAGGCCGGCTCGTCCTCGGGGTCGTGAACTTCCCGCCCCGCCAGATCGGGCCGGTCAGGTCAGAGGCACTGGTGCTCGGCGTGCCCGACGAGGAGGGCCGGGTGATCCTGCTGCAGCCCTCGTCCGAGGTGCCGCTGGGCGGGCGGATGTTCTAGCCGGGGCGGCGCGGTGGGGGCGGATTTGGGGATGCCGTTCCGGGCGACAGCGAGCACCCTCCACGACATCCCCAAATCCGCCCTCCCGACAGCTGGCCTTTCACGACTGCCGAGCGCCTCGGGGCCGCGCCGGCGCGGAGCTACAGAGGACGCTGGGTCGGGGGGCGAAATGGACTTGCCCTGGAGGGTGCTCACTGTCGCCCGGAAGGGCAATGTCCATTTCGCCCCCCTGACCGACTACTAGGCGACGGGCGTGAGCCCGATTACCTTCATGCGCCGGTCGAGCGCCTTCATCGCGAACGCCCTGGTCTCCTCGATGCTCACGCCGAACAGGTCGGTGCCCTCCTCCGCCCACGGCGGCTGGAGCACGCCGTCGGCCGCGGGCCCGCACTCCACCAGCGTGCGCTGGATCGCCTCGGCGTAGCGGCCGTCGCGCTCGGCCATCTCGCGCAGGAAGCGCGCGCCGAAGGCCACGTGGCGATGCTCGTCGCGGGCCACGTTGTTGAAGCCCTCCACGAACCCCGGCAGCGTGCCCACCGACTCGTTGTAGTCGATGATGAAGTGCTGCCCCGTGAGGGCCAGCATCCCCTCGATCACCATGTGGTAGAGCGTGACCGCCTCGACCAGGGTCTCGAGGTCCTCCGGCTCGGCGGCCAGCCGGTCGACCCGGCTCTTGAGCATCTCGTCGAAGAGCGTGCCGAACTCCGGGTTGAGGTGGGCGCTGGTCTCCTCCAGACGGTCCGCGAGGTTGTCTGACTCGAGCACGCCCACCTCGGAGTAGAAGCGGTCGAAGAACTGCACATGGCGCGCCTCGTCGGCGATCTGGGTGCACAGGAAGATGCGCATGTCCTCCTGGGGGCAGGCGCGCATCATCGGACCGAGCTCCTCGGCCACGCGCTGCTCCCCGATGAAGAACGAGGACAGGCCGTACATCCGCTGGAAGCGCTCCTCCTCGGGAATGCGCTCGTGCCAGTCGATCCGGTCCTGCGTGAAGTCGATGTCCTGGACGGCCCAATGCTGGCGCTCCCAGAGCGAATAGAGCTGGCCGTAGCTCAGGAGCTCCACCTGCCCCCTGTCCGCCGACTCCATGACGGCCGGGTCGGTGGTGGCCTGGAAGTCTGCCCGCTCCGTGCGCTCGCTCATGGGGCGCAGCCTACAGCGTGACTGGCTGGCTGGCCAGCATGCTCTCGAACTACGGACCGGGCTCCGCCGAGGCCTCCACCACGACCTTGCCCGACGGGCCGTCGAGCACCAGCCGGCGACCCGTGCGCAGGCCCGCGAAGGTCGTCGAGGCCGAGCTCACGTCGCGGTCGGCGCGGACCGTCTTGCCGCGCGCGCTCAGCTGGTAGGTGCCGCCGTCGGCCGAGCGCAGCTCCACGCGGATGGCGATGAACGGCGGCACGCGCACCGTGCGCGGGGAGAGCCTGCCTCCACGGCCCGTGATCAGCGCCTGGGAGCTCGCCGGCACCTCGTCGCCCGCTCCGCCCTGCTGCTCCTCCCCGGCCCCGGCCCCGCCCGTGCCGCCCGAGCCACCGCCGTCCTGCTCCTCCTCGGTCTGCGTGCCCGGCTCGGTGGCGGTGCGCTGCGGCGTGGTCTCGGTGGGCGTGGTCGACGTGGACGTCGATGTGGACGTCGAGGCCGTGTCCTGCTCGACCCTCCCCTCGTCATCGTCGCCGCACGCGGCGAGCGCAAGGCAGGCACTCGCGAGGACGAGCGCGCTCAGGCGGGATGATCACAGCTCGGTCTCTCGCCCGGCTGGAGGATCTGCACCTTCGACGAGGTCGCGCTCTCCACGTCGCCCTTGAACGCCTCGGCGTCGGTCTCGATCGGGGGGAAGGTGTCGTAATGGCACGGGATCACGGTCGGCGCGCCCACCAGCTTCACCGCCTCGACGGCGTCGTGGCGGTCCATCGTGTAGTGGCCGCCGATCGGCACGAGCGCGGCGTCGACGCTGTCGCGCCTGCCCGGCAGGGCCAGGTCTGAGAACAGACCCGTGTCGCCCAGGTGGTAGACGGTCTTGCCGCCGAGGTTGATCACCAGCCCCGCCGGCGTGTGGGGCGTGCCGCCCGGGGAAACCGCCGTGTGCCACGCCGGCGTGAGCCGTACCCAGCCGCCGGGGAACTCGACCGTGCCGCCGATGTTCGGGTCGACCACGTCCTCCACGCCCGCCCCGCCGATCTCGTTCGCGAGCTCCACGATCGCGACCACCTGGGCGCCGGCCCGCTTGGCGATGTCCACCGTGTCACCCAGATGGTCGGCGTGGCCGTGGGTGAGGAGGATGTGCGTGGGCTGCAGCTCGGACGCCTCGGCCGCCGCCTTGGGGTTACCGGTGAGGAAGGGGTCGACCAGCAGCCGCGTGTCTCCGTCGCTCAACTCGAAGCAGGCGTGGCCGAGGAAGCGGATCTTCATGTGGAGGTCTCCAGGATCGGGATCGAACGGGAATCTAGTCGCCCTGCGCATCCAGCTGCCGTGCCAGTTCCCAGCCCACGGCCACCCCGACGAGCATCCCCATCCGGGTCTCCTCGGCGAGCAGGGTGCGGACCGCCGCCTCGTCGCCGAGGGCCTTGCGCACCTGTGACTCGTGCGCCTCACCGAACCAGCCGCCGGCGTGCAGTGCCTCGTTGAGCACCCGCTGCAGCTGCGGGGCCGCCCTGGCCACCCGGGTCTCGGCCTCGCGGAAGCGCTCGGGGTCGCTGAGTGCCTCGATCGCCCGGTCGAGCTGCTCGTCGCTGAACGCCTCGTCCGCCATCAGCGGCGGGCGAACATGGGCAGCGCCAGCCCCAGCAGGGCGCCCGCGGCCGCTCCCGTGACGCCGGCCACCGCGCTGGCCTCGGTCACGGCCAGGGGCAGCAGCGCGATGAGCGCGGCGATCACGTACACGCCCAGGAGGTCGCTCTCGCGGTCGACCCCGCGGCGCGCCGCTCGGCGGTCGTCGACGTACCACGCCGCCAGCAACCCGAGCGCCGCCCCGTTCGCGCCGAGCACGAGATAGACCGGCTGGTCGTCGAACGGCGGCGCCAGGTCCACGGCGGCCGCGGCGGCGGCCCCTGCGGCGCCGCATGCCAGGAACAGGAAGATCACCACGAACCAGCCGAAGCGCTGCTCGAGCAGCGTGCCGAAGATGCCCACCGTGACCAGCGCGACGAACTGGTAGGCCAGGCTGTCGTGCACGAACGGCGTGGTCAGATACCGCCACGCGTCGTCCTCGAAGCCCGGAACGAGGCCCCCGACCTGGTCGGGCAGGATCGTGTCCGACGCCGCCAGCACGAGCGTCACGGCCAGGGACGCCGCGATCAGCAGCATCGTCGCGACGGGACGGGTGTCCGGCGCGATTCCCTCGATCTCCTCCGGCCTCAGCCGCGACAGGCGCGGCCGCCGGCGCTGCTTGGGCCGGGGCACATCGTCCGCGGCGTCGCGCTCGAGCTTGGGGGCGCGCTTGCGCACCCGCTGCCCGCAGTACGGGCACTCGGTCACGTACGGGCTGACCTCGGAGCCGCAGTTCTTACAGACGACGAAGAGGTCCGGCTGGCTCACGATTCTGAGGGTACCCTGCGGCGATCAGTCGCTGCCGGGGATGCTGGCCTCGACTATCTCGCCCACGACCTCCTTCAGGTCATGGTTCGCCTCGAACACCACGATCTGGCGGGAGGCGCCGTTGCCGTTGTCGAGCAGGTCGTCGATGGCGGCCAGCTCGTTCGCGGACCCCAGGTCCTCCGCGTGACCGCGCAGGCGGTCCACCAGGCGGCGGGCGAGCTCGGTGGTGCGCACGCGGTCGCGGCTGGGCAGGTCCACCAGCTCGCCCCCGAGGCCGTGCCTGGCGGCGAGGAACTTGTTCTCGTCGAGCATCTCGTAGGGGTAGCGCGACAGCTCCTGGCCCGAGTCGAAGTGCTCCGCCAGCTCCTTCACCATCGCCTGGACGAGAGCGGCCAGCCCCAGCGTGTGCTCGAGCCGGGTCTGCGAGTCCATCACCCGCACCTCGACCGTGCCGAAGTTGGGGTGGGGTCGCACGTCGTACCAGAGGTAGGTGTAGTCGGCGATCACCCGGCTCGCCATCATGAACTCGATCCGCTTCGACCAGTCCGCGTAGTCGTCGTAGCGAGGCGGGATGCCCACACGCGGGAAGGCGCGGAAGATCGGCGTGCGGGTGGACAGCAGGCCGGTGTTCGCCGCCCGCCAGAACGGCGAGTTGGCGGACAGCGCGAGCAGGATCGCGAGGTGCACGCGCATCCCGTTGGTCACGTGGATCGCCTTGTCGGGATCGTCCAGGCCCACGTGCACGTGGATGCCGAAGATCAGCTCCTGGCGCGCCACGAACTGCAGACCCGCGATCAGGTCGCGATAGCGCGGCCGCGAGACGATCCGCTGGTCCTCCCACATGGCGAAGGGATGGGTGCCCGCCGCGCCGATGGTGAGGTCACGACCGGCGGCGACCTCGTTCACCGTCCGCCGGAGCTCGGCCAGCTGGCGGCCCGCCTCCGCGGCGTCCTTGCACGGCGTGGTGGCGATCTCGCACACCGACTCCATCAGCTCGGGCTTCACGTCGCCGTCGGCGCCGGTGTCGGCGAGATCGGCCAGCAGGCCCTCGATCGAGTTGGTCAGGTCGAGGGTCTGCTGATCCACGATCATCAGCTCCTCCTCGATCCCGAGGGTGTAGCTGGGGCCCGTGAACCGGTGCTCCATCGCGGGGATCGTAACCGCGGGGGTCGGCGCCAAACCCGTTCGTCCCGAAGCAGGCGGTGCCTGCGCAGCGAGAATCTCCTATCGTCCCGGCCACCAACTCCACAGGAGGCAAGACCCACCGATGAGCCTCGGATACGACGGCCGGCTGTACATCCTCGCTTTTGACCACCGCGGTTCCTTCCAGAAGAAGATGTTCGGAATCGAGGGCGATCCCACGCCCGAGCGAGACCGAGACGATCCGCGACGCCAAGCACCTGATCTTCGAGGGGATGGCCAAGGCGGTCGAGCGCGGCGTGGACGCCGCGGCCACCGGCACGCTCGTGGACGAGCAGTTCGGCGGCGCGATCCCGTCCCAGGCCAAGGAGAAGGGCCTGAAGCTCGCGATGCCCGTGGAGAAGAGCGGCCAGAACGAGTTCGACTTCCAGTACGACGACGACTTCGGTCAGCACATCCTCGACTTCGACCCCGATTTCTCCAAGGTGCTGGTGCGCTACAACCCCGACGGCGACGCCGAGATGAACGAGCGCCAGAACGAGCGCCTGAAGCGGCTTGCCGACTGGCTGCACGAGAACGACCGCAAGTTCCTCTACGAGCTGCTCGTGCCCGCGGAGGACCATCAGCTCGAGCAGGTCGGCGGCGACACCGAGCGCTACGACGCCGAGCTGCGCCCCGATCTGATGCGCCGCGCGATCGAGGAGATCCAGGACTACGGGATCGAGGTGGACATCTGGAAGATCGAGGGCGTCGACGCCCAGGACGACGCCGAGATGCTGGCGCGCACGACCCGCCGCGACGGCCGTGACGGCGTGGTGTGCGTGCTACTGGGCCGCGGGGCCAGCGACTCGAAGGTGGACCACTGGCTGCGCCAGGCCGCGCCCGTCGAGGGCTTCGTGGGCTTCGCGATCGGCCGGTCGATCTGGTGGGACGCGCTCAAGGGGTTCCTGGACGGCTCCATCGAGCGCGAGGCGGCTGCCGAGCAGATCGCCGACAACTACCTGCGCTTCGTCGACGTGTACAACGACGCCGAGTCTGTGGTCCGCAGCCAGTAGCCCGGCGTTATCCTCTGCCGGTCATGAAAATGCGCCAGTCACTCTCGCAGTTCGAGGCCGCCTTCCGGGAGGAGGCGGCCGATTCCGTCGTGCGGCGGGAGACCTTGCGCAAGAAGGCCGTGCAGCGGTCGCGGGTGCGCCGCGTCGAGCGCGTGGAGAAGCAGGGGACGCTGCGGTTCGTGTTCCTGTGCCTGACGATCGTGGCGACGACGGTGATCGTCACGATCGCGATGTTCCAGGCACTCGCGATTCTCGCTGGTTAGCAGGGCCGCGAAGCGGCCCGTTCAAGGCGCCCGGAGGGCGCCGAGGTCTCAGAGGGCGGGCAGGATGCCCGCCGAGCTACTCCGAGGTTTTCAGGCCCTCCAGGGCCTCCCCGACGGCCTTCGCGTCCGCCTGGCCGTCCTCCTCGCTCTTCATGTCGAGGTAGACCTCCTTGCGGAAGACGGGGATAGAGCGCGGGGCCTCAATGCCGATGCGCACCTTCTCGCCCATGATCGCGAGAACCGAGATCTCGATCTCGTCTCCGATCATGATGCTCTGGTTTGGCTTGCGGGTGAGAACCAGCACCGAGGGGCCTCCCTCCCTGGAGCTTGGTGGTCGCGGTCACTCAAGCAGGTCACGGAGACATGTTCAAGGAGGAGGGCGAGTATGCCGCATTCGGGGAGCAAAACGGTGCAGGTTCAACTGCGATCGGGGTCAGGTAGTCTCCGCGCCCCTTGGCACGCCGATCCCTGAAACCACAGCTGAACCAGATCCGGACGTGGGTCCGCCAGGGGCGAACCGACGCCTGGATCGCCCACCAGCTCGACGTGTCCGTGAAGGACATCTCGGGCTTCAAGCGCGAGCACGAGCTCGAGCCGGGCGAGGCCGCCTCAGGCGAGAGCGACCTCTTCGGGCCCCGCATCGACGAGGACGAGCCCGACCTGCGCGCCGAGGACGAGGCGCTCGTGGCCGCCGCGCTGGAGGCCGAGGAGGACGAGCCCGGCGAGGAGGATTCCGGCGAGGACGAGTCCGCCGACGGCGATGCCGGAAAGACTGACGGCGAGGGCGAGGGCGAGGGCGACTCCAAGCCACGCCGCCGCCGCCGCGGGCGCCGCGGAGGGCGCGGACGTGGCCGCGCGCGCAAGCCGCTGGACGGAACGTTCGACCACGGCGATGAGGGCTACGGCCTGTGGCTCGACCCGGCCGTGCAGGACGATCCCCTGTACGCCGAGCACTGGGCCGGCCACCGGCCCGTGACCGTGGCGATCGAGCCCGATCGGATCGTGATCACCCGCGCCGGCGAGGATGCCGGGAGCGGGGACGGCGACGACGGCTAGCCGACCGCCGCCGAAGCCTCTCGGGCGCGAGCCTCACGCCGCCCTCTCGCACGCCCGCCCAGCGCGCCCAGCCCTATCCCCAGGGCCGTGGTGATCACCACGAGCACCACCTCGGGCTCGGGCAGGTGGGCCTTCGGGTCGGAGCCGGAGACCTCCTTGGCGAACAGGATGAACGTGCCGAACAGCAGGCCGCCGGTGAAGCCGCGCAGCGCTCCCTCGTCGCCGCCCGCGTGCTCGAGGCCGCCGAAGTACCCCGCGCCGATCGCCAGCACCGAGTAGATCAGGTAGACGGGCTCCGAGATCACCAGCAGGATCCCGCCGATCAGCGCCGCCGATGATCGGCACGACGATGCCGAGCAGGATCTGAACCCCCGAGGGGTGGTTGGCGAACAGCGGTGGGTTCAACGCGGGCCGAGCCTATCGAGGCTGAGGGCGAGCGCACGCCGGTTGCGCGCCCGGCTGCGGCTGGTCACGCCCAGGTAGGAGATCCGCCTGCCCCGCAGCCCGTAGAGGATCCGGCCGCCACCGGAGGTGCCCACCAGCAGGCCCCTGCTCCGGCGCCGGGCGCCGCGGACACCGCGCCGTGACAGCCTGCGGCCGGGCCCCGTCTGGCGCGTGCGGTGGCCCTTCGCCGTGGTCGTGATCAGGGCGATCCGCCCGCGCCGGCTGAGCACCGAGACGCGGCCGCCGCCGCGCACGCAGAAGCGCGTGACCGATCCCCTGGTGCTCGCGCGGTAGCGCGCCTTCGGCGAGGCCACGCGGGCGCCGAGGCGGACCGGGCCGATCCGCCGCGCGGTCACACGCAGGCGGCGCGGCAGGCAGCGCCTTGCGGTGCCGCCGCCGGCGGGACCCGACCCGCCGGGCGCGCTCGGCCCGCCGCCGGCGAACCCGGGCGGGCGGGTGTCGATGGTGGCGGTGCGCCCCACGTTGCCCTGATCGTCGAGGGCCCGGACCGCGAGGTATCGCTTGGGGGAGGCGGGCAGCGTGACCTGGAGGCGGTCCCCCGCCTCGCCCGGCGCCGGCGCACCCGCCACGGCGTCCGCGGCGCCGAAGTTCGCCCCCGTGATCGGGGAGTCCGACTGCGCGATCTCGTACTTGTCGGCGGTACCGCAGAGGAGGTCGTCGCCCGGCGCGCCGAAGGCGAGCTTGCCGCTCGCCACCGCCAGGCGCTCCGGCTTGCCCGGGGCCACGGCGTCGCGCTCGTGGTCGCCGGAGTTGGCGTTGTCGTGGTGGAAGCGAGGCGACGAGGCGGGCGCGCAGGCGTCCGCGCCGCTCTCGTAGGCGAACAGGGTGCCCCGCCGCGTGACCGCGACCACGACCTGCTTGGTGGCGCCGTCGGTCTCGCGCTGCCCGAAGGAGCCCACCAGCGGCGTGGCCACCATCCAGTCGCCGGTCAGCCGCGGCCAATCGGTCGAGGGCGGGCGTGCCGGCGGCGCCGAACGCCTGAAGGTCCATGCTGGCGGTGCCGGCCACGACCTCCTCCCCCGGGAGCCCGTCGACGTCGGCGACCACGGGGCCGGTGAGGAACTGGAGGTCGTTCACCTGCGCCGGCCAGCCGGGCAGGAACTCGCCGCTGGCCGGGTTCCAGGCCGCCACGCCGTCGGCGCCGCCCTGGTACTCGTTCACCGCCAGGTCGAGCGCGCGGATCACCCCGGCCACCGGCGCCACGAACGCGGTCTGGCCGCCCACCTCGCCGAAGGCGGGGAGCCCCACCGCCGGGAACCGGGTCACGTCCAGGCCGGTGCCGCTCGGCGTGTCGGAGTTCAGCGCGGTGTGCTTGCCGCCCTGATCGCCCTGGCAGGAGCTGCCGTCGCCGTTGAGGATGTAGCCCAGGCCCGCGGCGGGGATCACGCCGACCTTGCGGCCCTCGCCCCCGGACGGGCAGGTGAGCGGCGCCACCACCGGCGAGCCGTTGATCCCCTCGCCGACCACCGGCAGCAGCTCGGACATCAGCAGCCCGATCTTCACGGGCCAGCCGTCCACCAGCGGGCCACCCGCGTGGCTCTCGCCGTCGGCGTGCAGCGCGTACACGCGGCCGTTGGCGTCCGCCACCCCGAAGCCGATCTGGTCGCCGGCCTGCTGGAGCGCGGCCACCGCGGCCGAGTTCACCGGCCCGGCGTTGAAGTCGCCCTCGTTGCCCTGCCCGACCGTGTACTCCTCGTTGGTGCCGAGGATGATCTCGGGCGGGGAGTCGTCGTCGCCGGCGATGTTGGCGATCGCGGGGGTGTTGACGATCGCGCCCTGGTTCTTGGCGTCGCCCGCCTTCGCCGGGTCGAACGTCACGGCGTGGGTGTCGGCGTCGATCCCGTTGGCCGCCAGCTTGCCCTTGTCCACGACCAGCACCGGGTAGCCGTCGACGGCGGAGCCATCCCCGTGCCAGGCGTAGAGGTGTCGGTCCATCCCGGCGGCCACGATCTCCGGCTTGCGGTCGCCGTCGAGGTCGCCGAGCACGGGCGACCCGAGGAAGCCGTGCTGGGTCCGGTTCTGGGGCCCCTTTCTCACGTTCTCGAACGCGGCGAGCGGCTTGCCGGAGAACGCGGGATTGGCCTCCTCGGTGAGCACCCGCGCGCCCTGGGCGTTCCACGCGTAGACCTTGCCCTCGAAGTCGGCCGCCACGATCTCGGGCGATCCGTCGCGGTCGAGGTCGCCGGCCGCGGGCGAGGCGAGGAAGGCGCCGCCGAAGTCCTGGGACACGCCGCCGGTCGTGAACGCGCGGCCGCCGGCGTGAACCGGGAGCTTGTCGCCACGGACCGGCCACCCGGGCAGCTCGTCCCCATTGCGCCGGAACGCGTGCACGAAGCCGTCGGACGTGCCCAGCACGAGCTCGTTGCGGTTGTCGCCGTCGAGGTCCACCAGCAGCGGCGAGGACGCGCCGTCGGCGCCCAGCTCGATCGGGAAGTCGCCGAGCAGCCCGGCGTCGCGATGCAGGTACATGTTGCGCCGGTCCTCGCCCTGCAGCGTCGTGCCGCCCTGCTCGGACTTGGCGATCACCTTCACGTACAGGCCGTAGGGGGCGGTGTTCGGGCGCCCGTTCGAGGTCTGCGTGCCGGTGCCGGGCTCGCGGCCGTCGAAGTTCCCCGCGGTGGCGGGAAAGCGCGCCCGCAGCGCGTTCACGTCCACGTCGGCCAGCACGCCGGACAGTGCCCCCGTGTGCTTCTTGGTGCCGTCGCACTCGCTGGAGGCGACCTTCTCGAAGTCCCCGCCGTCGTCGGTGAGCCGGTCGTTGGGGTAGGAGCCGGGCGCCACGTGCACCTCGCAGGTGAACTCCTCCCCGCGCGCGTTCACCGCGCCTCGGACCTGGAACGAGGCCTGCTCGGGATCGAGCTGCTGGAACCACTCCGGCGAGGTGATCTCCACCTCCGGCGGGATCACGCCGGCGTCGGCCTTCCCGGCCGCGCGGAACATGTTCACCCGGCCATAGCCGTAGAACTGGTCGTGGCCGAAGCGGGCGGGGTAGCTCTTGCTGGAGGCCAGCGGCGAGAAGATCGGCCGCGACGCCATCAGCAGCGGCGACGACGCGTACGGGTCGGTGCAGCCCGGCGCCGGGCACGCCACCTCGGGGTCGGGCGCGAAGTCCACGTCGTCGACCTGCGTCTGATCGCCCACCTTGCCCGTGGCCATCAGCTGGCGCACCTCGTTGGCCGTGATCGGGCAGGGGTCGCCGTTGGTGCGCGTGCACGCCGGGTGTGGATCGAGCTTGTTCCCCTCCACCGCGTTCAGCGCGGCGCTGTAGATCAGGCCGGCCATCCCCGAGCCGCGGCCGGTGGCGTCGGACGAGCAGCTCACGCTCGGTATGGCCACTGTGACCTTCGGGTTGAAGTTCGTGCAGCCGGTGAACTGGAGGTAGGAGCGCGACAGCGGGGTGAGCGCCTCGTCGTACTGGGTGACCGAGTTCACCAGGATCACCCCCGGCAAGGAGGACGGCCAGTTGTTGTGCTGGGCGGCCTCGTCCGCCGCCGAGGCGATCACCGCCACCCCGTGGTCGTAGGCGTACTTCACGGACTGCCGTGCGAGCGTCGAGTTGTTCAGCGTGCCGAGCGCCTCCTGCACCACCAGCACGTCGTTGTCGGTCGCGTAGATCACCGCCTGCGCGAAGCGGTTCACGTCCGCCACGAACGAGTCGCCCACGCGCATGTGGATCGACATGCAGTTGGGGCAGGCGCCCAGCTCGCCCCCGGTGTCGGCCTCGGCGGTCGAGTCGCGCGCCTCGCCCGTGCCGTGGCCGTACTGCACGTCGTCGTAGGGATCGTTGTCGTCGTCGAGGAAGTCCCAGCCGACCATGTCGTCCTTGAAGCCGTTGTCGTCGTCGTCCACCCCGTCGGTGAAGGCGATCAGCACGTCCTGCGGATCGAGCAGGTCGTCTGGCCCCACCCCCTTGGCCGGGTCGATCTCGACCCGGCTGTCACAGGCGTAGTCGGAGACGTTGAACACGCCGTCGCCGTTGGCGTCGTACTCGTCCGCGAGGGTCGCGCAGGTGAGCGAGCCGGGCAGCGGCTCGAGCGGCGCCGAGCGCTGGTTGTCGGGCACCTTCGCCTCGCCCCTGCTGATCCGCGTCTTGCGGCGCAGGTCGAGCATCGCGTTCTTGTCGTCCCACTTGATGCCGGAGTCGAGCACCGCGATCGTCACGTCCGGGCGCCCGGTGGTGGTCCGCCAGGCGGTGTCGGCGCCGTCGTCGGCGTCCACCACGTGCCCGCCGCGCACGCCACCGAGCTCACCGGGCGTCGAGTTGTTCACCTGGCTCTCGGGGGAGTCGTCAGGCGTGGCCGCGTACATCCACTCGAGCTTGCCCGTGAGGTCGCTGGGCGTCTGGTCGCCGACCTTGTACTGCGTGAAGTCGGCGGGGTCGGCCGGCGCGGTCGGGTAGGGGAAGGCCGCGAGGGCGGCGGCGGGGAGACCGGTGGCCAGGGCGGCCACGCAGACCGCCGCGCAGGCGAGGCGCCTCATCGCGTGACGGTGGCCGACCGCGTGCCGTTCACGTTCCCGAACGCGTCACGGATGCCCCCGGCGTGGGCGTATGCGGAGGCGCCCGGCGCGAGGGCGCGGGTGCTCACCCAGCGGTCGCCCGACCGCGTGGCCTGCACCGATCGCGCCTTGCCCTTCTCGACGAATGTCAGCGCCACCGAGACGGCGTCGCCCTCGTCGGCCCACGGCCGCCACGAGCAGTGGAAGCAGAACCACTCGAGCTTCGCGGGGTCGGCGGGTGCCGCGGGGTCGCGGTAGAACTCGCGCTCGGGGGTGATGAACCGGGCGGGCGAGTCGTAGGAATCCGGGTAGTCGATCGGCCCGATCTCGTCCTTGATGTCGGGGCCGCCCTTGCCGTTCACGTCGAGCGTGTGGCGCGGGCCCACCCGCAGGCTCACGCGGCCGTCGGGCTCCACGCGCAGGTCCTCGGCGGTGATGCCCGACCACGGCTTCACGGCGAACTCACTCGATGTGACCGAGTAGGGCACCGCCGCGCGGCCCTTCCGGCGCTTGCCCTTCACCACGAACCGATAGGTGCCGGCGGGGGTGGCCCGCGGGCGGTCACCGAGGTCGAAGCGGGAGGCGAAGGCCTCGAAGTGCGCCGTCCACTCCCACCTCTGGCCGCCGGAGAGATAGCTCGGCACGTCGGCGCCCTGCGGGAACTTCAGGGTCACCGGCAGCTCGCCGGAGCCGTCGGCGTAGTCCTCCCAGCCCGCGCCCACCTTGCGCTGCACGCGCACGTCCGGGCTGTCGGTGAAGTTCGAGCCGCCGTTCCAGGTGAACAGCGCGGCCTTGCCGAAGCGCTCCGTGTCCTGCGGCTGGGTCACGGCCTCGGCCTCGCCGCCGTCGTCGGGCAGCGCGGCCTCGTACAGGCCGATCACGCGCTCGCCGGTCGTGCCCAGCGCCTGCGCCCTCACGTCGTTTGCGCGGTTGTCGGCCTCCACCCTGCCCTGGAGCTGCTCCTCCTGCTGCTGGTCCTTCGGAAGCGGCTCGCTCGGGCTCTTCAGGCGGCGGCCCAGCGTGACCAGGCGCGTGGCCATGTAGTCGCTCGAGTGCGGGCCCCAGGCGGTGAGCGCCTTGCGGTAGTGGTCGCCGCGCTGGTACTCGCGGTATGTGGCGATGTAGCCGTTGTAGTCGTTGGCCATCCCGATGGCCACGGTCAGGCGGTAGCCCAGCTCGGCGGAGCGCTTGTCGTCGTCGTGGGTGTAGTTGCCCTTGATCTTCTCCGGGTCGGTGGGCTCGGACTCGGCGGTCGGGGCGTTCTCCAGGTCGTTCCACCCGTTCGCCGGGTTGTTCACCTGGGCGCGCATCTTCTGGATGAAGCCGTCCTCCACCTTCGAGAGCCGGGCCGAGGGGTTGGTGGGGTCCGGGCAGTCCCAGGTGCCGTCGGGGTTGCGCGTGCACTGCTTCGACCAGTCGTAGCCGAGGTGCTCGTTGTCCTCGACCTTGTCCGTGCGCGTCTTGATGTTGGCGCCCTGGTCCTTCCACTGCTCGCACGAGCAGACCGTGAACAGGATGTCCCCGAGCCGGAACGCCTGGAGGTGCACGTTCAGGTCCTCCTCGAGCGCGCCGTAGCTGGGGGCCGAGTAGTTCTCCGGCACGGGGATCCCCGCCGCCTGGAAGTCGTCGGTGTTGAGCCCGGGGTTGGCGCCGGCCAGCGGCTCCTGCAGGTCCTCGGGCGGCGTGATGCCCGCCTCGTCGAGCGCGCGGCCCGGCCCCGCGCAGTCGGGCAGGCCCGCGATCGGCACCTGGGGATCGCCCGCCAGCGTACGGTCGGTGCGGCAGTTCGACACGCCCGGGTAGGGGTGCGAGAACGGGCCCGGGTACCACTTGTCGGCCATCGCCACCGGGAAGTCGGTCATGAACGGGACGAACCGCTTCGGGTCGCCGGGCGTGCGGCGCTCGATGTCCTTGAACGCGTCGATCAGGCTGTCCGCCATCAGCCGGGCGCCGTACTCGGCCTGCGCGTACTCCTTGTGGGAGAACTCGAGCCGCTCGTGGATCGAGTGGTAGGTGCTGCGCTCCGGCTCCGCGGTTCCCACGCTGCCCTGCGTCCAGATCGTCATCGCGCCGGTGCCGCGGTCGGCCATCCGCTGGAGGGGGCCGAGGTAGTCGGCGCTGATCAGGTCGTTGCCGTCGAGGAACTCGGGGTGCAGCGGGAAGTTCACGAGGTTCGCCAGCGGCTTGGGCTTGCGCGGGTTCGTGATGTCGTCGAAGCGCACGACCACCATGTCGTGGTCGGAATCGGAGTTCGGGTAGCCGGCCGGGGTGCCGTCGTCCGCCACCGCTGGGCCGAACGAGTGCCGGTGGGTCTTGTCGAACTGGTTCACCGAGGCCCCGACGCGGACCGGCTTGAGATTGGCCGCGGCCTTCTCGACCGCCTCGGCCTGCCGCTTCGACATGTAGTCGAAGAAGCGGACGTCGAAGACGTCCTGGAACACCCAGACGCCCCACGAGGGCGACGAGTAGTACGGCGACGAGTGGTTGTGGGTCACCGCCATCGTCAGGGTCTCTCGCGTGACCCCGCTGTCGCCCGCCTCCAGCAGCTGGGCGGTCCGGCGGTGCAGCCCGTCCTGGGGGATGTAGAGGTCGTTCTTGACGATCGCGACGCGCTTGCCGTCGGGGCCCTCGACCACCAGCGCGCGCACCTTCAGCTCGGACTGGCGCCCGTAGGAGGAGGCGCGCCGGGTGGAGTGGGTGTGCGGGTCCAGGCCCTCCTCGGAGGCGAACGTGCCGTCGCTGGCGTACTGGCCCGCGGAGGCGCCCACGTGCCAGCTGGCGTCCACCTCGGCCGCGCCCGCCTTCACCGCTCCCTGTGCCGCCGCCGGCGCCGCCAGCAGCGCGATCGCCGTCACCACGACGGCGCGCAAGTGCCCTCCCAAGGCAACCTTTCCCCTGCGTTGAGTCCCTTCCCTTAGGAGTGTGGCCCAAGCGGCCCGCGACTGCTAGTGGGAACCGTCAGAAATAGCCGCGTCGGATTTGTGACCGTTCACAGCGCTGTCCAGCGCCCTCTGCTTCAGCGCGAGCGCGGTGAGCGTCAGGTCGTCGGCACGCGTCAGGTTCAGGCCGGTCAGCTCCTCCACCCGCTTCAGCCGGTAGTCGAGCGTGTTCGGGTGCACATGGAGCGCGGCGGCCGCACGGCGGCGGTCGAGGTCCGCCGCCAGGAAGGCCTCCAGGGTGTCCACCAGGTCCGAGCCGCGCTTGCGCGCGTACTCCTCGAGTGGGCCCAGCGCGCGGCGCCGGGCGACCTCCGCCAGCCGCGGCGAGCGGGCCAGCAGCAACTCGGCCACGAACGCATCGGGCTCCAGCCGCCCGCCCTCGTGCCCCAGGCGCCGGCCCAGCTCGACCAGCAGCCTCAGCTCGTCGAGCGCCTCGGCCAGCTGGGCGCGCGGGGTCGGCTCCCCGACCGCCACGAGCGCCTCGCCCTCTCCGAGCTGCTCGTTCGAGTCCACGGGCGCCAGCCCGCTCACCCGGTCGCCCTCGGTCAGCGCCAGCAGGCCGCGGGCGCGCAGGCGGCCGGCCACGTCGGCGTGCTCGTAGGCCGCCTGGCCGGGCAGCGTGCCGGCGAACGGCCGGTAGGACTCCGCGAGCGGGAAGCCCAGGCGCTCGGCCAGCTCCCGCAGCCCGGGCGACAGCGGCTCGCCGCCCACCAGGCCGTCGAACAGCTCACGCAGCCGGCGCTCCTCCTCCGACACGAGGTGCTGGCGCTCGTCGAGGTAGGCCTGGGCCACCACCGCGGACACCCGGTCCACGTAGTCCATCAACCGCTCCGCGCCCATGAGCAGCGCCGGCCGCTCCTCCGGCCGCGCCTCGTCGGTGATCGCCTTCCAGCCCATCCGGCCACCGAGGCGGTAGGCGTGCAGCAGGTCCTCGAGCGGCATGCCCTCGCCGGCACGATCCTTGGCGGACTCGCGGAACGGCGACAGCTCGGCGTCGGTGGGGCCCTTGGCCTCGAGGATCGAGCGGAAGAACAGCTCCACGTTCTCGCGGCAGATCTCGAAGATCTGGCCCATCACGACCGGCTCGGGGAGCCTGCGATAGCCCGCGATCTCGGCCCGGAACCGGTCCACCATCCGCCTGGCCACGTCGGCGGGCTCGACGCGGCGGACCACGTCGGCCAGCAGCTGAGCTTCGCTTTGGTCTCCCACCTGAGGCGACTCTACGCCTCGCGGCGCTCGCGGTGCTGCATTCGCCCCCCGGCGAAATCGGTTGCCTCGCGCGCGTAGCGGGCGAAGGCGGCGTCCACGGCGGCGCTCGAGTCGGCGTAGGCGCCCGCCCGGGACGCCACGTCCTCGGCCCAGTCGGTGCCCTCCGCGTAGAGCGCCACCAGCTCGCGCATCTGGAACGCGGAGCCCAGGCGCTTGCGCAGCTCGTCACGCACGGTCGCCGCGGCGCGCTCGAGCGCGGGGGAGCCGGCGTCGCGCACCGCCTCCTCGCCGGCCTGCCACTGGAAGAGAGCGTTCTCGAGCGAGTAGGACATCGGACGCGCAAGCTAGCGCGGGCGCGGGATACTCACTCGATGCCCGATCCTCTGAAGGAGTCCTGATGAACATCACCGGAGTCGATTTCATCGCCCTGCCCACCCGCGACTTTCCGGCCGCCGAGCGCTTCTATGGCGGCGTGCTCGGCCTAGAGCGCTCGAAGCAATGGGGCGACATGCCCGCGGCCGAGTACGAGACCGGCACGCTCACGATCGCCGTGATGCAGTCGGACGCATTCGGGATCGACTTCCAGGCCCACTCCCACCCGGTCGCCCTTCACGTGGACGACGTGGAGGCCGCGCGCGCCGAGCTCGAGTCAGCGGGCGTCGAGTTCGCGGCAGACACGATGGACAGCGGCGTCTGCCACATGGCCCACTTCAAGGACCCGGACGGCAACGTGCTGATGCTGCACCACCGCTACGCCCCCGCGCCGAACTGAGTCCGCCGTGTTCAGTTGGAGGGCGGGTTCTCGATCACGTAGGAGCGCTCTCCCTCCTTGACCATCCCCAGGCGGCGCGCCTGGGCCTCGAGCGTGGCGGGGTTGCGCAGGCCGCGAAGGCGGCGCTTGAGGGTGGCGTTCTCGGAGTTGAGCGTCTCCAGCTCCTGCTTCTGCGCCTTGCCCGTGCTCGACTGCTCGAGCCAGTGCTTGGCCGGTGAGATGTACAGGCCGAGGATCACGACCAGCACCGCCAGGAGCGCCGCCCGGCCCACCCGGTCCCAGCGCACGGTGCCGCGGGAGGCGGCGCGCGCACGTCGCTGTCTGGGAGGGGCCATCCGGGGACCCTTCGCCCCCGCGCCGCGCCCTCCTTCCCGAGGCCTGAGGCTCAGGCCTCAGACGTCAGACGTCAGACCTCAGGAACGCGCCGCGACCGGGGTAGGTCGCCCTCTGCCCGAGCTCCTCCTCGATCCGCAGCAGCTGGTTGTACTTGGCGACGCGGTCCGACCTCGATGGCGCCCCGGTCTTGATCTGGCCGCAGCCGGTGGCGACGGCCAGGTCGGCGATCGTGGTGTCCTCGGTCTCGCCGCTGCGGTGGCTCATCACGGCTGTGTAGCCGGCGTCACGGGCCATCGCGATCGCCTCGAGCGTCTCGGTGAGCGTGCCGATCTGGTTCACCTTCACGAGGATCGAGTTCGCCACCCCCGCGTCGATGCCGCGCTTCAGCCGCTCGGGGTTCGTGACGAAGAGGTCGTCGCCCACCAGCTGGACGCTCCCGCCGAGGCGGTCCGTGAGCGCCTTCCAGCCGTCCCAGTCCTCCTCGTCCATGCCGTCCTCGATCGAGACGATCGGATACTTGCCGGCCATGTCCGCCCAGTAGGCGGCCATCTCGTCCGGCGACAGATCGCGGCCCTCGTGCTCCAGGCGGTAGACGCCGCCGTCGTGGATCTCGCTGGTGGCGGGGTCGAGCGCGATGGCCACGTCATCGCCCGGCCTGTAGCCGGCGGCCTCGATGCCGTCCACGAGTGCCTGCAGCGCCTCCTCATTGGAGCCGAAGTCCGGCGCGAAGCCGCCCTCGTCGCCCACGGCGGTCGCCAGCCCGCGATCGTGCAGCGTCCGCTTCAGCGCGTGGAAGACCTCCGCGCCGATCCGCAGGCCTTCCGAGAAGGACGGCGCGCCCACGGGCATGGCCATGAACTCCTGGAAGTCGACCTTGTTGTCGGCGTGAGCGCCGCCGTTGAGCACGTTCATCATCGGCACGGGCAGCACGTGGGCGTCCGGGCCGCCGAGGTGGCGCCAGAGCGGCTGCCCGGCGTCGGCCGCCGCGGCCTTGGCCGCCGCGAGCGAGATGCCGAGGATCGCGTTGGCGCCGAGGCGGCCCTTGTTCGGGGTACCGTCGGCGGCCAGCATCGCGCCGTCCACCGCGCTCTGGTCGCCGGCGTCGATTCCCTTCACGGCGTCGGCCAGCTCGCCGTTGGCGTTGGCCACCGCCCGCGAGACGCCCTTGCCGCCCCACGCGTCGCCGCCGTCGCGCAACTCCACGGCCTCGAACTCGCCGGTCGAGGCGCCCGAGGGGACCGCCGCGCGGCCCGTGGCGCCGGAGGCCAGCGTGACCTCCGCCTCGACCGTGGGATTGCCTCGGCTGTCGACGATCTGCCGGGCGTGGAGGTGCTCGATCGCGCTCATGCGTCCGGGCGTTCTACCGCTTCGCGATAGCGATCGGCGGCGCGCCTCAGCTCGAGCTCGGGATCCGCGCCGGCGTCGACGGCGTCGCGCACCGCCGCGAGCAGGCGCTCGCCGTGGCCCTCGGAGGCCTCCGGCAGCTCGGCCGCGCCCGCCGCCCCCGCGCGCTTGAGCACCTTCTTGGCGTAGAGGGTCGAGGGCAGCGTGGCGGGGATCTCTCCGAAGACCTCTCCGCCGCGCTCGTCGTCGCGCTTGATCTGGCCCCAGTTGCGGACCACGTCGTCCGCCGTGTCGGCCGCGCGGTCGCCGAACACGTGCGGGTGACGGCGGATCAGCTTCTCGCGGCAGCCGTCGGCCACCTGGGCGAGGTCACCCGCGCCGCGCTCCTCCATCAGCAGCGAGAGGAAGAGGACCTGGAACAGCACGTCGCCCAGCTCGTCCAGCAGCTTGGCGTCGTCGCCCGCATGGGCGGCATCCGCCAGCTCGTAGGCCTCCTCGACCGTGTGCGGCACGATCGAGCGCTCGTCCTGCTCGCGGTCCCACGGGCACTCCTTGCGGAGCCGCCGCGTGATCTCGTCGAGGCGCGCGATCGCGCCTGTGGGGTCGCTCACTCGGTTATGGAGCTGCCGGCGGCGCCTGCGGCGTGGGTGCGGGCGCGCCGCCCTGCGGAGGCGCTCCCTGCGGGGCCGGAGCGCCCTGCGGGGGCGCACCCTGCGGGGGAGCACCCTGCGGCGAGGGCGTGCCCTGCGGAGCAGGTGTGCCCTGGGGGGCGCCGGGGGTGGCGCCACCGGGCGCGCCGCCGGAGGCCGGACCGGTGTCCTGCTTCTCCTTGGGCGCGTTGTCGCACTCGGCCACGCGGAAGTCGTCGGCGCACTTGGTGTCGGACTTGTACTTCTCGCGGAAGTCCTTGACGAACGCGTCGAGCGCCTTCTGCTCGCGCTGTGAGCGCAGCAGGTTGCGGATGGTCTCCTTGGCCTGCTCCAGCGACTGCTGAGCGGCCTTCTTGACCGTTCCGACCTCGAAGATGTAGTAGCCGAACTGGGTCTTCACGGGACCGGCGATCTCGCCCTTCTCGGCCTTGAAGACAGCCTGGTCGAGCGCCTTCTCCTGCTGGCCCTTCGACACGTCGGGGAGCTTGCCGCCCTGGGCCTTCGAGGCCTCGTCGATCGAGAACTCCTTGGCGACGGCCTTCCAGCTCTTGCCGTCCTCGAGCTGCTGCTTGGCCTCGTCGGCCTTGGCCTTGGTCTTGGTGAGCACCACGTTCAGGTCACGGCGCTCCGGCTGGGCGAAGCGCTTCTCGTTCTTGGCGTAGTACTCGGAGATGTCCTCGTCGGAGATCTTGACCTTGTCCTTGGTCACCTGCTGGGTCAGCTTGGTCTGGATCTGGTCGAGCTTGACCCGGAAGAGGATGTCGTCCTCCGACATGCCGGAGTCCTTCAGGTACTTCTCGTAGTCGGCCTCCTTGGGGAAGGCCTGCTTCTTCTGCTCGTCGAAGCTCTTCTTGACCTCGGCGTCGCTCACCTTCACGTCGCGGTCCTCCGCCTCCTGCTGGACCCACTCCGCCTGGATCAGGAACTGCATGACCTCGTTCTTGAGCTGGTCGTACTGCTGGCGGCACTGCTTCTTGAGCTGCTCGTCTCGACTGCTTGCCGGAGCCCTGCGGGGCCGGCTGCTTCTTGAGCTCGGCGATGCACTTCTCGAAGTCGGGCGGGTCGGGGACCGTGGTCTGACCTCCCTGCGCCTGCTGGCCCGAGGCGTTCATCAGCCAGCGGTCGAACTCCTGCTTGGTGATGTTCGAGTCGCCGACCTTGGCGACGGAGTCGGACGGGACGTCGTCGCCGCAGCCGGCGACGGCGATGGCGGCTCCGGCAACGGCGAGAACTGGAATCAGGCGAAAGGTCATGTGTCCTATGTCTAGGTCGGAAGTCTCAAGCGCGCCTAAGGGGCCCTACGACGGCGCGGCGGCGGATGGTAGCGACCTCATTCGGGGATCGGGTGCGGTAGCCGCCTCGAGGATCCCCTCGGCCGCCGCGACCACGGCCGGGAAGCGCTCCTCGGGCTCCTCGGGCACCCGCACGCGCACGGTGCTGCGCCCCGATTCGTAGACCGCACCCTCGATCCGCTCGCGCAGGATCGATACCCGGCGCGAGTCCAGGTCGATCGGCGCCACCGACAGCTTGCCGCCCGCGAAGTCCACGGTGCGGGCGCCCGCACGACCCAGCTTGATGCGGGCATCCTGCATCCGGATCAGGGCGTCGAGCGGCGGCGGCACCGGGCCGAAGCGGTCCTCCAGCTCCTCGCGCAGCAGGATCAGGTCGGCGATCTCCTTGGCGCCCGCCACGCGCCGGTGCACCTCGATCTTGGCCGCCTCGTAGGGCACGTAGTCGCCCGGCACGTAGGCGTCCACCGGCAGATCCACGCGCACCGGCTCGGGCGCCTCGTCGGCGGCGTCGCCCGCCAGCGCCTGCACCGCCTCGTCGAGCATGCCCACGTACAGCTCGAAGCCCACCGCCGCGACGTGCCCGGATTGCTCGTCGCCCAGCAGGTTGCCGGCGCCGCGGATCTCCAGGTCGCGCATGGCGATCTTGAAGCCCGAGCCCAGCTCCGTGTAGTCGGAGAGGGTCGACAGCCGCGCGGCGGCGTCGGCCGTGAGGGCCGCCGCGCTCGGGTAGAGCAGGTAGGCGTAGGCGCGCTCCTTCGACCGGCCCACCCGGCCCCTGATCTGGTACAGCTGGGCCAGGCCGAGCTCGTCGGCACGCTCCACGATCAGGGTGTTGGCGGTGGAGATGTCCAGCCCGGACTCGACGATCGTGGTGCACACCAGCACGTCCGCCTCGGCGCGCAGGAAGGCGAGCATCGTCTTCTCCAGCTGCTTCTCCTCCATCTGCCCGTGGGCCACCAGCACGCGCGCCTCCGGGACCATCGCCCGCACCCGTTCGGCGGTCTCGTCGATCGTCTCGACGCGGTTGTGCAGGAAGAACGCCTGGCCGCCGCGGGCAAGCTCGCGCTCGATCGCGCTCTTCACCAGCTCCTCGTCGTAGGCGCCCACGTAGGTCTTCACCGGCCTGCGGCCCTCGGGCGGCGTCTCGATCACCGAGATGTCGCGCAGGCCGGCCAGCGACATCTGCAGCGTGCGCGGGATCGGCGTGGCCGACAGCGACAGCACGTCCACCTTCAGCTTGAGCTGGCGCAGCAGCTCCTTCTGCTTCACGCCGAAGCGCTGCTCCTCGTCCACGATCAGCAGCCCCAGGTCCTTGGGGCGCACGTCCCGGGAGAGCAGGCGGTGGGTGCCGATGAGGATGTCGACCTTGCCGTCCTCGTAGTCGGAGAGCACGTCGCGGCTCTGCTTGGCCGAGCGGAAGCGCGACACCATCTCGATCCGGAACGGGTAGTCGCGCAGGCGCTCGCTGAAGGTGCCGAAGTGCTGCTGGGCCAGCACCGTGGTGGGCACCAGGAACATCACCTGCTTGCCGTCGGCGGCGGATTTGAAGGCCGCCCGCAGAGCGACCTCGGTCTTGCCGTAGCCCACGTCGCCGCAGATCAGGCGGTCCATCGGGCGCGCCTCCTCCATGTCGGCGCGCACGGCCTCGATCGCCTCGAGCTGGTCCGGCGTCTCGCGGAAGGGGAAGCTGCCCTCGAACTCCACCTGCCACTCGCCGTCCGTGGGGAACGGGTGGCCGGAGCGGCGCTTGCGCTCGGCGTAGAGGTTGATCAGCTCCCCGGCCAGCGCCTCCGCGGCGCGGCGGGCGCGCAGCTTCTGCTGCTCCCACTGCTTCCCGCCGAGCTTGGACAGCGGAGGGTCGCCGGCGTCGGCGCCCACGTAGCGGCTGATCTTGTGAAGCTGGTCGCTCGGCACGAACACGCGGTCGCCGTCCTTGAACTCCAGCTCGAGGTAGTCGCGCGTGATCCCGCCCACGGTCTTGGTCTCAAAGCCCGTGAACAGCCCGATGCCGTGGTCCTCGTGCACCACGGGCGAGCCCGCGCGCAGGTCCGTGAAGCTGGCCACCGCCCCCGCTCCGGTGCGGGGGCCGGTGGGGCGCTCGTCGCGGCGGCGGCGCAGCAGCCGGTGCTCGGGAATGATCGCCACCTTCAGCTGGGGCGACACGAAGCCGTCGCGCAGCGCGGCCGCGGCGAACGCCAGGCCGGGCTCATGGGTGGCCGGCTTGCCGTCGAGGAAGGTGGCCTTGATCCGGTCGAGGTTGTAGGCGGCCCGCTCGGCCTCGCCCTGTCGCGCCCAGGCCACCACCGTGCGGTAGCCCGAGCGCACGAGCTTCTCGAGCTCCGGCTCGGCGTCGCGCAGCGAGCGGGCGGCGGTGTGGGCCGCCTGGGCGCGGAACTGATGCGGCTGATCCCCGAGATGCTCGACAGGCGCAGGGCGGCGCGATCCTCGATCGTCTCGGACAGCTGCTCGGGCGAGACGTACAGGTGGTGGGCGTCGGAGTCGTGGAAGCTGGTGGTCACGTCCTCCCACAGGTCGCGCAGCGCAG
The DNA here is from genome assembly GCA_963761505.1 of uncultured Thermoleophilaceae bacterium. Lineage (GTDB taxonomy): Bacteria > Actinomycetota > Thermoleophilia > Solirubrobacterales > Thermoleophilaceae > JAAYBF01. The sequence continues at coordinate 374,001 of CAVXGW010000005.1, forward strand.
GCTCCAGCTCCTCGTCCGCGGCCACGGCCACCAGAGCGTCCTCGGGCAGCAGGTCGAGCACCTCGCAGAAGCGGTCCACCGGCAGCAGGTCCGCGACGTCGGGGCGGTCCTCCTCCTCGGAGGCCGCGGCGATCTCGGCCAGCTCGCGGTGCTCGGGGCCCAGCTCGGCCGCCGGCTCGATCGAGACGCTGTCGACCTCCTCCAGCGAGCGCTGGGTGAAGGTGGAGAAGAACGTGAGCCGCTCCACCTCGACGTCGAAGAGCTCGCAGCGCACCGCCCGCTCCTCGGTGGCGGGATAGATGTCCACGATGTCGCCGCGCAGGGCGAACTGGCCGCGCTCCTGCACCTGGTCGGTGCGCTCGTATCCGGCCGCCACGAGCTGCTCGGCGGTCTCCTCGAGGTCGAGCAGCCCGCCCTTCTCGATCCGGAACCCGTGCGGGCGAAGGTCGGGGTCGGGCACCTTCTCCGCCAGCGCGCCCGCGCTCGCCACCACCACGGCAGCGCCGTCTCGCAGCGCGTCCAGCGCGGCGATGCGCAGGCCGGTGAGATGCGGCGGCGGCGCGAGGTGAGACTCGTACTGGACCCCTCGAGCGGGATAGAGGTGCACGGCCCGGGGCGAGAGGTACTGCTTCATGTCGGCGGCCAGGTCGCGCGCCGCGCGGTCGTCGCCCGCCACGATCAGCGCCGGCCGCTCGGCCTCGGCGTCGATCAGCGAGGCAAGCAGGTACGGGCGCAGGCTGGCCGAGACGAATGCGCGCTGGGGCGCGGTCCGCGACGCCTCTGCGAGGGCGTCGACGGCCGGGTCTTCGTGGGCGTATGTGAGTAGCTGGCGGAGCACGCAAAGCGGCCGCCCGGCGGCGCCGCGCGGCTCGATGTCGAGTTTAGGGGCCGCCGGAAGGAGGATCCGTGACAAGGCGGTCGAGCTCGTCGGCGGCCGCCTCGATCAGCGCGGACACGTCCTCGGCCGGCTCGCTGAAGCGGCCGAGCACGTGGGCCGAGACGATCTCCGGGTCGGTCGAGTCCGGGCGCCCCACCCCCACGCGGATGCGCCGGAAGTCGGGGCCGCCAAGCTCGCGGTTGAGCGACTTCAGGCCGTTGTGGCCCGCCAGGCCTCCCCCGAGACGCGCCTCGATACGGCCGAACGGCAGGTCGATCTCGTCGTGCACGGCGATCACGTGGTCGAGGTCCACGCCGAGCTCGCCACGGGCCGGGCTCACCGCGCGGCCCGACTCGTTCATGAAGGTCTGGGGCAGCAGCACGGCCACCCGCGGCCCGCCCGGGCCGGTCCGGCCGCTGGTGATCAGCCCGCCGTACTTCTTCTTCCCTCGCGGGAGCCCCCAGCGCTGCGCCGCCAGGTTCGCCACCTCGAAGCCCACGTTGTGGCGCGTCCGGGCGTACTTCTCGCCGGGATTGCCGAGACCGACGATCAGCCAGTCGGCTCTGCCACCGCCCTTGTCGCGGCGGAACAGCCCCATCGGGAGGCGCTACTCGTCGCCGGAGTCGTCGCCGCCCGAGTCCTCGGGCGGGGCCTCCTCGCCCTCGGCGGGCTCCTCGCCCTCCTCGCCCTCGGGCACCTCGATCGGCTCGCCGTCCTCGCCGATCAGCTCCGTCTCTTCCTCGATCTCGGGCTCCTCGACCTTGGTCGGCACGACCACCGAGGCGATGGTGACCTCCTCGGGCTCGTCGAGGTACTCCACTCCGGCGGGAGCGGGCACGGCGTCGAGGGTGAGCGTGTCGCCCATGTCCATGTGCGACACGCTGACCACGATCCGCTCGGGGATGTCGGTTGGCAGCGCCTCGATGTTCACCTCGCGGGTGGACTGGTCGAGCACGCCGCCCTCCTTCACGCCGGGCGCTTCCTCGGCGCCCTCGAGCTCGATCGTGACCGTGGAGGAGATCTTCTCGTCGAGGCGCACCTCGAGGAAATCCACGTGCAGCACCTCGTCGCGCACGGGGTGGTCCTGGCGCTCCTTGAGGATCGCGGGCACCGACTTCTCGCCGCCGATCTTCACGTCGAAGAGGGCCGCGCCGTCCACCAGCAGGTGGCGCAGCTCACGTGCCCCGACCTTCAGCGACACGGGATCCGGGTGGCTGGCGCCGTACAGCACGCCGGGCACGAAGCCCTCACGGCGAAGCCGCCGCGCCTCGCGCGATCCGCGCTCGGAGCGTTCCTCAACAGTCAGGGATGGGCGGTTGCCGTCTGCCATGGGGTCGGCCAGTGTAGAAGATCGATGGCGATGACCGAGGGCGAGCGGTGGACCCGCGAGCAGCTGGAGCTGCTGCTCGAACGCAGGTTCTCGCCTCCGGCGATGGCGCACTTCCTGGCGGAGTCCCAGCGGCGGGCGAACGCCGTCCGCGCCGCCCGCCCGGAGCTCGCCCGCCAGGAGCTGGGCTGGGGGCTGGCGGGCGCGGCCGCCTGCCTCGCGCTGCCAGGGCGCCGGCGCGCGCTTGCGTGGTGGGGCCTGGCCTGCCTGATGCTCGACTGGCACCTGGGGATGCTCGAGACCGAGGACGGCCGCCCGCGGCGCCTGGGCGCGGCCGACGCACTCACGCTCGCCCGCGTTTGGCTGGCGCCGGCGGTGCTCGACGATCCGCGCCCGCTGCGCTGCGCCGCCGGCTTCGCCACCGACGCGCTGGACGGGGTGGCGGCGCGGGCACTGGCCGAGCCCACCCGCGCGGGCCGCGACCTGGAGGGGCTTGCCGATCTCTGCTTCGCCGCGGCGCTGATGCTCGGGCTGCGACGTCGCGAGGCGATCGGCCGCACGGCGTCGGCGGCTGAGCTCGTGCGCCTCGGCGCCGGGCTCGCGTACACGCTGGCCGTCTACTTCGGCCGGGCGGAGCGACCCGATCCGGCGCTCGCGCGCGCCGCCAGGCCAACCACGGTGGTTCGCGCGGCGGGCCTGCTGGCCGCCTCGGCCGGCCGGCGTCGCCTGGGTACGGCGCTGGTGGCCGTGGGCTGCGCCGCGAGCGTCGCCCTGCTCAGCCGAGGCCGGGCCTAAAAGAGCTGGTTCTCGCCCTGGAAGATCTCGGAAACGGAGTCGTCGGTGAAGATCCGGCGCACGGAGTCGGTGAGGATGTCCGCGGTGGTGAGCACGCGGATGCTGTCGGGCGCCTCGGGACGCAGCGGCACGGTGTCGGTGACCACGATTCCCGACAGCGGCGACGCCGCGAGGACCTCGAACGCGTTGCCCGAGAACAGGCCGTGGGTGGCGACGGCGTACACCTGCTCGGCGCCCTCGTCGAGCACCGTCTGGGCGGAGGCGGCCAGGGTCCCGCCGGTGGCGATGATGTCGTCGACGATCACCGCGACCTTGCCCTTCACGTCACCGATCACGTAGCCGATCTCGGCGACCTGCTGGGCCGGGCGCTCCTTCTCCAGCAGCGCGTACGGCGCGCCCACCTTCTGCGCGAACTTCCGGACCAGCTTCACGCGGCCCGCGTCGGGGGCGATGATCACCAGGTCGTCGTCCGCCAGCTGGTCGGTGACGAACTGGGTGAGCACCGGCATCGCCGTCATGTGGTCGACCGGCCGCGAGAAGAAGCCCTGGATCTGGCCGGCGTGCAGGTCCATCGTCACCAGCCGGTCGATGCCCGCGGTCTCGAGCAGCTCGGCCACCAGCCGCGCCGAGATCGGCTCGCGCGGCGCCGACTTCTTGTCCTGCCGCGAGTAGCCGTACCACGGGGTGACGGCGATGATCCGGTGCGCGGAGGCGTGCTTCGCGGCGTGGACCATCAGCAGCAGCTCCATCAGCGCGTCGTTGGGCGTGAGCCCCTCCGCGCTGCAGATGGACTGGACGATGAAGAGGTCCGCGCCGCGGATGGAGTCCTCGTAGCGGCAGTAGACCTCACCATCGGAGAACGTCTTCAGGCCGGGGTCGGTGAGCCCCACCTTGAGCCGGTCCGCGATCTTCGCGCCGAGCTCCTGGCTCGCCCGGCCGGCGGCGACCATCAGGCGCTTGTCGTACTCAGCCGGGATGGAGGACCCGACGGCAGGGGCAGTCTGCGTCGTGTCGATGCTGCTCACTCGCGCTCCTTCTCCTTGCGCTCGGCGTATCCCTCGATGTTCTTCTGCTCGGGCCTGGAAATCCCGAGGGCGCCATCCGGAACGTCCTCGCCAATCACCGAACCGGCCCCAGTGTACGCCCCGTCGCCGACGCTCACGGGCGCCACGAACGAGGTGTTCACCCCGGTCTTCGCGCTCTTTCCGATGCTCGTCCGGTGCTTGTCGAAGCCGTCGTAGTTCGCGGTGATGTTCCCCGCGGCCACGTTGGCGCCATCGCCGACGTCGGCGTCGCCCAGATAGGACAGGTGCGGCACCTTCGCGCCGGCCCCGATCTCGGAGTTCTTCACCTCGACGAACGTGCCGATCTTGGCGTTCTCGCCGATATGGGCGCCGGGCCGCAGGTAGGCGAACGGGCCCAGAGAGGCGCCGCTCTCCACCGTCGCCTCGAGGAGGAAGGAGTGAAGCGCCGTGACCCCGTCCTTCAGCGTCGAGTCCGTGATCGTGGTGGCCGGGCCGACCGTGCAGCCGCCGCCGATCACCGTGGCGCCGCGAAGGGTGGTGGCGGGCCCGATCGTGGTGTCCTCGCCGATCTCCACGCCCGCGTGCACGCTCACCGAGTCGGGCGCCAGGAACGTGACGCCCGCCCTGGCGTGGGCCTCCAGGATCCTCCGCTGGCCCAGCCGCTCCGCATCCATCAGCTCCGCGCGGCTGTTCACCCCGAGCGCGCTGCTCACGTCGTCGGTCAGGTGGGAGGCCACGCGCTTGCCCGCGTCGAGCATCACCGGGAACACCCCGGTGAGGTAGCGCTCGCCGCCGGTCTCCTCGACGGCGTCCAGGGCCGGCCACAGCTCGGCGGCCTCGAACACGTAGGTGCCGATGTTGATCTCGCCGATGGCCAGCTCCTCCGGCGGCACGCCGTCGGGCACCTTGGTCTCCACGATCCGCTCGACCGCGCCGTCGGCCGCGCGGACGATCCGTCCGTAGCCGTGTGGATCGAGCTTCTCGGTGGTGAGCAGGGTGGCGGCGGCGCCGTCCTCGGCGTGGGCGGCGATCAGGCGCTCGATCAGCTCGGCGGCGATCAGCGGGTGGTCGCCCGACAGGACGACGACCGTGCCGTCCTGCGCGTTGTCGCGGGCGGCCAGGACGGCGGCGCCGGTGCCCTCGCCCTCGCTCTGCTCCGCCACGCTCACGTCGCCGGGAAGCCCCTCGGCCACGCCGTCCCCGGGCCGGGTGATGCAGACGACCTCGCCGGCCCCCGCCCCCCGCGCGGCCTCGATCACCCACTCGACCATCGGGCGGCCGCAGACGGGATGGAGGACCTTGGGCACGGAGGAGCGCATGCGCGTCCCCTTGCCGGCGGCCATGATCAGCGCGGTGAACGGCTCGGGCATGGCCGCGCCAGGGTACTCAGGCTGGCCTGTGGCAGACAGCCTCGACGTTGTTGCCGTCCGGATCGAGCGCGAACGCCCCGTAGTAGTTGGGGTGGTAGATCTCGCGCACGCCGGGGCCGCCGTTGTCCTGGGCACCGGCCTCCAGCGCCGCGGCGTGGAAGGCGTCGACCGTCGCGCGGTCCGGAGCGCTGAACGCGATGTGGACCCCCTCGTTCACGTTCTCGCGGTCGTACACCCAGAAGAACGGCATGCGCTTCTCGGGGTCGCCGAACCCGCAGGCGCCCGGTATCGGCTCCATCAGCACCTCGAGGCCGAGCGGCTTCAGAGCCGCCTCGTAGAAGGCCTTGCTGCGGTCGTAGTCGCTGACGTCTATTCCGAGGTGGTCGAGCATGGTCGGACCAGCATCTCAGTTCCACTCGGGGGGGTGGATTCGAACCACCGTTGCCGGGACCAAAACCCGGAGTCCTGCCAGCTAGACGACCCCCGAAGGCGCATCGAGCGTACCGTGCCCGGACGTGGCCACCCTCACCCTCCGCCAGCTCAACCGAGCCACCCTCCAGGCCGACCGCGACCAGATCGACGCGGAGCGCGAGGCGCTGGAGGAGTTTCTCGCGCCGTGAGGGTCCAGTTGCTCAACGGCGGCTGGTTCACCGCCGCGGCCGGCATCTGGCGCCGCGACGACCCGATGGACGAATCGGTGCGCTTCCCGATCCCGGCGTACCTGGTGGAGACCGGCGAGGAGCGCATTCTCATCGACGCCGGGCTGCATCCGGGCGCTGTCGAGGACGCCGCCACCCACTACGGGTCGCCCGACGCGCTCGCGCTCTTCGAGCTCGAGCAGGATGCCAGCGTGGCCGAGCAGGTCGACCCGAGCACCCTCACGAGGGTGGTGATGACGCACCTGCACTTCGATCACGCCGGCGGGCTGGCGCTGATCCCGGGGGTGCCCGTCCACATACAGCGGCGGGAGTGGGCGGCGGCCCATGACGCGGAGGCCGTAGAGCGGAACTTCTACCTGCCCGCCGACTACGCGGCCATCGAGGATCGGGTCGAGCTCGTGGACGGCGACCACGACCTGCTCGGCGACGGCTCGGTCGAGTTGCTCTTCACACCGGGCCACACGCCCGGTCACCAGTCCGTGCGCGTGGGCGAAGGCCTGGTGATCGGGGGCGACGTCTTCCACTACGAATCGGTGCTCGACGACCACCGCTTCCCGGTGATCGGCGACGACCACGCCGCCCAGGCGAGGTCGGCCGAGCGCCTGAGGGCGTTACGAGACCACGGTGTGCGGGTGATGCCGGGCCATGACCCCGGGGGCGTGCTGAACCCCGGCCCGCTCTAGCGGTCGAGCTCCTCACGCGGGACGCGGCCGCCCTCCGCGCCCGCCTCGTGCGCCGGGCCGCCCGGCGGGACGATGCCGAGCACGCGCATCGCCTTCAGCCCCAGGCTCAGGCGCTCGCGCCCGTCGGTGGAGCCCACGTCCAGGCCGCTCAGCTCCCGCACGCGGTCGAGCCGGTAGCGGATGGTGTGGCGGTGGGTGAACAGCGTCTCGGCCGTCTTGGCCACGTTGCCGTCGTTGGCGAGGAAGGTCTCCAGGGTCCGCACCAGCTCGGTCTCGTACTGGCCGTCGTAGTCCACGAGCGGCGCCACCGTCTCCTCGTGAAAGCGCTGCAGCTCGGTGGGGTCCTCGCTCATCGCCGGAAGCAGCAGGCGGTACGCGCCGGTCTCCTCGAACGAGAGCTCGGTCACGCCCCGGGCCTCCGCCACGTTCGCGGCGAGCAGCGCCTCGGCGCCCGCGCGGTGGAGATCGACGGGGTCCGACGCCGGCCGGCTGATCGCCACGACCAGGACGAACCCGTGCAGGCTCAGCTCCATCTCCTTGACCACGGCTTCGGCTGCCCGGCGGCCGGGTTCGGTGCCATGACCGGGCACGAGGATCACCAGCTCCTTGTCGGCGCGGGCCGGGCGCACCTCGCCGGCCGCCCCGTGCGGCGCCGGCCGCGGCGGGCCGAGCTCGATCGACGCGGCCAGTGACGTTCGCTCCACTCCGCGCGCGCCCCGCTCCGCCGACTGCGAGCACACGCGCGCGCCAGTCGCCCTCCTCGGCATGCTGGGGACGCGCCCGGGCGACGATCACCGTTGCGCCGTCCGCCAGGTCGCAGCCCAGCTCCTCCGAGCGCGCCGAGATGTTCTCGCGGTCGGTGACCTTGCGGGCCAGCAGATCGGAGAGAAAGCCGCCCACGGCCGCCTCGCTCGCGCGCTCGGGAGCCCTCGAGCGGTCCACCTCCTGCCCGATCAGCGTGGCGACCATCCGCGTCAGCGCGGCCGGCGGAGGCGCACCACGGGCGCGCAGCCGGAGCTGGCCCACGCGCTCGTCTGCCACGCGCAGGTCGATCGCGTCGGCCTCGCCCTCCCCCGCCAGCACCGCCCGCTCGTCCTCGGGCGACAGGCACGCCACCGCGAGCACTCCCGAGTCGGAGCCGAGCACCACCACGCTGGCGTCCAGCGCGTGACCGGCCGCCCGCACGACGGCGGGCAGCCCGGCTCCGGACTCGACCGCCTCGGAGACCTCTTCGAACGCATCGAGGAAGGAGCTCTGGGCGCTGCGATCCTTGCGTTCCTGCGCCGCGGACACGACCCGATTGTACGTTCGGGCCGGGCCGGGGTTACGTGTCACGCCTGGCGGCGGTTACGCGTAGGTGTCGTACGACCAGACGACCAGGAAGCCGAGCGCGGCGCCTATCCCGACCAGCGTCGCGAGCATGAACAGCGTGAGGAAGCCCGCCGCCGTGCGCTCCCAGAGCCTGCCGTAGGCCGACACCGCGGGCATGAGGATGAACGCGATGTAGCCGGCACCGGCGATGCCGGCCGCCACCGCGATCGACAGCTCGGTTGTGGTGAGGTCGAGGTTCATCGCGCTGCCACGGGATTGTTGCGGAAGTAGGCGACGACCAGGGCGGTGACCGCGCACGTGCCCAGGACCGCGGCGCCAAGCGCCCAGCCGGCCGCGACGTCGGACCAGTAGTGCGCGCGGAGGTAGATGCGGGACAGCCCGACGACCGCGGCGATCGCGACCCCCGCGCCCACCAGCGCCGTGCGGCTCACGATGCCCGGCGCCGCCCGCGCGACCACCACGGCCACCGCGATCCACAACGTGGCGTACGCGGCATGCCCGCTCGGGAATGACGACCCCTCGGTCTCGATCAGCGAGTCCTCCGGGCGGGGCCGGTCGACTCCGGCCTTCATGAGCTGGACCCCCACGTAGATCAGCACCGTTCCCGTGACCAGCGTCGCCAGCTCGATGAACCGGCGCCGGGCCGCGAGCATGACCGCCACCCCCACCACCAGCGTGCCGACCGTGACGAACGCCCCCAGGTCGGTGACCACCTTCGCGACGTCCACCGCCGCCGCGTTGTACAGCTCGTCGGCCATGTCGAGCAGCTCGCGGTCGGCCGGCGTGGTGTCGCGGCCGCCGGTGATCAGGACGGTGTAGAGAATGGCCACGTACGCGCCCACCCCGGCGATCGCGGCCGCGGTGGTGAGCTCGAGCCCGAGGTAGCCCGGCGTCACGCGCTGCCTGATGAACCGGGCCGGCGGCGCGGCGAGCCCCCAGGCGGGCCTGACCAACCGTTCCCACAGCGGATGAAGCGCCCGGAAGGCCGGGCCGATCAGCCGCCGCTCGCCCTGGCGGTCGATCCACTCCTCCAGCCGGCGCCGCTCCTCCTCGCGCCGCAGGCGCCGAACCACCCAGACGACCCCCACGATCACGGCCACCGCCAGCCCGAACGCCAACGTGGCCTTGCCGGCGGTCTCGGCCACCATGTCGAACGAGCGGTAGAAGACGAACCCGAGTACCGAGAACAGCGTGGCCCAGATGCCACACCCGATGATCGAGAACGGCACGAACCGCCGGTATGACAGACCCGACGAGCCGGCGATGAACGGGGCCAGCGCCCTGACCAGGCCGATGAAGCGGCCGATCAGGATCGTCTTGCCGCCGTGGCGGTCGAAGTAGGACTCGACCTGGCGCAGGCGGTCCTCGTCGATCTTGACCTTCGGCCCGTGCCTGACCAGGAAGTCGCGTCCCATCCGGCGGCCGATGAAGAAGCTCGTGGTGTCGCCGAGCACGCAGCAGGCCCAGACCAGGCCGATCAGCGGGAGCAGCTCGATCTCCCCCTGGCCCGCGATCACGCCGCCCACGATCACGGTGGTCTCCCCAGGCGCCACCAGGCCCACGAACGCCCCCGTCTCGAGGAACGCCAGCAGGCCGACCAGCGCGTAGGTCCACGGTCCGAGCGCCAGCGCGACGTCCTCGATCACCTGCTTGGCGTCGGGCAGGTCGGGGAACGCGCCCGTCACGAGCAGGACCACGACCACCGCGGCCACGGCCGCAGCCGCGATCGCCTTGCGCCGGCTCATCCGCGCACCCCGGCGACGATCGAGCCGGCGATCTGCCCGGCCGCCCGGTCCGCGGCCGCCCGGTCGGCGTAGACGCCGAAGGCGGTCGGCCCGGAGCCGGAGATGAGCGCGCCCAGGGCCCCGGCGGCATGAAGCTCGTCGAGGGCGGCCGCCAGGCCGGGACGCAGTGACAGCGCGGCCGCCTGGAGGTCGTTCTCCAGCGCGCCCGCGATCTCCGCCACCGACCCCTCCGCGAGCGCGTACAGGTCGCGCGCGTCCGGCTCGGGCGGGTCCGGCCTCAGCCGGTCGTGCTCGGCGTAGACGTCCGCGGTGCTCAGCCCCTCGGCCTGCGGCACCAGCACCAGCGCCATCCGCGGGAGCGACACCGGCTCGACCCGTCCGCCCGTGGCGCTCACCACGGCGTGACCGGCCTCCAGGCGGCTCGGAACGTCGCTCCCGAGCGTGAGCGCGAGGTCCGCCAGCGCGCCCTCGCCGAGCGGCGCCGCGGCCCTCGCGTTCGCGGCGCGCAGCACGGCGGCCGCATCCGCGCTGCCCCCGCCCAGGCCCGCGGCCACCGGGATCCGCTTGTCGATCGTGACCCGCAGCGGCGGCGGATCCGCGCCCGCGGCGCGCAGCGCCGCCAGCGCGCGAGCGGCCAGGTTCTCGCCCTCCACCCCGGGGCAGACGACCTCGTCACGCGACGCCGCCTCGATCTCGATCTCGTCCGCCAGGTCCAGCGACGCGAACAGCGAGGCGAGCGGGTGCAGGCCGTCCGCCCCCCGCGCCCCGACCCGCAGCACCAGGTTCACCTTCGCGTGCGCGCGCTCGGTCATCCGCTCCTCCGCAGCAACTCGGCGAGCCGGGCGAAGTCACCGGGCGAGAGCCGCTCGGCGCGAGCGTCCTGCGGGTGGCCGATCTCCGCGAGGGCCGCGCGCGCGGACTCGCGGATGCCCTCGGGCGCCCCGGGCGCGAGCGCCAGCGAGCCCGCCAGCGCCTTGCGCCGGTGCGCGAAGGCCGCGTGCACGAGCGCCGACACGTCCGCGGTCGCCGCCGGACCCGTTCGGCGCAGCGCCACCAGAGCCGACTCCACGTTGGGCTCGGGGTGGAAAACGGTGCGCGGCACCCGGCGCAGCACCTTCACGTCGCAGGCCAGCTGGGCGAGCACCGACGTGACTCCATAGCTCTTGCCACCCGGGTCGGCGGCGAGCCGGTCGCCCACCTCGCGCTGGATCATCGCAACGAACAGGGTCGCGCCCTCCAGCTCCTCGACGCAGCGCAGCAGCACCGTGGCGGCCACCCCGTAGGGCAGGTTGGCCACGACCTTCGTCGGCGCCGGATCGAGCGCGGCGAGGTCGAGCTTCACCGCATCGGCGAGGTGCAGCGTCACGTTGCGGTGCGGGTCGAGCGCGTCCCGCAGCGCCGGCTCCAGTGAGCGGTCGACCTCGACCACGTGCAGGTGACCGACCCGCGGTGCCAGGTACTCGGACAGTACGCCGAGCCCCCCACCCACCTCGAGCACCACGTCGGCCGGATCGAGCTCGGCCGCCCGGCCGATCACGCCGAGCAGGTTGTCGTCGATCAGGAAGTTCTGGCCCAGCTCGCGGTTGGGCCGGACGCCGAACCGCCGCAGGCGGTTGAGGCTGCCCTGGCGCGGCAGTTGGCCCTCGGTCACCAGTCGAAGACCCGGCGCGCGTTCTCCTCGACCACCGTGTCGAGCTCGTCGTAGCGAAGGCCCCGCAGGTCGGCCACGAACTCCGCGGTGTGAGTCACGTTGGCGGGCTCGTTGGGCTTGCCGCGCATCGGCATGGGCGCCAGGTAGGGAGAGTCGGTCTCCACCAGCAGCTGGCGCTCGGGCAACTCCCGGGCGGCGGCCTGGAGGTCCGTGGCGTTCTTGTAGGTCACGTTGCCGGCGAACGAGCACATGTAGCCGCGCTCCACGCACTCCTCCAGGCGGGACGCTGCCGAGAAGCAGTGCAGGATCACCGTGAGCTCGGCGGCCCGTTCCGCGAGCATCGCGAACGTGTCGTCCTCCGCCTCGCGTGTGTGGATGACCACCGGGAGTCCAGCCCGTGCCGCCAGGTCGAGCTGTGCCTCGAACGCCCGCCGCTGGTCCTCGCGCGGCGCGCGGTCGCGGAAGTAGTCCAGGCCGGTCTCGCCGATCGCCCGCGCCCACGGATCCTGCGCCGCGCGCTCGATCTCCTCGAGGCCGGCGTCGTCGAATCCCTCCGAGTGGTGTGGGTGGCGCCCCACGATGGCCACCACGCCGTCCATCTCCGCGGCGTGCGCGAGGGCGGCGGCGATCGACTCGCCGTTCATCCCCACCGTCGCGAGCCTGCCCACCCCCGCCTGGCGTGCCCGTGCGACGACCTCCTGGGCGGGGGCCTTGATCGAGTCGAGGTGGCAGTGGGTGTCGACCACCGTCCGGGCGCCCCTACGCGGCCGACGCGGTGGGCTCGACCTTGGGGAAGAGCTGGCCCAGCTCGCCCAGCGTCGCGCCACCGCCCACCGACCCGAAGCCGGCCGTGTCCAGCGACCGGTCCTCGCGCCCGAGCGCGGTGAGCAGCTTCTCGGCCGACTCGGGCACCCACGGGTGCAACAGGACCGACACCACCCGCAGCCCCTCCGCGAGCGCGTAGAGCACGGAGTCGAGCTCGGCCGCGCGCGCCTCGTCCTTCGACAGCTGCCACGGCTCGGTGTCCTGGACGAAGCGGTTCAACGTGCGCACGCGCTGCCAGATGTGGTCGAGCGCGCCGCTCACGTCGGCGCGATCGAGGCAGCCCTTCACGGTCTCGGTGAGGCCGTCGAACCTGGCCGCCAGCTCGGCCGGGGCCTCGGCCTCCGGCACCACGCCGTCGCGGTAGCGGCCGATCATCGCCAGCGAGCGGCTGGCGAGGTTGCCGTACTCGTTGGCGAGCTCGGTGTTGTAGCGGGTCTCGAACCCCTCGGGCGAGATCGAGCCGTCCTGGCCGAAGGCCACCTCGCGCAACAGGTAGTAGCGCAGGGCGTCCGTGCCGTAGAGGTCCATCACCGCGAACGGGTCGAGCACGTTGCCGAGCGACTTGGACATCTTGTGCTCGTCCATCAGGAGGTAGCCGTGGATGAACACCCGCTTCGGCAGGGGCAGCTCCGCGGCCATCAGCACCGCGGGCCAGATCACGGCGTGGAACTTGAGGATGTCCTTGGCGATCAGGTGCAGCGTGGCCGGCCAGAAGCGGTCGGTGAGGTCCTCGCCCTCACGCGCGTAGCTGAGCGCCGTGTAGTAGTTGAGGAGCGCGTCGATCCAGACGTAGATGACCTGGCTCGGGTCCCACGGCACCGGCACGCCCCAGCTGATCCGCGCGCGGCTGAGCGACAGGTCCTGCAGCCCGCCCTTGATGAACGACAGCGCCTCGTTGTAGCGGTTGCCGGGCAGCACCCACTCCGGGTTGTCGGCGTACAGCTGCTCGAGGCGCTCCTGGAAGGCCGACAGCCGGAAGAACCAGTTGTCCTCCTTCTCGCGCTCCAGCTGGATCAGGTGGATCGGGCACTTGTCGCCCTCGATCAGCTCGGCGTCGGTCTTGAAGTCCGCGCAGCGCGGGCAGTACCAGCCCTCGTAGGTGCCCTCGTAGACGTGGCCGTTCTCCTTGATCCGCTCGACCACCCGGGCGACGACGGCCTCGTGCTCCGGGTCGCTGGTGCGGATGAAGAAGTCGTTCGTGGCATTCACGCGCTTCGTGACCGCCTTGAAGCGCTCGGCGTTGCGGTCGGCCAGCTCGCGCGGGGTCACGCCCTCGCGTTCGGCAGCCTGCGCCACCGGCTCGCCGTGCTCGTCGGTGCCGGTGAGGAAGAACACGTCCTCGCCGCGCTGGCGCATGTGCCGGGCGAGCACATCGGCCGCGACCGTCGTGTACACGTGGCCCAGGTGGGGCTCCCCGTTCACGTAGTAGATGGGGGTGGTGAGGTAGTAGGACACCACCGCGCGATGCTACTGGCGAGGGTTCGCGGGCCGGGGCCGGGTAACCCTCACCGCCGCCCGCTGAGCGGCCGTGAACGGCGACCAGCCGAACCGGGCACCGCCCTCGCCGACCACCCCTGCGCAGTCCCAGGCACCCCGCGGCCAGCAGCAGGCCCAGGCAGGCGAGCGCCATCCCGTAGTCGCGCCGTGCGCCGGCTCGCTCCGGCGCGGCGCGGCGGGCCGGCTCTCCCCGAGGCGCCCGCGCCGCCGGCAGCTCACGCGGCGGCGGGCCGGGGCGCGCGCGAGGCGCCGCGCGGGGCTGGAGCCTGGGCGCGCGCAGCGGCGCGAGCCGAGGCGGCGCGAGCGGCCTGAGCGGCGCCGGAAGCGGCCCTCGCCTGGACACGGGCACACGCACTCGGCGGCCGGCGGGAACGCGCACCGGACGGCGGGCACGCAGGGGTGCCGCGCGCGGCACCCGCTCGCGCCGGGGCGCGACGCGGACCGGTGCGGGCAGGGGCGCCGGCGCGCCACGAGGGGCCTCGCGCACCGGCCCCCGAGGGGCGGGCGGAAGCAGCGTGAGCGGGTCGCGGTAGGCGTGGCGCCGCCCGGCGTCGCGGACGCCGAAGTGCAGGTGCGGGGCGGCCGCGGAGCGCCTGCCGGTCGTGCCCGCGGCGCCGAGCCGGGTGCCCTCCCCCACCCGATCGCCCTTGACCACCGCGGCCGAGGAGAGGTGCAGATACGACGTGTCGAAGCGCCCGTCGGCGGTCCGCACCGACACGGTGAGCCCGGACGAGCCGGCCACGCCCGCGAAGGTGACGGTCCCGGCCGCCGCGGCGCCGACCGGTGTACCGGCCGCCGCGGAGATGTCGATCCCGCGGTGCTGGCCGCCCGCGTAGGGGTCGTCGCCGTTTCGGTACGGCGTGATCACCTCGCCGGAGACGGGCCAGGACCAGCCCGCGGCCGAGCCCGGGAAGGCGAGGCTCGCGAGCAGCGCGGCGAGGAGCAGGCGGGTGAGCATGGCCGCCGACGCTACGCGCGCTCTTCGCCCCTGTGGGCGGGCTGGTGCAGAGTCGTTGCGGGGAGTTACGCAGCCGTCACTCGTTGAGCGCCGCGTAGAGCTCGTTGGCGCTCCCGCCGGTGAGCTCCGCGACCACCTTCGCCGCCTCGCGCGGCTTCGCGCCGGCGGCGACCAGCCGCCGGACGTGGTCCGCTCCCTCGACGGGCGCCGCCACCGAGGGCCCCAGCACGAGCACGACCTCGCCCTTCGGCGGCGCGCCGGCGTAGCGCTCGGCGAGCTCCGACGCGCTGCCCCTGACCACCTCCTCGTGCGCCTTGGTCAGCTCCCGGCAGACGGCCACCTCACGCTCGGGGTCGACCTCGGCCAGCAGCGCCAGCGTGGCGGGCACGCGGCGGGGCGACTCGAACGCCACCAGCGTCCCGCCGGGCTCCTCGAGCACGGCCCGCAGCTCGCCCTTCTTCCGCGGCAGGAAGCCCGCGAACCGCCACCGGTCGGCCGGCAGCGCCGAGGCCACCAGGGCGGCGATCGCCGCCGAGGGCCCCGGCAGCACCTCGACCGGGAGACCGGCGGCCACGCACGCGCGCACCAGCACGTACCCCGGGTCCGACACCAGCGGCATCCCGGCGTCGGAGACCAGGGCGACCGTCTCCCCGTCGCGCATCCGGGCGACCAGCTCCTCCGCGCGTGCCTCCTCGTTGTGCTCGTGGTAGCTCACGAGCCGGGCGCTCACGCCGTAGCGATCGAGCAGGATGCGGGTGCGGCGGGTGTCCTCGCACGCCACCACGTCGGCCTCGCGCAGCGCCGACAGCACGCGCAGCGTGACGTCCTCGAGGTTCCCGATCGGGGTCGGGCAGACGACCAGGCTCACCGGACGGCGCTCTCGAGCGCGAGCAGCGCCGCGCCGAGCATGCCCGACTCGTCGCCGAAGTGGGCCGGGACGATTCGCACCTGCTCGGCGACGGGCGGCAGCGCCCGCTCGGCCACGACGCGGCGAGCCGCCGCCAGCAGCAGCTCGCCCGCGGCGACCGCCCCACCGCCCACCACCACCACCTGCGGGTCGAAGACGTTCACGAGGCCGACGAGGCCGGCACCGAGCCGCTCGCCCACGCCGGCGAGCACCTCCTGCGCCTGCTCGTCACCGTCGTGCGCCAGCTCGGTGACCAGGCCGCCGGTGATCTCACCGCCGTCGGCCGCCCGGCGCCCGAGGGTCGACTCCGGCGCCGCGGCCGCGGCTCGCTGGCCGGCGCGGCCGATGGCCCTGCCGGAGGCGAGCACCTCGAGGCACCCACGGCCCGGGCATGCGCCGGGGCAATCCTCGCCCTCGTGATCCACCACCATGTGGCCGAGCTCGCCCGCGTAGCCGTGGGCACCGCGGTAGAGGCGCCCGTCGAGGATCAGCCCACCGCCGAGGCCCGTGCCGAGCGCGACGAGGATCGCGTGGTCGGCGTCCCGCGCGGCGCCGTGGCGATGCTCGGCCAGGGCGGCGGCGTTGGCGTCGTTGTCCGTGGCCACCGGCAGCCCGAGCCGCTCGCTCATGAGGTCTCGGAACGGCAGAGCGTCGATCGGCAGGTGGTTCGACCAGACCGAGGCGCCGGTCTCGGCCTCGACCATCGAGGGAAGCCCAAAGCCCACCGCGTCGACGTCCGGCGCCGCGGCGCGGATCTCCGCGACCGCGTCCAGGACGATGTCGAGGGTCTCCTGGCGGTCCGCCCCGCGCCACTGCCGGCGCACGCGGTGGTGCACCACGAGCTCCTCGTCGACGACCCCGCCGAGCAGCTTCGTGCCGCCCGCGTCGATCCCGATCACCCGCCGTGGTGGCATCGCATGGGTTATAGCCCTTGCGGGCATCCTGCCCGCGCCTTGAGGGGGGTGCCGCCATCCAGGCGGCTATGACCCTTGCGGGGGGTGCCGCCATCCAGGTGGCTATAACCCGCCCCTTGAACGACCGCCCCGACTACAAGGTCTACCGCTCCGGCCGCAAGGGCTTCCTCCGCGGCGAGGGCGCAGACCTGAAGCGGCTGCGCGAGCGGCTGAGACGCGACGACCGGGCTCCCCGCGATCCGCGGGCGCCCCGCGAGCCGACGAAGGTCACGCCCGGGCGCGTGCTCAAGTGGGTCGCGATCGGGGTGGCGGGCTGGATCGCGCTGTCCATGCTGCTGTTCGTGATCAGCGCCCAGCTCGAGGAGGGAGTGTCCAGCGAGGCGCAGGAGGCGCTGTCGGACGGCGGCAACTTCTTCACCGGGTCCACCACGCTCGTGCTCGGCTCGGATCAGCGCAAGGGCTCGTCGCTCGACCCGAGCCAGGCGCCGGGCCGGGCCGACTCGCTCATGCTGCTGCACTCGGCCTTCGGCAGCGTGCGCAAGCTCTCGATCCCGCGCGACGCCGCCGCCGAGATCCCGGGCCACGGCACCCAGAAGATCAACACGGCCTACGCGCTGGGCGGCGCGGCCCTGACGATCGAGACGGTGGAGGCGTTCCTCGGCAACGACCTGAAGATCCACCACGTGGTGGAGGTCGACTTCGAGGACTTCCCCGAGTTCATCGACTCCCTCGGCGGCGTGACCGTGAACAACAAGAGCAAGATCTGCGCACCGGAGTTCGACAACTTCTACCGCGGCTTCAACCTCTCGAAGGGCGAGCACAAGCTCGACGGCCGGGAGGCGCTCGGCTTCTCGCGGGTGCGGAACAACCGGTGCGCGCCGAACGAGAACGACCTCGACCGGGCCGCGCGCCAGCAGGAGGTGCTGTCGGGCATCAAGGGGCGGATGTTCGCGCCAGGCACGTTCGTGCGCCTTCCCTGGGTGAGCTGGAAGGCGCCGAAGGCGCTGCGCACGGACATGAAGGCGCCCGCCCTGGCGGGCCTCGCCCTCGACGTGGCCACGGGCGGCGTCGGTGAGACCGACGTGCTCAAGCCGTCGTGCCTGGGGTGCGGGCCCGGCTCGAGCCTGCTGATCTCAGAGGGAGAGAAGACCGCGGCCGTGGACCGGCTGCTCGGGCGCTAGGAATCCGAGGACTTGGCGGGCGCCTTGCCGTCGGACGATTCCTTGGACTTCGACGAGTCCTTCGATGAGTCCGAGGGCTTGGAGTCCGACGAGGCCCCACTGCCGTCCTTGGCGCCCTTGCCCTTCTTCTTGCCGTAGTCGGTGGTGTAGAAGCCGGATCCCTTGAAGTGGACCGCCACCGGGTGGAACACGCGCTGGACCGGGGCTCCGCACGTGGTGCATTCGGCCAGCGCGTCGTCAGTCATCCGCTGCATCACCTCGAAGGTATGGCCCTTCTCGCAGCGGTACTCATAGATCGGCATGGCGCCGCGAGGATACCGGGGGCTACATCGCCCTACGGGGCGATGTAGCGGTTGTCATTCACGAACAGGCGCCTTGCTTCAAGCGTTGGGAGGCTCGGGCGACTCGAGGTCGGAGAGCAGCGACTTGCCCGTGGAATGCCACACGAGCCAGGCGGCGATGTGCCCTATCGGCCGAAGGATGACCATACGAAGTTCGGGAACGTACATGGGGGTGATCACGCGGCGTTACCTCGATCCCGCTAATTGCAATCCTTTTTTTTGAGGGGGCTAGGGTTCGCCGCCGATGGCAACCGACGTGGTGACGATGGACAAGGTCGTGGCGCTCTGCAAGCGCCGCGGCTTCATCTTCCAGTCCTCCGAGATCTACGGAGGGCTCGCCTCCACCTACGACTACGGCCACTACGGCGTCCTGCTGAAGAACAACGTGAAGGCCGAGTGGTGGCGGGCCAACGTCCAGGAGCGCGACGACATGGTGGCCCTGGACGCCGCGATCCTCATGCACCCCCGCACCTGGGAGGCGTCGGGCCACCTGGACGGCTTCACCGACCCGCTGGTGCAGTGCCTGGGCAAGTGCAAGAAGCGCTGGCGCGAGGACCATCTGCGCGAGGCTCAGCCGGAGGGGGAGCTGAAGTGCCCGGAGTGCGGCGGCGAGCTGTCCGAGCCGCGCAACTTCAACCTCATGTTCCAGACCCACGTGGGCCCGGTTCAGGAGGAGGGCTCAGAGGTGTTCCTGCGCCCCGAGACCGCCCAGGGCATCTTCGTGAACTTCAAGAACGTGATGCAGTTCGCGCGCAAGAAGCCGCCGTTCGGGATCGCCCAGATCGGCAAGGCGTTCCGGAACGAGATCACCACCCAGAGCTTCATCTTCCGGACCTATGAGTTCGAGCAGATGGAGATCGAGTTCTTCGTGCCGCCCGCCGAGGCGGAGAGCTGGCACGAACGCTGGATGGAGGATCGGATGCGCTGGTACACCGACCTCGGCATCCGGCCCGACCATCTGCAGCTGCGCGCGCACGGGGCCGACGAGCTCTCCCACTACTCCAGCGCCACCTCGGACATCGAGTACCTGTTCCCGATGGGCTGGTCGGAGCTGGAGGGGATCGCCAACCGCGGCGACTTCGACCTCACCCAGCACGCGAAGTTCTCGAACGAGAAGCTCGACTTCGTGGACCCCGGCACCGGCGAGCGCTACGTGCCGCACGTGATCGAGCCCTCCGCGGGCGCCGACCGCGGCACGCTGGCGTTCATGGTCGACGCCTACGACGAGGAGGAGGTGGAGGGCCGCGAGCGCGTGCTGCTGCGCCTGCACCCCCGGCTCGCGCCGGTGAAGGTCGCCGTGCTGCCGCTCGTGAACAAGGACGGCCAGCCGGAGAAGGCGCGCGCGGTGTACGAGGACCTGCGCCGGCGCATGCCGGCCGAGTTCGACACCGGCGGCTCGATCGGCAAGCGCTACCGCCGCCAGGACGAGATCGGCACTCCGTGGGGCGTGACGATCGACCACCAGACGATGGACGACGACACCGTCACCCTGCGCGACCGCGACAGCCTCGACCAGTCGCGGATCGCGATCGCGGAGCTCGGCGAGGAGCTGGAGCGGCGGCTGGCGGCGCCCTGGACCACGCCAAAGGCTGGCTGACCTCCGAAACCACGCCTACTCTGGCTAGGTGCAGCCGCTCTTCGAGCACCGGCTGACGCTGGCCGGGTACGAGACGCGGGCGCTGGAGCTGGAGGGCGACGGCGCGCCGCTGGTGCTTCTGCACGGCTACTCCGACAGCGCGGACACCTGGCGGCTGCTGCTGGACCGCCTCGGCCGCGCCGGCCGCCGGGCCGTGGCGCTCGACCTTCCGGGCTTCGGCACCGCGGACCTGCTCGCGCCCGACGAGCCGATCCTGCCCCAGCTGGAGCGGTTCGCCGCCGCCGCCGTGGAGTGGATCGCGCCCGACGGAGGGGCGGTGGTGTGCGGCAACTCGCTCGGTGGGTGCGTGGCGCTGCTGCTGGCCGAGCGCGCGGAGCTTGGGCTGGCGGGCATCGTGCCGGTGGCTCCCGCGGGCCTGGACATGGCGCGCTGGTTCGCGGTGATCGAGCGCGACCCGGTGTTGCGATCCGTGCTCGCCACCCCCCTGCCGATGCCGCCGTTCGTGCTCCAGCGGATCGTCGCCGAGGTGTACAAGCGGCTCGCGTTCCACCGCCCCGGCTCGCTCGACCCGCTGATCGCGTCCACGTTCGCGTCCCATTTCGCCGACAAGGCCACCACCGCGCGCCTGATGGCCACCGGCCGCCGCCTGATCGGCGAGCTGCGCGACCCCTTCCGCCTCGACGCGATCACCTGCCCGGTCCTCATGATCTGGGGGCGCCAGGACGCGATGGTGTTCCAGACAGGGGCCGACCGTGTGCTCGACGCGGTGGCGGCGTCGCGCCTCGTGACGATCGAGGACTGCGGGCACTGCCCGCAGCTGGAGAGCCCCGACCGGCTCGCAGGTCTCGTTCTAGACTTCCCGGCCGCTCATGCGGCTGCCATTGCTTCCTGACCCAGAGACCGTGATCGACTCGGCCGTGACCGGGTGGGATCTGATGTTCGGCCCGGGCGTGGCGGACCTGAGCGACACGCCCTCCTCGATCATCCACGAGGCGCCGCAGTGCACCGTGCATCGCTACCGCTCGCGGCGCCGCGCCCGCGCCGACCGCGCGCCGGTGCTGCTGGTGCCGCCGC
Organism: uncultured Thermoleophilaceae bacterium; assembly: GCA_963761505.1. Taxonomy (GTDB): domain Bacteria; phylum Actinomycetota; class Thermoleophilia; order Solirubrobacterales; family Thermoleophilaceae; genus JAAYBF01. The sequence continues at coordinate 394,759 of CAVXGW010000005.1, forward strand.
TGGCCGCGCCCGGCGAGCTGCTTCGACCTGCGCCGCGGCTGCAGCCTGGCCGAGCACCTCACCGCGCTGGGCTACCCGACCTACCTCGTCGACTACGGCGCGATCTCGTTCAGCGACCGCGCGCTGGGGCTCGAGCACTGGGTCGAGGACGTGATCCCGACCGCGGTGCGCGTGGTCTCCGACGACGCCGGCGGCGCGCCGGTGCAGCCCGTCGGCTGGTGCCTGGGCGGCATCCTCACCCTGCTCTCGGCGGCCGCCGACACCGACCAGCCGATCGCGTCGGTGGCGCTGGTGGCCAGCCCGTTCGACTTCGAGAAGGTGCGGATGATGGCTCCGATCCGCCGGATCGCGAAGCTCACCGGGGGCGCTCTGGGAACCGCGCTCTACCGGGCGCTGGGCGGGGCGCCGGCCCCGCTGGTGAGCCGCGGCTTCCAGCTCACCTCGATCGACCGCTACCTGACCAAGCCGCTGTTCCTGGCGCGCAACCTCCACGACCGCGAGACGATCGCCCACGCCGAGGCGGTGGACGCCTACATGGCGAACATGTTCGCCTACCCGGGCCGCACCTTCGGTCAGCTCTACCACGCGTTCTTCCGCGTGAACTCGCTGGCCGGCGGCAAGGTCGAGCTGCGCGCAGGGACACCAGATCGACCTCGCCGACGTGCGCCAGCCGGTGCTGTCGGTGGCCGGGGCCGGCGACGTGCTCGCCCCCAAGGCCGCCGTCCACCACGTCGGCGGGCTGCTGCCCAACGCGGCCGAGGTGCGCCTGGAGACCGCGCCCGGCGGCCACCTCGGCGTGCTCACCGGCCGCTCGGCGATCGGCACCACCTGGCGGTACCTGGACGAGTTCCTCGCGGGGCATGATCCGCTGCGCGAATCAGGCCTCAGGCCTCAGGCCTCAGGCCTCAGGGACAGGTGGTCTGACGTCTGAGGTCTGACGTCTGAGGTCTTGAGATGACCTTCGGGCTTGATTCCAGGCGCCGGCGGCTCGGGTTGGTACTGGCACCGGGTGGAGGAGGAGCTGCGCGGGCACGGGCACGAGACGGTGGCGGTCGACCTGCCCGCCACCGACGACCGCGCCGGGCTGGCGGAGTACACCGCGGTCGTGGTCGACGCCCTGGGCGAGCGGGACGACCTGATCCTGGTGGCGCAGTCGATGGGCGGGTTCACGGCGCCGCTGGTGAGCGAGCGGATTCCCGTGTCGATGATCGTGCTGGTGAACGCGATGATCCCCGCGCCGGGCGAGGCGCCCGGGGACTGGTGGGCGAACACCGGCCAGGCCGAGGCGAGGCGGGCGATGGACGTGCGCGAGGGCCGGGATCCCGACGCCGGCTTCGATCCGTTCGTGTCCTTCCTGCACGATCTGCCGGAGCCAGCTGGTCCAGCAGATGGCGACGCACGACCACGACCAGTCCGACACGCCGTTCGAGAAGCCGTGGCCACTGGACGCCTGGCCCGATCTGCCCACCCGCGTGGTGATCGGTCGCGACGATCGCTTCTTCCCGGCCGAGTTCCAGCGCCGTGTTGCGCGGGAGCGCCTGGGCATCACGCCCGACGAGCTGCCCGGCGGCCACCTGCTGGCGCTGGCCAACCCGATCGAGCTGGCCGGCACGCTCGAGCGCTACCGAGCGGAGCTTCTCCGTCACGCCCCGAGGGCGCCGCGCGCCGCGTCGGAACTCGGGTAGACGTGAATCGAGGAGCCCAGGCCATTGAGCACTGACGAGGACGCCGACCCCTCGGGGGAGACGACCGCGAGCTGCCCGCCCCGCCAGCCAAGCCAGCGCTGGCCGCGGAAGAGGGCGGGCAGCAATGCGGGTCGCACACCCCCAAGGGCCGACAGGTCCACGACTACGCGGGTCCTGCCGGATGCGATTGCCTCGGCGATGCAGGGCTCCAAACCGGCCCATTCCGCCGACGATGCGCCATCGACCACCTGGACGAGCTGCGTGTAGCGGTCCAGCGACCTGCTGCTGCATGCGATGGCGGTCACGCCCGTCCAATCGATAGCGGTTCGGGCGTCCTACGGCTACCGGATCCGATAGCGCTTGTGGGCCAGTTGCTCGCACGAGACCGGTCTGTCTGGACAGACTCGTCCGAGGGATGGCCACGCCCTCCGCCAAGAGCTCGAGGCGCACCATGCGCGCCACCACCGTCCGGTTCGGGACCGATCTCTGGGAGATGCTCGAGCGCGAGGCCGAGCGCAGCGGGGTCAGCGTGGCCCAGTACGTCCGTGAGGCGGCGTTGACCCGGATCGCCTACTCGGCCGGACGAGCGCGGCGAGCAGCCCTTCGGCAGCGTCGCCGAACGGCGATCCGGGGAGCGCGGACATGGAGCTGGGCGGGCTACCGGACGCCGCCGAGGCCGTGCGGCGCCAGGGCCTGCAGGCGCGCCGCCATTCCGAGCACCTGATGCGGGAGTCGAGGCGAATCGCCGACGCCGGCAACGGCGGCGAGCTGAGCCTCAGCTCGGCCGCTCGCGCAGCGCCTCCATCAGCAGGATCACACCCGCCGACTCGTCGGACGAGTCCGACCGCAACGTGACGCATGTGACGCGGCACGCGATCGGCTTCCCTTTGCGGTTCACGGCATCCAGCACCAGCTCCTCATGCTGCGATGCGCCGCTCAGGCACGCCGTGATCTGGGACCTGAGCTCCTGCACGGGCAGCCCGATGTCCAGGGCCATGAAATGGGTGCCCTCCGCCTCCTCCGCGCGCAGGCCCCACATGTCCTCGGCGCCGACGTTCCAGAGCTGCACCAGCTGCTCGGTGCTCAGCGCCACCACCACCAGCCCCAGGCTCTTGAGAATGGACTCCATGAAGCTGGTCACGCGCTCGAGCTCGCCGGTCCTGCCGCTCAGCACTGAGTTGATCGCCTCCAGCTCGTCGCTCGCCGAATGCAGCTCCTCGTTGGTCGTCTCCAACTCCTCGTTGGTGGACTGCAGCTCCTCGTTGGTCGTCTCCAGCTCCTCGTTGGTGGACTGCAGCTCCTCGTTGGTCGTCTCCAGCTCCTCGACCGTGGACTGCAGCTCCTCGTAGGCGTTCTCCAGGTCATGCGCCGAGCGCTCCAGGTCCTCCTGGAGGCTGCCGTAGACGGTGACGTCGGTGTACGTGACGCTCACGCCCACCGGGTGACGCATCGGGCCCTCGCAGGGGGGCTATCCGCGCGTGGAGCTTGCGCTCCTCGCCTGAGACGGACTTCCAGTCCGCGGGCCCAAGATCCACCACATCACGCTCGGCGTAGCGTCGACTCGATCCCGGCCTGCAGGTCGACCGGGCGGTGGGCCACGCTGAGGTCCTCGATGGGGCGTCCCGAGTCGGACGGACGCACGTCGAACAGTGCCCGCGCCTGCTCGTTGGCCAGCAAGAGACGGCCCTCGCGGTCGATCACGAGCTGGGCCACCGGCGCCTGATCGAACGCTTCCCAGGGCATCTGCTCCCGCAGGTCGCTCTGCTCGGGGCGCCCGTCCCCCGGCGGCACGATCGTCGCCAGGCGCTCGCGCAGCGTCGCCTTGGGCTCCTTCCGGTACACCCGGTGCTCGAGGTCCACCGGATCGAAGTCGCCGTCCGAGCGGATCAGCATCTCCGACCGGCCCACGCACAGATACCTATGGTCCTTGAGAGCGAAGTGGAAGCGCGCCAGCACCTGCTCCTGGGCAGCCGGGTTGAAGTACATCAGCGTGTTGCGGCACAGCAGGAGGTCGATCTTCGGGATCGGGGCGTCGCTGATCAGGTCGTTGCGGCCGAAGATCACACTCCGGCGCAGGTCCTTGCGAAAGGAGAGGCGGCTGCCGGTGCGGCTGGTGCGCTCGAAGTAGCGTCCGCGGAGCTCGTCGGGGACTGCCTCGAGCCGCTCGTCGTCATAGGCGCCATGGCGGGCCTGCGCGAGCGCCTCCTCGTCGACGTCCGTGCCGTAGATCTTCACCCGCTCCGGGAACTGGTCCGGTCCCAGCGCCTCCGCGAGCACGATCGCCACGCTGTAGGCCTCCTCACCGGAAGCGCAGCCCGGGACCCATACGCGGATCGGCCCTCCGTTACCGCCGCTCAGCTCCGGCACGACCTCCTCCTGCAGGTAGCTCCAGGTCCCGGGGTCCCTGAAGAAGCCCGTGACGTTGATCAGGATCGTGTTGAAGAGGTTGGCGAACTCGCCGGGGTTGGCCTCGAGATGGTCGATGTAACCGGCGACGCCGTCCACGTCGACCTCGCTCATCCGCTTGCCGATGCGCCGGCCGAGGCTCGCGCGCTTGTAGCCCGTGAAGTCGAACCCCCGGGTCGACTTCATGAACTCGAGCAGCTTCTCGAAGTCCGGGTCCTTCTCGACACTCATCGGCCGATCCTTCTATCAGCCCCCGGTGCCGGGCACCCGCACCGTCACGAGCTCGAGCACGCAGGCCGCGATCTCCTGGACCGGAAGTACCCGGTCCGGGCGTAAGCGGTGGATGGCCGTCTCCGGCAGGCTGGGGAAGAGGGCATCGGCGGGACTCTGGACGAGAATGGCGCCGCCCGCATCGCGAATGGCCGCCAGACCCCGGATGCCGTCTTCGAGCATGCCCGAGAGCAGGACGCCCACGACCCTCGGACCGTAGGCCTCCGCCGCGCTCGTGAAGAGGGGATCGATCGCGGGGCGGTGGTGGTGATCGGCGGGCCCCTCGCCGCAGCGCAACCGCCCCCGCTCGATCATCAGGTGGCGATCCGGCGGAGCGCAGTAGATACGGCCCATCTCGATGGGGTCGCCGTCCTCGATCGCACCGGCCGAGAGCGGCCCGACGCGGTCGAGGATCGTGGGCAGCACGCTCGGCGCGCGGGCGCCGATGTGGATGGTCACGAACAACGCGGCGGGGAGGTCACCCGGCAGCAGGTGCACGAGCTCCGACACCGCCTCGACACCTCCGGCAGAGGCGCCGATCACGACGATGTCCGGTCGCGCGCGAGCGTCTACGGATCCCGTGTTGGCGGAGATCGGCGCATGGCTGCGGGTGTGCAGCAGCGTGTCGGACGAGGGCGTCGTTCTCCGAGGGTACTCCCCGCCACTGGCCCGCTCGGTAATGCTGTCGTGGCGATCCGCCACTGAAGCGGTCTTACCCGCTACGCGCGCTCGCTATGCGCCCGCGGGAGCGCGATCCACGCCCGACGCCTCGAAGTTCGCCTCCGGCAGCACCCGCGCGATGGGCTTGGGCAGCCACCAGTTCCACTTGCCCATGATCTCCATGGTGGCCGGCACGAGCACCAGCCTCACGAGCGTGGCGTCCAGGAAGATCGCCACCGACAGGCCCACGCCGATCTCCTTGATCGAGGGGACGCCGGTGCCCGCGAAGACGGCGAACACGGCGACCATGATCAGCGCGGCGCTGGAGATCGTGGCGGCGCTCTTGGCCAGGCCCTCGGCGACGGCCGTGCGGGTGTCCCCGGTCACCTCGTAGCGCTCGCGGATGCGGCTGAGCAGGAACACCTCGTAGTCCATCGAGAGGCCGAACACGATCGCGAGCAGGAACGGCGGGGTGATCGTGTTGATGTAGCCCAGCGACTCGAAGCCCAGCAGGCCGTCCAGCCACCCGTACTGGAACACGGCCACCAGCACGCCGTAGGCGGCGCCCACGGTGAGCATGTTCATCAGCACCGCCTTGAGCGGCAGGAACACCGACCGCAGCAGAAAGAACAGCACCAGGTAGCTGAACGCCAGCACGAACAGGGCGATCTTCCACATCGAGCCGGAGACGAGGTCCTTGAAGTCCTCCACGGCCGCGGTGGCGCCGCCCACCTCGACGTGGGCCACGCGGTCGATGCCGGCGCCCGGCGACTCGCGCAGGCGGTCCATCATCGCCCGCGCCTCGGCACTCTCGGCGTCGTGCTTGGGTGACAGCGTGAGAAGCGCGGCGCGGCCGTCGGCCGAGGGCTGGGGACGACCGGCCCGCGCCACCTCGGGATCGGCGCTGACCTCGTCCGCCCAGCCGGCCAGAGCGGCGCGGTTGGCACGGTCCCCCGCGGTGCCCTCGTCGAAGCTCGCCACCAGCTGCGTCGGGCCCGACGCCCCGGGACCGAGCTCCTTCGCGGCCAGCTCGGCCCCCACGCGTGTCTCGTGTCCGTCGGGGAACTGGCGCAGCGCGCCGTCGCCGAAGTGCAGCGAGAGGGCGGGGATCGCGAGCACCAGCAGCACCGCGCCGCTGGCGGCGGCCGCGAGCACCGGCCGGCGGGTCACGCGGTCGGTCCAGCGCTGCCAGAAGCCGGCGCGCTGCGCCTCCGGGTCGGTGGTGCCGGGGCGGCGGCGGCGCCAGCGCAGGCTGCGCCCGAGCAGCGCGACGACCATGGCGGGGCGGCCGCGCATGTAGGCGCGGCGGCCAAGCAGGCGGATCACGGCCGGGAGCAGCGTGGCCGCGGCCAGGATCGACACCGCCACGACGACGATCGCGCCGAGGGCCATCGAGCGGATCGTGGTCGAGTCGACCAGGAACAGCCCGGCCAGCGAGATCATCACCGTGAGGCCGGAGAAGACGACGGCCACGCCGGAGGTGCGCATCGACGTTCGCCTGGCGTCCTCCGGCGAGGCGCCGGCGCGGATCTCCTCCCGGTAGCGGGCGAGGATGAACAGCGAGTAGTCCACCGCCACGCCGATGCCGACCATCGAGGCGACGTTGGTGGTGAACACCGACATCTCCATCGCCTGGGACAGGAAGTAGATCGCGGCGCCGGTGAGCATCACGCTCGCGAAGCCCAGCGCCAGCGGCAGCGCGGCGGCGGCCAGCGAGCCGAACACCGCCAGCAGTATCAGCAGCACGATCGGGAACCCCGTGGCCTCCGCCTTCTCGAGGTCCTCCTTGGACAGGTCCTGCATGCCGGCCCAGAGCGCCTGCTGACCCACCAGGTAGACCTGGGTGCCGTCGGCGGCGGCGCCCTTGCCGACGCCCAGCTCCTCGCGCAGGTCCACGGCCAGGTCCGCCGCCTGGTTCTGGGTGCCGGAGACGTCGAGCGTGGCGATCGCGATCGGCGACTGCTCGGCTCGCCTCTTCGCGACCGCGGCGGCGCGGTCGCTGAGCTCCACGCGCGGCAGCTCGGCGGCCACCTCGTCCACCCGGTCCACCTGCGCGCGCACGTCGGCGGCGGAGGCGCCCTTGCGGCGCGCAACGACCACGGCCAGCGTCTCGCGCTGGGCCCCGTCGAAGTCGGACAGCGCGCGGTCCACGGCCTCCGAGCCCGACCCCGGCACCGTGAACCCGCCGGAGGTGAGGTGATCGGTCTGCTTGATCGCGAAGGGGATGGCGGCCAGCAGCAACCCGGCCCAGACGGCGATCACCAGCCTGCCGTGGCGCTCGAGGAACGCCGTGAGCCTGTCCATTGCTGCCTGCATGCTTGTCTCCCCTGTCGATGCCCGTCCGTCGGCTTGGCTGGCCAGCCAGACAGCCTACGTGGATTGCACCGGAGCGGGCGCAGGCGCTCTGTGAGTCAGGTCACAGAGCGGCGGCTATCCGCCGAGCAGCCGGCGCGCCGCCTGGGAGCCGACGTCGAGCGCGGCGGACCCGTCCCAGGACGGGTCGGAGAAGAGCTGGAGGCCCACGCCGTCACCCAGCGCGAACAGGATCGAGGCGACGGCCTCCGGGTCGGCGTCGAGCGACACCACTCCCTCCTGCTGCTTCGCGCGCAGGGCGTCGGCCAGGTGGCTGCGCCAGCGCCGGTAGAGCTCGGCCATCTCGGCGCGCAGCTCCTCGCTGTGGTGCGACGCGCTGACCATCTCGTAGACGACGGCCGAGCTGCCCGGCTCGTCCTCCACGAAGGTCTCGAGCGAGGCGACCAGGGTGGCGACCACCTGGTCGACGGTCTTGGCCCGCTCGAGCGCGTGCTCGAGCGCCGCGATGCGGGCGTCGCAGTCGCGGCGGACGACCTCTACCAGCAGGCGCTCCTTCGAGCCGAAGTAGTAGTGCAGCAGGCCGCGGGAGACGCCGGCCTCGCGGGCCACGACGTCGAACGTCGAGCCGGCGGCGCCGCGGGTGCCCACGCTCTCGCGCATGGCCGCGACGATGCGCTGCGCCTTCTCGCCGTCGAGCTTTCGCTCGGGTGCGACAGTGGAGGCCTCCATACCGTTGAAGATGCTAGCTGGCCGACCAGCCAGCAACGACAGAGGCGCCCCGGAGGGCGCCTCTGCGCAGAAACGGATGTGGATCGAAGCCGGCTAGGCGCCGACCTTCTCCCCAGTCGGCGCAGCCGGTGCCGGGGTGGTGGTCGAGGTGTACTCGAACTCCTCCTCGGATCCGAACAGCGCGTCGAGCACCTTCGAGCGCAGGCCCTCGCTCAGAGCGAGTGCCAGCCCGGCGCCCACGAGGCCCACTACCAGCAGGCGTCCGCGGCGGCGCTTCTTGCGCTTGCGGGGCTCGCGAAGGGCGTCGGCCGCGCTCTTGAGAGAGCTGGCCGCCTCCTTGAGGTCGCGCTGGACGCGCTTGTCCTCCAAGGCCTTCTGCGGGCCCTTCCCGTTCATCCGGTTGTACGCCTTGCGCGCCGACTCGAAGGCCGTGCGCAGGTCGTCCCGCAAGTCCGAGTCCTCTGCGAGCCTCTGCACGTACGGGTTGTTGCGGGCGGCATGTGCCGCCGCCGCCGCTCCGGCTCCTGCCTTCGCGGCCTTCTTCTTGGCTGCCATAGCTCTCCTCAGCTCCGCTTGCCTGCACGCACCTTACCCGGAGTTGGAGTGTGGAACCTGAGAGATCAGCGCGGGCGGTCGCCCTTGACCTCCACCGCCTGCTGGAAGGTGCCGCGATCCTGCCACGGGATCGGGGGCGTGGAGAGCGCGCCGGTCGCGGTGAAGGTGATCTGGTCGCAGCGCGGCGTCGAGGCCTCCGGGCAGGTGGCCGGCACTCGCAGCGACTCGAGCGGCGCGCCGTAACGGCCCTCGGCCGCCGGGACGGCGGCCTTGAGGGTGCGCACGAGGATGGCGCGGCAGCGCCGCAGCGAGGCGAGCCGGCGCCTGCGCGCTCCCCTTCCCCTCCGCAGCGAGCCCCGCCCGCAGTAGCGGCGCGAGTACTTCCCCCGCACCTTGCGCCCCAGCACGGTGCGCAGGTCCCGCTCCACGTAGCCGTACCAGCCGTCGAAGAACGAGCTGCCGCCGGGGCCGGGCGCCTGGTGGAGGGTGTTGATCCGCCGCAGGCGATCGAGCAGGTCGCGTCCGAGGACCGGCTCGTAGATCCCGCGCACGAGCGGCTCCCACCACGCGTCCATCAGCGCGACGGCGCCCGAGTCCTCGTAGGCGTTGTCCCCGTTGCGGTCGACCCGGTGCGAGCCGCGGGCCCGCCAGCCGTCGAGGATGCCGAGCAGGCGCCGCTCCGTGGCGTCGCGCGGGCGGCCGATCACCCGCCTCAGCCAGGGGAGGACCTCCTGCCCGCGGAGGTCGACCGTGCCGGCGTCGCCCATGATCGAGACGAGCTTGGCCAGGTCGATCTTGCGCGGGCCGCGGATGGCCGAGCGAACCCGATCCTCGAGGCGCTCGGAGCGCTGCACGGAGTTGAACGAGAAGACGTCGTCCCCGGCCCGCCAGCCCGGAGCCTGCTTGTTGTTCCAGCTGACGATGTAGCCGCGCGGCGGGTTGATGTCCTTCGGCAGCTGCCTGAAGGACGCGCGCGCGGACGTGAACGTGGCCGGGTCGAAGCGGCGCCAGTCGTGCCTGCCGGTGCCGAGCGTGGGGAACGAGGGGTCGGTGCCCCGCGCGCGGAGCGGGAACCAGCCCGACTGCAGGTACGCGATGTCGCGCTCGTCGTTGTAGAACCAGTTGAAGAGGAAGTTGATCGTGCCCATGGTGCGCTGGAAGGACGCGGCGTCGGTGACCTCGTTGCGGTTCAGCCGCTTGAAGGCGAGTGCCGAGTCCAGCTCGTGCATGTAGGTGGATCGCGCGCTGGCCAGCGCCACCGGCCTGCCCTTCAGCGTGGCCGTGCGCGTGACGGGCCCGTGCACGGTCCGCAGCAGCTCGAGCTTGATGTCGCGGGCCGTGGCGCCCGTGTCGCCGGCCGACGGGCCGGGTGTGCGCAGCGTGCGCTGCTGGACCTTCATCGGCACGCAGCGGCCCTTGTAGCGGTAGTGCCTCGACTGCCGCGTGGGCGCGCGCCCGCTCGGCTCGCAGAGCACCTCCACGAACTCGTCCACGTTGTCGGTGGTGGCCGTGGTCGCGCTCCACGAGAAGTCCTTGCCGCGGCCGAGCAGGTTGTAGAGGCTGATGCCCGGGAACGCCACGCCGCGGGAGTCCACGCCGCCGCCGTGGAGGTCGAGCTCGAACAGGATCTCCGGCGAGTAGTAGGCCACCTGGGGCCCGGTCACCCCGAGGGGCCGCCCGGAGGTCGAATCGCCACCGCGGACGAGCGTGGCGTTCGAGGCCTGGCGGCCGCCGAAGGCCTTGCCGAGGGAGCGCAGGTACGGCGGCGTGCGGTCCCTCGCCGAGCGCGGCGGCCTGGCGCCCCGAGACCACCGCGTCGCGCTCGCGGACCGAGCCGCGATCGGGCACGGCGACCCCGCGCCGATCGAGCCGGCGGCGCACCACCGTGCGCCCGCGGCGGCGGACCTTCCGCTTGATCAGGCGGCGGCTTGGGGTCGGGGAAGCGGAAGCGCCGCGGCGTGGTGACGGGCGCCTCCGGATCGTTCAGCGAGCGGAAGTCGCGGAACACGCGCGTGCCGCGCTTGCGCCCGAAGCGGGCGTAGGCGGCGCGAAGCGCCTCACCCGCCCGGCTCTCGAACCCGCCGCCCTTGCCGAAGATGCCTCCGATCAGCGACGCCACCGCCGCGGTGTCGGTGGGCTTCCAGTCACGCGGCATCGTCGCGAGCGCGGCGTACTCGGCGGGCAGCTTGGTGGGGTCGGTGCGCGCCTCGCGGATGAACTGGTTGATGCCGGCGACGTAGTCGAGCAGGTCGCGCTTGACCTCCTGGCCCTCCTGGCCGGCGGCGGCCGCCGACGAGTCGATCATGTTCTGCAGCTCCGCCTCGGTGTAGTCGGCGACCGCCAGCTGACCGAGGTCCATCTCCAGGTTCGCGTTGTCCTCGCCGGGCCCGGCGAGCTCGGTGAGCTGGCCCCGGCCGGTGTGGCGCAGCACGTCCATCTGGAACAGGCGCAGGAGCGCGCTCGCGTAGCCCGCGCCGAACTCCACGTCGGAGCGGGTGTTGCCGTACACGTGCGGGATCGCCAGATCGTCGATCAGGATCCTCACGCCCGGTCGCGGATCCAGGGTCCGGCTCACCCTGGCGGGGGCCACGCCGAAGCCGGCCGGCTTGAAGAACCGGCCCAGGTTGCTCGCGCTCACCGCGGGCGCGAGCGGCGCCAGGTCCGTGTACTGCGCCCGCTGGTTCTGAAAGCTCGGCGGCACGGAGCCGTCGGCCTGGTTGCGAGCGAGGTCGAGCAGGCCCGTGTTGCCCCCCTGGCCCACGGCGAGCACGTTGGTGAACCCGCCCGGGTCGCCGGTGCCGGGCGGCTGAACCTGAGCATGCGCGGGCGCGGCGGCAACCAGAAGCGCCGTGCACAGCCCTGCCAATCCGAACCGCCCCGCCACGCGGCGGGATCTTTTCACGCCACGGTCAGACGAGCGCCGGTTCTCCGCTTGCCCGCCGGGGCCTCCAGCGCGGCCTCCAGCACCTCGTCGACGGTGTCCACCCACACCAGCTCCATCTCCTTCAGCAGGTTGGGCGGGAACTCCTCGGCGTCCGGCTCGTTGCGGCGCGGCGCCACCACGCGGGTGATCTCGGCGCGCTGCGCGGCCAGCGCCTTCTCCTTCAGGCCGCCGATCGGCAGCACCTGACCGGTCAGGGTGACCTCGCCCGTCATCGCCGTGTCCGAGCGCACCGGCCGACCGCTCACGAGCGAGGACAGCGCGGTGGCCATCGTGATGCCGGCGCTCGGCCCGTCCTTGGGGATCGCGCCCGCGGGCACGTGGAGGTGCACGTCGTTCTCGCGGAACCAGTTCTCCGGCACGTCGTCGCCCAGCTTGGCCACGTTGCGCTTCACGTACGACAGCGCCGCCTGGGCCGACTCCTTCATCACGTCGCCGAGCTGACCGGTCACCTGCAGCTCGCCCTTGCCGGGGTACGAGGTGGCCTCCACGAACAGCACGTCGCCGCCCACGGGCGTCCAGGCCAGGCCGGTGGCCACGCCGGGCTCGCCCGTGCGGCGCGCCACGTCGGGCTGGAAGCGGCGCCTGCCCAGCAGCTCCCCCACCGTCTTCGGCCGCACGGTGCGCTTGGACTTGCGGGTGCCCTCGGCGAACTCGCGCGCGACCTTGCGGCAGATGGCGCCCACCTCGCGCTCGAGATTGCGCACCCCGGCCTCGCGCGTGTAGCCCTCGATCAGCTCGCGGAGAGCGTCGTCGGTGAACTCGATCTTCGACTTCACCAGGCCGTTCTCCTCGACCTGGCGCGGCACGAGATAGCGCTTGGCGATCTCCAGCTTCTCCTCCTCGGTGTAGCCCGCCAGCTCGATCGTCTCCATCCGGTCGCGCAGCGGCGGCGGGATCGGGTCGAGCTGGTTCGCCGTGGTGATGAACAGCACCCGCGAGAGGTCGAACTGCAGGTCGAGGTAGTGGTCCCGGAAGGAGGAGTTCTGCTCGGGGTCGAGCACCTCGAGCATCGCGCTGGAGGGGTCGCCGCGGAAGTCGGCGCCCATCTTGTCGATCTCGTCGATCATCAGGACCGGGTTGTTGGACCCGGCGTCGCGTATGGCGCGGATGATCGTGCCTGGCATGGCGCCGATGTAGGTGCGGCGGTGGCCGCGGATCTCGGACTCGTCGCGCACCCCGCCGACGGAGATGCGCTCGAACTCGCGGTGCATGGCGGCGGCGATCGACTTGCCGAGTGAGGTCTTGCCCACGCCGGGCGGCCCCACGAAGCAGAGGATCGAGCTGCGGGCGTCGGGCTTGAGCTTGCGCACGGCCAGGAACTCGAGGATCCGTTCCTTGACCTTCTCGATGTCGTAGTGGTCGCGGTCGAGCACCCGGCGGGCCTCGTCGAGGTCGAGGTGGTCGTCGGTCGACTTCGACCAGGGCAGCTCGGCGAGCCATTCGAGGTAGCCGCGGATCACGCCGTGCTCGGCCGACTGCGGCGGCAGCCGCTCGAACCGCTGCAGCTCGCGCTCGGCCTGCTTCATGGCGTGCTCGGGCAGCCCGGCCGCCTCGATCTGCTCGCGCAGCTCCTGCGCCTCGGCCTGCGTCTCGTCGACTTCGCCCAGCTCGTCCTGGATCGCCTTCAGCTGCTGGCGCAGGAAGAACTCGCGCTGGCCCTTGTCGATCTCCGACTCGACCTGCGACTGGATCTTGCTGCCGATCGAGATCAGCTCGAGCTCGCGCGCGAGCAGCTCCGAGAGGCGTCGCAGCCGCTTCGCCACGTTCAGCTCCTCCAGCAGCTCCTGGCGCTCCTCGGTCTTGATCCGAAGCGCGCCGGCGATCATGTGCGCCAGCTCGGCGGGGTCCTCGAGGTTGGCGACCGCGATCTGCAGCTCCTCCGGCAGGTAGGGCACCGCCTCGATGATCTGAGAGAAGGTGGTCTGCACGTTGCGGAACAGCGCCTCGAGCTCGGGCGAGGGCTCGATCTCGTCCGGCAGCTCGCGCACCTTGGCCATCAGGTACGGCTCCTTCTGGACGATCTCCCCGAGCTGCACCCGCTGCGAGCCGTGGACCAGGATCCGCAGCGTCCCGTCGGGCACCTTGATCATGCGCGCCACGGTGCCGGCCACGCCGACGCCGTAGATGTCCTCGGCGGTCGGGTTCTCGATCTCGCCCTCGCGGGACGCGACCATGGCGAGCATCCGGTTGCCGCTCAGCACGTCGTTCACGAGCTTGATCGAGCGCTCCTGGCCGACCGCCAGCGGCGTGAGCGCCTCGGGGAACGGAACGCTGTCGCGCAGCGGCAGGATCGGCAGCACGTCGGGCGTGGTCGCCGCGACGGTGACCTCCTGGGGCCCCTCGCCGGAGGTGGGGATCTCGATCACTCGCCCGCCTCCTCGATCGGCACCGTCCGGCTGCCCTCCTCGCGCTGGAGCAGCGGCACCTCCACCACCAGGATGCCGTCCTCGTAGCTGGCCTTGGCCTCCTCCGCCACCACGTCGGCGCCCAGCTCGACGCTGCGCCGGAACGGCCCGTGCTCGATCTCGATCTGCTGGAACAGCCGCCCCCCGGCCTGCTCCGCGCGCCGCTCGCCCGCGATCAGCAGCTGCCGCCCGCGGATCTCCAGCGCCACGTCCTCGATCAGCACGCCGGCCAGATCGGCCTTGACCACCGCCCGTGGAGGCGCGTCCTCGTAGTACACGTCCACCGAGGGAGAGAACCCGCGCCCGCGGAATCCGGTGCGCTCGAAGACATCGCCGAACAGCTCATCGATCTCCCGCCGCATCCGCTCGAAGTTGGCGAACAGGTCACGCTCGGAGTTCACGCGCCTGAGGTTAAGCCGCGGGCGAGGGCGAGGGCAGATCGGCCGGCTTCTGCTCAGACCTCGAAGACCGCGCCCTCGCGGGCCAGCTCGGCCCGCCCGCCGAACGCCTCGCTCGCCTGCCGGCGCGCCCACACCAGATCGAGCTCGTCGGATATGTGGGTGATCACCAGCCGCTTGGCCCCGGCGTCCTTGCCGTGCGCCCCCGCCTCCTCCGGGGTGAGGTGGCCGCGGATGCCGGTGCGCTCCGGCCGCGGGAGCGTGGCCTCCACCAGCAGCAGGTCGCAGCCGGCGGCGAACTCGATGAGGTCGTCGTTGGGTCGCGAATCGGCCCCGAATACCAGGGTGCCTCCGTTCGCGGTCACCTTCACCGCGAACGTCTGCGTGAAGTGGGGGACCTCGTGGAAGGAGAACCTGAACGGCCCGACCTCGGGAACCGACGCCGGCTCGTACTCCTCCAGCGCGAACGCCGTCTCGATCAGCTCCTCGTTGCCGAAGGTGCCGGCGATCCTGCGGAAGGTCTCACGCGCTCCCGGGGGGGCGACCAGCCGCGGCCGCGCGGGATTGTCGGTGCCGGGCCACGGCGGCACCGGCACGGGCTGCTGGCGCGGCGCGTAGGTGAGCGCGTAGGCGTACGGGACGACGTCGAGGATGTGGTCGGCGTGCAGGTGGGAGACGACGACGGCGTCCACGTCCACGTAGTCGACGAACTGGCGCAGCTTGCCGAAGATCCCGTTTCCGCAATCCAGCAGGACCGTGGTTTCGCCGTCCTGGAGCAGGTAGCCCGAACACGCCCCGCCGGCGTCCTGCCACGAGGGCGACTTGCCCAGGACCGTCAGTCGCATTTTGCGAATCTAACGTCTGCCCCCATCGTCCGCAAGGAGGATTAGGCGGCGAAGCCGCCGTTCGGGGGGTTGCAAAGGGGGGCAAGTTTGCCCCCCTTTGACGGCTTAATTCGGCTGCGGGAAGGCGTACACGCTGCGGCCGCGGTCGCTGCGGAAGGTGAAGGCCAGCTGGCGCTCGGGAGCGAGGTTGCGCTCGGCGGGACGGAAGGTGGTGCAGGGCTCATCGAGGTCAAGCGCGCACAGCATGTTCTGCCTGAAGAAGCACTGCTCGCAGGTCACGCGCTTGCCCTTGCCCTTTGCCATCCGCCGTCCTCTCGTTTGCTCGTCGTCGCCGCGGGGCATGCTGCACGATGCAGCCCGCTCGCGCCAGGCCCGTTCCCGCAAATCCGTGACTTTTCGTATTCGTCCAAACTGCAGGCTTTCCGTCGGACGCCCCGCTGTTTGCGGGGTTCGCCGGGGGGCGAAGACTGCGCTCGGCCGGCACCCCCGGCCGTAGGAGAGACATGGAACTGGTGACCGGGGCCACCGGCTACGTCGGCGGCCGCCTCATGGAGCGGCTGATGCAGGAGGGGCGGGCGGTCCGCGCCCTGGCGCGTGACCCATCCCGCCTGCGCGAGGGCGCCGGGATCGAGGTCGCGGCCGGAGACGTGCTGGCGGGCCACGGGGTCCGCGAGGCACTCGAGGGCTGCGAGGCCGCCTACTACCTCGTGCACTCGATGGAGCCCGCCGCGCCCGGCTCGAGCGGCCGCGACGACTTCGCCGACCGCGACCGCCGCGCCGCCGAGAACTTCGCCGTCGCCGCCCGGGACGCGGGGGTCGAGCGCGTGGTGTACCTGGGCGGCATCGCACCCACCGACGGGCCCCCTTCCGCTCACATCGCCTCCCGGATCGAGGTGGAGGAGATCCTGCTCGACTCCGCGCCCGCCGCCACCGCGCTGCGGGCGTCGATCGTGATCGGCGCCAGATCGTCCTCGTTCCGGATCCTCGTGCGCCTGGTGGAGCGCCTGCGGGTGCTCCCGCTGCCGGCCTGGCGGCGGAACCTGACCCAGCCGATCGCCGAGCGCGACGCCGTCGAGTTCCTCGCTCGCACCCCGCGGGTGCCGGAGTCCGCCGGGCGCTCGCTCGACATCGCCGGCCCGGACGTGGTCAGCTACGGCGCCATGATCGAGCGGATCGCGGAGTCGATGGGGGTGGGCCGGACGCCCCTGGGCCTCGGCTTCTCGCTCACGCCGCCCGCGAGCGCCGTGGTGAGCGCGGTGACCGAGCAGCCGCTGGAGCTGGTGCGCCCGCTGATGCAGAGCCTGGAGCACGAGCTGCTCCCGCGCGACTCCGCCGAGGCGCCGGAGATGTACGGCATCCGCCCCCTGTCGTTCGAGCGCGCGGTGGACCGTGCCCTCGCCGAGTGGGAGCGCAACGAGGAGCTGGCGGCGCGGTGAAGGTGGAGCGCGACATCGAGATCGCCGCGCCGCCCCAGGAGGTGTACGACCTGATCGCCGACCCCGACCGCCTGGGCGACTGGGTCACGATTCACCAGTACGTGGACGGAGACCCCCCGGACGAGCTGGTGAAGGGCTCGACCATGGGCCAGTGCCTTCGCCTCGCGGGCCAGAAGTTCAAGGTGAAGTGGAAGGTGGTGGAGAGCGACCGTCCGGCGCTGCTGGTGTGGGAGGGCAAGGGGCCCGTGCGCTCGACCGCGAAGGTGGTGAACGAACTTACACCAATAGACGGTGGTGGCACCCATTTTCGTTACTCGAACGAGTTCAAGCTGCCCGGCGGCCCGCTCGGGAAGATGGCCGGGCCGATGGTGCGCCGAGTGACCGCGGGCGAGCTGGACGAGTCATTGCAGAGACTCAAGAAGCTCCTCGAATAACTGTTACTGTCACATCCATGACGGATTTTCTGGATGTAAAGCGCAAGGAAATCGACGGACGCCTGAAGGAGCTGCGGCCGCTCGTTGACGAGTACGAGCGCCTGCAGAAGGCCGCCGCCGCGCTGGCGGGCGTGCCCTCGGGCGGCACGACGAAGCGGCGGACCTCCTCACCGGCTCGCGGGCGCCGGCGCACGGGCCGCCGGGGGCGGCCGCGCGGCAGCGGCAAGCGCGCCCTCCAGGCCCAGGAGCTGGTGAACGCACGGCCGGGGATCACCATTCCGGAGCTGGCCGACTCGATGGGGATCCAGGCGAACTACCTGTACCGCGTGATGCCCGGGCTTCAGAAGGACGGGAAGGTGAAGAAGAAGGGCAAGGGCTGGCACCCGGCTTAGGGGTCAGACCAGGCCTAGTTCCTTCACGGCCTGGCGCTCGTCCACGAGCTCCTGCGCGGTGGCGTCGATCTTCTGCCGGCTGAAGCCACTCAGCTCCAGCCCCTCGACGATCTTCCACTCGCCTCCCGAACAGGTGACGGGGAAGCTCGAGATGATCCCCTCGGGCACGTCGTAGCTGCCGTCGCTCGGCACCGCCATCGACACCCAGTCGCCCTCGGCCGTGCCGAGCACCCAGTCGTGCACGTGGTCGATCGCGGCGTTGGCCGCCGAGGCGGCGGAGGAGGCGCCACGCGCCTCGATGATCGCGGCGCCGCGCTTGCCCACCGTGAGGATGAAGTTCTCCTCGAGCCAGTCCTGGTCCTCGCCCACCGCCTCCCAGGCGGAGCCGCCGGACACCTTGGCGTTGAACACGTCCGGGTACATCGTGGGCGAGTGGTTGCCCCACACCGCGAGGTTGGTGACCTCTCCCACCGGCGCGCCCGCCTTCTTCGCGAGCTGGGTCATCGCCCGGTTCTGGTCGAGGCGGGTCATGGCGGTGAAGCGCTCGGCCGGCACGCCGTCGGCGTTGGACATCGCGATCAAGCGCGTTCGTGTTGGCCGGGTTGCCCACCACCAGCACCTTCACGTCGTCCGCGGCGCCCGCCGCGATCGCCTCGCCCTGGGGCTTGAAGATCCCTCCGTTGGCCTCCAGCAGGTCGGCGCGCTCCATCCCCTTGGTGCGGGGGCGCGCGCCCACCAGCAGGCACACGTTGGCGCCGTCGAAGGCCGCCTTCGGATCGTCGTGGATGTCGATCCCCGCCAGCAGGGGGAAGGCGCAGTCGTCCAGCTCCATCGCGGTGCCCTCGGCCGCCTTCACGGCGTCGGGGATCTCCAGCAGGGACAGCTGCATGGGGGTGTCGGGGCCCAGGAGCTGGCCGCTAGCGATGCGGAACAGCAGGGCGTAGCCGATCTGGCCGGCGGCGCCGGTCACGGCTACTCGTACGGGGGGTGTCATGGGAAGGTCGGCTCTCCTGTCTGGATGCTTTTGCGGCGATCCTACGGAGCCGCCTCGAGCGCCGCGTTGAGCGTCTCACTCGGGCGCATCGCGGCGGCCACGGCGTCCACGTCCGGGCGGAAGTAGCCGCCGATGTCCACGCGCTCGCCCTGAACTCCGTTCAGCTCCGCCACGACCTGCTCCTCGGCGGCCGCCAGCCGCTCGGCGAGCGGCCCGAGCTCCTTGGCGAGGTCGGGGTCGTCGGTCTGGGCGGCGAGCTCCGCCGCCCAGTAGATCGCCAGGTAGGCGTGGCTGCCGCGGTTGTCGAGCTCGCCGGCCTTGCGTGACGGGGAGCGGCCCTCCTCGAGCAGCCTGCCGGTGGCGCGGTCGAGCGCCTCGCCCAGCACCCGCGCGCGGGCGTTGCCCGCCCGCTCGGCCAGGAACTCGAGCGAGGCCGCCAGCGCCAGGAACTCGCCGAGGGAGTCCCAGCGCAGGTGGTTCTCCTCGACGAACTGCTGCACGTGCTTCGGCGCCGAGCCGCCGGCGCCGGTCTCGAACAGGCCACCGCCCTCCATCAGCGGAACGATCGAGAGCATCTTCGCGCTCGTGCCGAGCTCGAGGATCGGGAACAGGTCGGTGAGGTAGTCGCGGAGCACGTTGCCCGTCACCGAGATCGTGTCCTCGCCACGGCGGGCGCGCTCGAGCGTGAAGCGAGCGGCCTCGGCCACCGGGAGGATCTCGATCTGGGCGCCGCCCGTGTCGAGCGCCTCGAGCGCCGGGCGCACCTTCTTCAGCAGCTCGGCGTCGTGCGGCCGCGTCTCGTCGAGCCAGAAGACGGCGGGCGCACCGGTCGCGGCCGCGCGCTCGACGGCCAGCCGCACCCAGTCCTGGATCGCGGCGTCCTTGGTCTGGCACATGCGCCAGATGTCGCCCTCCTCCACCTCGTGCTCGAGCAGCGCCTCGCCGGCGCCGTTCACCACGCGCACGGTCCCGGGGGCCTCGATCTCGAAGGTCTTGTCGTGCGAGCCGTACTCCTCGGCCTTCTGGGCCATCAGCCCGACGTTCGGCGTGGTGCCCATGGTCGCCGGGTCGAACGCGCCGTGCTCGCGGCAGTGGTCGATCGTCGCCTGGTACAGCGCGGCGTAGGAGCTGTCGGGGATCACGCACTTCGTGTCGCGCTGCTCTCCGTGGGCGTCCCAGCCCTGGCCGCTGGAGCGGATCAGCGCCGGCATCGACGCGTCCACGATCACGTCGCTCGGCACGTGCAGGTTGGTGATGCCGCGGTCGGAGTCGACCATGTAGAGGTCGGGGCCCTCGGCCAGCACGGCGTCGATCTCGTCCTGTGCGCCGGCGTCGGCCGCGGCGAGCGCGGCGAGGCCGTCGTTCGGGGCGATGCCGGGGCGCTTGTCGAACAGCTCGCCGAACATCACGCGCACGGCGTGGCCGAAGATGATCGGGTCGGAGACCTTCATCATCGTCGCCTTCAGGTGCAGCGAGAAGAGGAGGCCCGTCTCCTTCGCGTCGGCGACCTGCTCGGCGAGGAACCGCTGGAGCGCGGCGCGGCGCATCACGGCGGCGTCGATCACCTCGCCGGCGAGCAGGGAGATCGACTCCTTGAGCACGGTCACCTCACCGCCGGCGGCGACGTGCTCGATCCGCACGTCGTCCGCCTCGGCGACGGTCACCGACCGCTCGGTCGAGCGGAAGTCGCCGTCCCCCATCGTCGCCACGTGCGTGCGCGAGTCCGGCGACCAGGCCCCCATCGAGTGCGGGTGGGCCCTGGCGTAGGCCTTCACCGACTCGGGTGCGCGGCGGTCGGAGTTGCCCTCGCGCAGCACCGGGTTCACCGCCGAGCCCTTGACCGCGTCGTAGCGGCGCCCGCACGTCGCGCTCCGTCGTCGTCCGCCGGGCTCTCGGGGTAGTCGGGGATCGTCGAACCCCTTCTCCTGGAGCTCCTCGATCGCGCGCTTGAGCTGCGGCACCGAGGCGCTGATGTTCGGCAGCTTGATGATGTTCGCCTCGGGCGTCTTGGCGAGCTCACCGAGCTCGGCGAGCGCGTCGGCCACCTGCTGGTCGTCGCTCAGGCGGTCGGGGAACTGGGCGAGGATGCGGCCCGGCGAGCGAGATGTCGCGCAGCTCGATCTCCACGCCGGCGGGCGCGGCGAACGCCCTGATGATCGGAAGCAGCGACTGGGTGGCGAGCGCCGGCGCCTCGTCGGTGTGGGTGTAGACGATCCTCATCGGCCGCGCGGAAACCTAGCTGCCACCATTCGTCCCATGTTCGGCGGCGGCGGATCGATTCAGCTCGCGCGGGTGTTCGGCATCCGCATCGGCGTGGAGCCCAGCTGGTTCATCGTCCTGTTCCTGATCATCTGGTCGCTCTCGGGCTACTACGCCGACCTCTTCCCCGGCGAGGGCACGACCTCGTTCGTGCTCGCGGTGATCTCGGCGCTGCTGTTCTTCGGCAGCGTGCTGCTGCACGAGCTCGGCCATGCGGTGGTGGCGATCCGCAACGGCATCGGAATCCTGGGCATCGACCTGTGGATGTTCGGCGGCGTGGCGAAGCTGGAGCGCGACACCACCTCGGCCGGCGAGGAGTTCCGCGTGGCCGCGGCCGGCCCGGCCGTGACGGCCGTGCTGGCCGTGATCTGCGTGGCGATCGTGATGGCCGCCACCGGCACGAACGACGCGCTGGACGCGCTCTTCTTCGACGCCACCGGCGCGAGCGAGGCGGTGGCGGTGCTCGCATGGCTGGGGTTCGTGAACGCGCTGCTGCTGGCGTTCAACCTGATCCCCGGGTTCCCGCTCGACGGGGGGCGGATCGCGCGCGCGATCGCCTGGTGGCGCACCGGCGACCGCAGCAAGGCCACCCGCTTCGCCGCCCGGCTGGGTCGCGTCTTCTCGTTCCTGATGATCGCCCTGGGCGTCTACCTGTTCTTCGTGGGCGCGATCATCACGGGCATCTGGCTCGGCTTCGTGGGCTACTTCCTCGGGCAGGCGGCCCGGCAGGCGGAGGTGCAGACCGCGATCACCGACCGGATCGAGGGCCTGCGCGTGTCCGACGTGATGGACGCCGAGCCGGTGGCGATCCCCGACCAGCTACCGCTCGACCGGGCGCTCGACGAGTTCTTCCTGCGCTACCGATATCCGTGGTTCCCCGTGGTCGACGCCGACGGCCGGCTGGCCGGCCTGGTCACCCTGGAAGCGGTGGACTCGGTGCCGGAGGCGGCCCGGGCCGGCCGTCCGGTGGCGTCGGTGATGGCGGCCGAGGGCGCCGACGGGAGCGGGCTGCGGGTGGGCCTCGAGGAACCGCTCGAAGCGCTGCTCGGACGCGAGGGCCTGGCCCGGCTCGGGGCGATCATGGCCGTGGACCCGGAGGGGCGCCTGCGCGGGATCGTGACCGTGGACCAGGTGCGCCGGGCGCTTCGGCCGGTGTAGCCACGGGCGCCGGCCTTCACCCGAAGCGAAGCGCCAACGTGGGCCAACGCACGTACGCACGGTGAGGCTTCGCATAGGATTGCCGCCGCCTCACCCCCCTCATGCCTGAGCACGACGTCCTCGTCATAGGAGCCGGCCTCGCCGGACAGCGCGCCGCCCTCGCCGCGGCGGAGAATGGCGCCTCCGTCGGGCATCATCTCCAAGGTCCACCCGGTCCGGTCCCACTCCAACGCCGCCGCCGGGGGGATCAACGCGGCGCTGAACCCCGAGGACTCGTGGGAGTCGCACGCGTTCGACACGGTGAAGGGGTCGGACTACCTGGGCGACCAGGACGCGATCGAGATCATGTGCCGCGAGGCGCCCAACGAGGTGCTGCACCTCGAGCACCTGGGCGTGACCTTCCACCGCAACGAGGAGGGCAGGCTCGGCACCCGCGCGTTCGGAGGCGCCTCGGCCGCACGCACCTACTACGTGGCCGACATCACCGGCCAGGCGCTGCTGCACGTGCTCTACGAGCAACTGATGAAGCACGACGAGGTGGAGCGCTTCGAGGAGTGGTTCACCACGGCCCTGGTGCGCGCCGACGACGGGCGGATCGCCGGCGCGGTCACGCGCAACATCCGCGACGGCTCGCTCGAGGTGTTCACCGCCAAGGCCGTGATCCTCGCCACCGGCGGCAACGGCCAGATCTTCAACCCCACCACGAACGCGCTCATATGCACGGGCGACGGCATCGCCATGGCCTACCGGGCGGGCGCCCCGCTGATGGACATGGAGATGGTGCAGTACCACCCCACCACGCTCGCCGGCATCGGGTTGCTGATCACGGAGGGCGCCCGGGGCGAGGGCGCCCATCTCTACAACGCCCAGGGCGAGCGGTTCATGGAGAAGTACGCGCCCAACAAGATGGAGCTGGCCTCGCGCGACGTGGTCTCACGCGCGGAGCAGACCGAGATCGACGAGGGCCGCGGCTTCCCCGACGGCACGGTCGCGCTCGACATCACCAAGGTCCCACGCGCCCGCATCCTTCAGGCGCTGCGCGAGATCGTGAACGTGGGCCGCGACTTCGCCGGAGTGGACATCACCCGCGAGCCGATCCACATCAAGCCGGGCAACCACTACGTGATGGGCGGGATCAAGACCGACGTCGACGGCCAGACCGAGGTTCCCGGCCTCTACGCGGCCGGCGAGTGCGCGTGCGTCTCGGTGCACGGCGGCAACCGCCTGGGCGCCAACTCGCTGCTCGACACCCTGATCTTCGGGCGCCGCTCGGGCGAGCACGCCGCGCACACGGCGAAGGCGATGGCCATGCCCACGCCCGCCGGCGAGGAGCTCTCGCGCGAGCGCGACCACATCGCGGAGATCGTGTCGCGCGACCGCACCGGCCGGCGCGTCTCGGAGCTGAAGGCCGAGCTGGGCGCTGTGATGGACGGCCAGGTGTCGGTGTTCCGGGACGAGCAGCGGCTGCGCGGGGCGCTCGAGACCGTGAAGCGCCTCCAGGAGGAGGTGAAGACCGTGTCCGTGGACGACAAGGGCTCGGTGTTCAACCAGGACGTGCTCGGGGCGCTGGAGCTGCAGTTCATGCTCGACAACGCCGAGTGCATCGTGATGGGCGCGCTGGAGCGCAAGGAGAGCCGCGGCGCCCAGTACCGCACGGACTTCCCCGAGCGCAACGACGAGGAGTGGCTGAAGCACATCAACCTGTCGGTGAACGGAGGCGACGTGCCCGAGGTCTCCTATTCAGAGGTGACCATGACGCAGTGGGAGCCTGAGGAGAGGACATACTGATCAGATCGACAGGAGAACGTCGACAGCCGACCAGGGGCAGGGTCAGAAGGCCCGAGCCTGCCGACTGCCCTCTGCCGACTGTCAACCCTCTGACATGGCCGACTACACCCTGAAAATCCGCCGGTACAACCCCGAGTCGGGCGAGGTCGCGCAGTACCGCGACTACTCCGTGGACGTGGACCCGGAGCGCTCGGTGCTCGACGGGATCCTCTACGCCAAGGACCACGAGGACGCCTCGATCGGCATCCGCTGCTCCTGCCGCGCGGCCATCTGCGGCTCCTGTGGCGTGCGCATCAACGGCAAGACGGCGCTGGCGTGCAACACGCGGATCTCCGACGCGGCCAAGAAGGCCGGCGACGGCGAGCCGATCGTGGTGGAACCGATGAACAACTTCCCCGTGATCAAGGACCTGATCGTGGACATGGACGCGGTCCACTGGAAGAAGGTCCAGCGCGTGGTGCCGTGGCTGCTGCCCGAGGGCCCGCCCCCGGACCGCGAGTACATCGTGCCCGCCGAGGCGATGATCGACGTGACCCAGGCGATGGCCTGCATCCAGTGCGGCGTGTGCGTCGGCGCGTGCCTGTCGCTGGAGGTGGACCCCGAGTTCGTGGGGCCGGCCGCGCTGGCCAAGGCCTACCGGTTCGTGGGCGACCCGCGCGACGGGCAGCACGAGGAGCGCCTGAAGGACCTGGCCGAGGACCCGCACGGCATCTACGACTGCACCCACTGCTTCGCCTGCATCGAGGTCTGCCCCAAGGACGTGGCGCCGATGAGCCAGATCATGCGCCTGCGGCGCAAGGCGACCAACGACCACGGGATCAAGGACAAGAACAACGGCTACGGCCACGAGAAGGCGTTCGTGGACATCATCGAGCGCTGGGGCACCCTTCACGAGGCGCAGCTGCTTCCGCGCAGCTTCGGCGACGGCTCGCTGGTGAAGGGCCAGTTCACGCCGCACGGCGTGAAGAACCTCATGCCCACTATCGGCACGGCCGTACGCGGCGTCACGTCCGGCAAGGTCACGCCGCGCAAGGCGCTGCTGCACCCCAAGCTGCCCGACCAGGACAAGGTCAAGAAGATCTTCAAGGAGATCCACTCACACGACGAGCGCCTGGAGTTGAACCTGTACATCGTCGGCGAGGGCGATGTCGAGCCCGAGGAGGACGGCTAATGAAGCTCGCGTACTGGCCCGGCTGCGTCTCGCGCGGCTTCACCCCCGAGTTGCACGGCTCGATGGAGCTGGTGGCGCCCAAGCTCGACCTCGAGTTGGTGGAGCTCGACCGCGCGAACTGCTGCGGCGCGGGCGTGATCGCCGAGCACAACCAGGAGCTGGTGGACACGCTCAACGCGCGCACGTTCGCGATGGCCCAGAAGGTGGACGGCGCGATGGGCATGATGAACATCTGCTCCACCTGCCAGGGCGCGCAGTCGGAGTGCCAGGAGCGCCTGGACGCGGACTCCGGCTACCGCGAGCACGTGAACAACCACCTGCGCGACGAGGGCCTGAGCTACCAGGCAGGCGGCGACTGGTGGAACAAGAACTTCCTCTGGCTGCTGGTGGAGGAGATCGGAGTCGACGCGCTGGCGTCGAAGATCGTGCGCCCGCTCGAGGGGCTGCGGATCGCGCCGTTCTACGGGTGCTACATCGTCCGGCCCACGGAGCGCCTCGGCTACCACGAGCATCCCAACCGCGACAAGTACCTCGACATCCTGATCGAGGTGCTCGGCGCGGAGCCGGTCGAGTACGCGGGCAGCCACAAGTGCTGCGGCTTCCCGGTGATCACGATGAACCGCACCACATCGCTACGCCAGGCCGGCCGCCATCTGGCCGACGCGATCGACGCCGGCGCGGACTGCCTGGTGACCCCCTGCCCGCTGTGCCACCTCAACCTCGACATGCAGCAGCCCGACGCGGCGAAGTTCGTGGAGCGCGACCTGGACGTGCCCGTGCTGCACCTACCGCAGCTGGTGGGGCTGGCGCTGGGCTTCGAGCCCAAGGAGCTCGGGATGGACAAGCACGTGGTGAAGACGCGCGACGTCCAGCGCAAAGTGGCCGAGCTGGCCGCAGCCTAGGAGGAGGCGCCGAAGGCGCCGTTCAACGCCGCCAGGATGGCGGCTGATTCTCAGAAGGTCGGGCAGGATGCCCGGCCTCGGTCCTCCCCCCAGAAATGAGAAAACCCGCCGTGGCTGGCGGGCTTCTCGATTTGCTTGGCGTACCCCAGTCCGCCCTTGCAAGATGTTCAAGCAGAGTGCCTGACTGGACGGTCAGTTTCTTCCCCTGACAGGAGTGATCTTCGGGGGAGGCGAAGGGTGAGGCGACAGGGGATTTGTCTCCCCCCGACCTCACCCCTACACTGGACCTGATGCGCAGTCCCGTGAGCGTCGTCGTTGCGAAGTTCGAGGATCTGGTTGCGATCGGGCTCACCCACCTGGTCGAGGAGGACCCCAACCTGCACATCCTCGACGACGAGGTGCTGCCGTCGGCGATCGAGCGCTCGATCGGCGCGCACGCGCCCGACGTGGCGGTGCTGAACTTCGGCACGCTCACCAGCGCCGCGCAGGTGTTCCAGCTACACCAGTCGTTCCCGGCCACGCGGCTGGTGGTGCTGGCCAACCGGCCCACGGCGTCGGAGTGCAACCAGATGCTCTCCTTCGGCGCCACCGCGTGCCTGTCGAAGGAGACCCAGGGCCGTGACGTGGTGAACGCCATCCACCTGGCGTCGCGCGGGATGCACGTGCTGCCGCGCTCGGCGGCCTCGGGGGGGAACGGCGACCGCGGGGTCAAGGGGTCCGACCTGCTCACCCCGCGCGAGGCGGACGTGCTGGAGCTGCTCCAGGACGGGGCGACCAACGCGCAGATCGCGCAGGCGCTGTCGATCGGGCTCGAGACGGTGCGCACGCACGCGCGCAACATCTACCGCAAGCTCGGCATCTCCTCGCGGCGCG
This sequence comes from uncultured Thermoleophilaceae bacterium, assembly GCA_963761505.1. Classification (GTDB taxonomy): domain Bacteria; phylum Actinomycetota; class Thermoleophilia; order Solirubrobacterales; family Thermoleophilaceae; genus JAAYBF01. The sequence continues at coordinate 421,376 of CAVXGW010000005.1, forward strand.
ACCTGGCGCGGCTGGCGCGGCCGGAGGCCCTGGTCACGCAGGCGCCCGACGCGGGCTGACCAAGCCCCGGGTGACCAGCAGCTCGGCCACCTGCACCGCGTTGGTGGCGGCGCCCTTGCGCAGGTTGTCGCCCACCACCCACATGTTCAGGCAGCGGTCGTGCGAGGGGTCGCGCCGGATCCGGCCCACCAGCACCTCGTCCTGGCCGGCCCCCTCGATCGCGAGCGGGTAGAGCCCGTCGGCGGGGTTGTCGATCACCTGCACGCCGGGAGCGGCGGCGAGCAGCTCCCGGCAGTCCTCCGGTGAGAGCTCGTCGCGCGTCTGCACGTTGACCGACTCCGAGTGACCGGTGTAGACGGGCACCCGCACGCACGTGGCGGAGATGCCGATGCTCTCGTCGCCGAGGATCTTGCGCGTCTCGGCCATCATCTTGCGCTCCTCGGTGGTGTAGTCGTCGCCGTCCTTGAACGACTCCACCTGCGGGATCACGTTGAACGCGATCTGGTGGGGGTAGACCGCCGGCGCGGGGATCTCCTTGGCCTCGATCACCGCCAGCGCCTGGTCGTGCAGCTCCTCGACGGCCCGCTGGCCGGTGCCCGACACCGACTGGTAGGTGGAGAACACGATCCGCTCGATCCCGGCGCGGTCGAGGATCGGCTTCAGCGCCACCACGGCCTGCATCGTCGAGCAGTTGGGGTTGGCCACGATCCCGTTGTGGGAGTCCAGCGCCTCGGGGTTCACCTCGGCTATCACCAGCGGCACGTCGTCGTGCATGCGCCAGAAGGACGAGTTGTCCACCACCACCGCGCCGGCGTCGGCGAACCGCGGCCCCCACTCCTCGCTCACGCCCGACCCGGCGGAGAACAGCGCGAGGTCGAAGCCCTGGATCGACTCGTCGGACAGCGGATGCACGGTGAGCGTGCGCTCACCCCAGTCGATCGCCCTGCCGGCGGAGCGCTCGGAGGCGAACGGCACGACCTCGTCGGCGGGGAAGCCGCGCTCGCGCATCACGCCGAGCATGGTCGAGCCGACGGCGCCGGTGCCGCCCACGACCGCGACCCTCACGACACCACCGGCCGGTGGTCGCCCGACACGTCCTCGTGGCGCACGGCGTCGGCGCCCAGCTCGAACGCCGTGTGAAGTCCCTTCACGGCGCGCTCCACGTCCTCCTCGCGGATCACGCAGGAGATCTTGATCGGCGACGTGGAGATCATCTCGATGTTCACCTCGGCCTCGCCCAGCACGCTGAAGGTCTTCGCAGCAACGCCCGGATGGGACTTCATTCCGGCCCCGACGATCGACACCTTCCCCATGCTGGGGTCGCTGGCCATGCCGCCGATGCCCAGCTCTTCCTTGACCGGGGCGAGTGAGTCGAGCGCGGTCTGGAGATCGGAGCGCGGCACCGTGAACGACATGTCGGCCGAGGCCCCCTCGGACTCGGGCTCGTTCTGGATGATCATGTCCACGTTCACGTTGGCTTCGGCCAGCGCGGTGAGCACGCGGCCGGCGATGCCGGGCCTGTCCGGCAGGCCGGTGAGCGTGATCCGGGCCTCGTCGGTCGAGTGCGTGACTGCGGTTACGAGTGGTCGTTCCATGGTGGCGTGCTCGTCGACGACGAAGGTACCGGGTCCGTCGTCGAAGCTCGATCGGCAGTGGAGCGGGATGCCGTGGTTGCGCGCGTACTCCACCGCGCGCAGCTGGAGCACCCCGGCGCCCGACGCCGCCATCTCGAGCATCTCCTCGAACGAGACGACCGTGAGCTTCTTGGCGTCGGGCACGATCCGGGGGTCGGCGCTGAAGACCCCGGCGACGTCGGTGTAGATCTCGCAGACATCGGCCCCCAGCGCCGCCGCCAGCGCCACCGCCGTGGTGTCCGAGCCGCCGCGGCCCAGGGTGGTCACGTCGAACTCGGTGGAGACTCCCTGGAAGCCGGCCACCAGCACGATCTTGTCGTCCTCGAGCGCCTCGCGGATGCGGTCGGCCTTCACGTCGAGGATCCGCGCCTTGGTGTGGGAGGTGTCGGTCACGATGCCGGCCTGGGATCCCGTGAGCGAGATCGCCTCGTGGCCCAGGTCGTTGATCACCATCGCCGCCAGCGCGCACGAGATCCGCTCGCCCGTGGACAGCAGCATGTCCATCTCGCGCGGGAACGGGCGCTCGGACACCTCGTACGCCATCTCCACCAGGTCGTCGGTGGTCTTCCCGCGGGCGGACAGCACCGCCACCACGCGATTGCCCTCCTCGGCCGCCTGCACGATCCGCCCGGCGGCCCGCTTGATCCGCTCGGCGTCGGCCACCGAGGTGCCGCCGAACTTCATCACGACGGTCTGGGCGCTCTGCGGGGCTGCGTCCGGCATGGCCGAGGCAGGTTAGCGTTCGGCCCGTGGGAGACCGGCGCGTCAGAAGGGTGCTCGCAGTCGCCGCCCTGGTGTTGATCGCGATCGGCTCCGCGGTGGCCGGGGCGCTGGTCGCTCGCGACGACGACAGCGGCGGCCCGGTGCCCGAGGCCGGCAGCCAGGCCCCCGCGGGGCAACGTGCCTCGTTCCTCGCGCGGGTGATCCCTCCGCCGCCCGAGCGTTCCGCCGCGAACGGGCGCCGGGGGGTGCCTCGAAGCGTGCAGGAGCTGGCCGGGCGGCTGCCGCTGGAGCGCAAGGTGGCCCAGCTGTTCCTGTTCGGGTTCGAGGGCCAGGACCTCACCGGCCCGGTCTTCCGCCAGCTGCGGCGGCTCGACCTCGGCGGCATCGTGATCGGGCGGGACAACTACACCGATCCTCAGCAGCTCGCTCTCCTGGCCGGGGAGGCCGCGGTGATCTCGCGCCAGGAGCGTCACGTGCCGCCGCTGGTGACGGCGGTGCAGGAGGGCGGCGAGTTCAACTCGTTCCCCGACCTCCCGCCCCCCACCGCGGCGTCGGACCTGCCGGACATCTCCACGGCCGCCCGCGAGGCCGCCGAGGCCGGCGCCACGCTCAAGCCGCTCGGCGTGAACGGCGTGCTCGGACCGGTGGTCGACGTGGGCCTGGCCGACGATCCGGCGGTGGGGCCGCGGGCGTTCTCCGACGATCCCGCCGCCGTGTCGGGCTACGCCCGAGCGGTGGTGGGCGCCTACCGGGAGGCCAAGGTCATCGCCGCCGCCAAGCACTTCCCGGGGCTCGGCTCGGCCTCACAGTCGACCGAGGAGGGACCGGCGAACGTGGGGCAGTCGCTGGCCGAGCTGCGCCGCCGCGACCTGGCGCCGTTCCGGGCGGCGATCGACGCCGGCGTGCCGGCCGTGCTTGTGGGGCACGGGCTGTATGCCACCGACGACTTCGTGACCCCCGCCTCGCTCTCACGGAGGGTGATCACCGACCTGCTCAAGCGCGGGCTGCGCTTCCAGGGCGTGGCGATCACCGACGATCTGGCCGACCCGCCGATCTCCGCGCTCGAGCGGGTGCCCGGCGCGGCGGTCAGCGCCGTGAAGGCGGGCGCCGACATGCTCTACATCTCGGGCTCCACCGGGGACCAGCAGGCGGCGTACGTCGCCGTGCTGCGCGCCGCGCAGTCCAAGGAGATCCCCCGCGGGCGCCTGGACGACGCGGTCACGCGGGTGCTGTCGGTGAAGCGCGACTACGGCCTGATCCGGTGACTGGTGACCTGAGTCGGAGGTTCGCGTTCACGTTCTGGGATGGCTGCGCGTGACTCGCGGTCGCCGGCGACCGCAGTCGTGCTGGTGGCACGGCGAGGAGCCGGCGGACGCGAGGCGCGTGCAGACGCCCAGAACGTGCCGCCGAAATGACGACTCAGGTCACTATCGGCACGCCCGGAACGCCCGCCGGACCCGCACCAGCCGCCCGTCACGCATCCGCACCGCCGCCCGGGCCACGTGGCGGTGTGGCCGGCGGCGCCCGGGGCGGTGGACGATCCGGCTGTAGGGCGCGCGGCGATCCAGGCGGAAGCGGCGCGAGGCCAGGCGGAAGCGGGCATGGCGGACGAGTCCGCGGTCGGCGCCCCCGATCGTGGCCCGCACCCGGCCGCGGGCGCACGTGCGCCGGCGGGCGGCGAGCCCGCGGCGGTACCTCAGGCGCAGCGAGATCCGCGGCCGGCGCCGCGACGGCGCGGGCTCGTCGCGCGCGAGCCGATCCACGAGCCGCCGGTAGACGGCGAAGGCCGGCTTCTCCACATAGCCGCTGTCGAACAGGCCGAAGTGCTGGAACGGCTGAGGCGACGAGCTGTCGCCGTCGCGCAGGTTGAACCAGCGGTAGTCGGTCACGTTGTAGGTGCCGCGGAACTCGTGCACGGCGTTCACCATCACCTCGAGCACGAGGGCCTGCATGGCGCGTGAGCGACCGGGGAAGGTGGGCCAGCCGTTCTCCTCCACCTTCATCGGCACCGTGGCGGGGATGCCCGGGATGCCCGCGAAGCAGCGCAGGGTGCTCATGCCGTTGACCATCCCGTCGCGGTAGTCGGCCGGCGTGGGCTCGGCCGGCGGGAACACCGTGCCCGGGTAGGCGTCCAGGCCGATCCAGTCGAGCGCCCTCACGAACGCGGGGCCGCCGCGATCGCGCAGCGAGCGCCAGAAGCTCTCCTCGCTCCCGGGGTCGGTGCGGTAGGCCCAGTTGAAGCCGATCTCGAGCCGGTCGAGCCCGCGCCGCCGGGACTCGTCCTTGGCGGCGATCACTCCCTGCACCAGCGCGTCGCGCGCGCCGTCGTAGGCGCCGTCGGAGGAGTCCTCCGAGAAGGTGAGGTTCACCTCGTTGGCGATCTGGAGCGCCACCACGCGCGGGTTGGCGCCGAAGCGGCGGACCACCTCGCGCACGTGGCGGGTCCAGGCGGCGATGTCGCCCTCCTGTGTCGGCGCTCGGGTGGTACCGAACCTGCAGCTCGACCAGGTAGCCGCGGCTGGTGAAGCGGTCCGCCAGCGCCAGGTAGCGGCGGAAGGCGGCCTCGCCGTCGGACCAGAAGAAGCGGTTGAGCCTGAGCACGAACGGGCGGCGGGGCGGCCTCAGCCGGGCCAGCGCGGCATGCGTGCGCTCCGGCTGCTCGGCCACCGCGGGCGAGGGAGCGGGGCCGATCTGGCCGGCCTGCACCAGCGGCCCGATGCCGAAGCGCATGTTCTTGCCGGGCTTGGCCGGCACGCCGTCGGCGCCGATGTCGCCGGTGCAGGACTGGGCCTGCGCCGCCGGGGCGAGGGCGCTACAGCTCGCGACGACCGCGCAGAGCGCGGCCAAGAGTGATCTCATCGGAGTACTCCAGGTCTGAGCCCACCGGCAGGCCGCTGGCGAGGCGTGTGACGGTCACGGCGGGGGCCCGCTCGCGCAGGGCGTCGGCCAGGTAGAGCGCGGTGGCCTCGCCGGTGGTGGTGGCGTTGGTGGCCACCACCACCTCGGTCACGCCGTTGGCGGCGGCCCGCTCGAGCAGCTCCGCGATGTGCAGGTGCTCGGGATCCACCCCGTCGATCGGCGACAGGGCGCCGCCGAGCACGTGGTAGCGGCCGCCGAACTCGTTCGTGCGCTCGATCGGGATCACGTCGCTGGGCTCCTCGACCACGCAGATCACGTGGCCGTCACGGCGCTCGTCCTGGCAGATCCGGCACGTGGCCTCGGTGGCGAGGTTGAAGCAGATCTCGCACTGGCCCACCTTCTCCTTCACCTCGCGGATCGCGTCGGCCAGCGCGAACGCCTCCTCATCGGAGGCGCGGAGGATGTGAAACGCCAGTCGCTGTGCCGTGCGCCGGCCTATGCCGGGCAGGCGCGCCAGCTCGGTGATCAGGCGCTCGATCGGTTGGGCGAACAAGGGGCCGCTGCTGGTTGTTCTAGAGCCCCGGCAGCCCGAGGCCGCCGAGCCCGCCCGTGACCGCACCCATCTTCGACGCCGCCAGCTCCTGAGCCGAGCGCAGCGCCTCGTTGGTGGCGGCCTGGACCATGTCCTGGAGCAGCTCCACGTCCTCGGGGTCGACGCCCGCGGGGTCGATCCGCACCTCGAGCACCTCCAGCTCACCGCTCACCTTCACGGTGACCATCCCGCCGCCCGCGCTGGCCTCGACGGTCTCGTTCTTCAGCTCGTCCTGAGCCTTCGCCATGTCGGCCTGCATCTTCTGGACCTGGCGCATCATGTCGTTCATGTTCGGCTGCTTGGGCATCAGTCTTCGTGAATCTCCTCGGCCGCGAAGTCACTGCGGAGCCGCTCGAGCAGCTCCTCCTCCCCGAGGGTACGCGGCGCGCGCCCCACGGCGGCCTCGCTCAGCTCGAACACCACCGCCAGCCCCCTACCGGTGAGGGTGCGCAGGGCGCCCAGCACCAGGTCGCGGTTGGCCTCCGCCTTCTTCTTGAGGAAGGCGGCCTCGGCCGGGAACGACACCGTGAGCCGGTCCCCGTCCAGCGCGGACGGCACCGCCTGTGCGATCAGCGCGGCCACCATCGCGTTCTGCTCGCTCACGGCGTCGGCCACCGCGGCCCAGAGCCCCACGATCTTCTCGAGCTCCAGTGCCGACGCGGGCTCCTCGGGGTCCACCTCTGGCTCCACCGCCACCGCGACGGCGGCGGCGCCCCCCACGGCCGCGGCCTTGGGGGCGGGCGGCGGGGGCGGCGGCGGCTCCGAGGCCTGCGGCGCCGCCTGCGGGCTCTCGCCGCCGATCCGCGCCTCGAGCTGGTCGATCCGGAACATCAGCGCCTGCAGCGACTGGTCGACCTGCGGCTGCGTGGCCTTCAACAGCGCCACCTCGAGCTGCAGGCGCGGCTCGGAGCCCTCCTTCACGGCGGCGATCGCGGCCGCCAGGAGGTCGATCGCTCGCAGCAGCTCGGCCTGCGCCAGCTGCTCCGCCTGCGCGCCCACGCGCTCGGTGTCCTCGGCCGTGACCGCGAACGAATCGGGCACCACGCCGCCGATCTGCGTGACGAGCACCTGGCGCAGATGCACGGAGAGGTCCCGCATGAACTGCTCGTAGTCCCGGCCGGACTCCGCGAGCCTCTCGATCGCCAGCAGGGCGGCCCTGGGCTCGCGCGCGATCAGGGCGTCGGTGGCGTCGAAGATCAGCTCCGCGTCCACCACGCCGAGGCTCTGGCGCACGGTGTCGAGGTCGATCTCGTTGCCGCCGTAGGTCACGAGCTGCTCCAGCGTGCCGAGGGCGTCGCGGAAGCTGCCGGCGGCCTTGCGGGCGATCATCCCCACGGCCTGGTCGGGAAGCGTGATCCCCTCCTCCGAGGCCACGCGCGTGAGCACGCCCGCGATCTGGTCGAGGGTGGGCCGCTGGAAGTCGAAGCGGTGGCAGCGGTCGATGATCGTGGCCGGCACCTTGTGGGCCTCGGTCGTGGCGAGCACGAAGACCACATGGGAGGGCGGCTCCTCGAGCGTCTTCAGGAATGCGTTCCACGCCGCCGGTGAGAGCATGTGGGCCTCGTCGAGGATGTAGACGCGCTTGGCGTCCTCCCCGCCCATCGGCGCCAGCGCCACGTTCTCGCGCAGCTCGCGGATGTCGTCGACCGAGTTGTTCGACGCGGCGTCCATCTCCACCACGTCGAGCGACTTGCCCTCCATGATCGCCCGGCACGCCGGATCCTCGGGAGAGAAGTCGGTCCGGGGCCCGTCCTGGGCGTTCAGCGCGCAGGCGAGCAGCTTGGCCATGCTCGTCTTGCCCGTGCCACGCGAGCCGACGAACAGATAGGCGTGGTGGACCTTGCCGAGCTCGATCGCGTTGCGCAGCGTGCGCACCACGCTCTCCTGGCCCACCACCTGCTCGAAGGTCTTGGGGCGGTGGCGGCGGTAGAGGGAGAGCATCGGGCGCCCCATGCTAGCCGCGGGCCCGGTCACCGCCCTCGACGACTCCGGCCGCCGCCAGGGCGTCGGGAAACTCGTCGAAGAACTGCCCGCGCACGACCTGGCCGTCGCGCACCCAGAGGGTGATCGCGAACTCCATCGTGCCCTCCATCCCGCTCACGCGCCCGCGCGTGATCCAGTGGCAGCGGCCGGCCACGGCGCCGTCGCCGTGGCTGCACCTCGTCCACTTCGAGCTGCACGTCGTCCCATACGCCGCGGAACTCGTGTCCAGAAGTCCTGGAGCGAATCGCGGCCCCTCCAGACTCCGGTCTCGGGCCAGCTCTCGCTGCTCAGGAAGACGATGTCGGGGTGGAACAGCTCCGCGTAGGGGTCGAGGTCCCCGGCGTTCCAGCGCTCTGCCAGCTCGTGGATGAGGTCGTCGTGATGGGCCTCGGGCATATGCATTTCATAGCGGACAGTGCGCCCGCCGTCGAAAATCCTGGCTTCGGGCGCTCAGCGTTACAGACCGCAGAGCAGCGCCAGCTGGCGGTTCAGCCGGGTGTTCGACGAGCCCGCGAGGTTGCCGCCCCTCAGTGACGCGCTGGCCGTGCTCGCCGGGACGAAGGTGCGCTTGACCTGCGCCGCTCGCGCCCGGCGCGCCCGCCGCACCGCCGCTCGCAGGCGGCGCCTGCTGCTCGCCAGCCTGCGCGTGGCCACGGCCACCATCCGAACGCGGCCCTTGCGCACGTAGTAGACGAACCGCGACCGCCTGCCCGGCGCGGCGCACGTAGAGCCCGCGGCCGATCGAGCGGGCCACGCGGCGCACCCTGCTCGCGCGGCTGCCGACGAAGATCCGGCCCGCGTGGCGGCCGCGGGCGGAGCTGCCCGCCAGCTCGACCTTGCCCGAGGTGGTGAGCTCCGCGAAGTCCGCCTTCGTCCGGTTGCGGCGCCCGCGCACGCAGTAGGTCCACACCCGGCCGCGCTGCTGGGGCTGGCCGGCACGCTGCAGCAGCCGCGTCCAATGGCGGCGCAGGATCAGCCGCCCGAGGCCGCGACCGCGCACCCGGCCGCGTGGCAGGTGGCAGCCGGCGGCGCGGATGCCCTCCGCGCGCTCCCACATCTCGAGGTAGGCCTCCGAGCCGTTCACCATGTCGCGCTCCATGCCGCCGCCGCCGAGCCGGCGCAGCTCCTCGAACCACTCCGGGTAGAGGCCGTAGTGGGCGACCCCCTCCTTCGTGTAGTCGAAGCTGCGCTCGCCGGTGCGCGGTCGCTGGAAGGTGACCTTGCCGTCGTATGACTTGAACGGGTACCTCGCCGAGCCGGCGGCGGGCTGGTGCGAGAGCCCGCCGAGGTCCGCGCCGTAGCCCCAGCCGCTGAGGTAGGGCGTGCGCTTGGGCCGGTACTGGCGGTACTCCTTCACGTAGTCGGTCGCCTTGCTGTGGCCGGGGAAGGCCACGCCACCGAGCTTCCACAGCCGCGGCCAGTTGCCCGGGTCCATCCAGCCGTGCGGGGAGATCACGCCGGAGTAGCGGTTGGCCTCGAGGAGCGACAGCGTCTCGTCCACCCCGCGCTGGCTCATGTGGTCGGGGTTCACGATCATCTTCTTCGCCATCATGCGGCGGACCACGTGGCGGCCGAGCTCGGTCAGCCCGCGGGTGTTGCAGTGCGGGGCGGGCGGATATGCGGGGACGCGTGCCCGGGCTCACCCCGAGTGCGGCCAGGATGCCGTTGAAGGCCGCGCTGCCCTGCGGCGACGCCGGACTCGATCTCGTTGTCGGTCAGCGGGCCCTTGCAGGTCTCCGCGCTCCAGAACGACCCGGAGCTGTTGCGGTTCCCGGCATTGATGACCACGCCGATCGGACCGCTGTCGAAGCGGACGCCGGTGAGCGGGTTGTCGAACTTGTTCAGCAGCAGCGACGAGCGCACGCCGAGCCGGTGCATCTCGTCGAGCTGGCGATCGACCGACGCCTTGTCGCACGTCGGCTGCTGGAGGTTGCGGCAGCCGAACAGCTCCGAGATCTCGATCTCGAGCACCACGGCCATCTTGCCCGCGTTGATCACCCGGCGGGCGTCGTTGGGGTTGGTCACGATCTGGAAGTAGCCCTTGCCCGGGCCGCCGGCCTGGGCGTCCACGTAGCGCTGCATCTCCCGGATCGACTGGAAGCCGCGCCTCACGGTCGTCATCTCGTCGCACGGGTACTTGCGGTTGGCCTGCAGCTCGCACAGCTCGCGGTTCTCGTTCACCGACATCACCATCAGGCGCAGGCCCGACGCCCACGACCGCTCCACCCAGCGCCAGTACATGCCCTCGTAGGTGAGGTTGTTCGCGGAGCCCCACGAGGTGAGGTGCGGATAGCCGCGGGTGTCGTGCGGCTGCGCCGGGTTGCCGTAGTTGAGGGTGTTCTGCAGCGGCGCCGCGGTGCCCTGCGGGCCCTCGATCGAGCTGCAGTCGGGCAGCGCGAAGGGGATGCCGTAGGGATGCCACGGCCGCCCGCAGAAGAAGTTTCCGCCGAGGTAGTTGTAGGTCGTCCAGTGCATGTGGCCCTCCATGAAGCCGCGCACCGCCCCGTAGGAGGTCGCGCCCTTGGCGGGGGTGCCGGTGGCGTCGAGCGCCGCCTCCGGGTAGACCGCACAACCGCGGGCCGGGACGAAGCGCACCCTCAGGAGCGTGCGGCTCGGCTGGGATGCGGGCGAGAGCGCGAACGCGCCGCCGCCGGCCTCGCGCACGCGCCAGTCGGCGGCCGGGCTGGGCTCGGGAGCGGGCGCCACGGAGCCGTTCGCCGCGGCGGCGAGGAACGTGCGATCCGGGCGGTACAGGAGGTAGCTGCCGAGCGTGGTCGCCTGCATGCGCACACGCTCGGCGCCCGGCACGATGCGCCCGGAGCCAGCGTCCTGAAGGGCGTAACAGCCGCCCGCGACCGAATAGCGGGTGGCCGCCTCGGCAGAGGGTGCGGTGAGCACCCCGGCAAGCGTCAATGTGAGCGCCGCCAAGGCCGCTCCTCTCCCAAGCACGGGGCCAAGCTACACCCCATTCGCCAAGGCTGCGCCGGTCGCCGAAGTACGGCGAAAGCGGACCGTGCACCCGTCGTCGAAAACGGGCCTTCAGGCGTGCCCGCCGATCTTCGGCTCCGGCCAGGTTGATCCGCGGCGCATGAGCGGATCCGCTTAAGGCTGCTTCCTTCCGGATCTGACCTGGTTCGCGAGCGCTCACCGCGCGGGACCCGGCCATCGACGCCTCTGTCCGGCGTACTGACCCCGAAGGCCTGGTCCCTCGGACGGGGATTCGGCCCCGCTAGAGCGGATTGCGGGTGCAGGGCACCGCTACCTCCCCGCCTAGCACGGTCCTTCGCGGATAGTAGCGCTGCCCGATCCGTCCCGACTTTGCCCCGGTATGCGATGAAAAACTTGACGGAAGCTGCTCGCGCGTGGGCGCCACGCGGCGATCAGGGAGCCATGTTCATGGAATCGGGCGCCGTCTTCATGGGATCGGGCGCCATCTTCATGGAATCGCCATGGCCCCCGCCCATCTCCGCGCCGTCCGGCTCCGCGAACCCTGGCACGTCACTGGGAGCCGCGGCAACGGCCACCCCGAGCACCAGCAGGCAGACCGCCACCGAGTACCTCGCCGCCCGTGGCCACGGCAGCAGCTTCTCGGCCGCGATGAAGCCGGCGATCAGCGCCATCCAGCCGAGGCTCATCAGGCCGACCGCGAATAGCGCCGCCATCAACGCCCAGCAGCAGCCCAGGCACCAGGCGCCGTGGCGCAGCCCCAGCTCGAGGCCACCCAGGCGCCCGTGCCGCCACCGCTCGGCCAGGAACATCATCGGACTGCGGCACTTCACCAGGCAGGCGTTCTTCCAGGGGGTGACCTGGTACACGGCCGCCGTGATGATCACGCCGGCCGTGATCCAGCGGCCGGCCTCGTCCCACGCGAGGAAGGCGGGGTCGAGCTCGCGTCCCAGCTCGAACAGCCCGTACGCGGCGAGGCCCGCCGCGGTCCACACCAGCAGATAGCCCGCGACGAAGAGCGCGGTGGCGTCGGGCGCCGCGCCCTTGCCTCGCGCGCGGTGACCCTCCCTCAGCCGGTCGTACATCAGCACCGTGGGTGCGACCGACGGGAACATCATCGCGGCCATCATCACCACCCACACGGTGAGGTAGAAGCCGAGCCCGCCGAGATCCATGCCGGGCATCGACTCCATCCCGCCCATGCGCTCGTCGGTCGCGACCCAGGCGACCACCGCGAGCGCGAGCAGCGTCCCGATCAGGACGAGCTGGGCCCGCTCGAGCCGCGCGGCGGGCCGCGCGATCCGTGCTCGCTTCCAAGCCTCAGCCCGACCAGGCGAACGGCGCCGCGAAGCCTGACCGTCCCTCGTGGGAGAACTCCGAGCCGAAGGCGTTCACGCTCGACCGCGTGGACTTCGCGATCGTGAGGTCCTCGCCGGCCGGGTGGAAGATCCCCACGAGCCGCGCCGGCTTGCCGTCCTCCCTCCCGAACGACACGATCTCCTGCACCTCCATCACGCCGGCGTCGCCGAACTCGATGCGGTGGGTCCCGTTCTCGTGGCTGACGTCCATCGGGACCTGCTCCACGCCGAGGTTCTCGCCGATCAGCGGCCCGAGCGCCTCCATCGGCCCTCCGAGCTGGCCGCCGAACACCGCCCCCAGCTTCTCGACCTGCTCGCCGGACGCCGTTTCGTCGATCAGCACGCCGAGGCGCCAGTTGCCCTCGCTCATCACCTTGGGCGTGTCCGCGATGGCGGCGACCGTGAGGCCGCTCACGTCCACGCCCTCCACGTCGCCGGACTCGACCTCGAACACCAGCAGCGCGTTGCAGCGGTCACGGTCCGCGCCCAGGTCGAGCGAGACGGTGCACGGACAGGGCACATCGCACGAGCAGTTCTCGAAGTAGTTGCCCTCGAGCTTCCAGGCCATCCGCTCCCCCTCCTGTCGTCGCTTGCGCCGAGTCTCTCCGCCGGTGGCGGTGACGTCAAGCTCGGCCCCGCCTAGAATCAACGCCTCTCCCGGGCGCGTAGCTCAGTGGGAGAGCGCTCGCTTCACACGCGAGAGGTCGGTGGTTCGAAACCACCCGCGCCCATCGGTACAGAAGGCCCGTGAGAGCGGGGCTTTTCTGTGTCCCGACGAAGATGCGCCTCGGCGGGCGTCGGAGCGCCGAGGCAAGTTAGTGCCCAATGGTGCCCAATCAGGAGTGGACTACTCCCCTAGCGCGTCCCTGATACGCCGCACCAGGGCGGGGTCGCACCGATCAAGGATGAGGTTCCGCTCGATGCTTTCCAGCAGCTCCCGCATGGTCCCCCGCTCCTCCGGGTGCTCCGCGTTCTGGATCGCGTCCGCGTCTTTCCGATAGATCGCTATCAGCCGCTCGACGTGCCTCCTAGCCGCCTGCGGCGAGGTGCGCTCCGAAATCGGGAAGCGGTCTGGGCAGTACGACAGGCCATTCGTGGCATCCGCGACGGCACGCTCGTCCTTAGGTGACAGCACCTCCTCCCCGCACCCGACCAGAGCCAATGAGATCACCGCTGCCGCCGTCCGCCGCACTGGCGCATCGTTTCACCGTCGCGGTCTTTTTTCACACAGCCGCCCGTGGCAACGCGCCCATCAGCGCCTACTCCGACAGCCCCACGGCTTCGAGGGCCTCGGCAGCGGAGCCATAGACATCCAGCCGCACCGCTTGGCCACCTCGAAGCTCCCAAACCTGTGCCTCCGACCGGTCGAGTTCGACTCCGCTCCCCTTCCCCTTGACCCGCAGGCGGTAGATCGCCACGACCGCATCGCCAGCATCGACGAGCCGCTCGAGCTGGAGGGTCCACGTCTCCCACGCCGCGTCCCAATCCTTGAGCCATTGCCCGTAGCCCGCGTGACCTGCGTAGACACCCTGGTCGGGCGAATCATGGTCGTGAAGCTCGAAGTCTTCGGCGACAAGCGCCCATGGCGGCTCGCCGGTCGAAAGGAACTGCTCGAAGCCTCGCCTGATGATCTCCACGTTCTCCTGCGACATCGCCTACTCCGAAAGGCCGAGATCGGCAAGCGCGCGGTCGCGGTCCCAGTAGGCGACGAACCTGGTCACCTTGCGATCACGGACGTGGAACAGGGCCGCGTTCTTCGTCAGGATCTGCCCTAGTTCCAGGCCACTTGCCTTCCCGCGTCCTCGGTGATGGATGAGCACGAGGACCCGCTCGCCGTCAAGCTCGCGGTACTCCTCCGCCTCAGGACGAAGGTCCTCCCAGGCACTCAGGAACTCGTGCGTGCCCTCTGCCATCCCGGCAAGCCCTGTCCAGGTGCCAGGCGAGGGTCCGCCGACCATCACGAACTCGATCTCGGGGTGCAACCACTCGGTCGCGCTGAAGTCGCCGCGCTCCCAGGCCGCATAGATCGCTCGCACGATCTCCACGTTCTCCTGCGACATCGCCCGCGCAGTATCCCGCCGGGCGGCAAGCGAATGGGCAATCGTTGCCCGAATCGGACGGCATCCACCGCTATCGGACTACATCCAGCCGACCGGGCACGGCAGGAGCGGACGGAACGCCCAGCCACTCGATCTCGGGGTGCCAGAACTCGGCCACCGCTTCCAGACCGCCACGCTCGATCGCCGCCAATTGCTCGCCGACGATCTCCACGTTCTCCTGCGACATCGCCCGCCCAGTATCCCGCCGCGACGACTGGACCGATAGGGCAATCATTGCCCGGATCGAACGGCATCCACGGCTATCCGACGACATCCGCCAGACTCGCGCAGACGGTTCACCACGCGGCACGCCCGCTCGTAGAGCCAGATTCGCCGCCTCTCGCCGCTCCCACCCCGACGCTTCACACGCGAGAGGTCGGTGGTTCGAAACCACCCGCGCCCATTCGCCGACCTACTCCGACGGCCCCACGGCTTCGAGGGCCTGGTCAGGGTCGAGAACGACCGCGGTGTGGAACACCACGGCCTTCCGAAGGGGGTCTCGGCCGACTCCCCATTCGACGCGCGCCCCCTCCCGCGGTTAGGGTGAGCCGCGGACTCGACCGAGGAGGGTGCAGATGGGTGGAAGGGCGAAGTTTCCCCTGGCGGCGCTCAACTGGGAGCCGGCGTCGCGATGCCACGAGCGTGTCGGCGGCGGGTGACGGGAGCGGGCCGACGGCGGCCGACTCGCCGCGCGCGGCCGCGTCGAAGGGCGTGCTGGTCACAGCGCAGCGCACCCAGAGGCCGATCCGGGCCAGGTCAGCGTGAACCAGCCGACCAGGAGGCCAGAGCGGCGGCTGTTCGCGTCGCTCCACGGAGTGCCACAGGGCGCTCGCTACAGGGTGGACGGCAACAAAGCGGAGTGCTCGGCGGATGGGGACGTCGACGGCGCCGACTTCCTGGTGTGGCGGAGCTTCGTGAGGTCCGCGAAGTCCAGCGACGACGTGCGCGCGCACGGCGCGCGTCCCGCTCAACACCTCGCTGCGAAGGACGAAGAGCGTTCGCATACTACGCATTCCCGTCAGGGGGAGCACCGGTGCAGAGCGCCTGCCTGAGCGTGGACGTCTGGGAGCACGCCTAAAAGGCGGTGGTGCGGCGGATCGGCGCCACGTTCTCCTGTGACACCGCCTACTCCGACAACCCCACGGCTTCGAGGGCCTCGGCGTGGTCCCAGAAGCACTCGATGCTGGAGATCCTGCCCTTGCGCACCGTAAAGACGTCCGTCATCTCCATGTTCGACTCAGGGCCATGACCTGCGCCGCGCCAGTTGACTCTCACGGCAACTCGGTCGACGGCGTCGATGAAGTCGCTGATCAGCTCCAGGGCGTCGGCGTCGAATGTCTCGCGCAGCTGCTCCCATTGGCGCATGACCGCCTCCCGACCTACGAAAGGCCCGGGCTCCGGCCAGCCATCCGGGGGCGCACCGTGACGCCGGGGTCGTAAAACTCACGCAGGGCGTCCATGTCCGCTGTGTTCCACGCCTCAGGCTGGCTCGCACAAGGTCCACGTTCTCCTGCGACATCGCCCGGCCAGTATCTCGCCAACCGCGAATGGGCACCAGGCGGGTTCCAGTGCCCGAATCGACGGTAATCCCCGGTACTCCACGGTATCCGCCGTCCCGCGCCCATCGCGGTCGCACACGCCCGCGCCGCTCTACAAGCGGGCTCGGGCGCTCGTCGGACTGAGACAAGCCTCGCTTCACACGCGAGAGGTCGGTGGTTCGAAACCACCCGCGCCCATCGTCGGCTACCCCGACAGCCCCACGGCTTCGAGGGCTTCCGACTGCGCTCATGTAGAGCTTCACGTGAACGACCAGCCCGTCCCTGAATCCGTCACAGCATGTGCGACAGAACGCGAACTCCCAAATGGCATCTCGATGCCAGCATAGCGCCCCCGCATATGCAAGTCCAGCACGCATGACCACCCGCTCCTCGAGATCAATGCAGCTCCGCGATCTCGAAGTCGAAGGTCTCCCAGGCGGAAGTACCACTTCCCACCAGAGCTCGCGAATCGCCTCGTGCGCCGCGGTAGACCCGCCGTCAAGGGCGAACGCAGGGTCGCGATTGACATCCAGTTCATTCCCGGGTCCAGAATCAGCCATCGCGGAGATCGTGCGCTCCCAGTCCTGTACCGGCTGCAAGTTCAGCCAGCTGACCCTCCATGCTGCGTCTTATCTCCACGTTCTTCTGCGACATCGCCTACTCCGACAGCCCCACGGCTTCGAGGGCCTCGGCCTCAGTCTCGAAGGCGCTCCACCAGACCTGTTTCCCGTCTCGCCATCTGGCGACGTGCCAGACGACTCGCTCAAAGACGGCGCTGCTCTTCGCACCATGACCTCGGAGGCGTCCTCGCGTCAGCGTCCAGTCCCCGAGGTCTCGGATCTCCTCGGGCTTCGACGCGAAAGTCCGGAAGAACTCGCAAAAGCGTCGTTCCACCAGCTCCGGAAGCCGCTGTGTCCGCGGTAAGACCCGCCGCCTTCGAGCGCTCGCTCGAACGGGATCAACTCAACATCAGCATCCATGGGCGCGAGAAAGGCGTCGAGGTTCCGCTCGTTCAAGGCGTCATAGGCGCGGTGCAGCAGCTCCACGTTCTCCTGCGACATCGCCTACTCCCCAGCCCCGCGGCTTCGAGGGCTTCGCCCCTGTCGTTGAATATGTCCGCGCGCACGGTCTTGCCCGCCGCGGATGTGAAGACGTACCAAATGTCGGTTCGACCGGTGCGCCGCTCTCGGCGCCGCGAGACTTGGCAGGGTGCGGACCACCACCTGGTCGCCGGCGTCGAAGAACTCCTGCGCGGTGACCACCAGCTCGTCGAAACCCTCGGCCCAGTCGAGGGTCGGTTGCAGCGGCCCTTCGGGGCCGTGATACGTGCCCGAGACGGGAATTGGCGGCGCTACGTAGGTGACCATGTCGGCGCTGAGGTCTGCGATGGCGGCAGAGAGATCGCCGCGCTCGTATGCATCCCAGGCCCGCCGGGCGTTATCGACGTTCTCCTGCGACATCGCCTACTCCGACAGCCCCACGGCTTCGAGGGCCTCGGCTCGACGCCTGAAGATCTGCCACCGCACCGTCTTGCCGCCACGCATGGTGAAGACGTGCACCGGATGCATCTCGACCGCGATGCCGGAGTGCCTCGCCCGACCACCGAACGTGATCGCCACCAAGAGCCGATCCTCGCCGACTTCGAGGTATTCGTCGCCACGCAGCCACATTCCGTCGAGCACGTCCATCTGGTTCGCAACGAACCCCACCGCGCCCTCGTGCCCTCGCCACTCGCCCTCTGTGAAGGCGTCGGTCTCGGCTTCCAGCACAACCTGGGGATCGCAGACCTCCTCGACGTACCGACGCCAAGACGAGATGTCGCCGGTCCGGTAGGCCTCGTTGATCGCCGCGACACCCCTCTCTGCCAGCTTCACGTTCTCCTGCGACATCGCCCGCCCAGTATCCCGACAGGCGTCAAGGGCATTAGGACATTCATTGCCCGAATCGACGGGATCCCCGGCTATCCACGGTATCCGGCCGACCGCGCGGACGGGGTCGCCACGCCCGAGCCGCCCTAGAGGCGGGTTCGCGGCGCCTCTCGCACTAAGACCAGCCCACGCTTCACACGCGAGAGGTCGGTGGTTCGAAACCACCCGCGCCCATTTCGAAAGCAGGCATCTGGGCGAATGAAACGCGCTCCTTTCACGGGAGGGGCACTCTAGACAGCGTCCGTCGAGGGTTCGCCCCCTGGGCGAGCAGGCGTCCGATCGCGACTCTGGAACTATGCGCGCCGAGGTGGTGATGTCGAGGTGAGCCGGAACGACCCCAACGAAGCTGAGCTGATCGAGGTCCTGGACAGCTTCTGCTCTGGGTTCGCGCGCCGGGATCCCGAGGCCGTGCTTCGCGTCTGCGCGCCCGACCTCGACCTGGTCGTGGTCACCTCTGAGGATCCGCTGCTCCGTGGACCCGCAGAGTTCCGGCGCTTCCTCGACAGCTACGTGGAGAGTGAGACGACCTACTCGTGGGAGTGGGACCGCCACGACGTCTCGTTATCGGGGTCGGTCGCATGGCTCCTCGCCGTGGGAACCGAGATCGCGGCGAGCAAGGATCAGGTCGTGCGACACCCGTACCGAATGACGATGGTGCTGGAGGACCGCGAAGGCGACTGGCTGCTCAGGCAGGTCCACGGCTCATCACCCCACTGGACCTCGACCTAGTTGGCCCACAGAGCCTTCAGGATCGCAATGGCCTCCTGCGACATCGCCCGCCCAGTATCCCGCCGGGGCGGCAGGAACGAATGGGGCAATCATTGCCCGGATCCGACGGCATCCACCGCTATCGGACCACTTCCGCACACGGCTCGGGACAGGCCAATCAACTGCGACTCCCGCTCTTAGAGGCGAAGCTGGGCGGTTTGATGACTGCTCACGCCGGGACGCTTCACACGCGAGAGGTCGGTGGTTCGAAATCCACCGACCTCTCTCGGCTACTCCGACAGCCCTACGGCTGCGAGGGCGCGTTCGTGGTC
>CAVXGW010000006.1:0-263128 GCA_963761505.1 uncultured Thermoleophilaceae bacterium
AGGATTTCCCGTTCCAGGACACGCGCGCCTACGAGAAGGTGCTCGACCTCGCCTACGGCGAGAACCCGCACCAGCGCGCCGCGTACTACCAGCAGGCCGGTGCGCGCACGCACCTGCTGTCGATGGTGGCGAAGCTCCACGGCAAGGAGCTGTCCTTCAACAATCTGCTGGATCTGGACTCCGGGCGCCAGCTGGTCGACGAGTTCGAGGTGCCGGCGGCGGTGATCATCAAGCACAACAACCCTTGCGGCTGCGCGGTGGGCGCCGACCCCGGCGAGGCGTTCGAGCGCGCCCTCGCGGGCGACCGCATGAGCGCGTTCGGCGGGGTGATGTGCTTCAACCGGCCGGTCGACAAGGCGCTCGCGGAGACGCTGAACGGGATGTTCGTGGAGCTGGTGTTCGCACCCGGCTACGAGGACGGCGCCCTGGAGGTGCTCCAGGGCAAGGAGAACGTGCGCATCCTCGAGGATTCGGAGAAGCGGCGGCCCGCCGTGACCGAACAGGACATCAAGCGGGTCCGGGGCGGGATCCTGATCCAGGACCGCGACGTTGCTCTCGAGACGCGCGAGGAGATGCGCGTGGTCACCAAGCGCGAGCCGACCGAGTCCGAGTGGGGCGAGCTGCTGTTCGCGTGGAAGGTGTGCAAGCACGTGCGCTCGAACGCCATCGTGCTTGCGCGCAACCTGGGCACGGCCGGCATAGGCGCCGGGCAGATGAGCCGGATCGACTCCGTGCGGCTGGCGGTGGACAAGGCGGCGGCCGCGGAGATCCCGCTGGACGGCGCGGCCATGGCGTCGGACGCGTTCTTCCCGTTCGCCGACGGCCCCCAGTCGGCGATCGACGCGGGCGTGAAGGCGGTCATCCAGCCGGGCGGGTCGCAGCGCGATCCCGAGGTGATCGCGGCGTGCGATGCAGCGGACGTTGCAATGGTGTTCACGTCTCGCCGCCACTTTCGCCACTGAGGCTCCACCAAAGCTGTGCGGCGGTTCCCATGTCCGGGAGGCCTGGCTAAATGCGCGTAGAAGAACGCCTGCAACTCCAGACAGGGGAGTACGGATGCATCACGTCTCACCGATGCCCAGAGAACTTCTTGACGCCGAGTGGCCGAGCGTTCACCGGCGGCCCTTCTTCGCCCCGGGTCCGGACGAGGTCCGATGCGAGTGCCAGGTGTGCCGTGCGCACACGTTTGCGAACCCCAACTTCGAGGGGTCGGGCAGGTGCGGGAACTGCGGGAGCCTGGACCTCAGGCCGCTGACGGCGACAGCGGCCTGAGTTCCAGGGAGTGCCCCCGGGGAGAATCGAACTCCCGCCGCGCAGGTTAAAAGCCTGCCGCTCTAAACCACTGAGCTACGGGGGCGACCAGAGCTTAGGGCGAGCGGCCGTGGCAGTAGCCCCGGGGAGAATCGAACTCCCGTTACCGGCTTGAAAAGCCGGGGTCTTCACCACTAGACGACGGGGCCTCGGGTCCAGATCTTAGGCCGGAGCCGTGTCCCGCTCGGCGTCATAGCCGCCGCACGAGGCCGCGAACACCAGCAGCGCCACGCCCAGGCCCACCGCGTGGCCGGCCACCAGGCTCACGAGCAGGCCCGCCACGCCGCCGGCGAGCGCCGCGAACAGCACCAGGCCGGAGGGAAGCGAGAGGATCCGCGCAGTGGCCAGCGAGCACAGCGCCCACGCGATCGGACCGGTCACGTAGCCCCAGTCCTCGAAGAAGTCATCGTCGAGCGCGAGCGCGAGGATCAGGAACAGCCCGCCGACGAGCAGGGCCTGTACCGCCAGGGAGCGCCAGAAGAGCCGCTGGTTCACGCCGCGGGAGTGTAGGGAGGAGCGCTACCCTCACCGGCCCCGGGCGGTTAGCTCAGCTGGTAGAGCGCTCGCCTTACAAGCGAGAGGTCGCCTGTTCGAGCCAGGCACTGCCCATCACCGGCGAACCGAGTCCGTTGGACTCTCCTGCGACATCGCCTACTCCGACAGCCCCGCGGCTTCGAGGGCCTTGCCCTGGTCCGTCCAGAATCTCTGCCGCACGGCGAGTCCATCGCGGACTTCCGTCACAGAGCCAAAGGGGGTCGTCACGGCCGCACCGCTGCCCCCTGCCTTTGAGATGAAGGCGCCCGAGAACCAGGACCTCGGTGGAGGAGAGGTCGCGCACGTCCTCGATTTCGACACGAGCCACATCGAACGAGTCGCGAATCGCTGCGGACAATTCGAGTACTTCCTCGCGCCCCCGATAGATGCCCTCCTGCGGAGTTCCGAGGCCGATCTGGTGGTGCCACTCCACGTCGGGTGCGAGTCGCCGAGCGACCTCGTCGTCAGCGCCCTTGCTCCAGAGTTCCCAGGTCCGCCGCGCGAGCTCCACGTTCTCCTGCGACATCGTCTACTCCGACAGCCCCACGGCTTCGAGGGCTTCCTTCGGCGTCCGAAGTGCTGCAACAGCGCGACCCTGCCGTCCCGCCACGTCGCCACCTGGGCGAACGGAGCGTTCACTTCCACACCGCTCTTCCTTGCGCGGCCTCGGAATCGCAGAGACGAGACTGTCTTATCGCCCGCCGCGCGCACCTCCACGACCCCTGCCGCGGGGTTCTCGAACAGGCGGTGGTAAGGACCGGAAGTAGCGCTCGATCTCCTCGCATCCCCGATATGTGCCGGGGTCGGGCACGGAGCCAGGCTCTTCGCGGACCTCGGCATCGTCGTGGAAATGGGCCATGAAGGCCGCCCAGTCCTGGCGTGCGAACGCGGCGTAGGCCGCGGAGGCCGCGTGGACGTGCTCCTGCGACATCGCCCGCCCAGTATCGCGCCATCCGCGAATGGGCACCAGGCGGGTTCCAGTGCCCGAATCGACGCTAATCCCCGGTAATCCGCGCGTATCCGGCGGCCTCCCGCTCACGGCCGGACGACCACTCCTGCCGCTCTACAAGTGGACTCCGGCACACAAAGGGCTTGGAGCGGGCGACGCCTTACAAGCGAGAGGTCGCCTGTTCGAGCCGGGCACTGCCCATCCCGGCGAGCCCGCTGCTCTGTCCACCACCGGCGTGGTGGTGAGAGACTGCGGGCGATGTCGCAGGAGAACGTGGAGATCGTCCGGCAAGGCTTCGAGCACTACGCGGCGACCGGGGAATTGAGCCCGGACCTCGATCCCGAGTTCGTCTGGGACATGTCGACCTTCCGTGGTTGGCCAGAAGAGCAGACGTACGCTGGGATCGAGGGCGCTCAGCGGTTCTTGCTGGGTTGGCTTGAAGCGTGGGAGGAGTGGCAGCTCGACGTGGAGTCGCTTCACGACGCGGGCGACAAGGTCGTCGCGATCGTGCGCCAGCGCGGGCGCGCGAAGGCGACCGGGATGCCGGTCGACATGACCTTTGCCCAGGTGGCCACGGTGCGTCACGGAAAGCAGGTCCGCTTGCAGGTGTACGCGGATCCGGCCGAAGCCCTCGAAGCCGTGGGGCTGTCGGAGTAGGCGATGTCGCAGGAGAACGTGGAGATCGTGACGGCTGCGTACCGGGCGGTGCAGACGCAGGATCCGAGAGGCTTTTTCACTACTTCCAGACGTTCACGGTCCAGAACGGCAAGATCACGGCCTCTCACGCGGCCGAAACCCGGGGTGCGGCCCTCGGAGCCGTAGGGCTGTCGGAATAGCGGGCAGCTTCAGCTCAGGCGGGGGCGCCGCGACATCGTCGCGGCGCCCCAAGGGCTGACGTGAATGGGCACTGGCCTTGGACTAGTGCCCGAAACCCCGGGGATCCCCAAGAATGGTCGAGCATGGCGACGGGGTGCGCGCCGCTCCAGCACTGTGATCGCGCGCTGCTTCTGGCGTGCCGGAGGGGAACTAGGCTCGCCTTACAAGCGAGAGGTCGCCCGTTCGAGCCGGGCACTGCCATCACCTTGGTTCTCACAGGGCGCTAGTCAGCCCACCAGTCGCGCTGACCCTCCACGTCTTCGCGCGGGTCCTCGCCGAGATTGGGCGCACCGAAGACGAGGATCTCGAGGCCCTCCGGCCCGCCCTCGTAGCCTCGCCACGTACCGGGCGGGACGCGCACCACGTCCCACTCCTTGACCTCGACGATCTCGTCGTCGAGCTTCATCCGCCCGCTCCCGCGCACGACCACGTACACCTCCTCCTGCTCCTTGTGCGTGTGGCCGTACGGGAAGCGGTAGTCGGGCGGGATGCGCTGATAGCCAAGGCCGGACTGCTCGAGCTCGAGCGCCTTGCTTGCGAGGCGGAACTCCAGGTCCGGCGCGCCGTCGAAGTTGGACCCGACATCCTCCAGATCCTCCCTGAGGTTCCTGAGCGTGAACGGCACGGCCCGCGATTCTACGTGCTGGTGAGAGACTGGGTGGGCGATGTCGGAGGAACCCGCCGCAGCTCGGCAGGGAGCACCCGAGCGCGACGCGCTCGACCGGTTGCTGGTCCGTGTCCCCGCACTCGCGCAGCCGATAGCTGGGGCCCTCTTGCGCCTGCGACCGGGCTCGTCGTTGAGGAGGCGGCTCGTCAACGTGCAGGTCGAGCGCGGGTTCGCCGCGATGGCCCGCAGCGACGTGGAGGTGGTGGTGCTGAGCTACGACCCCCACGCCGAGGTCTGGATGAGAAGCATGTCCGGGGTGGGGATCAGCGACTGCTATCGCGGCCATGAGGGCATCCGCACCCTCTACGCCGACCTGGACGAGGCCTTCGACGACTGGGCGTGGACCATCCGCGGCGTGGCGGACGGCGGGGACCGCCTTGCCCTCCGCACAGACTTCGTCGGATATGGACGCAGCAGTGGGGTCGAGACAGCAGTGAACGACGGCGGGACGGCTGTGAAGCTCTCGGCTCGTGGCGTAATCGTCTGGCAGGAATGGTTTGTCGAGCAGGATGGGTGGAGCAAGGCCCTCGAAGCTGTGGGGCTGGCGGAGTAGGCGATGTCCCAGGAGAACGTCGAGTCCGTGCAGCGGGCGATCGACGCGTTCAACCGGCGCGACGCCGACGCCCTGCTGGAGGAAGCCGATCCCGGCATCGTCCAGGACTGGTCGAGGTCCGTCGGGCTGGACCGAGGGATTCTTCGCGGGGTCGATGAGGTGCGCGGCTTCCTCGAGTCCTGGTGGGACGCGTTCGACGAATCCGCGCTCGTCGTCGACGAGCTCATCGACGCCGGGGATCAGGTGGTCGGCGTGTTTCACGGCCGGCAGCGCGGCCGGGGAAGCGGTGTCGTGGTCGACGGGCCGGGTTCGGCACTGGTCTGGGGCTTCCGGGACGGCAAGGTGGTCTCGACGACTCTCTACCCGGACCGGGCCGAGGCCCTCGCGGCCGTGGGGCTCTAGCCCTCACGACGCGCTCATGGACCTCTCATCCAAGCCGTGTCATCGTGGGCGGCGCCATGCGTCTGCTGGTGGTCGAGGACGACGTGAAGATGGCCGCCCTGCTCAATCGAGGGCTGGGCGAGGAGGGCGCGGCGGTGGACGTGGCGCGGACCGGGGAGGATGGCGTCTGGATGGCCGCCGCCACCGAGTACGACGCGATCGTGCTCGACGTGATGCTGCCGGGCATCGATGGGTTCGAGGCCTGCCGGCGGATGCGCGACCAGGGGGTGTGGGCGCCGGTGCTGCTGCTCACCGCCCGCGACGCGGTCGAGGACCGGGTGGCAGGGCTGGATGGCGGCGCGGACGACTACCTCACCAAGCCGTTCTCGTTCGCCGAGCTGTCGGCGCGGCTGAGGGCGCTGATCCGGCGGGGCCGCCCGGAGCGCCCGCCCGTGCTGTCGGTGGGCGATCTGAGCCTCGATCCGGCCAGGCGCGAGGTGAAGCGCGGCGACGCCGAGATCGCCCTCTCGGCGAAGGAGTTCGCGCTGTTCGAGGCGTTCATGCGCCGGCCCGGCGAGGTGCTGAGCAGGCTTGACCTGCTCGAGCACGCCTGGGACTTCGCATACGAGAACCGCTCGAACGTGATCGACGTGTACGTGCGCTACCTGCGCGACAAGGTGGACCGCCCGTTCGGGGTGAAGAGCATCGAGACGGTCCGCGGCGCCGGCTACCGGCTGCGCGAGGACGGCGGCGCCCCGTGAACCGCCTCCCCGTGCGCCTGCGGCTCACGGTGGCGTTCACGATGGTGATGGCCGTGGTCCTGGCCGCCACGGGCGCCTTTCTCTACTTCCGGCTACAGCACGAGCTCGACGAGAGCCTGGAGCAGAGCCTGCGCTCGCGGGCGGGGGAGATCTTGGCGACCACCGACCTGCAGCCCGGGCGCGGACCTGAGCAGGAGAGCTTCGCGCAGGTGATCGGCCCCGACGACCGGGTGAGGGACGGCACCACCACCGTGCCGGCCCTCAGCGCGGCGCAGCTCGACCGCGCGCGCCGCGCCGCGCTGTTCGTCGACCGGGGGGCGTTCGACAGCATCGACGATCCCCAGCGGATGCTCGCCAGACCGGTGGGCGGAGGCAGCGTGGTGGTGGTCGGCGACTCGCGCGACGAGCGCGACGAGGCGCTCGGGTCGCTGCGCATCCTGCTCTTCACCGGTGGGCCGATCGCGCTGTTGCTCACCGCGCTCGTGGGCTACGGGCTCACCTCGGCCGCGATGCGGCCGATCGACGAGCTGGTCGCCAGGCTGCGACGGTCGGTCCAGCGCGAGCGCGGCTTCGTGGCCAGCGCCAGCCACGAGCTGCGCACCCCGCTCGCGCTGCTCAAGGGCGAGCTGGAGCTGGCGCTGCGGGCGGGGCGGTCGCCGGAGGAGTTGCGAGCGGCCATCGAGTCCGCGGCCGAGGAGAGCGATCGCCTTGCGCAGCTGGCCGAGGACCTGCTGATCCTGGCGCGGTTCGATGAGGGCAAGCTGCCGGTGAGGCGCGAGCCGCTCGAGCTCGGCGAGCTGCTCGGCACGGTGGCGAAGCGGTTCGAGAGCCGCGCGGACGGGCGCCTGAGGGTGGAGGCGCGGCCGGACCTGACGCTCGACGCCGACCGCCTCCGCCTCGAGCAGGCGCTGAGCAATCTGGTCGACAACGCCCTTCGTCACGGGGCCGGGGAGGTGAGCCTCACCGGCACCCGGTCGGACGGCTTCGTCGATCTGGCGGTGACCGACCAGGGGGACGGCATCCCGGACGAGCTGGGCGACTCGGCGTTCGAGCGCTTCACGCGGGGCGACCCCGCCCGGAGCCGGGGCGGCGCGGGCCTGGGGCTGGCGATCGTCGAGGCCGTGGCCCTCGCCCACGGGGGCAGCGTGGCCGCCGCGAAGGCTCCCGGGGGCGGGGCCGAGGTCCGGATCCGGCTGCCGGTTCGAAAGGGGTCCGGCGCTCCTGCGCGAACTCCTGCTTGATGGAATCCTGCGACATTCCTGAGACCGCTCGCCTGCTCGGTCTGTCCGCCCCGGAGGTCCGCACGATGATCGAGGAGGGCGCGCTGGAGGCGAGGAGGGTGGAGGGCCGCTGGCAGGTCACCCGCTACGCGATCGAACGCGCGCGCGTGCGCCTGCAGCATCCGGGCCCGCAGCCGCTGGAGGTGGCGGAGCGCTTGGTGGAGCAGCCCCAGACGTCCGATCTGGAGCGCCGCCTGGATCTGCTCGAGGCGCGGCTGGACCGGCTGGAGGGCCGTGCCGAGAAGACCCCGGACGAGGTTCCGGCGATGCGGCCGGCGCTGGCCCACCTGTTCCGTCCCGAGCCGTCGAGCTAGCGGCGCACACGCGTGCGGGTGCTCGCCGCGCGCGTGCTGCCCCAGGGTGAGGGCGAGGCCGCGGTCAGGCGCACCGCAAGGCGCCTGCGGCGGGCGATCACCCGTCGAGCCGCGCGCGTGAGGCGCAGGCGCACCACCTTGCTCGTGCCCGCGCGCAGGGCGATCGGGGCGGTGCGCGCGAGCCTGCGGCCACGGCGGGACAGGCGCAGCGTGCCCGCACAGTCGCGGATGGGCTCGCGGCAGGCGACCCGCACGCGCACGGCCCGCTTCCTCACGCGCAGCCCCCTGCGCCCGACCGCGGGGGTGGCCTGGCCGCCGCGCTCGCGGTGGGTGCGGCGGTACGCGGCGCAGTGCGCGTCGCGCGCGCTGCTGTCCGAGATCGTGGTGCCCGCCTTGATCATGCGCGCGGTTCCGAGCGCGTAGTTCTCGATGTACTCGGCGGCGGCGCGCCGTTGTGCCAGCGTGTCCGCCGCCGCCAGCAGCTCCGCGTTGCGCCACACACCCTCGCGCCAGCCCTGCAGGATCTGGAAGATCGCCGTGTCGTCGTAGAGGGTGCCCGGGGCGTCGAGATCGTCGACGGTGGGGTCATAGCGCGCGGACAGCTCCTTGAGCACGTCGTCGTACAGCGGCGCCAGCACGCGGTTGCCGCGGTCGTGGTCGGGCTTGCGGGTCGCCCCCTTCGGGTTGGACAGGCCGAGCGCCTCGAGCATGAACGGCATGTCGCGGTTGATGTGGGCGTTCATCGACATCAGCAGGTTGCCCTGGCCGCTCACCGAGCGGTCACGGCCGGCGTCCAGGGCCTCCAGCCAGGCGGGTGGCACGCGCTTGCGGTCTCCCCGGTCCCAGGCGTCCACGGCGCTGAAGTACATGCGCGCGAACACCTTGTCCTCGTGGTTGAGGTACCTCGGCTCCTCGTACAGCTTGTTCCCCAGCACCGCGAGGCGGATCGCCTCGGTCACGCGGATGTAGGTGATGCCGAAGGCCGAGTTGTGGTCGCAGCTCAGATAGCGCCGGTCGAAGCGCCTGTACATCTCGCTCAGCGTGTCCTCGATGCACGCGTTGCTCCCGTGCACGCAGTCGCGTTCGCGGCTGGGGCGGTAGGGGGTCGCCAGCCCCGGCAGCAGCGGGTTCCAGTCGACAAAGGGGGCCTCGTCTGCGCGCGCCGGCGAGGGCGCGCCCAGGGTCACGGCGGCCGCGCTCGCCGCGACCACCAGCACCGTCAGGATTCCCGCGCGACCTCCCATCGCGGTCCCGATTGTGCCATCGCCCGCTCGGTCGTGCGGAGGATCACCTCCGCCACGCGGCGCGGGTCGTCCCAAGTGGGCAGATGGCCGCAGTCCCTCAGCACCTCCACGTGCACCGCATCGGGCACCTGGTCGGGCGGGTGGACCGAGCGGTCGCGGTCCGCCCAGGCCATCGTGATCGGCACCCCGATCTCGTCGAAGCCGCGGAACAGGTCGCTGCGCATCTCGTGGTTGGCGCGGTCGAAGCCGGGCGACAGCGCGTAGGCGCGGATCAGCCTCCGCGCCGCATCGGGCGGCACGTTCTCGGGGTGCGCGGTGGGGCCGGCCAGCGCCAGCCGGCGCCCGCGGCGCGTGCGCAGCAGGGGGCCCAGGATCGGCAGCAGGCGCCGGGCGGTCTTGCGCGCGATCTCGGGCCGCGGGCCCAGCACGCGCCGCCAGAAGCCGGCGGCGCTCAGGGTGGTCACGCTCCGGCAGCGGGGAGTCTTCGCGAACTCCAGCGCCACCCAGGCGCCCAGCGAGATGCCGGCCACGTGGGCCGCGCCCACGCCGAGGTCGTCGAGGGTGGAGCCGATCTCCGTGGCGATGTTGCGGGCGGTGGGCCGGACTCGGGTCCCAGCTCGGGCGACTCGCCGAACCCGGGCATGTCCACGGCGATGCAGTCGTGGTGCTCGGCCAGGAACGGCAGCACCGGCTCCCACACGCCGCGGTCGGCCCCGAGGGGGTGCACGAGCACCAACGGCTCCCCGCTTCCAGTCCTGTCGAACGCCAGCACGCGCCGGTTAGTCTGACTCAATGGACCTCACCGGCCGGACCGCGCTCGTGACCGGCTCCAACCGCGGCATCGGGAGGGCCGTTCTCGAGGCGCTGGCGCGCGAGCCGCTCGGCCTGCTTCTGGCCGGCATGCGCTCGCCCGAGCAGTTCGAGGAGCCCCCGGTCAGCCGCGCCAAGGAGGTGCGCCCGGTGAAGATCGACCTCGGCTCCCGCGAGGCGATCGACGAGAGCGTGACCGGGCTCGGCGAGCTGGCCGCGGAGATCGACGTGCTGGTGAACAACGCGGGCCTCATGACCGGCGGCCTGCTCGAGGAGCAGGACCTGGACGGCATCTACGCGATGTTCCAGGTGAACCTCCTGGCGGTCGTGCACATGACGAAGGCGGTTCTGCCCGGCATGCTCGCGCGGGACTCGGGCAAGATCGTGAACAACGCCAGCATCTCGGGCTACGCGTTCTTCCCGGCGGCCACCACCTACGCCGCGTCCAAGGCCGGCGTGGTGGCGTTCACGGAGTCGCTGCGGCGTGAGCTGGCGGGCACGGGAGTGACGACGCTGCATCTGGTCACCCCGGGCGTGGACACGGACATGCTCGACGCCACCGAGGACGTCTACGGCAAGCATCTCGACACGTCCGACTGGGAGAAGCAGGAGCCCGCCGAGTGGGCCGCCAAGGTGGTGAACGCCATCCGCGACGACAGCACGATCCTCGGCCCCGGCGGCAAGACGGCGATCGCCAAGCTAGCCAGCCGGGGGCCCGGCTTCCTGATGGACCGGATCTCCGACCGGATGTTCAGCCGGACGCCGCGCTCCTAGGGGCGCGCTGTTTACGGACTCGGCACGACGCCGAATCCGTCGCCGGTACTCGGGCTTGGCCATCACCATCTGCACGTCACCGATCCGCGCCTCGCGGAAGCCCGCCTCCACGTAGGCCAGGTACAGCCCCCACATGCGCCGGAAACGCCGGTCGTAGCCCAGCTCCTCGGCCAGCTTCGAGCTGGCCGCGAACGTCTCGCGCCAATGGCGCAGCGTCTCCCCGTAGTGCTCGGTCACGTCATCGAGCCACACCGTGCGCATGTCGGTCTCCTCCGCCACGCAGCGATGGATCACCTCCAGCGAGGGCAGGCAGCCGCCCGGGAAGATGTGGGTGTTGATGAAGCTCTTCGAGGCCTTCTCCACCTCGTAGGCGCGGTCGTCGATCGTGATCGCCTGCAGGAACATCAGCCCGTCGTCCTCCAGCAGCCGCGAGCAGCGGGCGAAGTACGTGGGGAAGTACTGCCAGCCGACCGCCTCGATCATCTCGATCGACACCAGCTTCGAGTAGCGCCCGCGCAGGTCGCGGTAGTCCTGGCGCAGCACGGTCACGCGGTCCGACAGCCCGGCGTCCTGCACCCGCTCGAGCGCGAAGTCGTGCTGCTCCTGCGAGATGGTCGTGGTGGTCACGCGACAGCCGGTGTGCTGCGCCGCGTATATGGCCATCGCGCCCCAGCCGGTGCCGATCTCGAGCAGATGGTCGTCGGGGGTCAGCTCCAGCGCGTGAACCACCCGGGCCAGCTTGGCCTGCTGGGCCTCCTCGAGCGTGGCGCCCGGCGAGTCGAAGTACGCGCACGAGTACATCATCGAGGGGTCCAGGAACAGCGAGAACAGCTGGTTGCCCAGGTCGTAGTGGGCGGCGATGTTCTCGCGCGCTCCCGTGTGGTCGTTGCGCGGGACCATGCGCGCCAGGCGCTGACCCGTGTGCAGGACGGGGTGCCATGCGTCGCGCCAGCGGTCCATGCCGCGCATGTTGCGCGCGGCGATCCGGATCAGGGAGACCATGTCGTCGACGTCCCAATGGCCGTCCATGTAGGTCTCGGCCAGACCCGTGCTGCCGCGCAGCAGCTGGCGGTACACGTGAGGCGAATGCACGTTGATGCGCGCGGTCAGGTCGGCGTGCGCGGGGCCGAAGGCAAACCGCCGCCCATGCTCGGCGATCTCGATCCGCTCGCGGCTGGATCTGGGAGAAGAGCCGGAAGATGAACCGGCGGGCGAGCTGGTCCTTGACCGTCATCGCGCCCGCTCCGGGTGGCGGAAGTACGGAGCGCCCTTGAGCTTCAGCCGCAGTGCGTTCCAGTAGATCAGGAGCACCACGCGAAGCGAGGTGGCCGGGTAGCGCAGCAGCAGCCTCGTCATGCGCGACCGCGACAGCTCGCGGCGCTCCAGCGAGAGGGTGGCGTCGAACACCTGCCGGCCGCCGTCGTCGCGCTCGTCGATGTGCACCAGCAGGCGGCCGTCGGGCTCTGTCACGCGCCAGTCGTAGCGGTTGTCCATGCCGATGAAGGGCGACACGTGGAAGACCTTGTCCATGGTGTCGCGCATCACCGAGTGCGCACCGTCGCGGCGCAGGACGTACGAATGCGACTCGCCCCAGGGCGTGTTGGTCACCTGCGCGACCACGGCCTCCACCCGCTCGCCGCCCGGAGCGAAGCAGTAGTAGAAGCAGACCGGGTTGAAGTTGTGCCCGAAGGTGCGCAGCGTGGTGAGCAGGCGCACCGGCCCGCGCGGGCGCTCGCCGGTGCGCTCCTCCACCAGATCGCGCACGCAGTCGGCGAGCGGGCGCGTGGGGTCGCCCATGTAGTCCTCCCGCCGGAAGCGCACCGGCGCCCGTCCCGAGGCCGAGTACAGCGGGTGGCCGTCCAGCACCCCCGGGAGCTCGTCGAGGTCGAGCAGCAGCATCGCGTGGCGGTAGGTGAACGCGTGCTCCACCGGGGTGTGGCGGCGGTGGCGAACCCAGCCGTCGTAGATCGCCGAGGCGCTCATGCCCCGCCAGGGCCCTCTCGGACAGGCCCACGCCGCGGAGCGCGTTCAGCGCGCTCACCACGCCGTCCTCGTGGAAGCCCCAGCGCCAGTAGGCGCCGCAGTAGTGGGTGCGGTTCACGCCGGAGATCTCGCGGTGGCGCGCCTGTGCGGCCACGCCGTCCGGCGTGAACACGGGGTGCGAGTACTGGATCGTGCGGATCACCTTGGCCGGGTCGATCCGGTCGGTCAGGTTCAGGGTCACGCAGAGGTTGGTGTCCGAGTCGAGCCGCTGGAGGTTGTTCATCCAGTAGGTGAGCGCGGTCCGCTCGGAGGGCGGGTCGGTCAGGTGGAAGTTCCAGCTGGCCCAGGCGGCGCGCCGGCGCGGGAGCATCGACTCGTCGGTGTGCAGCACGGCCTCGTTGGGCTGGTAGGGGATCGCGCCCAGCACCTCGCGCTCGGCCGTGCTCGGGTCGGCGAGCATCGCCAGCGCCTGGTCGGAGTGGGCGGCTATCACCACCTCGTCGAAGCTCTCGGTCTCGCACCCGTCCGCAGCGACCGTCACGCGGTCCGGGAAGCGGGTGACCGCCCGGACCGGCGCGCGCAGGCGGATGCGGTCGGCGAACGGCCGCGTGATCTCCTCCACGTAGCGGCGCGAGCCGCCGGTCACGGTGCGCCAGCGCGGGCGGTCGCGGAAGCCGAGCATGCCGTGGTTGTGGAAGAAGCGCGCGAGGAAGCCGGCGGGGAAGGACCACATCTGCTCGGGCTCGGCCGACCAGACCGCCGACGCCTGCGGCACGATCAGGCGCTCCACGAACCAGTCCGAGTAGCCGCCCTCGTCGAGGAACTCGCGCAGCGAGGGCCCCGTCCCCGGGGGCAGCTCCAGGAGAGCACGCGCCTCCCGGTTGAAGCGGAACAGCTCGCGAACCATCCGGAGGAAGCGGGGGCTTGCCGCGTGGGCGGGGTTGGCGAACAGCCCGCGCGGAGTCCCCGCGTACTCGAAGCCGGCGCCGTCGCTCACGGAGAAGCTCATGTGCGACGGCTGCGTCGCCACGCCCAGCTCCGCCAGCAGCGGCTCGAAGCTCGGGTAGTTGCGGTCGTTGAGCACGATGAACCCCGTGTCCACCCAGTGGGTCTCGTCGGCGAGGTCCACGCGCACGGTGTTGGTGTGCCCGCCCAGGTAGTCGTTGGCCTCGTAGACGGTGATCTCGTGCTCCGGGGCCAGCTTGTGGGCCGCCACCAGGCCGGCGATGCCCGTGCCGATCACGGCGATCCTCATCGCTTCACCGCCGCCGCCAGCGCCGCCCCCGCCGCTGCCGCGCCGCCCGCCATCGCCACGGTGCCCCAGCGGGCGTTGCCCGGCAGAGCGGCTCCCGGCGCGGCCAGGGTCGCCGCCACGTCGCCCAGGTCGCAGAGCACGATGAAGCCCAGCAGGGTCGCGAGCGTGTCGTCGTCGCCCATGGACGCGAGCAGTCCGGCGGACAGCGCGATGTCGCGAACGCCCAGCCCACGAACCGCGATCTTCACCGGCTCGCGGGCGGCGTCGTCGCCGATCCAGCCCCCTGCGACCCGTTCAGGCGCGGCCAGCAGGCCGGCGCCGAAGGCCATCCGGCCCGCGGCGAACAGCGCGATCAGGGTGCGTGTCCGTGTCATACGGAAGTTTCTACGTGGGCCGCCCGGATGCCGATCAGTCCCGCTCGCGGCGCAGGTGGGTTAGATTCTCGCCCACCACAGTCTCTACGCGTGTGAGGAGAGCCCGTTGGACACCAGTCGCCTGAAGTCGCTGCCGCTGTTCGAAGAGGTAACCGACGAGGATCTCGACAAGATCGCGCCGTTCATCAGCGAGGTCTCGGTGTCCGAGGGCAAGCACCTCGTGGACGAAGGGGACTACGCCTACGAGTTCATGGCGATCGAGGAGGGCTCCGCCGACGTCCTTCGAGGCGATGAGAAGATCGCCACCCTCGGCCAGGGCGACTTCTTCGGCGAGATGGGCCTGCTCGGCCACGACAAGCGCAACGCCACCGTGATCGCCACATCGGGGATGCGCCTGATCACGCTCGACCAGTGGGACATGCGCCGCCTGGAGAAGGCCGTGCCGAGCGCGGCCGAGAAGATCCGCGCCGCCGCCGCGGCGCGCGCGAACGGTTAGACCGGGCCCGGCATGGCCGGCCGCATAGTCGTCTTCGGGGCCACCGGCTACACCGGCCGGCTCACGGCCGAGGCGCTGGTGCGGCGAGGGCAGCGCCCCGTGCTGGCCGCCCGCAGCGCCGCCAAGCTGGCGGAGCTCGCGGGCGATCTGGGCGGCGACCTCGACGTGGCGCTCGCCGACGTCACGCGTCCCGAGTCCGTGACCGCGCTGGTGGAGGAGGGCGACGTGCTCGTGGCCACCGTGGGCCCCTTCTCGAAGTGGGGCGGCCCCGCCGCCGAGGCGGCCATCGCGAAGCGCGCCCACTACATCGACTCCACCGGCGAGCCGCCGTTCATCCGGCGCGTGTTCGAGAGCTACGGGCCGCGGGCGGAGGCGGCGGGCATCGGCATGCTCACGGCGTTCGGCTACGACTGGGTGCCCGGCAACCTGGCCGGCGCGCTCGCGCTGCAGGCGGCCGGTGGGGCGGCCACGCGGGTCGACACGGGCTACTTCATCACCGGCAGCGGGGTCGGCGGCATGAGCGGCGGCACGAAGGCCTCGCTGGCGGGAGCGATCAACGCCCCGAGCTTCGGCTGGCGCGACGGTCAGCTCCGTACCGAGCGCGGCGCCGCTCGCTACCGCACGTTCGAGCTGCGAGGCAAGAAGCGGCCCGGAGTCACGGTGGGCAGCTCGGAGCACTTCGCGCTGCCCCGCTTCCATCCCGGCCTGCGCGAGGTGAACGCCTACCTCGGGCTGGTTCGGGCCGGCGTCCCGGGCCATGCAGGTCAGCTCCCTGGTCGGGTCGGTCGCGTTCAAGGTTCCCGGGCTCGAGGGCCTCTACGGCGCCGCGACGGATCGGTTCGTCAAGGGGTCCACCGGCGGCCCCGACGCCGAGGAGCGGGCCCGCAGCGGCTCGCACATCGTGGGCGAGGCGTTCGACGCCTCGGGCACGCGACTCGCCGAGGCGCACCTGACCGGTGTGGACGGGTACACCTTCACCGGGGACATCCTCGCCTGGGGGGCCGAGCGCGCGGCGCTGGGCGGGTTGAAGGCGGCCGGAGCGCTCGGACCGGTGGACGGCTTCGGCCTGGAGGAGCTGGAGAAGGGCGCCGCGGAGGCGGGGCTCCGCCGGATCTGAATCGGTTGGGTCCTGAACGGGGTCACAACCACGTCGAGTCCCCAACAGATTCGCCGGCGCCGGCTCACGGCACTCGGCGTGCTCGCGGCGCTTGGCGGCCATCGCCGGGGTCCTCCTCGGTGCGAACCGCGATGAATCCGCGCCCGAGCGCAACGCCGCACAGGAGCGCGACGAGGCCGCAGCCGGCGACGCGGCTCCCGATCGAGCGCGCGGTCGGCGAGCTGCTGGTGATGAGCTACGACGGCACCGACCCGCCCGCCTACATCCGCCGCCGGCTGCGCGACGGCCAGGGCACCGGCGTGATCGTCTTCGCCAAGAACGCCCCGGACGCGGCCACGCTGCGGCGGGCCACCCGCGCGATCCAGCGCGCCGCCGGCGGGGACGCCCTGATCGCCACCGACCAGGAGGGCGGCCAGATCCGCAGCCTGCCGTTCGCGCCGCCGGAGGCCTCGCAGGGCACGATCACCACGCGCCCAGGCGGCGCGGGAACGCGGCGGGGGGCGCCGCCGAGGCCTCCGCGCGGTGGGCGTGAACGTGAACCTGGCCCCGGTGGCGGACGTGGCGAACGGGATCGGTTCCGTGCTGGCCGGCCGCGCATATCCGGGCGGCGCGGCGGAGGTGAGCGGGATGGTGAGAGCGGCGGTTCGCGCGCACGGAGGCCGGGTGGCCGCCACCGCCAAGCACTTCCCCGGCCTGGGTCGCGCCGCGGCGAACACCGATGACGAGCCGGTCACCCTCGACGCCTCGCGCCGGGAGCTGCGGGCCGACCTGGAGCCGTTCGAGGCGGCGATCGATGCGGGTGCACCGCTGATCATGAGCTCGCACGCGCTCTACACGGCGCTTGACCGCGACCAGATCGCGTCGCAGTCCGAGCCGATCCTCCAGGACCTGCTTCGAGGCGACCTGGGCTTCCGCGGCGCCGTGGTCACAGACAGCATCGAGGCGCAGGCCGTGCTCGCCCGCTCCGGAGTGGCCGAGGCGGCCGAGCGCTCGATCGCGGCCGGCGCAGACCTGGTGCTGATGACCGGCTCGGGCAGCTTCAACGACATCCAGCCGCGGCTGGTACGACGCGCCCGCACGGACCGCCGCTTCCGCGCTCGCGTACGCCAGGCCGCCGCGCGCGTGCTGGCGCTCAAACGGCGTCTGGGGCTACGGTCACCCTGATCTCACAGGACCGCCGTCCGGTCCGTTTGACTCACATGAAGACGACCTTTCCCACCCCGATCGGCCCGCTCACCCTCCACGCCCGCGACGGCGCGCTCAGCGGCGTCTGGATGGAGGACGACGACCTGCCCGAGCTCGTGGAGGACGCACCGCCGCTCGGCGAGGCCCGCCGTCAGCTGGAGGCCTACTTCGCCGGCGAGCTGCACGAGTTCGACCTCCCGCTGGCGCCCAGCGGCACCGGCTTCCAGCTGCGCGTGTGGGAGGAGCTGCGGGCGATCCCTTACGGCGAGACGATCAGCTACGGCGAGCTGGCCCGGCGCATGGGCGACCCCGGCTTGGCACGTGCGGTCGGGCTCGCCAACGGGAGGAACCCGCTGCCCGTGATCGTGCCCTGCCACCGCGTGATCGGCGCCGACGGCTCACTGACCGGCTTCGGCGGCGGGCTCGACCGCAAGCGCAAGCTGCTCGAGCTCGAGGCGGGCCTCGTCTCGCTGCCGCTGAACTAGTCGGCCGCGGCGCGCTCCAGCGCACGCTCCATCATCTCGCGGTGCGCGAAGCGCTCGCCGCCGTGCGCGGCGCTCCCAGCCACCGTCCGGGCGCAGGTCCCAGGCGAATGAGTTGTCGGCGAAGCAGCGCTCCAGCGTGTCCTCCAGCTCCGCGCGCAGCGACTCCTCCTCCACCGGCGTGAGCAGCTCCACCCGCGAGTCGAGGTTGCGCGGCATCAGGTCCGCTGAGCCGATGTAGTAGCGGCGCTCGTCGTTGCGGTGGAAGCCGTAGATGCGTGAGTGCTCCAGGAAGCGGCCCACGATCGAGACCACGCGGATGTTCTCGCTCACCCCGGGCACCCCGGCGCGCAGGCAGCAGATGCCGCGCACGTTGAGGTCGACTGGCACGCCGGCCTGCGACGCCTCGTAGAGCGCGCGGATGCAGCGCCGGTCCACCAGCGAGTTCATCTTCATCACGATCCGCGCTTCCCGGCCGTCGCGGTGGGCCTCGACCGTCCGCTCGATCTCCGCCAGCAGGCCGTCGCGCATGCGCTCGGGCGCCACCAGCGCCTTGTGGTAGCCGGGCGGGCGCGCCGCGCCGGTGAGGGCGTTGAACAACGTGGCCACGTCGGCCGCGATGTCGCGGTTGGTGGTGAGCAGGCCGAAGTCCTCGTACAGGCGGGCGGTCTTGGCGTGGTAGTTGCCGGTGCCCACGTGCACGTAGTGGCGCACGCCCGTGCCCTCCCGCCGGACCACCAGCAGCGCCTTGGCGTGGGTCTTCAGCCCGGGCAGGCCGTGCACCACGTGGGCGCCCGCCTCTTCCAGCGAGCGTGCCCAGCCGATGTTGCGGCGCTCGTCGAAGCGCGCCTTCAGCTCCACCAGGCACACCGCCTGCTTGCCCCGCTCCGCCGCCTGGATCAGCAGCGGCACGAGCTCGGAGTCGTCGGACGTGCGGTACACCGTCATCTTGATCGCGAGCACGTTCGGGTCGTTCACCGCCTGCTCCACGAACCGCTCGACGCTGCCCGCGAACGAGTCGTAGGGATGGTGCACGAGGATGTCGCCGGCGCGCATGGCCGCGAACACGTCGGGCTTTCCGTCGTGGGTCGAGAACGGCGGGGCGTTCACCGGGTTCCACGGGGTCTCGCGCAGCTCGCTGAACCGGTCCAAGCCGTGCAGCTGCCAGAGGTCGGTCAGATCGAGCAGGCCGTCCACGTCGACCGCCTCGTCCTCCTCGATCTCGAGCTGTTCGATCAGGAAGCCGCGCAGCTCAGGCTCGATCCTGCTGTCCACCTCGAGCCGCACGACCTCTCCGAACCGGCGCTGGCGCAGCTCCTTCTCGACCGCCCGCAGCAGGTCGTCGGCCTCGTCGGACACCTCGAAGTCGGCGTCGCGGGTCACCCGGAAGAACGTGTGGCGGAGCAGCTCCATCCCGGGGAAGAGAGCATCGAGATGGCGCGCGATCACCGACTCCAGGGGCACGAAGGTGTTCTCGCCCAGGTCGATGAAGCGCGGCAGCACCTCCTTGGGCACCTTCACGCGGGCGAACAGCTCGATGTCGGTCACGGGGTCGCGCACCCACACGCCGATGCTCAGGGACAGGTTCGAGATGTACGGGAACGGCCGGCCGGGCCCGACGGCGAGCGGGGTGAGCACGGGGAAGATCTGCTCGTGGAACATGCGGTCGAGCTCCTCCAGCTCGGACTCCGAGCAGTCGTTCACGCCGATCACGCGGATGCCCTGCTCAGCGAGAGCCGGCCGCACCTCCTCCTGCCACACGCGGGAATGACGGGCTCCCAGCTCCTCGGTCTGCTGCGCGATTCGCTCGATCGTCTCCGACGGCGACAGCCCGTCCGCCTTGCGCGCATCGATCCCGGCCTCGACCTGGTCGTGCAGGCCCGCCACACGCACCATGAAGAACTCATCGAGGTTCGACGTGTAGATGGCGAGGAACTTCACGCGTTCCATCAGGGGCGTCTCGGTGTCCTCAGCCAGCTGGAGCACCCGGTCGTTGAAGTCCAGCCAGGACAGCTCACGGTTGGCGTACAGCTCGGTCGAATCCAGGTCTGCAACCGCCTGGACCTCATTCACAATTTCGGTGCTCGGCTCCATCACGCTCTATGTTCTCGCACGATGCTCTGGATGCTGCGCCACGCGGAGGCTGAGGACGGTACTCCCGACGACGAGCGCAGCCTCACGCGCAAGGGCGAGGACCAGGCGCGCGTGGCCGGAACGGCGCTGGCGCGGCTTGGAGTCAAGCTCGACGCGTGCGTGAGCAGCCCGAAGCTCCGCGCCCTGCAGACGGCGCGCTTGGTATGCGAGCAGCTGGGCGTGGAGGTCACCGCGGACGAGCGCCTGGCTGGAGGTCCGTTCGACCCGCGCGCCGTGGCGGCCGGGCTGGGCGACGAGGTGATGCTCGTGGGCCACGAGCCCGACTTCTCGATGGCGCTGCACCGGATGACCGGCGCGCAGGTGCGGATGAAGAAGAGCGGGCTGGCGGGCGTGGACCGGGGCGAGCTCAAGCTGCTGCTCCGTCCCGTCGAGCTGCAGGCGCTGGCAGGCGACTGAGCTCACCGCTCGCCTCCAGCCGCCGCCAGGCGCGCCGGAACTTGGCGTGCAGCTCTTCCCGCCGCGCGGCCAGGTGCACGGCCGCCCCCACCGCCTCGTGCTCGCGCACGCGCGGGAGCATCACGTCGCAGTCGTGTATCTCGCCCAGCACGTCCTGAAGCTTCTTCGCGGTGCGGGCGCCCTTGGCCGCGCGCTCGCCCAGCGCGGGCCTGGTCAGCTCCAGCACGTAGCGCAGCCGCTTCGCTGCGATGCGCATGTCGTGGAGCGCCCGCACTTCCTCCGGATCGAGCACAGCCGGGCTGAACGAGCGCAGCTCCTCCACCCGTACCGCCACGATCCGCTCGGCGTTCTCGGCCAGCGTGCCGTCGGGATCCAGGCCCTTGACCTTGCGTGCCTTCACGCCCGAGCCCCCTCGGCCAGCGCGGCCAGCCGCTCCGCGAGGCGCTCGTCGAGCACCCGCTGCAGCGCCGCGGCCACGGTGTCGTTCGCGGCCTCCTGCTCCGCGCGCAACTCACGCGTCAGCGAGCGCATGCCCTTGTCCGTGCCCACCTCGCCCGCGATGCCATCCAGCTCCTCCAGCGCCACGTCGGGATCGCGCCGCTCGCCCAGCGCGTCGGCCAGGCGCTTCACCTCCTTGAGCAGCTTGCGGTGCTCTCCCTGGGCGAAGCACGGAGCGAACACCTCCATCACCGCGCGCAGCCTGCGGGTGGCCACGCGCATGTCGTGGACGCGCTCGATCTGGGACGTGTCGAGCACGCCGTCCGCGTGTGCGAACACCTCCGCCGAGCGCACCTCCACCGCCACGGCCGCGGCGTCGCCGAAGCGGGTTTCGGGTCCCAGCCCGGGGATCGGCCGCGCCTTTGCCACTACGCCGCCTCCACCAGCTCGAGGATCACGCCTTCGCGCAGCCCTCCCCGGGCGATGCGCAACGGCAGCCCGAGGCGGTCCGAGATGGTCTCCAGCACCAGGATGCCGGCGGGCAGCAGCCGCACCCGCTCGGGATCGAGCTCGAAGCGCCCGGCGATCTCCTCGATCGGGGTCATGGAGAGCACGCGCACGCCCCGCTCCAGCGTCTCGTGGGCCAGCTCGGCGCCCACCAGCCGCCGTAGCGACGTGGCCGTGCCGCCCACGGCCACGGCGGTCTTGGCCGGCGGCGCCTCGAGTCCCTCGAACACGCCGGTCACGTGGTCGCGCACGGCCTGCAGCTCCGCGACCGACGGTGGATCCGAGCGCAGGTAGCTGTCCGCGAGAAAGCCCGACCCGACGCGAAACGACTCCGACCAGTCCACGCTGCCGTCGGGCGATCCGATGGCGATCTCGGTGGACCCGCCGCCCACATCCACCACCGCCATCTGCCCGGTGACCGGTGTGGCGAGGGTGCGGGCCGCCCCCACGAAGGAGAGCCGGGCCTCCTCGTCGCCGGCAAGGATGGTGAGCGGCTGGCCGATCGCCTCCTCGACCGCGCGGCAGAGGTCGTCGCCGTTCGATGCCGTGCGGATGGCCGCGGTGGCCACGGCCACGATCTGGGACGCCCCCAGCTCGCGCGCGGCGCGCGCCTGGCGCAGCACCACCTCCACCGTCTCGTCGATCTTCTCCGGCGGGATCACGCCGTCCTTGCGTGCCGCCCTGCCGATGCGGGTGAACGCCCGCTCGGTCATCAGCTCGCGCAGCGACCCCTTGTCCGCCTGTGCCACGAGGAGGCGGGTGGTGTTGCTGCCAATGTCGATGCAGCCGCAGATCAACGCGTCGGTCCGCGCCAGCATCGCAGACCGCCGCGGGCCCGTCAGGCCTGCTTGACGACGATGCCCTCGAGCACGTGGGACACGCGCTCGCACGCGTCGATCGCCTGTTCGAGGCGCTCGAATACGTCCTTCCACCGGATCACGACCATCGGGTCTATGCCACCGGCGAACAGCGACACGAGGGCCTGGCGGCTGATGCGGTCACCCTCGTCCTCCAGCCGGTCCACCTCGATCAGGTGGGGCGTCATCTCGCCGAGGGTGTCGAGCTTGCCGATCGCCACCGCCAGCTCGCGGCCGGCGTCACGCAGCACGCCGGTCAGCTCGACGGCCTGCTCCATCGGCGCCTCGATCTTGTAGAGGCCGAGCACGTCCGAGGCCTCCTCGGTGTAGTCGACCACGTCGTCGAGAGCCGCCGCCAGGGCGTGGATGTCCTCCCTGTCGAGCGGGGTCATGGTGGTGCTGTAGAGCTGGTGGAGGATGTCGTGGGTGATGCGGTCGCCCTCCTCCTCCAGGTGCTTGATCTCGCCGCGCAGGCCCGAGTCCTCGGGCCAGTTGCGCATCAGCCGGTCGATCATCGCCGTCGCCTCCTGCGCGTTGGCGCCGGCCTGCTGGAACAGGTCGAAGAAATCGCGGTGGTTGGGCGCGGCCGCGAACAGCGCCACGGTCAGGCTCCCGGTGCGAGCTCGGGGTGGGAGGCGTCCTCGAACTCGCGGAACAGCCCGGTGACCACGAAC
Source organism: uncultured Thermoleophilaceae bacterium (assembly GCA_963761505.1). Classification (GTDB taxonomy): domain Bacteria; phylum Actinomycetota; class Thermoleophilia; order Solirubrobacterales; family Thermoleophilaceae; genus JAAYBF01. Next base: position 22,373 of record CAVXGW010000006.1, read on the forward strand.
GCGGTCTGCTCGCCGATGTCCACCGCGTTGTCGCCGATCCGCTCGAGGCAGCGGGCCACGAGCATCATGTGCATCGCCCACTCGCGCGTGTCGGCGTCGTCGCCGATCTCAAGGGCGCGGTGGAACGAGGCGCGGTTGAGCCGGTCGATCTCGTCGTCCTGGCGCACCAGGTCCTCCGCGAGGCCCACGTCGCGGCGCTCGAACGCCTGCTTGCACTGGATCACCAGGGAGCGCGCCAGGTCGCCCATCCGGACGAGGTTGGCCAGCAGCTCCGTGTCCACGGGCGGCTCGTGACCGGCGAGCGGGACCAGCTTTGCGATGTTCACGCACTGATCGCCCATCCGCTCCACGTGGCTGATCAGGTGCAGCAGCGCGGCCACAATCCGAAGGTCGCCGGCCACCGGCGCCTGCAGCGCCAGCAGCGACAGGATCCCCTGGTGCACCTCGAGGTAGCGCCCGTCGATGCGATCGTCGTCGGCGATCACCATGCTCGCGAGCTCGATGTCCTGCTGTTCGACCGTCTCGATCGCGCGGCCGACGGCCTCCGCGACCAGGTCGAGCCCGCCCAGGGCCTGCTTCTCGAGACCTTCGAGCTGGTCCTGGAATTGGGCGCGGGTGGTTTCGGCCATCAGCCCACCTTGCCGGTGACGTAGGCCTCCGTGCGCTCGTCGCTCGGGTTGGTGAACACCTTCTCGGTGTGGTCGTACTCGACCATCCGGCCGGTGCGCTGCTTGCCGTCGTCGTCCAGCTCGACGGTGAAGAAGGCGGTCATGTCCGACACCCGCGCGGCCTGCTGCATGTTGTGGGTCACGATCACGATCGAGTAGTTCTCGCGCAGCTCCAGCATCAGGTCCTCGATCTTGCCCGGTGGAGATCGGGTCGAGCGCGGAGCACGGCTCGTCCATGAGGATCACGTCCGGGTTCGTGGCCAGCGCCCGCGCGATGCACAGCCGCTGCTGCTGGCCGCCGGACATGCCGAAGGCGTTGCTCTTCAGGCGGTCCTTCACCTCGTCCCAGAGGGCGCCGCGGCGCAGGGCCCGCTCCACGATCTCGTCCATGTCGCCCTTCATGCCCAGCACGCGGGGGCCGAAGGCGATGTTCTCGTAGACCGACTTGGGGAACGGGTTGGGCTTCTGGAAGACCATGCCGATCCGCTTGCGCACCTCCACGGCGTCGACGGTCGGTGCGTAGAGGTCCTGGTCGTGGTAGGTGAGCGTGCCGGTCACCTTCGCGCCCGGGATCAGGTCGTTCATCCGGTTCAGGCAGCGGATGAGGGTGGACTTCCCGCAGCCCGACGGCCCGATCAGCGCCGTGATCGCGTTCTCGTCGATGTCGAACGTGATGTCCCGCACCGCGGGGTTGCCGTTGTAGCTCACGCCGACGCCGTCGATGCCGAAGATCGCCTCGCGAGCCTCCTGCTCGCGCGTGGGCGCGCCATCCAGCGCGACGGCGCCCACGTCGACCCTCGACGCCTCGGGCCGGTGGGCCCGGGGAGCGCCCTCGGGCGTCGACCGCTCCTCTTCGCCTTCCTTGCGCTGCTCGGTCATCCGTTCCACCTTAGGTCACCTACCATCTCTGCTCGTAGCGATTACGTAGCCAGATCGCCACCGCGTTCATGAACAGCAGGAGGACCATCAGCACGATGATCGCACCGGCTGCAAGCGCGGCGAAGTCGTTTACGTCGTTGGAGGGGCGCGAGACCCAGTCGAAGATCTGGATCGGCAGCGCCGTGAACTGGGAGAAGAGGTCCGGGTCGAAGGCCACGAACGTCGCCGCACCGACCACGATCAGCGGCGCGGTCTCGCCGATGGCGCGCGACAGGGCGAGGATCACGCCGGTCGCGATCCCGGGGATCGCGGCGGGTAGCACCTGGCGCCAGATCGTCTGCCACTGCGTCGCGCCGAGGGCCATGGAGCCCTCGCGGATCGACGGCGGCACCGCGCGGATGGCCTCGCGCCCGGCGATGATCACCACGGGGAGCACCAGCAGCCCGAGCGTCAGGCCGCCGGCGAGCACCACGTTCTCCAGCGCGAACGGGCCCCGCACCAGGAAGGCCAGCCCGAGGATGCCGTAGACGATTGAGGGCACCGCGGCGAGGTTCTGGATATTCACCTCGATCGCGCGGTTCCACCAGCGCTCGCGGTCGGCGTACTCCTCGAGGTATACCGCCGTCGCGACGCCCACGGGGACGATGAAGAGCGTGACCACGCCCATCAGCCAGATCGTGCCGAGCAGGGCCGCGCGCACACCTGCGTTCTTGGCCACCGAGGAGGGGTAGTCGGTGATGAAGCGCGATGTCGACGGAGCCGGCGCCGTCGATGCCACGTCGATCAGCAGCACGCCGAGCAGCAGCAATCGAGAGCCCGAGGCAGGCCGAGCAGCAGGCCCTTGAAGCCGGCCTCGCGCAGCTTGGTGCGGCCGTCCTGCTGCCCGACGCGGCTGCCGGATACGGAGCTCATTCGTACACCTGCCTGTACTTGCGCACGAAGCGGATGGAGAAGACGTTCAGGATCAGCGTGATCACGAACAGCAGCATCCCGACCGCGAACACGGTCTTGTACTGCACGCTTCCGGTGGCCAGGTCGCCCTTGGCGACCGACGCGATGTAGGAGGTCATCGTGAAGCTCGGCTCGCGCGGGTCGGCCGTGATCTGGGCGATCTGGCCCGCGGCGATGAGCACGATCATCGTCTCGCCGACCGCGCGGGAGGCGCCCAGCACGATCGGCCGCCACGATGCCGGAGAGGGCGGCGGGGAAGACCACCCGAAGCGAGGTCTGCAGCCGGGTCGCGCCGAGGCCGAACGAGCCCTCGCGCAGCGATTGGGGCACCGCCGACATCGCGTCCTCGGACACCGACGCGATCGTCGGGATGACCATGAAGCCCATGATGATCGAGGCCGCGAGCACGTTGAAGACGCCCACCTTCACGTTCAGGAAGTCCTGCAGGACGTTCGGCGTGAAGAAGGTGAGCGCGAAGTAGCCGAACACGATCGTCGGGACGCCGGCCAGCAACTCCAGCGCGGGCTTGAGCGTCTTGCGCACCCGCGGGGTTGCGTACTCGCTGAGGTAGATCGCCGCAGCCCAGGCCCAGCGGGACAGCCACCAGCAGCGCGATGCCGGTCACGAGGAAGGTGCCGGTCACCAGCGGCAATACGCCGAAGCTCTGCCGGCTTGATCACCGGCGACCAATCGGTGCCGAACAGGAAATCGGTGAAGCCCACGCTCTCGAAGAACGTGAGCGTCTCGGTGAGCAGCGAGATCACGATGCCGGTGGTTGTGAGCACCGACAGCAGAGCCGCGAGGAGGAGGACGCCCTTGATGACGTCCTCCCCGACGCGGCGGCGCGCCACCCCCAGAGCGGGGGTGGCGCGTGCGGCTGTGCTTCCTGCGTCCAAGGCGACCTGCGAACCGCCCAGGGCGGACTTCGCCTTGGACGCCTGAGCGTCGGTGAGCGGGACGATCTGGCTCGCCTCGGCGATCGTTGCCTGGTTCTCGAGCATGTAGTCCATGAACGCCTTCACCTGCGGCTTGCCCGAGAGCGACTTGTCGGCCGGGTACATGAACAGCGGACGCGCCAGGGGCTTGTAGCTCCCGTCCTGGATCGTCTTCGTTGCTCGGCGTCACGCAGCCGTCGCCGCGAATCCACCGCGACGAGGTTCAGCTTGTCCTGGTTCTGCTCGTAGTAGGAGAAGCCGAAGTAGCCGAGGGCACCCTCGTCGCCCTCGACGCCCTGGACCAGCACGTTGTCGTCCTCGGACGGCTGGTACTCCTTGCGCGATACGCCCTCCTCACCGTTGATCTCGTCGGTGAAGAAGTCGAACGTGCCGGAGTCCGTGCCGGGCCCGTAGAGGCTGACCTTCGCATCGGGGAACTTCGGGTTGAGCTGGTTGTAGGTCGTGACCTTCGAGCCCTGGTTCCAGAGCTCCTTGAGCTCGGCGGTGGTCATGCAGTCGATCTTGATCGCCTTGTTGGTGACCACCGCGATGCCGTCGTTCGCGACCTGGATCTCCTTGTAGGTGACCCCGTTCTTCTTGCAGACGGGCACCTCCTCGTCGTCCTTGATCGGGCGCGAGGCGTCGGAGATGTCGGTCTCGCCGGCGCAGAACTTCTCGAAGCCGCCGCCGGTGCCGGACGTCCCGACCGACGCCTTCACTTCCGGGTTCTCCCCCTGGAAGGCCTCGGCCGCGGCCTGCGCGAACGGGCCCACGGTGCTCGAGCCGTCGATCTTGATCGAGCCGGAGAGGTCACCGCCCCCGCCGCCACCACCGTTGCCGCCATCGTCATCGTCATCGCCGCAGGCGACGACTCCGAGGGCCATGACGGCTGCCGCAACGAGTGCGAGCCACTTCGTCATTTGCTGTCTCCTCTGTTGGATCATGGGATGGCGGCCGACCCTGTCAGGGACTGAAAGCCAGTCTGTTGCGGAGTTGTCTCCGGGGTGTGAAAGAGATGTAAAGCCCCGCCGCCGGGGCTCAGGAAAGCCGTGTCAACGGGTTCTCGGCGGGCTGTGCCTGGAACCGGTACCCGAACCCGAAATGGGTGTGGATGAAACGCCGGCCCGGCACGGCCTCGTCCAGCTTCTGGCGCAGCTTGCCCACGTAGACGTCGACCGAGCGGTCGGACTTGCGGTAGTGCTCACCCCAGACGCATGTGATAGAGCTCCTCGCGGCTCACGATCCGCCCCTCGCGCTCGACCAGCGCCGTGAGCAGCTCCAGCTCGCGTGAGGTGAGGTTGAGCGGCGTGCCGCCCGCCAACGCCAGGTACTCGCCGGGTCGTACCTCCACCTCGCCCGAGGTCAGTTCGCCGTTGGTCGCCGCTTCCACAGGTTGCGAAGGTGCCAGTCCTGCCGCAAAACCCCGTTATGTGCGCGTGACCGGCCTGTGAAAAAGCTGTAAACGGGCAACTTCGACCTCCGTTGTGCGTATCCTGATGGCAGGTGAACCCGACCGATCACGGACCGATCAGGCTCGCCGTGCTCGACTCCGACTCGGGGTTCGTGCGCGTCCTCGTGAACCGGCTGGAGGGGATGGGCTGGCAGTACCGCCGGCTCGAGGCCGCTCCCCGGGCCGAGGAATTCGTGGCCATGCGCGTGAACGCCCTCGTGGTTGACCTCGCGCTGCTCGGTCCGTCCGCGTGGGACTTCCTCGAGAAGCTCACCGAGACCATGCCCGGCCTGGGCGTGGTCGTCTGCACCGGCCGCTCGACCGTCGCCCAGCGCGTGCGCGGGCTGCGGATGGGCGCCGACGACTGGGTCACCAAGCCCTGCCACCCCGAGGAGGTGCTCGCGCGCGTGGAGTCGGTGGTCCGCCGGCGCAAGCAGGCGGCGGGGCGTGCCGACGACGGCCCCGTCGTGGCGGGCGGCCTCGAGATCAGGGCCGACCAGTTCCAGGCCTTCGCCGGTGGTCGCAGCGTGGACCTCACCCGGCGTGAGTTCGAGGTGATCCAGCTGCTCGCGCACGCCGAGGGCAAGGTGCTCCAGCGCGAGGAGATCTACCAGCAGGTGTGGGGCTACGCGATGGCGCACGGCGACCGTTCCGTGGACGTCTTCATCAGGAAGGTGCGCCAGAAGCTCGAGGGGGCTTCACCCGAGTGGAAGTACATCCACACGCACTTCGGCGTGGGCTACCGCTTCGACCCGGAGCTACGCGACGAGGGCGTCGCGCCCGACCAGGCCGCGAGCGAGCAGCCCGCCGGGACGGCCTACGGTCAGGGCGAGACCGAGGCCGACGTCGACCCCGTCGTCGACCAGCTGCCGGCGCACCTCTCCTAGCCGCGGCGGCCGCGTCGGGCCGTGCGCGTCGGACGCGACCACTCCGGCCTGGCCACCCCGGATAAGCGCCAGCGCGGCGTCCCGGGCGTCGGGGCCATGCTCACCGGTCACCGATTGAGCGTTCACCTGGGCAAGTGAGCCCGCGGCCAGCTCCCGGCGGAGCCCTGCCGAGCCGTCCAGCGCGGCGTCGGCGCTGCGCTCCGGGTGCGCGATGACCACGCCGAAGCCCCGCTCGCGCAGCTCGCGGGTGGCCGCGTGGAAGTGCTCGCCGAACGGCTGCCACGGAGCTTCCACGAGCAGCCATCGTCCCGCCGCCGGACCCTGCGCGATCAGGTTCAGCTCGACCTGCGAGAGCCGGCCGACCATGTCGGCGCCCAGCTCGCCGCCGGTGCGGAGATCGATCGCGATCCCGGAGGCGGCGGCCGCCGCCGCCAGTTCGCGGACCCGCTCGGGCAGCTCGGCGACCTCGGTCACGAAGTCCCCGCGCACGTGCGGGGTGGCCACCACGGTCCGCGTGCCGTCGGCGGCGGCCAGGCGCAGCAGCTCGAGGCTCTCGTCGATGGTGGCCGGGCCGTCGTCAAGACCATGCAGCGCATGGAAGTGGAGCTCGGTGCTCGGGGCCTCCATCTGGGTTCAGATTCGGCCCCAGAGCAGGCTCTTTCGTCACTGCAGGGTTACGCGCGCGTGACCGGAGTGTGAACGGGAGGCCGTTGCCATACTTCCCGCCGATGACGAACCGCTCACGTTTCGGGCTGATCGCGCTGGCGATCGCGGTGGCAGTGGTGGCGTTCGTGGTGCTCAGCCCCGGTGACACCGACGAGGACGCGGACGACCCGGCGAACCGGGCCGCCGAGACCACGCCTGCCGAGACCTCCGAGCAGCCGGAGACGCCCACCGCGACGGCGCCGTCGGCGCCCGCGCCTCCTCCGGAGGAGATCGTGGTCAAGGGCGGCAAGCCCGAGGGCGGGGTCAAGCGGATCGTGGTGGGCAAGGGCGAGGCCGTGCGCCTGGTCGTGAAGTCCGACGGCAGCGACGAGATCCATCTCCACGGCTACGACATCACCCGCACCGCCGCGCCCGGCAAGCCGGCCCGCTTCCGTTTCGACGCCGACGTGGAGGGCGTGTTCGAGATCGAGAGCCACACCGCTGAGGACGCCGGCCTCGAGCCGCTGGTGGGCCGCCTCGTCGTAGAGCCCGGTTGATGCTCGAGATAGCCCACGGCATCGTCGGCAGGACCGACCTGCCGATACCCGAGTGGTTGTTCGGATGGGGCGCGGCGCTGGTGCTCGTCGTGTCCTTCGTGGCGCTCGCGGTGCTGTGGCCCGAGCCGCGGCTCCAGGACGGCGGCTTCCGCCCCTTCCTGCGTCCCGTCTCGCGCGTCCTGCTGAGCCGTCCGGTGGAGATCCTCTGCGGCGCGATCGGCGTATTCCTGCTCGGGCTGACGATCTACAGCGGCCTGGCCGGGTCGCAGACGGCCACCGCGAACTTCGCGCCCTCCTTCGTGTTCGTGATCTTCTGGCTCGGGCTGGTGCCCCTGAGCATCCTGTTCGGGGACGTGTTCCGGGCGTTCAACCCGTGGCGGGCGATCGCCCGGACGGTCGCGGGGGTCGCGCGGCGCGGTGTCAAGGAGCCCGCTCCCGGCTCCGCTCGCCTATCCGGAGCGCCTCGGCCACTTGCCCGCCGCAGCGGGAATCCTCGCGTTCGCGACGATGGAGCTTGTCGCGTCCAATGGCGACAAGCCCGAGAACGTGGCGATCGCGGCGCTCGTGTACTCCGCGATCACGTTCGTGGCGATGGCCCTCTACGGCGTCGAGCGCTGGTGCGACCGAGGCGAGGCGTTCAGCGTCTACTACAACCTCTTCTCGCGCATTTCACCGGTCTGCCGCCAGGGCGACCAGCTCGGCCTGCGGCGGCCGCTGTCCGGGCTCGCCCAGCTCGAGCCGATCCCCGGCACCGTCGTGCTGCTGGCCACCATCATCGGCTCGGTCACCTTCGACGGCCTGGCGGAGGCGCCCCTGTGGACCGGCATCGCGCCGGACATCGCGAGCTTCTTCGAGTCAATCGGGCTGTCGCCGGAGAACGCGCTGGAGGCCACCTTCATGGTCGGCCTGCTCGGCGCGATCACGGTGATCTACGGCTTCTACCGGCTGGGCATCGCGGGGGCCCGCACGGTGGGCGGCAATCTGTCCGGCGACAAGCTGGCCAACACGTTCATCCATTCGCTGGCGCCGATCGCGCTGGCCTACACCGCCGCGCACTACCTCACGCTGCTGCTGTTCCAGGGTCAGGCGGTGATCCGGATCGCCGCGCCGCCGCTGGGCTTCCTCGCGTCCAACCCGCTGGGCGAGGACGGCGTCGACATCTTCGGCACGGCCAACGACGCGATCAACTACGGCGTGATCGGCGCCAGCACAACCTGGTACTGGCAGGTGGCGTTCGTGGTGCTCGGCCACGTGGCGGCGCTCGTCCTGGCGCACGATCGGGCCCTGGTGGTGTATGACGACTCCCGCGTGGCGGTGCGATCGCAGTACTGGATGCTCGTGGTGATGGTTGGATTCACCAGCCTCGCCCTGTGGCTGCTGGCGCAATCGAACGGATGATCTTTCTCGCACACCCCGGGCACTGGATCGTGCAGGTGGCGTACTTCGTGCCGGTGCTGGCCTTCCTCGCGTGGCTGGCGTTCACGACCGTGAGGGAGCGGCGGCGAGGCGGGGATGGAGAGCGGAGCAACGGTGGCCGGTGACAGAGCCGTCGGGCCTACGCAGAAGGTGCCAAGGCGCGGGCCTCCGCCCGGCTGACCCGTGCGGCGGCGCCGTCGGAGGCGAGCTGTAGCTCCCTGAGCCTCTCCTGGCCGGCCCGCCCGGCGTAGACCCGTGCCTTGTAGAGCTCGAGGCGCTCGCGCCGGTAGCGTGCGTCCGCCCGCAGGTCCACGAGCCGCGCTGACTCGCTACTCGTCATGAGTGGCGTCCACCGTCAGGACTGCCTCGCGGCGCTCGATCAGATCTCCGACACGGTCGGCGAGCCGCTCGTGTGTGCCCGGGACGTCCCCCTCAGTCGCGCTGTGGCGGAACTTGATCGATCGGAAGCCGACGATCTCGGCAAGCTCGCCCACCGGCTCGAGCAGAGACCCGCAGCCGGGACAGAGGTCGCCCACCGAGTCGGCCGGCCCCGCCTCGCTGTACAGGCGGGCCTTGCAACGTACGCACTTGAAGTGGGGCATCGCGCCCCTTTCGCTCGGGTCGCAATGTACTATACACGACAATTGAGTCTAGAAATCGTAGACTAGTGTCCATGTCCTCCAGCGGGACGCCCGGCTGGTCGTTTCTGACGAATCACGCCCAGGTGCTGCTGTGCATCGCGCACGACCCGGGCATCCGCCTGCGCGAGATCGGCGACGCGGTGGGGATCACCGAACGGGCCACACACCGCATCGTCGTCGAGCTCGTCGCCGCCGGCTACATCTCGCGCACGCGCAACGGCCGCCGCAACCACTACACGATCCAATCCCACCTGCCCCTACCGGACCCGCTCGCCCGCGAGCAGAAGATCGGCGACCTCCTTGCCGTCCTCGGCGGATAGCTCGCTGAGACCTTCGAGCAGTTCCACGTTCTCCTGCGACATCGCCTACTCCGACAGCCCCACGGCTTCGAGGGCTTCCTTGGGGTCGAGATACTCGCGGACCCGAATCACCTTGCCACTCTTGAACTCCACGATCCAAGCGAGTGGCGATTCGGTTATAGCGCCGCTCTCCTTGCCGCGTGCCCGGTGCTGACCGATGGCGACGACTCGCTCGCCAAGGTCCCGGATCTCTGATTGCTCTGCCTGGATTTCAGAGAAAGCTTCTTCCAGCTCTCGGATTCCCCTCTGGACGCCCTGGTGCCCCCGATACACGGTGGCTCCCCCGTCGAGCTGAAGCTGCAACCAGGGGTGCCACTCGATCGTCGGGGTGGAGTTCGTCGAGCATCGCTCCCACGTCGCGGCGGTTGTAGGCGTCCGACACGCGCCGCACGGCCTCAACGTTCTCCTGCGACATCGACTACTCCGACAGCCCCACGGCTTCGAGGGCCTTGCCCTGGTCCGTCCAGAATCTCTGCCGCACGGCGAGTCCATCGCGGACTTCCGTCACAGCGCCAAAGGGGGTCGTTACGGCCGCACCGCTCCCTCTGCCTTCGAGATGAAGGCGCCCGAGAACCAGGACCTCGGTGGAGGACAGGTCGCGCACGTCCTCGATTTCGACACGAGTCACATCGAACGAGTCGCGAATCGCTGCGGACAATTCGAGTACTTCCTCGCGCCCCCGATAGATGCCCTCCTGCGGAGTTCCGAGGCCGATCTGGTGGTGCCACTCCACGTCGGGTGCGAGTCTCCGAGCGACCTCGTCATCAGCTCCCTTGCTCCAGAGTTCCCAGGTCCGCCGCGCGATCTCCAGGTTCTCCTGCGACATCGCCTACTCCGACAGCCCCACGGCTTCGAGGGCTCGCCCTTGATCCCGAAAGGCGTTCATCCGTACCACTTGCCCATCTCGCAGCGTCCACAGATGGGCAAGGGGGATGCTCGACCTCGATCCCGTCGCGTCCTCTCGCCTCGAAGCGGCTGAGGACCAGAACCCGTTCGTCGTCAACGTCGAATGGACCTGGAGGGGGCAACCGAGAGCTCCTCCCACGGTGCGTTGAACACATCGACGAACTTTTGGACGCCTTCATGGCCCCGGTAAACGGCGTCGAGGTCAGGAAATGCCCCAGAGAGGTGGAGCTCGATCTCCGGCGCGAAGTACTCAACCCGGCATCAAGATGGCCGCCGGCCGTTTCGAACAGGGCCTTGATGACGTCCACGTTCTCCTGCGACATCGCCTACTCCGATAGCCCCACAGCTTCGAGCGCTTCGCCTTCGTCTACGAATTGCTGCACGCGCGGACGCGTCCTCTCCGCAGGTCGTAGACCAAGGACGAGGTTGTCTTCGAGGGGATCCGCTCTGCCGCCCGACTCCGACGTAACGGCCGGAGTGAGCACTCGATCCCCAACCGAACGGATCTCCTCAATCTCGAATCGGGAGTCGGCCCAGGCGTCGAGGTAATCCTCGATGTGGCGCTGCAGCGCTGCGTGCCCTCGGTACACAGCGGCGCCTGGCAGCGAAGGAGCGTCATACCACTCGATCTCCGGATCGAAGAACTCAGCGAGCACGCCAGCTACGTCCTCTGGGAGCCGATCGTCGAACGCCTCCCAGACTTGGCGCACGACTTCCACGTTCTCCTGCGACATCGCCCGCCCAGTATCCCGTCGATGCAGCTGGGTTTGCAAAGTCCACAACCCACGGGGCTTCCTCTAGCAGCGGGCTGCGAAGAAACGCGAGCGACGTAGTCGCTCGCGGCTCAGTGCGAAAACCGAGCAGCCCAAGGACGCAGGGAGCGGACAAGGCTTTGCCTGTCCGCGACCGAGGACGACGGGATGCGAAGGTTTGCAGCCCGAATGAGACGCGAGCGACCGGACTCGAACCGGCGACCTCCGGCGTGACAGGCCGGCGTTCTAACCAACTGAACTACGCCCGCTGGGGTGCGTCGAGGATAGCGGCTGGTCGCTGGTCGGCGGCGCTCAAACCGGGCCGCTGAAGTGGTAGCTCGCGATCCGCATGCCGTGGCGGAAGTAGAAGCGGTGGGCGACCGCGCGCTCCTCCTGCACGCCGGAGTCGAGCTGGATCGACTCGCACCCCTGGCTGCGCGCCTCCTCGGCGAGCCAGGCCATCAGGGCGTCGGCGTGGCCGCGCCCGCGCCGGTCGGCGCGGGTGACCAGGTCATCGACGTAGAGGAGGCGGCCCCAGGCGAGGCTGTCGAGCACGCGGAAGCCCGCGGCCGAGCCGGCCTGCTCGTCGCCGTCCTCGAACGAGCCGATCACGCGGTAGCCGCCGGGCGCCTGGTCGCGGGCCTGTGCCGCGAGCGCGTCGGCGCGTCCCGTGGTGGGGGCGCAGCTCGAGCAGCGCGGCGGCGGCGAGGTGGAACTCGTCGGGCGTCGAGCTCGCGGACGGCGGGCTCAGCGCCGATCTCCGCCAGCGCCGCCCGGGCCGCGTTGTACCCGCACATCCCGTGCACGCCGCCGCCCGGCGGCGTCGCCGCGGAGCACAGGTAGACGCCCGGGATGCCCGTGGAGTAGGGGTCGGCGGCCAGGCGCGGCCGGAACAGCGTCTGGATCGGCGTGTTCGCGCCGTTCACGATGTCCCCGCCGATGTAGTTCTCGTTGTCGGCTTCGATCTGGGCCGGCGAGCGGGTCGAGCTGCCCACGATGCGCTCGCGCAGCCCCGGCGCGAAGCGCTCGAGCTGGTCGATCACGGCGTCGGTGGCGTCACCGGGGTAGCCGTGCGGCACGTGCGCGTAGGCCCACACGGGGTGAACGTCGCCGGCGGAGCGGCTCGGGTCGGCCACGTACTGCTGCGCCACCAGCACGAAGGGCCGCTCGGGCATGCGGCCGCGGTTCACGTCCGCCTCCGCATCGGCGAGCTCCTCGAACCGCCCGCCCACGTGCACGGTGGCGGCCCGGTGACAGTCGTCGTTCACCCACGGCACGCCCCCCTCCACCGCGAGGTCGACCTTGAACGCGGCGGGCCCGTGCTCGTAGGCGGCGGTAGGCACGCGCGATCCGCGCCGGCAGGCGGTCGCCGGCCAGCTTTGCGGCGCCGCTCGGCGAGGTGTCGAGCATCACCGCGTCGGCGGCGGGCAGCTCGGCCAGCGAGCGCACCGGCCGGCCGGTCTCGATCTTGCCGCCGTGCTCGCCCAGCACCGATGCGAGGGCGTCGGTGATCGCACGCGAGCCGCCGCGGGGGAGCGCCCAGCCGAACGCGTGGCAGGCGCAGATCAGCGCCATTGCCACCGAGGAGCTCAGCGGCCGCGACAGCGGGCTGAACGAGTGCGCCGCCACGCCGCCGAACAGCGCCCGCGCCCGTGGCGTGGAGAACGACCGCGCGAGCAAGGTCGCGGGCGCCAGCGCCGGCAGGCCGAAGCGCACCAGGCTGAGCGGGTGCCGCGGCAGGTGGATCACGGGCCGCAGCAGGTCGTCGACCAGGTGGCCGAACCGCTCCGAGGGCTGGAACACGCGCCGCCACGCCGGGCCGTCCGCGCCGAGCCCCGCGGCGGTGTCGGCGATCGACCGCACCATCACCCCGGCGCTGCCGTCGTCCAGCGGGTGCGCGAGGTCCACCTCCGGCCACAGCCACTCCAGCCCGTGGCGCTCGAGCTCCAGCGACTTCAGGAACGGCGAGCCCACCGCCATCGGGTGGATCGCCGAGCAGTGGTCGTGCAGCACGCCGGGCACCGTGAGCTCGCTCGTGCGGGTGCCGCCGCCGATCGTGTCGGCGGCCTCGAGCACCGTCACCTCCACGCCCTCGCGCGCGAGGGCGACCGCGGCCGCGAGCCCGTTCGGGCCGGACCCGACGACGATCGCCGAGCTCACGCGGGCGTCGGCGTGGCGCGCCGGCCGGGGTCGCCGCCGATCACCTCGACCGGGATCGTGCCGGTCTCGTCCAGCCACGGATTGCGCTCGACCATGTCGGCCACGGCCACGTAGCCCTCCTCGATCAGCCCGGTGGCGGCGTCGTAGAGCCGGTAGTGCTGGCGCTGGACGTGCGCGGGCTGGGACTCGAGATAGACCAGCCGCAGCTCGCCCTCCTCGAACCCGCACTGCTCCTGCACGACCGCGAGCAGCCGCTCATCGTGGAAATGGCCGTCGCCGAAGTTCCACCCGGTCACGATCCCGGAGATGAACTCGCCCTCGCGGATGTGGTAGGCGCCCACGTCGTCGACCGCGCGCGGCAGCAGCCCGTTCAGCGCGCGCCCGTGGGCGTGCATCGCGCGGAACGCGAGCCCCTTGTAGAGCATGAACTCGGCCAGCTCCTCGCCGTAGAGCTGCTCGAGCTGGCGCACCACGGAGGGCGCGAGCTTCTCCATCCGCTCGTCGAACTTCTCCTCGGCGCCGTCCTTGCGGAACAGCCACTGGCTGGTGGCCCAGTTGCCCGCGTAGTAGCGCATGGAGGGCAGGAACGAGATCAGGTCGGGGCGCAGGTTGCCCAGCACCGGGATGCCCACCCCGCCGATCGCGAGGATCGCGATCAGCAACGGGTCGTCGAGCGTGGACAGCGGCACCTCGCCGTAGTGACCGAACAGGAACAGGACCCCGAAGATCATGAAGATGTTCCACTCCAGCGGCACGCCCAGCGGGAACGTGGACAGGATGTGCACGTGGAAGATCACCATCCCTGCCACGGCGATCGTCCCGATCGTCCCGCCCTTGGAGAGGATCAAGCACCAGCGGCAGGCCGAACTCGATCACCGTGCCCAGGTGGGCCGAATACGCCGCCACCGGTCCAGGGCGGACGTCCTCCGGATGTCCGCGCCACAGCCGCGCCTTCGCCTTGCGCGAGGGGTTCCAGGGCGTGTTCGAGATCATCACCGACACCACGTAGGGGAAGTGGCGGTTGAGCTTGGATGACGCCGCGCCCCACCAGATGCAGAAGAAGATGATCTGCCAGGCGACGATGAAGTTCTCGGGCGGGAACAGGCAGACCACGAGCATGAAGCCGTAGACCTCGGGCCGGGCCGCGAGGAACGGCACCTTGTCGCGCAGGCCGAGCGTCCCGAGCAGCGCCAGCAGCACGGCGATGGCCGCCTCGTCCAGCAGCGGGCCCTCGCTCGCGAGGAGGTAGACCGCCGCCGCGATCACGCCGGCGTAGAGCACGACGTCGGCGACGGTGCGGCGGTTGCCCGCGGTCAGCGGCACCTTGTCCGGCCACGGCGGCATCCGGACCGTGCCGGGGAGCAGCCAGTAGAGGAAGCCGCCGATCGGCGGCGCGAAGCGGAACGTGAGCGGCATCGAACCCGAGCCGATGCCGAGCACCTCCCACAGCAGCGTCCACACCACCAGCTTCTGGAACACGATCGGCTCGGTCCACCAGTCGCCGAAGTCGCCCAGGCCGCCGATGCCCGGGGTGGTGGAGATCACCAGCAGCGCCCCGAGGCAGAACACCACCAGCTTCACCACGTACAGCAGGTAGACCGCGTACGGCGTGCCGAACCCGTTCACCGCCCAGTCCTGCGCCAGCGGCTTGATCCGCTCGAGGTGCGGCTTGGCCTTCCACTCGTCGAGGTCGAACGGGGGAGGCGTGAAGGAGATGAACCCCATGGGCCTGGCGCGATCCTAACGCCGCCCGCCAGGTAGCCTCCGCGCCATGATCGGATTTCTCGTAGCCGGCCTCATCATCGGATTCCTCGCCCGGATGCTCCTTCCCGGCAAGCAGAAGATCGGCCTGCTGTGGACCCTCGGCCTGGGCGTCGCCGGGTCCGTGATCGGCGGCACGATCGCCGCCGCGATCGACACCGGCGACATCTGGGAGCTGAACTTCATCGGCTTCTGCGCCGCGGTGGTGGCCTCGGTCGGCCTGCTCGCGGTCGCCGAGCGCATGGGCATCGGCAAGGGCAAGGACCACAAGCAGCTCGAGTCCTGATGCAGCTGGCGGGGCAGCGCGTTCTGCTCACCGGCGCGTCCGGCGGCATCGGGCTGGCGATCGCGCGCGCGCTTCACGCGCGCGGCGCCACCGTGATCGCCACGGCGCGGCGCGAGGAGGTGCTCGAGGAGCTCGCGGACGAGCTCGGCGAACGCGTCGAGACGCTCGTGGCCGACCTGGCGGAGGCCGGCGGACGTGGCCGCGCTGCCCGAGCGCGCCGGCCACGTGGACGTGCTCGTGGCCAACGCCGCGCTTGCCGGCGAGCGGCGCGCTGCTCGACTTCGAGCCCGTCCACATCGATCGCGCGCTCGACGTGAACCTGCGCGCCCCGACTGCAGCTCGCGCGCGCGCTGGCGCCGGCGATGGTCGAGCGCGGCTCCGGCCATCTGGTGTTCATCTCATCGCTGTCGGGCAAGGCCGCCAACGCGGGCAGCTCGCTCTACTCGGCCACGAAGTTCGGCATGCGCGGGATGGCGCTTGGCCTGCACGGCGATCTGAATGGGACCGGAGTGGGCGTGACCACGGTGTTCCCGGGCTTTATCCGCGACGCCGGGCATGTTCCACGACAGCGGCACCGAGCTGCCGCGGGGCGTGGGAACGCGCACGCTCCGACGAGGTGGCGGCGGCCGTGGTGAAGGGCATCGAGCGCGAACCTGATGGAGGTCGACGTGGCGCCGCTGTCGGTGCGCATGGGCGCGAAGATGGCGGGCGTGGCCCCGGGCGTCTCGGCCAAGCTCCAGCGGCGGATGGGCGGCGACCAGATCGCCTCGGACCTGGCCAAGGGCCAGGCCGACAAGCGCTAGCTACAGCTTCGGCCGCTCGGCCGACGCGTCCGGCTCGAGCACGTCGTCCTCGAGGTCCAGCGCCACACGCACGATCCGGCCCTGCTCCTTGCGGTGGGCGGCCGAGTAGCCCTCGCTCTGCGCCGCCCGCAGCTGGCGGCCGACGTAGTAGTAGTGGAGGTCCTCGGGCAGGATCGCCGCCATCCGCCGCCGCATGAACGCGCGTGCGCCCATGTTGCGCGGCTCCTCCTGGACCCACACCACGCGCTCGAGGTTGGGGTAGCTCTCCATCAGCTCGCGCAGCTCGTTCTCGGGGAACGGGTAGAGCAGTCTCCACCCGCGCGACCGCGATGTGGTCGGCCGCGGCGCGGTCCTCGTGGCCCGGCGATGTCGTAGAAGATCTTGCCCGAGCACAGCACGAGCTTGGTCACCTTCGACCGATCCTCGACCGCGTCGTCGTCGATCACCTTCCGGAACTCGCCGTTGGCCAGCTCGTCCATCGTGGATGAGGCGGCCGGGAGGCGCAGCAGGCTCTTCGGCGTCATCACCGCCAGCGGGCGTGCCTTGGAGACCAGCGCCTGGCGGCGCAGCAGGTGGAAGTACTGCGCGGGGGTGGTCACGTTGGCCACGCGGATGTTGCCCTCGGCGGCGCCCTGGAGGAAGCGCTCGATCCGGCCCGAGGAGTGCTCGGGGCCCGAGCCCTCGTAGCCGTGGGGGAGCAGCAGCGTCAGGCGGGAGGTGAGCCCCCACTTGGCCAGCCCGGAGGTGAGGAACTGGTCCAGGATCACCTGCGCGGAGTTCACGAAGTCGCCGAACTGCGCCTCCCACAGCACCAGCACGTCGGAGTCCTGCACGCTGTAGCCGTACTCGAAGCCCAGGCAGCCCTGCTCGGAGAGCGGGCTGTTGTGCAGCTCGAACGGCGACACCGCGCTGTGCAAGTTCTGCAGCGGGCAGAACGCCTCGCCGGTCTCGGCGTCGTGGAGCCTCAGGTGGCGCTGGCTGAACGTGCCGCGCTCGGTGTCCTGGCCGGTCAGGCGGATCGGCACGCCCAGCGCCAGCAGCGAGGCGAACGCCAGCGCCTCGGCGTGCGCCCAGTCGACCTTGCCGTCTCCGGGCTCGGCGGCGGCGCGGCGCTTCTCGAGGAACGGCTTGAGCTTGCGGTGCACGTTGAACCCGTCGGGCACCTGCACGATCTGCTCGTTCAGCGAGCGCAGCAGGTCCTCCGGCAGCGTGGTCTTCGGCTCCCGGCTCATCGTGCGGTCCAGCTCGTGCTGGCCGGTGTCGGGCGGGCCCGCGATCGTCTCCTTCAGGTGCGTGTGGGCGTCGCTCACCTTGGCGTAGGCGTCGTCGGCCATCTTCTGGGCGTCCTCGGCGGACACCACGCCCTCGGCCTCGAGCCGCTTGGCGTACACCTCCCGCACCGGCGGGTGCTTCTTGATCAGCTCGTACATCGCCGGCTGGGTGTAGGCGGGCTCGTCGGTCTCGTTGTGGCCGAAGCGGCGGTAGCCGATCAGGTCGATCAGCGCGTCGCGGCCGAACTCGTTGCGGAACGCCACCGCCAGCCGGACCGCGTGGATGCAGGCCTCCACGTCGTCGGCGTTCACGTGGATGATCGGGATGTCGTAGCCCTTCGCCAGGTCCGACGCGTAGCGGGTCGAGCGGCTCTCGTTGGGGTCGGTGGTGAAGCCCAGCTGGTTGTTGGCGATGATGTGAACCGTGCCGCCGGTGGTGTAGCCCGGCCAGCGCCTGGAGGTTGAGCGTCTCGGCCACGATGCCCTGTCCCGGGAAGGCGGCGTCGCCGTGGATCACCAGCGGCACCACCAGGCTCGTGTCCTGGGAGATCTGGCGGCCCTTGCGGCTGGTCTGGTCGGCCCGGGCCCGGCCCTCGATCACCGGGTTCACGTACTCGAGGTGGCTCGGGTTGGGCGACAGCGTGACCGTCACGCCCTTGCCCGCGCGGGTCTCGTAGTTGCCCGAGGCGCCGTAGTGGTACTTCACGTCGCCGGTGCCGCCCTCGGGCGCGGCGGTGTCGGCGGACAGGGTCTGCTCGCCCTCGAACTCCACGAGGATCGACTCGTACGGGCCGCCCGACCGTGTGGGCGAGCACGTTCAGCCGCCCGCGGTGGGCCATGCCGAGCACCAGCTCGCGGGCGCCGTTGGCGGCCGTCAGCTCGATCGTCTCGTCGAGCATCGGCACCAGCACGTCGAGGCCCTCGATCGAGAACTGCTTCTTGCCCAGGAACGCCTTGTGCAGGTAGCCCTCGAGCGCCTCCACCTCCGACAGCCTCCCGAGCAGGGCGCGCTTGTCCTCGGCGGACAGCGGCTGGCGGTGCTCGCCGGACTCGATCGCCCTGCGCAGCCACACGCGCCGCTTGTGGCCGGAGATGTGCTCGATCTCGTACGCGATCGTCCCGCAGTAGGTCTCCTGCGAGGTGGGGCAGGGCGTCGGCGAACGTCTCGCCGGGCACGGCCACGCGCAGCACCGACGCCGGGATGCGCCGCATCAGCTCGGGCGTGAGGTTCACCGTCTCGGGGTCGAGCGCGGGATCGCCGCGCGGCGCCGAGCCGAGCGGGTCGAGCGTGGCGGCCAGGTGGCCGTGCATGCGGTGCGCCTTCACCACCGACGTGGCGGCCTGGACGGCCTGCAGCAGGGCCTCGTCGGGAGCGGCCGTGGCGGCCGGCGTCGCGGCCGCCGGGACCGGCTCGTCGGCGGTCACCGCCGCGCCGCCGTCCGGGGCGTCCATTCGCCCGGTCTCGACGCCGAGCGCTCCGAAGATCCCGTCGTAGAACCCGTCCTCGCCCTGCAGCAGCTCGTCCACCCGCTTCAGGAACGCGCCCGACTCGGCGCCCTGGATCACCCGGTGGTCGTAGGTGGAGGTCATCGTCATGACCTTGGCCACGCCCAGCTCGGCCAGCTTGCCGGGCTCGGCCTGCGCCAGCCCGGGCGGGTAGCCGATGGCGCCGGTGGCCACGATCGTGCCCTGGCCCGGCATCAGCCGCGGCACCGAGGCCACGGTGCCGATGCCGCCGGGGTTGGTGAGCGTGATGTTCGCGCCCACGTAGGCGTCGGGCTGGAGCTTGTTGTCGCGCGCGCCCACCACCAGCTCGTCGTAGGCGGCCACGAAGTCGGCGAAGCTCATCTCCGAGGCGTCCTTGATCACCGGCACCACGAGCGAGCGCGAGCCGTCCTTGCGCTGCATGTCCACCGCCAGCCCCAGGCTCACCGCCCCCGGCGTGACCCGGTGGGGCTTGCCGTCCACCTCGGCGAAGGAGTGCGCCATCACCGGCATGTCCCCGGTGGCCTGCACGATCGCCCAGGCGATCAGGTGGGTGAAGGACAGCTTCTTGCCCGCCGACTTGAGCTGGGCGCGGTGGGCCGCAGAGCGCGTCCACATCGAGCGTGCGGAAGCTGGTGGCGGTGGGGATCGAGCGGCTCTCGTCCATGAACCGCACGAGCGTGGCGGCGGGGCCGCGGATGGGCTCGGCGCCGGCGGGGGCCGCGGCGGGCTGGCCGTTGCCCTCCAGGGCCGCCTCCACGTCGGCCTTGGTCACGCGCCCGCGCGCGCCGCTGCCGCTCAGCTTGTCGATGTCCAGCCCGTGGTCCGCGGCCATTCGCGCCGCGACCGGCGTGGCGTTGCCATCGCCGTTTCCGGTGGGAGCCGGTGTCTCGGCCGCCGGCTTGGCCGCCGTCGCGTCGGCGGGGGGGCTCACGGTGCCGCCGGGAGCGCCCTCGCCCGCCTCGATGCGGCACACCACGGTGCCCACGGCCACGGTCTCGTCGGGCTCCACCAGCAGCTCGGTCACGGTGCCCGCCACCGGCGACGGCAGCTCAGCGTCGACCTTGTCGGTGGAGACCTCGACCAGCGGGTCGTCCTTGGCGACGGTGTCGCCCGGCTTCACCAGCCACTCGAGGATCGTCCCCTCCGCCACCGAGTCGCCCATCTCGGGTATGGCGACGTCCACGATCTCGCCGGCGCCTTCGCCTCGGCTCAGGTGCCTCGCCCTCGGGCTCGGGCTCGGCTTCCGCCGGTGCCTCCCCGGCCTCGATCTCGCCCAGGACCTGGCCGACGGTCACGGTCTCGTCGGTCTCGGCGAGGATCTTGGTGAGCACGCCGGAGGTGGGCGCGAACACCTCGCCGTCGACCTTGTCGGTGGAGATCTCCACCACGGCGTCGCCCTCGGCGACCGTGTCGCCGACCTGCTTGAGCCACTCCAGCACCGTTCCTTCGGTGATCGACTCGCCCACGGAGGGCATCACTATCTCGACGGTGGTGCTCTGAGTCGCCATCTGGGCCCGGCGATGGACTCTACCGGCCCGCTGGCGCCTGGCGGCTAGGTTGGGAGGGGTGCTGCGCCGGGTCCTCGCATGCGTCGCCGTGCTCGCCGTTTGCGCCGCCGGCGCATGGGGCGTGCTGGCCGTGTTCTCGATCGACCGGACGCTCGATGTGGGCACCGTGCGGGTGTCCGCGGACGCCCATCACGAGGGCGCGCTGGACCTGTACGTGCCGCTGGTGGACTGGGGCGTGCGGTTCCCCGGCGCCGTGCGGGTGCCGGCGCGGGTGGCGCTCGACCTGCGCACCGTGGACCGCGAAGCCGCCCGGCGCCTGGCGCGCGGCGCGGACCCGGATGTGGACGCGGTCCGCGACCAGGCCGAGGGCGCGATCGAGGACTGGGTGCGCTCGATGCTCGGCCTCGCGGGCCTGGCCGCTCTGGCGCTGGGCCTGCTGGTGGCGCTCGCCCTGCGCGGGCGCGCGGCGCCGCTGCGGCTGCTGGCGCCGGTGGCGCTGGGCGGCGCGGCGCTGTCGGTGCTGGCGCTGGCGCTGCTGGTGCCTCCGCGCGGCGACCTCGAGGACCCGGAGTACTACGCCAACGGGCCCGACATCCCGGCCGCGCTGCGGGCGATCGACCGCGCGCAGGACTCGGCCGACACGATCTCCGAGGAGCTGGACGCCCAGCTCGTGGGCCTTGCGAGGCTGATCGCCGCGCCCGGCGAGCGCGGGCCCGCCACCCGCCTCGAGCGCCTCACCCTGGCGTCGGACCTGCACAACAACCTGCTGGCCCTGCCGGCGCTCGAGCGTGCCGTGGACGGCGGCCCGCTCGTGTTCGCCGGCGACCTGACCGACCGCGGCTCGCCGTTCGAGGCGGCGCTCACGGCGCGGGTGGCGCGGATCGGCAGGCCGGTGGCGTTCGTGGCGGGCAACCACGACTCCGACACCCTGGTCCGGCGGCTCCGGCGCGCCGGCGTGATCGTGCTCGGCAGGCGCGTGCGGCGGGTCGCCGGGCTGAGGATGGCCGGATACCCGTCGCCCAACGTGCGCCTGGGCAGCCAGGGGTACCGCGACCGCGGCGCCACGATCACCGACCTCCAGCGCCGCGAGTTCGCCGACTGGGTGCGATCGCTCGCCGGACGGGTGGACGTGGTGGTGGCGCACGAGCCGGGCATCACGGAGATCGCGGTGGAGGAGCTGGAGCGCGAGCCGCCACGGAGCCCGCTCGTGCTGCTCACCGGGCACACGCACGAGGCGTTCGCACGCTCCTCGCCGGGCTTCGTGCAGCTCAACGGCGGCTCGGCCGGCGGGGGCGGCACCGGCAACCTCGCGGAGGACCAGCCGTTCGGGATCGCCCGGCTGCTGTTCGATCGCGAGGGCGGATTCCGCCCGCGCTTCGCGGACACGGTGGAGATCGACGTGGACTCGGGCGCCGCGCGGGCGGAGCGGCTGCCGGTGGACCCGGATACCGCGGAGGGCACGGGGGGCTAGAGCCGGGCGCCCGCGCGCCGGTTGCGATAGGCGAGGCCGGCGGCGATCGCGACCACCAGGAGCCCGATCGCGAGGCCCGCCACGAACAGGGTCGCCCCGAGCACGAGCCGCAGCACCCGCCTGCCCACGGGCTTGCCCAGCACCACGGCGGGCTCGTCGCCGACGGGGGTGCCGGTCGTCCTGATCCGGTAGCGGCCGTCGCTCGGGATCCGCACGGTGCTCACCGCCTGGCCGACTCGGCCGCCGCTGTCCACCCTGAAGTCCGAGCCGTAGTCCTCGATCTTCAGCGGCGGCCCGCCGCCGGCGCGCCTGATGGTGAGCGTGAACTCTGGTACCGGGACGTTCTCGTCGCCCACGCTGGTCGAGTCGACCTCGTAGAAGACGACGTACTTGCCCTCGTCGAGCTCGACGTCGGTGGCCCCCGGGATCGGCGTGCGGGTCTCACCGTGGCGGGCGCCGTCGATCAGGGAGTCGGCGGCGTCGTAGGCGAGCACGCCGCCTCCGGCGCACAGCGCGAGCGCGGCCAGGACGCCGAGCACTGCCGCGATCGTCCTCACGGCTCGGATTGTCCATGCCGTGAAAGAGTCAGTCCAATGGCCGAGCGACGCCTCAAGCACTGGGGGTGGGGATACGAGGACCAGCAGGCGCCCCACGACCAGGTGGTCGCGGCGGCCGGCGGCATCCGCGCCCACCTGGGCTTCGGCGAGGGCGAGGTCCGGCAGCCGGTCGCCCTCGACGACGTGGAGCTGCCCAAACCGCGGATCGAGGCGCCGGAAGCGCTGGCGGGGATCTGCTCGTCGAGCCGCTACGACCGCTGCTCGCACGCCCTCGGCAAGGCCTATCGCGACGTGGTGCGCGGCTTCAACGGCGAGTTCCCGCACCCGCCCGACGTGGTGGCCCGCCCGCGCGACGAGGCCGAGGTGGAACACCTGCTGTCCTGGTGCGCCGACGCCGGCGCCGTGGCGATCCCGTTCGGGGGCGGCACCAGCGTGGTGGGCGGCGTGGAGGCCCGGGATATCGACCGGCCGGTCGTGACGATCGACCTTCGTGCCCTGAACGAGGTGCTGGAGGTGGACGCCACATCGCGCGCCGCGCGAATCCAGGCGGGCGCCACCGGCCCGGTGCTCGAGGAGCAGCTCAAGCAGCATGGCCTGACGCTGCGCCACTACCCGCAGTCGTTCGAGTACTCCACGCTGGGCGGTTGGGTCGCCACCCGCGCGGGAGGGCACTTCGCCACGCTGTGGACCCACATCGACGACCTGGTGGAGTCGGTGCGGGCGATCACACCGAGCGGCGAGTGGGAGAGCCGGCGGCTGCCGGGCTCCGGCGCCGGACCGAGCCCCGACCGGCTGATGATCGGCTCCGAGGGCGTGCTCGGGGTGATCACCGAGGCCTGGGTGAGGGTGCAGGAGAGGCCCCGCTTCCGGGCCTCGGCGGGAGTGGAGTTCGACGATTTCACCGCGGGCGCGGCGGCGGCGCGGGCGCTCGCGCAGTCGGGGCTGCACCCGTCGAACTGCCGGCTGCTCGACGAGGGCGAGGCGGCGCTCACGGGCGCGTCGGACGGAGCGGGAAGGCGGTGCTCGTGCTCGGCTTCGAGTCCGCCGACCACCCGCTCGACGCGAAGCTGGCGCGGGCGCTGGAGCTGTGCGCGGACCACGGCGGGTCGGCGAAGGAGTCCGGCGAGCAGCGCGGCGGCGCCGAGGGCTCGTGGCGCGACGCCTTCCTGCAGGCGCCGTACCTGCGCGACACGATGATCGCCGCGGGGATCCTGGCCGAGACGTTCGAGACCGCCGTGACCTGGGACCGCTTCGGCGATCTCGTGCGCTCGGTGCGGGCGGCGGCGAGCGAGGCGCTCGGCGAGGGGCGCGTGACGTGTCGCCTGACGCACCTCTATCCCGACGGCGCGGCGCCCTACTTCACCGTGCTCGCGCCCGCGCGCGCGCGGCTCCGAGCTGGAGCAGTGGCAGGAGGTGAAGGACGCCGCGGGCGAGGCGATCCTGGCGGGCGGCGGCACGATCACCCACCACCACGCCGTCGGGCGCGACCACCGGCCCTGGTATGACCGCCAGCGGCCCGAGCCGTTCGCGGCTGCGCTGCGCGCGGCCAAGCGCGAGCTGGACCCGCACGGGATCCTCAACCCCGGCGTGCTGGTGTGAGCCCGCGCAAGCGCGAGCTGGCGCGGGCGGACCGCGTGCAGCCTGGCGTGTGGCGGCTGCGACTGCCGCTGCCGTGGCCGGGCGTGCCGCACGTGAACGCCTACGCGATCGCGGCCGGCAGCGGCGTGGTGCTGGTGGACACCGGGATGCACGAGCCGGGCTCGCTGGCGCAGCTGGAGCTGGCGCTGGACCAGGCCGGGCTGTCGCTGGAGCACGTGCGCCTGCTGGTGTGCACCCACGCGCACTCCGACCACTACGGCCTGGCCGGGCCGATCATCGAGGCGTCCGGCTGTGAGCTGTGGATGCACCCCAACCATGAGCACATGACCCGTGCGGCCGAGGACCCCGACCGCCAGCTGGAGCGGCGGATCGAGGTGGCGCTGCAGTCCGGCGTGCCGGCCGCCGCGCTCGAGCGTTTCCGCGAGCAGCGCAAGGGCACGGGCATCGGGATCGCCGAGGTGGTTGAGCCCCACCGCGACCTGCTGCCCGGTGTGGAGGTGGAGACCGACCTGGGCCCGTGGCAGGTGTACGAGACGCCCGGCCACGCCCCCTCGCACGTGGTGCTGCACCAGCCCGACCGCAGGCTGCTGCTGAGCGGCGACCACATCATCGGCCGCGTGTCCCTCTACTACGACTTCGGCTACAGCCGCGACCCGGCGGGCGAGTTCCTGGCCTCGCTCGACACCGTCGAGCCGCTGGAGGTGGACCTCGTGCTGGCCGGCCACGGCCGCCCGGTTCGCGACCTGCCGGGGCCTGGTCGAGGCCAACCGCTCGGCCGTGCACGAGCGCATCGGCCGGGTGCGCGACGCGGTCGCCGCCGACGGGCCGCTGACGCCGTTCGAGATCGTGCCGAAGCTGCTGGGCGTGGAGGACCTGACGCCGATGCTGGTGAGCTGGGGCCTGTCGGAGACGCTGAGCTACCTGCGCTACCTGGAGCTCCGGGATGAGGTGGAGAAGGTGGAGGGCGACGACCCGGAGCGATGGAGGGCCGCCTAGAGCGGCTTCACCGCCGGCCCGTACACCCAGCGCCCCTGATCGCGCCGGCCGATCCGGAACACGGTGCCCGTGGGCGCCGGCAGCTCCCTCTCGACCACTCCCCGACGGTCGGTCCGGCCGCTCACCTCGTCGCGCCAGGGGCCCTTTCCGCGGCGGCTCTGCACCCGCACCGGGCGGGCGCCCTCCCCCGGCCGCACGCGCCCCCACACCCGCACGAACTGCGGGTCCACCCGTTCCACGTGCAGCGGCGCGGGCTGCACGAACGCGAGCGGCTTCGGCCGCCCGTCGGCGAACAGCAGGCCCGACTGCCAGTTGGGCACGTCGCCCGCGGGCGCACCCGGTCCCGTGAGGTCGCGCACCAGGAACTGGGAGAAGGAGCGCACGCTCGGCTCGCGCGCCGCCAGCGCCTCGGCGAACGCCATCGCCCTGGCGGCGCCGGCGGGGGTGTAGCGGGCGCCGGGGTCCGGCGGCTTGGTCTCGTAGCCGTATTCGGTCACGTAGATGGAGCGCAACCCGCCGGCCAGCCGCCCGCTGGACGCCAGGCGGTCGAGCACGCTCGCCAGCCTGCCGGTCCTGGCCAGCGGCAGGTCGTCGGAGTCGGCGCCGCGCTCGACCTCGTCGGGCGCGGTCTGGGTGGAGTAGGGGTGGAGTGCGAAGCCGTCGCCCGGCACCGTCTCGAAGCTGGCGCAGTCGCCGGTCTCGACCGGGCGCAGCCGGCGGTCCACACAGGCCAGCTCGCGCACGAACTCCAGCGGGGGGATCCCGGCGCGCCGCCCGTGGGAAGCCAGCCCGCCGATCAGCACCTCGGCATCGGGCGCCTCGTCCTTCACGGCCGGATACGCGGCGGCCACCATCCGGCGGTAGTGGTGCGGGCTCACCGCCCGCCGCCGCTCACGCTGCGGTGTCAGCCAGCTGGGGTGGTTCGGCTCGTTCCAGAGCATGAACGTCCCGGCCTTGTCGCTGTAGCGGCGTGCCACCGCTCGCGCGAACCGCGCGAACTCCGAGGGGTCCACCCGCCGCCGCGGCCGCTGGGAGGTGTCGCCGTCGGTGGCCCAGACGGGCGCCCAGAACCCCACGTCCACCATCACCGCGATGCCGCGTTCCCGCGCCAGATCGACGGCGCGGTCGATCGGCCTCCACGCGGACGCGCGGTACGCGCCCGGGTCGGTGGCGTCGAAGCGCGGCTTGCGCCGCGAACGCGTCGCCGGAGCCAGCTCCGACCAGCTCGCGGTCAGGCGCACGGCGTGGACCCCGGAGCGGTCGAGCAAATCCATCGCCCGCTCGGCGCGCGCGGCGCCCGAGAACATCAGCTCGGCGTCGTCCTGAACCAGGAGCGCGGGGGCGCCGGGGGGCCCGGCCAGCCCGGGCTGTCCCGCGTCGTCGTCGCCGCAGCCGGCGGCGAGCGCGACCAGCGCCGCCGCTAGACCGGCTGCGTGGCGCGCGTCCACGGCTGAGCCGCCCGCAGGGCGGCGAGGATCGCGCGCGTGGCGGGGGAGCGGTTGAGCGTGTAGAAGTGGATTCCGGGCGCCCCGCGCGCCAGGAGATCCACGCACTGCAATGTCGCGTAGGCCACGCCGAGGTCCTGCACCGCGGCGTCGTCGTCCGCCCGGGCCTCGAGCTCGCGCTCGAACGACTCCGGTATCTCGGACTTGCACAGCTCGGTGATTCGCTTGATGTTGCGGTACGAGGTGACCGGCATCACGCCCGGGATTATCGGCACGGTGATGCCCGCCTCGCGCGCACGCGCGCAGAAGCCGAAGTAGTGCTCGTTGTCGAAGAACAACTGGGTGATGAAGAAGCCCGCGCCGGCGTCCTGCTTCTCCTTGAGGAAGCGCAGGTCGGCCTCCGGGCTCTCGGCCTCGGGATGCACCTCGGGAAAGGCCGCGGCGCCCACCGCGAACTCGAACCGCTCGCCCAGGAGCCCGATCAGCTCGGTCGAGTAGAGCAGGCCCCCCGGCGTGGGCGTCCACTCGGTCTCCCCGGCCGGCGGGTCTCCGCGCAGCGCGAGCACGTTCTCCACACCCGCGGACTCGATCTCCGCGAGCGTGGCGGTCAGCTCCTCGCGGGTGGCGCCGACGCAGGTGAAATGCGCCATCGCCTCGATGCCCAGCTCCTGCTTGATCCACTTCACGATGTCGATCGTGCGGTCGCGGGTCGACCCCAGCGCGCCGTAGGTCACCGACACGAAGTCGGGGTCGTCGCCGCGCAGGGCGTCGAGGGTCTTGCGCAGGTTCGCGTGCCCCTCGTCGGTCTTCGGCGGGAAGAACTCGAAGGAGAACACGGGCCGCTGCTCGCGCAGGATCTCGTCGATGCGCATGAAGCGCGCAGATTAGCCCGTGCGGGCATCCTGCCCGCACCTCTGATGGCCATGGGGCCATCCCGGCCCCGTGAACGGTTCGCTTCGCGAACCTCCTAGCCGGGCGGCGTTATCTCCAGGCCGCTTGCAACCTTTGGCCTGCCGCCCACCGAGTAGGCCACGTCCACGGTGTCGTTCTTCCCGTAGGAGCCGAACAGGGCCAGGAAGATCGCGGTCCAGCGCCAGAAGCCCAGCCGCTCCTTCTCCAATGGGCGGCTGAAGACCAGGTCGCGACCTCGCACGGTGTAGTCGCTGCCCTCCGTCTGCTGCACGCCGTTCACGAACACCCGGAACGGGCGCTCGGCGTCGCGCGGCAGGCGCACGCGCCAGCCCTCAGCCATCGGAGAGCTCCCGCCGCAGCGCGTCGTAGGGCGACTCGCCTCCACGCTGGGCCACCAGCTTGCGGCGCACACGCCCGGTGAACGCCTCGGCCGAGCCGTCGCCGCGCACGTCCACGCCCGCGCGCAGGCGCCGGGGCCCGGACAGCTCGATCCGCCCCACCACCTGCTGAACCGGCTCGATCTTGCGGATCAGGGACCCGCCGACCGGGCGGGTCGAAGCGCCGTCGGCCAGCTCGCGGCCGTGGCGCTCGATCGCGCCCAGCGCATCGGAAAGGTCCTCGGCCCGCTCGGTGCGCACCTTCGGGCCGCTGCGCACGGTGATCCGGTAGCCGCCCATGCGTGCATCTAACCTCAGCTTCGTGGAGATCGTGTCCGTGAACGTGGGCTCGCTGCGCCCGCTCGTGGTCTCCGGGCGCGAGGTGCAGACGGGGATCTTCAAGGAGCCGGTCAACGGCGCGGTGGCCGTGACCGAGCTCGGCCTCGAGGGCGACGTGCAGGCCGACCGCCGCGTCCACGGCGGC
The DNA here is from genome assembly GCA_963761505.1 of uncultured Thermoleophilaceae bacterium. GTDB lineage: Bacteria > Actinomycetota > Thermoleophilia > Solirubrobacterales > Thermoleophilaceae > JAAYBF01. The sequence goes on from CAVXGW010000006.1 coordinate 50,537, forward strand.
GAGGAGAAGGCCGTCTACGCCTACGCGATCGAGGACGTGGAGTGGTGGGAGGCCGAGCTCGGGCGCGCGCTGGGCCCGGGCTTCTTCGGCGAGAACCTCACGCTGCGAGGGGTGGAGGTGAACGCGCTCGCTCCGGGCGATCGGCTGCGGGTCGGCGAGGTGCTGCTGGAGGCGACCTTCCCCCGCCAGCCGTGTCAGAAGATGGCGACCAAGGCGGGCGACCCCAGGTTCGTGAAGCGGTTCGCCAACGCGGGCCGGCCGGGGATGTACATGCGCGTGGTGGAGACGGGAGCGGTCGCGCCCGGCGACGCGGTAACCGTCAGCCCCCGATAGCGCTCATCGTGCGCGGCGGCTGGCGGAAGCCCGGCTCGCCCACGTGGTGCTTGAGCTCCTTCTGCCAGACCGCGTCGCGCACGATCGCCTCCAGCTCGTCGTCGCCCGCCCCGTCGCGCAGCGGGCCGCGCAGGTCGGTCTCGTGCATGGAGAAGAGGCAGGTGCGGAGCCGCCCGTCGGCGGTCAGGCGGATGCGGTTGCAGTCCGAGCAGAACGGCTCGGAGACCGGGTTGATAAAGCCGATCTCGCCCGCGCCGTCGGTGAAGCGGAACACGCGCGCGGTGGCCGACGGCTCGCGCGGCAGCTCCTCGAGCGGGTGGACGGCGTGGATGATCTCGCGCAGCTCCTCGCCGGTGAGCACCTGGTCGGCGGTCCACGCGTGGTCGCCGTCCAGCGGCATGAACTCGATGAAGCGCACCTGGAAGTCGTGATCGCGCGCGAACTCGGCGAAGGGCAGCGCCTCCTGCTCGGTGAACCCGCGGATCGCCACCGCGTTCACCTTCACCGGGCGCAGCTCAGGACGGCGCGCCACGGCGTCGAGCCCGCGCAGGACCTGGGGCAGGGAGTCGCGGCGGGTCATCGCGAAGAAGCGGTCGCGCTGGAGTGAGTCGATCGACACGTTCACGCGCGCGACGCCGGCGTCGGCGAGGGCGTCGGCGTCGCGTTCGAGCAGGTAGCCGTTGGTGGTGACCGAGACCTCGCGCAGGCCATCGACCAGCGCGAGCATGGCCGCCAGCCGCGGGAACTCGCGCCGCACCAGCGGCTCGCCGCCGGTCAGCCGCAGGTCGCGCACGCCCATCTCGGCGAGCAGCGCCACCAGCCGCTCGATCTCCTCGAAGCTCAGCACCTCGTCGCGCTCCAGCCATGGCAGCCCCTCGGCGGGCATGCAGTACTGACAGCGGAAGTTGCAGCGGTCGGTCACCGACACCCGCAGGTCCTCGATCTGCCTGCCGTGGCCGTCGATCAGGGGTTCACGCCGCATGCGGCAAGGGTACCTCCGTGCCCATGCGCCTCCCACACTTCCTCCGCACGGCGCGGATGGCGGGCACCTCGATCGCCGCGCCGGACGCCGCCGCGTGGGTCACGGACTTCCTCAACGCCGCCTACTACGGCCGGCCCCATGAACGGCGCGAGGTGGACGACGTGCGGCTGGCGTTCACGATCCTCACCACCGCCTGGCACCGCCAGGGCGCACGGCTGCGTGCCGGCGACCTGGCCGACTTCCACCGTGCGTTCGGGCGGGACCGGATCCGGGGCACGCTCTCGCGCGAGCAGCTGCTGGCCGGCGCGGACCGGCTGTTCGGCGACGACTTCTCCGCGGGCTACTCGGACCTCGGCCGGCGGGGATGGGGGATCGTGTTCCGCGACCGGGCGGCGCTGGCCGCGTACGACCCGGCGCGGCGGCTGGAGGACGGCGCGCTGCGGGAGCTCACGCCTCCGCGCAAGCCGCCCGCCGACCAGGTCTGGCACACCTACGAGCCGGTGCGCGTGCCCTCGGCCGCCGAGGTGCTCGGGCTGCTCTCGCAGACCCGGCGCTGGCCGGAGTTCGCCTCCGAGCTCGGCCGCTTCACCGCGGTGCGCGACACCGGCCTGCTGGGCCAGACCTTCGAGATCGAGGTGGTGGCGCGCGTGACCCGCCGCACCCCGGCCTTCACCCGCGGGTACGTGACCGCGACGAACCTGCTGGATCCCGGCGCCGAGCTGGACTCCTACGTGGCCGGGTTCCAGGTGGACGCCCTGCCGGACGGCGCAACGCCGCGCGCCGTCCTGGAGCTGACCACGCACGACGGCCACTTCCTCGGCCGCGGCATCTCACGGCTGCTGCTGTACGAGCACGAGGGGGCCGAGTGGCTGCGCGACGTGGGCTCGTGGGATCCGCTGCCCCCGCACCTCGCGCTGGGCTACCACCTGGGCGGCAAGCGCGCGCAGTCCAAGTTCTGGGGCGACGGCTGCCCCGAGCGAGAGCCTGCTGCATCAGATCGCGCTCGTCAGCGGGGGGCGTGCCTGAGCAGGTCCGGCGTGAGGTCGGCCACCGAGCGGGCGCCGCACAGCGCCATAGTCAGGTCCAGCTCGGCGAGGAACATCCTCAGCACGTGCTCCACCCCGTCCGCGCCGCCCAGCGCGAGGCCCCAGAGGTAGGGGCGGCCGAGCAGGATCGCGTCGGCGCCCAGCGCCAGCGCCTTGGCGGCGTCGGCGCCCCCGCGGATGCCGGAGTCGAACAGCACCGCCAGCTCGCCCCCCACCTCACCGGCCACGTCGGGCAGCGCGTCCAGCGCCGCGATCGCGCCGTCCACCTGGCGCCCGCCGTGGTTGGACACGATCACGCCGTTCATGCCGGCGTCGCGGGCGCGGCGGGCGTCGTCGGGGTCGAGCACCCCCTTCAGGAGGATCGGCAGGTCCGTGGCGGCGCGCAGGTCCGGCAGGTCCTCCCACGTGATCACCTCGTTCACCACGCCCAGGAACTCCCCCACGGCCGCGCCCGGGTCGTCCTCGGGTGGGTGCTCCAGCCGCTCGCGGAACACGGGGTCGGCGGTGTACTGCGCTATGCCAACGCCGCGGATGAACGGCAGGAAGCCGCTCTCCAGGTCGGCGGGGCGGTAGCCCAGGTGGATCGTGTCGAGGGTGACCACGATCGCCTCGTAGCCGGCCGCCTCCGCGCGGGCGACCATCGAGCGCATCAGGTCGGTGTCCTTGGGCCAGTAGAGCTGGAACCAGCGCGGGTGGTCGCCGTGGGCCTCGGCCACGGCCTCGAGCGGATGCGATGCGGCCGTGGACGCCACCAGCCCGATCCCCGCCGCAGCCGCGCCGCGCGCCGACGCCAACTCACCCTCGGGGTGGACGATCTCCTGGACGCCGACCGGGGCCAGCATCACGGGCGCCGTGAGGCGGGTGCCGAGCACCTCCACGGACAGGTCGCGCTCGGCCGTGTTCCGCAGGTGGCGCGGCACCAGCCGCCAGTGGCGGAACGCCTCGAGGTTCGCGCGCATCGTGTCGCCCGAGCCCGCGCCTCCCCATACGTATCCGCGCGGCCCCGGCTCCGCCTTCGCCGCCGCCTGGGCCTCCAGCTCGCCCCAGTCGACCGGGTAGGCGGGCGACTCCCCGGCCATGCCCTGGAGATAGACGATGTTCTGCCAGTCGGCGGGTTGTTCTGTCATGCGGGGATGAGCTCGGCGCGGGCGTTGTAGTCGGGTATCCCGGCCTCTTCGGAGCGGGCGTTGCCGGCCAGCAGCGAGTTCGCCTCGGGCCAGTGGACCTGCAGGCTACCCGGGGCGACGGGGGCGATCAGCGCCCGGCCGCTCATCTCGCCGTGCGCGGACCGCAGCGTGACGGGGTCGCCGTCGGAGATGCCCAGCCGGCCGGCGTCCTGCTCGCTCACCAGCACGGCGTCGCGACCCGCCCCGGTGATCGAGTCCTTGCGCCCCTGGACCATCGAGTTGAACTGCTTGCCGCGCCGCGTGGCCACGGCGAACAGGCCGTCGGGAGGCAGCGGCGGCGGCGGCGCCACCGCCGAGAAGCGCGCCTTGCGGTCGGCGGTCGGGAACTCCTGGCCGCTCGGATACAGCGGGCCGCCGTACTGGAAGCTGTCGCCGCCCTCCGACAGCTCCTCGATGCCGGCGTACAGCGGCACCACGCGCGCGATCTCCTCCCGCAGCTGTGCCGTGCCGCCCGGGTAGGTGAGCGCCTCGGCGCGGTCGGGCCGGACGCGGCGGGCCAGCTCGAGCAGCACCTCCCACTCGGGCCGCGCCTGCTCCACACGCGGTCCGCGGACCTCGGGGCTCAGGATCACCCGCCGCTCCGTGCTGGTCTCGGTCACGCCGCCGGGAATCTCGTAGCGCGTGGTGGCGGGAAGCAGCAGCACGGTCTCCGCCGGGTCGACGAGCATCTGGCTCGAGAGCACGATGTCGTAGTGCACCCGCAGCCCGACGCGGCCCAGGGCCTCGCGCACGTGGCCGGGGTCGGGCAGCACCTCCAGGAAGTTCCCGCCCACCGAGATCAGCACGTCCAGCCCGCCCGCATGGGCGGCGTCGATCATCTCGGGCGCCCTGGGGCCGGGCCGCGCCGGGACCTCGAAGCCCCACTGCGAGGACAGCGCCGCCGCGTTCTCGGCGTCCACCGCCGCGCCTCCGGGCAGGGCGGTGGCGTAGCAGCCCATCTCGGCGCCGCCCTGCACGCCGGAGTGGCCGCGGATCGGCATCAGCCCGCAGCCCTCGCGCCCCACCCAGCCGCGGGCGAGGCCCAGGTTCACGATCGCGCGCACGTTGTCCTCGCCGTGCTCGTGCTGGGTCACGCCCATCGACCACACCAGCACCCCGCGCTCGGCCTCCCCGACCAGCCGCGCGAAGTCGAGCATCCGCTCGCGGGGGGCGCCGGCGGACGCCTCCAGGTCCTCCCAGCTGCGCTCGGCCAGCCGTGCCTCCAGCTCGGGGAAGCCGGTGGTGTGGGCGGACACGAACTCGCGGTCCACCCAGCCCTGCTCGACCAGATGGCGCAGGACGCCGGTGAGGAACGCCAGGTCGCCGCCCACGTTGAGCTGGAAGAAGTCGTCGGCGATCTTCGTGCCGAACACCGCGCTTGTGGGCACGGACGGGATCCAGTAGCGCTCCATGCCCGGCTCGCGGTAGGGGTTGACCACCGCGACCCGCGCCCCCTCGCGCTTGGCGTGGTGGAGGTACTTGGTGGCCACCGGCTGGTTGTTGGCCACGTTCGAGCCGATGAAGGCGATCACGTCGGCCTTCAGCCAGTCGGTGTACGAGCAGGTGGTGGCCGCCACGCCCAGCGCCTCCTTGAGCCCGAACGTGCTGGGCGAGTGGCACACGCGCGCGGCGTTGTCGATCGCGTTGGAGCCCATCGCGCGCACGGCCTTCTGGGCGGCGTAGTAGGTCTCGTTGGCGGTGCCGCGGCTGGTGAGGTAGGCGCCCATGCGCTCCGGCCCGGCCGCCCGGATGCGCTCCGCCACCAGCTCCAGCGCGTCCTCCCACTCGATCGGGCCGAACCCGCGGTCGCCCGCTCGGCGCACCATCGGCCGCGGCAGGCGGCCCAGCGCGCGCAGCTCGGCGCTGGAGCGCCCGCGGAGCCCTTCGGCGTCTTCCAGCAGGGCGGGGTCGAACGCCGGCATCGTGTTCATCCGCAGCAACCGCAATCGGATGTTGCACAGGTGCACGCCGTCCATCGTCCAGTCGCGCATCCCCTTGGTGCCGAGCGCGCAGCCGTCGCAGACGCCCTCGTTGAGGATCCGCCACGCGTAGCCCGCGCGGTCGCGGTTCTCCCACATCGCGCGCGACACCTCGCCGAAGTTGTTCGGCCGCTGCTCGCCGATCCCGAACGGCTTCAGGCTCGCGCGTAGCGAGAAGGACGATCGGCGCCGGCGCTCCATGCGGCTATGTTGCCATTCGCGTGGAAGCCAGCCCTCCGTCTCCGCCCGAAGGCCCGATAGCGCCGCGCGACGCGATCGCCGCCGTGAAGGTGGACGCGCCCACGCGCGGCAACCGCCGCCTCGAGAGCTTCCTCGAGGCCGCGAACGCCGACGAGCGCGTGCGCGCGTGGTGGCACATGCAGCACGTGTTCGCCAACCGCCTGGGCATGTCGGACCACTCGTGGGTGCACATCCGGATCGTGCTCAACATCGCGCTGCGGATGTACCGGCTGCTGTCCAAGCGCGGGATCGAGTCGGCCATGGTCACCGAGCACCTGATGCGCGACCACGACGCCGAGGTGGTGATCGCCGCCGCCTGCCTCTTTCACGACACCGGCATGTCGATCCACCGCACCGACCACGAGGCATACAGCCTCTTCCTCGCGGCCGAGCGGCTGCCGGTGCTCCTCGACGCCGTCTACGACGAGCCCGAGCGCTCGGTGGTCGTGGCCGAGGCGCTGCACGCGATCATCGGCCACCGCCGCCGGGGCGATCCGATCACGGTGGAGGCCGGCATCGTCCGCGTGTCCGACGCCCTCGACCTGGCCCACGGCCGCTCGCGGGTCCCGTTCGAGAACCGCCGGCCGAACATCCACTCGCTGTCCGCGGCCGCGATCGACGGCGTGGAGATCAAGCCGGGCGACGAGAAGGCGGTGACGATCGAGATCGCGATGAACAACTCGGCGGGCATCTTCCAGGTCGACGAGCTGCTGGCCACCAAGCTGAGCGGGTCGGGGCTCGAGGAGCACGTCGAGGTGGTTGCCAGCATCGAGGCCGAGCATGAGAAGCGGCTTGTCCCGGTCTTCAGGATCTAGGCCGAGGGCGTCGGGCCTCGGGCCTCGGGCCTCGGGGCTGAGGCTCGAGACCGAGCGGCTGCTCCTGCGTGAGTGGCGGGACGGGATGTCGATCGCGTATGCGCGCATCTGCGCGGACCCGCAGGTCATGCGCTACATGCTCCCGCCGCGGCCGGTCACCCATGCCGAGGCCGCGTTCGACGTTCAGCGGCTGCGCGAGCACTGGGTCGAGCACAGGTTCGGGCACTGGGCGGTGGAGGAGAAGGAGACCGGGCGGTTCGTGGGGCGCACGGGCATCAAGCGGCATCCGGACTGGGACCTCGATGCCGGAGAACACCGAGGCCGGGTGGCTGTACGAGCGCGGCGGTGTGGGGCCGTGGCTATGCCACCGAGGCCGCTCGCGAGGTGGTGCGGTTCTGCTTCGAGGAGCTGGAGCGGCCCGAGGTGATCTCGATCGCCCACCCCGACAACGTGGCGTCGCGGAGGGTGATGGAGAAGGCGGGGCTGAGCTACGCCGGCGCGAGGCGCTGGGAGGAGCGCGGTCTCGACGTGGTCTGGTACTCGCGCCGGCGCTAGCCCTGCGGGGATCCCGACCTCATCCGCGCCGGTGTCCGGCTGATCCTGCCGGCCTAGCGCTGATCCAGCGGCACGTAGCTCGCCTCGCGCTCGCCGGTGTAGATCTGGCGCGGGCGGGCGATCTTGGTCTCGTCGTCCTCGATCATCTCCTTCCACTGCGCCAGCCAGCCGGCGGTGCGTGGGATGGCGAACATCACCGTGAACATGTCGGTGGGGATCCGCATGGCCTCGTAGATCAGGCCGGAGTAGAAGTCGACGTTCGGGTAGAGCTTGCGGTCGGTGAAGAACTCGTCGTCGAGGGCGCGCTTCTCGAGCTCGATCGCCACCTCGAGCTTGGGGTTGTCCACGCCCATCACCTCGAACACCTCGTCCACGTGCTTCTTGATGATCCGCGCGCGCGGGTCGTAGTTCTTGTAGACGCGGTGGCCGAAGCCCATCAGCTTCTCCTTGCGGTCCTTCACCCCCTGGAGGAAGTCGGGGATGTTCTCCACCGTCTCGATCCGCCCGAGCATCCGCAGCACCGCCTCGTTGGCGCCGCCGTGCAGCGGCCCGTACAGCGCGGCAACCCCCGCGGCGGTCGCGGAGTAGGGGTCGACCTGGGACGAGCCCACGGCGCGCACGGCGGCCGTGGAGCAGTTCTGCTCGTGGTCGGCGTGCAGGATCCAGAGCACGTCGAGGGCGCGTTCGAGCCGCGGGTCGGGCTCGTACTTGACCTCGGTCATCTTGTAGAGCATCGATAGGAAGTTGCCCGTGTACCAGAGGTCGTTGTCCGGATACACATAGGGCAGCCCGAGGTTGTGGCGGTAGGCGAACGCCGCCAGCGTGGGCATCTTCGCGATCAGCCGCACGATCGCCATGTACTTCTCGGTCTCGCTCTCCAGGTCCTTGGCGGCTGGGTAGAAGGTCGAGAGCGCGCCCACCGTGGAGAGCAGCATCGACATCGGGTGGGCGTCGTAGCGGAAGCCCTCCATCGACTTCTTGATGTTCTCGTGCACGTAGGTGTGGTGGGTGATCATGTGCACCCAGAAGTCGAGCGCGTCCTTGGTCGGCAGCTCACCGTGCACCAGTAGGTAGGCCACCTCGAGGTAGCTCGACTCGTCGCACAGCTGCTCGATCGGGATGCCGCGGTGCTCGAGCACGCCGGCCTCGCCGTCGATGTAGGTGATCGCGCTCCGGCACGACGCGGTGTTCGTGTACGCCGGGTCGTAGGTCATGAGGCCGAAGTCGTCCTCGTCGACCTTCATCTGGCGGAAGTCCATCGCCTTCACCGTGCCGTCGGTGACCTCGACCTCGTACGTCTCTCCGGTCCTGTTGTCGGTGACCGTCAGCGTGTCTTTCGCCATCTCGCTCCTCCGTACGGTTGCGGGGCATACTGACGGATATGCGGGTGGCCCTGTCTCTCATCGCGGTGGCGGCCGTGCTCGCCGGATGCGGCGGCGACGGCGGCGACGGCAGCGCCACCTTCGACGAGGACGGTTTCGGCATCACGTTCGAATACCCGGACGAGATGAACGAGGCCGACAACGTGACGATCGCCTCCGGCGCGGGCAGCTCCGCCAAGGCCACGGCCGGCGTGGGCTACGGGGAGCGGCAGGCCAAGGACGTGATCATCGTCCAGCGCTACGACCTCAATCGGGCGATCGGCGAGGACGATCTCGGCCGCGCCAAGGCCGAGCTGGACCCGCTGGTGGCCCAGCTCGCTCCCGGGGCGCCCGCCGGTAGGACGGGCAGGGTGGGCGCGTTCCCGTCGATCGAGTACGACGACCTCGAGGTGCGCCGGTTCGAGGGCGCGCGCTCGCGGCTGGTCGCGCTCTTCGACGGGGACACTGAGTACCTCGTCAACTGCCAGTACACGCCCGAGCGCAAGGACGACATCGAGAAGGCGTGCAAGCAGGCGCTCGACACGGTCGAGCGCAAGTAGCCGGCTAGCGCTTCTTCCGGCCCCCGCCGAACAGGCGGGACAGGCGCCCCCCGCCCCGGGGTGTGACGGCAGGCGGGCCCTTCTCTGGCGGCGGCAGCTCTGCCACGGCCGCGGGGTCGATGGTGAGGGTCACGCCGCGTTCGGCGGTGCGGGCCACCTCGGGCGCGTCCACAAAGCGCAGGCCGCCGGCGTCCAGCTCGATCACGAGGCCGTCGAAGATGTGCTCCCTGGCGTTGTCGAGCACCTCCCGCACGGTGCCCACCTGCGTCTCGTCGGACGCGTAGACGGGAGTGCCGCGCTCGACGGCCAAGTAGTGGATCGCGGTGCCGTCGTCGATCGCCATGCTCAGCGACCGAGCACCAGGGCCGCTTCCTCGCCGCCGCCCTCTTCTTCCTCTTCCTCGGTGGCCGAGGTGATGATGGCGGCGCTGATCGCGGCCACCACGAGCACCACGGAGATCGCGGCGACGGTGCGCTCCGCGCTCCGGGTGGCGGGGAAGTTCTCGCGCGTGACGCCGAGGAAGGAGACGAGTAGCGCCCAGATGGCAAGGGTGCCGCCGATCACGTGGAAAGCATTCACGGCACGGAAAACTAACGGAACGGTCACAAATCGCCACCGGGCGTGCCGCACCATCCCGGGTGAGCGATGCCGAGCCTGGTCGACAGAGTAAGCGGAGTGATCCGCACGCCAAGGCCGACATGCATCGCGTGCAGCCGAGCGGTCGGCCCCCGGGATGAGACCGTGCGTCTGCGGGGTGGCGGGCTGGTACACCGCCACTGCGCAACGTACGTCCTGCGTCGCAAGCGCAGGGGGGCAGACCGGCTCGGCTATCCGCTTCGCTAGCCGTGCCGCGTGAGGCTGCGGCCCTTCACCGTCCGCACGCGGACGGGCGCGGGCGGCGGGGGCGACGCGTGGGGGCCACGGCGCGGCGGTCGCGGGGAGCGGGGCCCGCGGTGGGGATTCCGATCCGATCCTCCGCCGGCCTGCTCGTCGTCCATCTCGGGCTCGGGCTCCTGGATCGCGTACCAGATCAGCCACAGCGCGGCGATGATCGGGATCTTCAGGACCACGAACATCCAGATGAAGGTCGGCAGCTCCACTCGGCGAGAGCGTACGCTCAGGCGGGCGCGGCTTCAAGCGCGGTCATGTGCCTGAACTGCTCGAAGCGCTCATCGATCTCTTCGCGGGTCAGGCGCGCTACGCGCTCGGTGCCGAACTCCTCGACGTTGAACGACGCCACGACCGAGCCGTAGGTCATCGCGCGGCGCAGGGTCGGCTCGTCCTGCCAGTCGTCCTGCGCGGAGAGGTAGCCGAGGAACCCGCCGGCGAACGAGTCGCCCGCGCCGGTGGGGTCCATCACGGTCTCCAGCGGGAAGGCGGGCAGCGCGAAGAACCCGCTATCGGTGAACAGGGCGGCGCCGTACTCGCCCTGCTTGGCCACCACCACGCTGGGCCCCATGTCCATGATCTCCCGCGCCGCGCGCACGAGGTTGGGCTGCTCGGTGAGCATCCTGATCTCGGCGTCGTTGAGGAACACCAGGTCCACGCCGCCGATCGTCTGCACGAGCGAATCGCGGGTGGTCTCGATCCAGAGGTTCATCGAGTCCAGGCCGGCGAAGCGCGCGCCGCTGCACTGCTCTCGCACACCGCGTTGGACGTCGGGCTGGATGTTCGCGAGGAAGAGGTTGTCGGCGGCCTTGGACGCCTCTGAGAGCTTCGGCTCGAACTCTCCGAAGACCCCCAGTTGGGTGTCGTCGGTGTGGGCCATCGCCATGTCGTACTCGTAGTGCGCGCGCCAGAAGAAGGTCCGGCCTCCCTGCACGTGCTCCACGTCGTCGGTGTTCACCCCGCGGCCGTGGAGCACGGCGTACTCGTCGTCGCCGAAGTCGTCGCCCACGGGGCCGACCACGCGGACGTCGGTGAAGAAGCTCGCGGCGAGGGAGAAGTGCACGGCGGCGCCGCCGAGCATGCGCTCGCGCTCCCCGAAGGGCGTCTTGACGCTGTCGAAGGCGATCGATCCGACTACGAGGAGGCTCATAGGGCTGGGCAGCCTACCGAGAGCTACTTCACGCGCAGGATCTTGTCGTCCCCGGGGCGCGGGTCGCCGCGCCCGTCACGATTCGAGGTGGCCACCCAGAGCGCGCGGTCCGGCGCCACCACCACGGTGCGGATTCGCCCGAAGCGCCGGTTCAGGACCGCTCGCGGCCGGCCCGCCCGGGTTCCGTTCAGCCGGATCCGGAACAAAGTGCCGCCCTGAAGCGCCGCCACGTAGAGGTTGCGGCCGCGGATGGCCGCCCCGCTGGGCGAGGCGTCGCTGGTCCGCCAGACCACCTTCGGGCTCACGAACCGCCCGCCGCCGGTGCCGCGACCCTCCACCGCGGGCCAGCCGTAGTTGCGCCCCGCCCGGATCAGGTTCACCTCGTCGAACGCGTCCTGGCCGAACTCGGGCGCCCACAGCCGCCCGGCGCGGTCGAACGCCAGCCCCTGGACGTTGCGGTGCCCGAGCGAGAACACCAGCGAACCGCGGAACGGGTTGTCGGAGGGGACCGAGCCGTTCGGATTCATCCGCAGGATCTTGCCGTTGAGCGAGTTGCGTTGCTGGGAGAGGGAGGAGTCGCTGGCATCCCCGACGCTGGCGTAGAGCTTGCGGTCGGGCCCGAACTCCAGCCGGCCGCCGTTGTGGTTGGACGAGCGCTGCAGCCTTGTGAGGACCGTGCGCACGGGGCCTCCCAGCTGGAAGCGCACGATCCGGTTGTCGCCGCCGCTGGTGAAGTAGGCGTAGACGAGCTTGTCGCGCGAGTAGTTCGGCGACACCGCCAGGCCGAGCAGGCCGCCCTCGCCGGCGCCCGTGTCCACGCCCGGCACACGCATCACCACGCGCTTGCGCCCGCCGGGACGGGCGATGCGGATGATCCGCCCGGTGGTTCGCTCGGCCACCAGGGCGTCGCCGTTGCGTCCGGGCAGGAAGTCGATGCCCCACGGCACGCGCAGCCCCGAGGCGGCGCGCGTGACCTTCGCCGCGTTGGCCGCTTCTGTACCGAGCAGGGCGAGCACGATCGTCAGGAGCACGAGGCGCCGCACGTCCGGGAAGGTAGCTTGCCCGCGATGCGAGCCGTGCTGATCGAGCAGCTCGGGGGGCCGGAGGTGCTCCGGGTCTCCGACGTGGCGGACCCCGAGCCGGGGCCGGGCGAGGTGCTGGTGCAGGTCACGCGCGCGGGGGTCAACTTCGGCGACACCCACCAGCGCGAGGGCCAGTACGTGGCCGAGCGCGAGCCGCCGTTCGTGCTGGGCGGCGAGGTGGCCGGCACCGCCGGCGGGCAGCGGGTGGTGGCCCTGCTCGACACCGGCGGCTACGCGCAGCTGGTGGCGGCGCCGGCCTCGCGCATGTTCCCGATTCCCGACGGGCTGAGCGACGAGGCCGCCCTGGCACTGCTGATCCAGGGATTGACCGCCTGGCACCTGCTGCGCACGTCCGCGAGGCTGGCGGAGGGGGAGAGCGTGGTGGTGCACTCGGCCGCCGGCGGCGTGGGCGGCCTGGCCACCCAGCTCGCTAAGGCGATGGGCGCGGGCCGGGTGATCGCCACCGCCGGCTCGGCCGAGCGCCGCGAGCGCGCGCTCGTGCTGGGTGCGGACGCCGCCGTGGACCCGTCCGCGGAGGACCTGACCGGTGCCCTGATCGAGGCGAACGGCGGTGAGCCCGTGGACGTGGTGCTCGAGACCGCCGGCGGGCGCGTGTTCGAAGCGAGCCTGCAGGCGCTGGCGCCGTTCGGCCGCCTGGTGGCCTACGGAAACTCGACGCGCGAGAAGGTGCGCGTGTCCAACGCGGCGCTGCTGAAGACCAGCCGCGCGATCGTGGGCTTCTGGCTCTACCACTGCCTGGAGCGGCGCGAGCTGGTGGAGCCGGCCCTCGAGGACCTGTTCGCGCGCGCGGCCCGCGGCGAGCTCGAGCCCCAGGTCGGCGCCGTCTATCCGATGAGCGAGGTGCGCCGGGCGCACGAGGACATCGCCGGACGGCGGACGACGGGCAAGCTGCTGCTGGACCCCAGCCTCTAGTCTCAATCCCTCGATGACGACGTTTGCAGAGCTGGGCCTCTCGGCTCCCCTGCTGAAGGCCCTCGAGCACCTGGGCTACCAGGAGCCGACCCCGATCCAGGAACAGACCATCCCCCTCCTCCGGGACGGGCGGGACGTGATCGGCCAGGCTCAGACCGGAACGGGCAAGACGGCCGCGTTCGGCCTGCCCATGCTCGAGTACATCGATCCGGACGACCACGACGTGCAGGCGCTGGTGCTAACCCCGACGCGCGAGCTGTGCATCCAGGTGACGCAGGCGCTGAGGGCCTACGGCGAGCCGCGGGGCATCTCGGTGGTGGCCGTGTTCGGCGGCGCCCCCATCCGCGACCAGGCGTCGCGGCTGAAGGAGAGCGCACAGGTGGTGGTGGGCACCGTAGGCCGGGTGATGGACATGATCGGCCGCCACTACCTGTTCCTCGACTCGGCGCGCTACGTGGTGCTCGACGAGGCCGACGAGATGCTCGACCTCGGCTTCCTCGAGGACGTCGAGACGATCCTCGGCCGCTGTCCCTCGGGCCGCCAGACCTGCTCTCTTCTCGGCGACGATGCCGGCGGAGATCAAGAAGCTCGCCGAGAAGCGGATGTACGACCCGGTGACGGTGAAGGTGAAGGCCGCCACGCTCACCATCGACACCGTCGCCCAGTTCCACGTCGAGGTGAGCGACAAGGACAAGCCCGAGAAGCTCGCCGAGGTGATCAAGGCGGAGTCGCCGACCCAGGCGATCATCTTCGCTCGCACCAAGATCGGCGTGGACCGCCTGGCACGGCGTCTCGGCGACAAGGGCCTGCGGGTGAAGACGCTGCACGGCGACATGTCCCAGGGCTCGCGCGACGGCGTGATGATCGCCTTCAAGGGCGGGCGTGAGCGCCTGCTCGTGGCCACCGACGTGGCCGCTCGCGGCCTCGACATCGCCGGGGTCTCACACATCGTCAACTACGACATCCCGAACTCCCCGGACATCTACGTGCACCGCATCGGCCGCACCGGCCGCGCGGGCGAGACCGGCCGCGCCATCACCTTCATCACCCCCAAGCAGCGCGGCGACCTCGAGGCGATCGAGCGCCACGCCAAGACCGAGATAGCCCCGTGGTCGGAGAACGGCAAGGGCGCCTCGCCCTCCAAGCGCGAGACGAGTGAGCCGCGCGAGACCCGCCGCCCCCGCCACACCAAGCCGCGGCGCGGCATCGAGGGGGGCACCGCCAAGATCTTCATGGGCGCGGGCCGCAAGCAGGGCTTCGAGCCGGCCGACGTGGTGGGCGCGATCGTGGACCACTCGCACCTCGACGGCGAGGACGTCCGAAACGTGCGGGTGCTCGAGCGCTTCAGCTTCGTGGAGGTCCCGGCGGACCGGGCCCAGGAGGTCATCGACAAGGTCAGCGGAAACGACGTCCGGGGCGTGAAGCTCCGGCTGGAGGTAGCGAAACGATGAGTCAGGCGACGTTGCACACCAACCATGGGGCCGTCGAGGTCGAGTTCTTCGACGCGGACGCCCCGAACACGGTCGAGAACTTCCGCAAGCTGTCGGCGGACGGCTTCTACGACGGGCTGTCGTTCCATCGCGTGATCAAGGACTTCATGATCCAGGGCGGCTGCCCGGAGGGCACCGGCACCGGCGGCCCCGGGTATCAGTTCGAGGACGAGTTCAACCAGCACAAGGTGGAGCGCGGGGCGCTCGCGATGGCCAACGCGGGCCCGAACACCAACGGCTCACAGTTCTTCATCGTCACCACCGAGGCCGCGCCATGGCTGGACGGCAAGCACACCGTGTTCGGCAAGGTCACGGGCGGGATGGACGCCGTGGACGCGATCGAGGGCCTGCCGACCGGCGCCGGCGATCAGCCCGCCGAGCCGGCGATCATCGAGAAGGTCGAGCTGTCGGAGGGGTGACGGCGCCGCGGGTCGAGCTGCTCTGGTGGGAGGGCTGTCCCTCCACCGAGAGGGCCCGCGATCTGCTGGCTGAGGCCCTGTCGGGCCACGGGCTCGACCCCGGGCTGATCGAGATGCGGCAGATCTCGAGCGAGGAGGACGCCGAGGCGGAGCGGTTCGTCGGCTCGCCGACGATTCGTGTGGACGGCGTGGAGGTGGCGCCGGAGGAGGACGAGCCGGCCGGGCTCAGCTGCCGCGTGTACCGCACACGGGACGGCCGCGTATCGCCCGGTGCCCGGACCCCGAGGACATCGACCAAGTGATCGAGGAGGCCCTGACGTGAACATCGGAGACACCGCCCAGCCGTTCGAGCTGCCCGCCACCGACGACACCTCGCACGGGCCCGACGGCGTGACGGCGGTCGCCTTCACCTGCAACCACTGCCCGTACGCGATCGCGTGGCACGACCGGCTGCTCGACGTGGCGCGCGACTACGAGGGCCGCGCCCACGTGCTGCTGGTGAATCCCAACGACGCCGTGAGCCACCCGCGCGACTCCTTCGACGCGATGAAGGAGCGCGTGGCCGCGGACGGCGGCTGGCCCGCGCCCTACCTGCGCGACGAGTCGCAGGAGGTGGCGCGGGCGTTCGGCGCCAAGACCACGCCCGACGTGTTCGTGCTCGACGCCGACGGCGTGCTCCGCTACCGCGGCGCGCCCGATCGCGACTACCAGGACCCGTCGGCGGGCGCGGAGTGGCTGCGCGGGGCGCTCGATGCCGTGCTCTCCGGCGGCGCGCCCGACCCGGCCGAGACCGAGCCGGTGGGCTGCAGCGTGAAGTGGTCGCGGTAGCGCTCGGGCTGGCCGCCAGCGTCTCCTGGGGGCTCGCCGACTTCATCGGCGGGCTGAAGACGCGCACGCTCGACGTGCTCGCGGTGCTGGTGGTCTCCCAGGGGGTCGCGCTGGTGCTGCTGGCGCTGGCGGTGGGCGTGAGCGGCCCCGACGCGCCATCGTCCGGCGCCGCGCTGGCCGCGGCCGGCGCCGGCGCCGCGGGAGTCGTGGGCCTGGCCGCCCTGTACCGGGGCCTGGCGGTCGGGGCGATGGCGGTTGTGGCGCCGATAGCGGCCCTCGGCGCCGGCATCCCCGTGGCCGTGGGGATCGCGACGGGCGATCGCCCGTCGGCGATCGTGGTGGCGGGGATCGTGGTCGCGCTCGCCGGAGTGGCGCTGGCGGCGCGGGAGGAGGCGCCCGAGGGCGGCGGCGCCCGGCTGGCGGTGGGCGCGGGGCTGGCGATGGGGGCGGCGCTGGGCATCGGGCTGTTCCTGCTCGGCATGGACGCGGCCAGCGACGACGGCGTGCTGTGGGCGCTGCTGTGCGCCCGCGGGGCGAGCGTCGCCATCGTGCTGCTCGCCGTGGCGGCCACCCGGCCGGACCTGGCCGCGGCGAGGCCGGACGCCGCGGCGATCGTGGCGATCGGCATGCTCGATCTGGGCGCCAACGCCCTCTTCGCGATCGCCGCGACGGAGGGCCTGGTGAGCGTGGCGTCGGTGTGCTCGTCGCTCTACCCGGTGGTCACCATCCTCCTGGCTCGCGCCGTGCTCTCCGAGCGGGTGCGGCCCTCGCAGCAGGCCGGCGTGGCGCTGGTGATGCTGGGCGTGGTGGCTATCGCGGCGGGCTGAGCGCCGCGAGCAGCGCGGCGGTGTCGCTCAGATCCTCCAGCGCGGCCTCGGGTCCCGCCTGCTCGAGCTCCTCCACGGTGTAGGGGCCGGTCGCGACCGCGACCGCCCGGGCGCCGTTGGCGTGGGCCGCCTCGATGTCCAGCGGCGTGTCGCCGATCAGGGTGATCCGCTCGACCGGCACGTCCACACCGTGCTTGACGCGGGTCTTCTCCCGCGCGACGCCCACCAGCTCCGCCCGGATCCCGTGGTCCGAGCCGTAGCCGCCGACGTCCATGTCCACCAGCTCGTCCAGCCCGAACGCGCCGAGCTTCACGTGCGCGTTGGGCTCGATGTTGCCCGTGAGCAGCGACTGGATCACGCCGCCGCGCTCGTCGATGGCGGCGATCGCCTCGCGCACGCCCGGCTGGGGAGCGCCCTCCTGCGCGATCTCAGCCGCGCGGCCGTTGAGCGCCTCGTGGAGCGCGTCGAACATCGCCGGCAGGTGGTGTTCCGCGTCCTCGACTCCACCGAGCTCGAGGATCTCCAGGGCGATCGAGTGGTCGGTCCGCCCGCCCATCGCCACCGGCGGGTCGTCCTCGAGCGGCCGCCCGAACACGGCCTCGAACGCCTCGAAGAAGGCGTAACGCCCGTGGCCCGCGGTGCTCACCAGCGTGCCGTCGATGTCCCAGAGGATCAGCTGCACGGGTCCAGTCTGGCGACCGGGCGTCGTCCCGCCGACCAGGTCGCCAGCATCCCCTCACGCGCGGCGACGTCGACCGTGCGGCGGTCACAGCGCCTCGATGTCGGCCCAGTCCTGCGTGCGGTCGAACATCGCCTTGAAGAGCGGCGAGCTCGTCGGGGCCGAGGATCGGGATCCGCGTGCCGGCGAACTCGCACCAGCGGCGGTTGCGCGGCGGCCTCGTCGTGCACGGGCTCGTAGTCGAAGAAGAGGTCGACCGGGGTCTCGTCCCACCACAGCCGGATCTGGCCGTCGCGAGCGATCGCCTCGGCGTCTCGTCGGGCGCTCGATCGCGCGGGCAGGGCCGCGAGCGCGGGCCGAGGGTCGGAGGCGGGCGCGAACACGTTCACGTCGATGTCGCTGGTGCCGCGCGGGTTCGAGCGTGGAGTAGGCGAGCGCGATCGCGCCCCCGAACGCGTGCGGCACCTTCGCGGCCTCGAGGGCGCGGTGGAGCGCGACCAGCTTCTCCGGGAGGGTCACGCCGCGCCGCAGGCGGCGGGAAGCGAAGCTCAGGCTCGTGCCGGGTGGGCAGCGCCTCGGCGAGCGCGATCACGTCGAGCAGCGTGCGCCCGGCGACGCGCCTCCTGGGCGGGGGAGGGCCGCAGGACCGGCTGCCTGTCGTGCTCGACGCTCGAGCCGCGACCCGGTGGCAGCGAGCAGGCGTGCTGAGCGTCTCGACCGAGGGCTGCTTGCGCCGCTCTCGTAGGCGGAGACGGTGGCCTGGGAGGTGCCCGCGCGGCGCGGCCAGAGTCGGCCTGGGTCAGCCCCGCGCGCGCGGGCGTCGCGCACGTAGATAGCGCGGTGTCCATGGGGGCCGTATCATATCCGATCGGATATACCGCCCCTGCGCGGAGCCTGACTTGCGCTTCGCCGCCGCCAGCAGCCGGAAGTTCTTCCGGACCGGCTTCGACACCTTGCCCGACTGCGCCGATCGCCCTGACCGAGAGGCGGTAGCGGCCTGGCCTGAGGCTCCTGCGCCGGGTCAGGCGTCCCTGGAACCTGACCCTGTTGACGCCGGCCTTGCCGTTGAGGTTGATCGCTGTCCTCACCTTCACGAAGCGCTTGCAAGCCCTGCGGCGCCGGTTCCCGCGGGTGGGCTTCCTGCACCGCCTGCCGACCCGGCGGCCCTTCCTGATCGACTCGAACGACAGCCTCACCTTCGACGCCTCGGACAGGCGGAACTGATCGTGGTGCCGGTCTTGAACTTCCGCGCCGATGCCTTGGGCAGCAGGGACCCCTTGCGGAACGTGGTGCGCGAGAGACCTCAGCCTGGAGACGGTCGCCACTGGCCGCCGCGGTTGACGTACCCGGCGTGTACGCACCGCCGCCGGCGCCCGGCGTCGGCAGGTCGACGGTGGCGACGAGGATGCGCTCGGTGGCCGCCGCCGCCTTGGAGGTAGCCCACGACGGCGGTGTTGCCGATGTCGCTGGAGGCGACCGGGCGAGTTCGCAGAACTCGACCGGACCGAAGGCGGGGTTGGACAGCGGGCATCTGTCGCCCCGAAGGCGCGCCGTGCCGCCGACCGCGTACGCGCGCCTCTCAGGCCATGGGCGCTCGTGGCAGTCGGGCTTATACGCGTAGGAGATCAGCGCAGAGCCACTCGGGCACGATCGCGGCGGTCGTGCGGGGTGTCACCGCGTCTGCTGGGGGCTCGAGCGAGAACGGGCTGGCCGCGCCCGGGCGTCGAGGGCGGCACCGAACAGGGGCGGCTTGTCCCTCGGTGTTGTTGTTCTGGACGAACCCCGATGCGACCGCGCGGTCACCGGCGGGGGTGACCGCGATCCGCGTGAACTCGGCGTCGGTGCATGTCGAGCGGAGGCGTGGGCCCGCTGTCGACCAGCAAGCGCCGGCTCGAAGCGTGCTGCCGGCCAGGCGGCGGACGAGGCGGGCGGATTGCCGATTGTTGACGCCACGCGTAGGCAAACTGCTCGCGGAAGGCGATCCACGCGTTGCCGGCGGAGTCGCTCTCCACCTCGACGTTCGACGCCTGCGTCTGCGCGTGCGGCGCCGCCGAGAGTTGTCAACCGTCGCGCTCGGTGATTGCGCCCTGGGTGATGCCGTTGAGGCGGCGCGCGTAGATCTCGGTGTTGCCGCCGTCCTGCTCGTCCCATGCGGCGACGGCGTTGCCGGCGGCGTCGACGGAGATCGCCTGGTCGGTGGTGCCGGCGTTGTTGTCGTTCGGGCCTTGTCGAGCGCGCGGACCGCGACCGGGGTCGGCCGTCGTGCCGACGAGCCTCCAGGCGACGATGTCTCCCGCCCTTCGCTCGAAGTGACGAAATAACCGGTGCCCGGCGGCGTTCATCGCGAAGTCGTAGTCTCTGCACCGTTGTCGCTGATCGAGAACTTCGCGTCGAGAACAGTTGGCCGGTCGAAGGCGAGACCATTGTCTTGAGCTCGTGCGATGTCCTTGTACGACACGACGACGCGGCCGCCATTGCCCGCCTCGACCTGGGGCGAGCTCTGGTCCGGCGCTGTCCGTCGGTGAGCTGCTGCGGGCGCCTGCCAGATCCCGCCTGCCCGCCGCGCGACGAAGATCTGGTCCGACGGGAGTTGCTACCCACTTCCTTGAGGTACGCCGCCGCCCCCGTGCCGTCTGGCGCGAGATCGATGTCGCCGAACATGAGGTTGGTGGAGGACGGCCCGTCGATCGTCTGCCCAGGGATCACCGCAGCCTGGGCCGGCGAGACCAGCGCGAACCCAAGGACGGAAAGACAGAGGGCGGCCAACACTTCCTGGCGCATGAGCGGCCACCTTCTCAGGCCGCCGGGGACCAGTGCAACAGGCGCGGCGCGGGATACTCGGCACGACGCCATGTCCGAGGAGAACGTGGAGATCGTGCGGTGCGTGTTCGCGGAGTGGGCCGTGGGGGACTTCTCCGGCGGCGATCACTTCCACCCGGACGTCGAGTTCGAGATGGTCGACTGGCCCGAGTCGGACAGTTCCCGGGGGGTCGAGGCGATGGCCCGCCAGTGGATGGACACGCTGGCCGCGTGGGAAGACTTTCGCGCCGAGCCGGCCGAGGTCATTGACACGGGCGCGCACGTCGTGGTGCTCTGTCACGTGAGCGGCCGCGGCCGTGGCAGCGGCGCGGACATGAGCGCGGACACCGGCACCGTCTGGACGCTGGAGGCCGGCAGGATCGTGCGCCTGGCGCTCTACTGGGACAGCGCGAAGGCGCTTCAGGCCGTCGGGCGCTGAGCCAGCGGCACTCCGAGCAGGTCCTCGAGCCGCGGAATCGTCGTCTCCGCCCCGCGATGCAGCACGGCGGTCATGCCCACGGCCTCCGCGCCCTCGCAGTTCTCGCGCAGGTCGTCCACGAACACGCACTCCTCGGGCGGCAGCCCCACGCGCTCGGCGCCGAGGCGGAAGATCTCCGGCTGGGGCTTGTGCATGCCCACCTCGGCGGAGATCACCACGCCGTCGTACAGCTCGGGGAACTGAGAGCGGTCGTAGCGACCGGCGCCGATCGAGTTGGAGATCAGACCGGTGCGCACGCCGGCCGCCTTGGCCTCTCGCACGGCGGCCACCATCGGCTCGTCCGCGCGCATCCCCGCGAACAGCCGGTTCACCAGGTCCACCCGATCCTCCACCCCGAGCATCTCGCCGAGGATCTCGCCGAACTCGTCCTCGTCGATCTCGCCCGTCTCCACCCGGCGCAGCTGGACGCGCGCCTCCGGGTTGGTGCGGAACAGGTCGAGGAACGCCTCGGCCTCCAGCCCCTCCTTCACGCAGAAGTCGCGGAAGGAGTCGAAGACGTTGGTGGTGAGCACGCCACCGAAGTCGACGAGCAGCCCCTTCATCCGGCCAGCGCCACCTCCCTCGCCTTCTCCGCCAGCATCGGCACTCCCTCCACGAACAGGCCGAGGTACTCGTCGTCGGTCGACCCGGCCTGGAAGCGCTTCAGGTTGCCCTCCATGAACACCGCCGCCTTCCACAGCGCCAGCGCGCCGTACCAGTTGAGCTCGCCGACCGGGCGACCCGACCGCTCCTCGTAGCGGGCCATCAGCTCCTCGCGGGTGGGGAAGCCCTCGCGCCGGGTGGCCGCCGAGAGGGAGCCGAAGGACGTGTCCTCGGGATCGCCCTCCTGGGCCCACGTGACGGTGAGGTAGCCCACGTCGGCGAGCGGGTCGCCGATCGTGGCCAGCTCCCAGTCGAACACCGCCACGATCCGCCCCGGCGCGTCGTCCGCCACCATCGTGTTGCCCAGGCGGTAGTCGCCGTGCACGATCGTGGCCTCCGGCGACTCGGGCTTGTTGCGCTCGAGCCAGTCGGCCATCTCCTGCACGATCGGCAGCTCGCGCGTCTTGTTGTGCTCCCACAGGCCGTTGAAGCGCCGCAGCTGGCGGTCGAGGTAGCCGGTGGGCTTGCCGAAGCCCTCCAGCCCCGCCTCGCGCCAGTCCACCGCGTGGATCTCCACCAGCGCGTCCACCAGCTCCTCGCCCACCCGGCGCCGCTGCTCGGGGTTGTCGAGCGCGTCGGGGATGTCGGCGGTGATGACCGAGCCGTGCATCTCCTCCATCACGTAGAAGGGCACGCCCATGATCGACTCGTCGTCGCATGCGGCGAGAACGCCGGGCGTGCGGGCGTTCGTGCCCTCCAGCGCGGAGAGCAGCCGCGCCTCGCGGAGCACGTCATGGGCGGAGGGGGGCAGGGGCGGCCGCGGGGGACGGCGCAGCACGAAGCGCCTGTCGCCGCGGCGGATCAGGTAGGTGATGTTGGAGTGCCCCTCGCCGATCCGCTCGGCCTCGAGGCCCCCGGAGCCGAGGCCCTGCGCGTCCAGGTAGCCCTCGAGCGGCTCTCGCACTATCAGCGGCGCCAGCTCCAGCTCCGCCGCCTCCGCGGGGGTGTCCACGATCTCGGCCACGCGCCGCGCATCCTTCCAGACCGCCGCAGCCAACTTTCCCGACCGGGTTGCTAGGGTTCCATCCCTCCTAAACCCGACCAACTTTATGGAGTATCGATGACACGGACTCGCATTCC
The DNA here is from genome assembly GCA_963761505.1 of uncultured Thermoleophilaceae bacterium. Lineage (GTDB taxonomy): Bacteria > Actinomycetota > Thermoleophilia > Solirubrobacterales > Thermoleophilaceae > JAAYBF01. Next base: position 72,890 of record CAVXGW010000006.1, read on the forward strand.
AGCCTTGCTCGCCCTGCTTGCCGCCCTGGTGGTCGCGGGATGCGGCGGGTCAGAGGACAGCAACGAAGGCTCCGGCGGCGGTGGCTCGGAGGGCGCGAAGAGCACGCTCTCCCTGGTCGCCTACTCCACACCCGAGGTCGTCTACGACGAGATCATCCCGGCCTTCAGGAAGACCGACGCCGGCAAGGAAGTGGGCTTCAAGACGTCCTTCGGCGCCTCCGGCGAGCAGAGCCGCGCGGTCGAGGGCGGGCTGAAGGCCGACGTGGTCTCGTTCTCGATCGAGCCCGACACCGAGCGGCTGGTGGAGGCCGGGCTCGTGGACAAGGGCTGGGCGAGCGCGACGTCGACGGACGGCCTGGTGTCCAAGTCGATCGTGTCCTTCATCGTCCGCAAGGGCAATCCCAAGAACATCAAGACCTGGGACGACCTGGTGAAGCCGGGCGTGAAGGTCGTGACGCCGAATCCCTTCACCTCGGGGGCCGCCAAGTGGAACCTGCTCGGCGCCTACGCGCACGGGGGGCTCGATTACGTGGAGAAACTGATCAAGGACAACGTGTCGGTGCAGCCGAAGTCGGGCCGCGAGGCGCTGCAGACGTTCACCGGTGGCGAGGGCGACGTGCTCCTCTCCTACGAGTACGAGGCCACGACGGCGATCAAGAAGGGCGAGAAGGAGATCGAGCTCGTGCGTCCCGCCGACAGCACGGTCGAGATCGAGATCAACATCGCCCAGACCAAGGACGCCCCCGCGGCCGCGAAGGCGTTCATCGACTACGTGATCGGGCCCGAGGGCCAGGAGAAGTTCGTCGGCTGGGGCTACCGGCCGGTGAACCCCGAGGTCGCCGAGCAGACGAAGGACGACTTCCCGAACCCGCCGAAGGTCACGACCATCGAGGACCTCGGCGGCTGGTCGAAGGTGAACGACGAGCTGTTCGACCCGGAGAACGGGTCGATCGCCAAGATCGAGGAAGACGCGGGGGTCTCGACGGCAAAGTGAGTGGGCGGCATCTCAGCGAGGAGCGCGGCCGCGCGCTGGCCGGCCGAGCACCGCATCGGGGTTCGGCGGCGTCGGCGCGCTCGGGCTCGGCGTCGCGACGCTGTGGCTGAGCCTGATCGTGCTGCTGCCCCTGGCGGCGGTGGTCGATCGCTCCTTCCAGGATGGCCTCGACGCGTTCTGGAGCTCGGTGAGCGGTCGCCAGGCCGTGGCAGCACTCCGCTTCACCCTCGGTATCTCACTGCTGGTGACCGTTATCAACGCGGTGATGGGCACGCTGATCGCCTGGGTGCTCGTGCGCGACGAGTTCCGCGGCAAGCGCGCGGTGAACGCGCTGATCGACCTGCCGTTCGCGCTGCCGACCATCGTCGCCGGTCTCACCCTGCTCGCGCTCTACGGCGACGCGATCGCGTTCAAGAAGGAGGCGGTGCTGCTGGCGATGCTGTTCGTGACGCTGCCGTTCGTCGTGCGCGCCGTGCAGCCGGTGCTGATCGAGCTGGACCGCGAGATGGAGCAGGCCGCCTACTCGCTCGGCGCCTCCCAGCGCACCACCTTCAGGCGGATCGTGCTGCCCAACCTGACGCCGGCGATCGTGTCGGGCGCGGCGCTGGCCTTCGCCCGCGCGGTCGGCGAGTTCGGTGCGATCGTGTTGATCTCGGGCAACAAGCCCTTCGACACCCAGGTGTCGGCGGTGTACGCCTACAAGCAGCTCGAGTCGGACAACCTCACCGGCGCCGCCAGCGTGTCCGTCGTGCTGCTGGCCCTGTCCCTCGCGGTGCTCCTGGTGCTGCGCTTCATCGAGGGGAGGGGGTCGCGGTGGGCCGGCTGACGATGCGCGCCGCGGCGCTGCTCTACCTCGGGGCGGTCCTGATCGCCCCGGTCGTGGTGATCGCGTACAAGACCCTCGAGCCGGGGCTCGGCTCGGTGATCGACAGCATCACCACGCCCGCCGCCATCAGCGCCTTCTGGCTCACGATCAAGGTCGCGGCGGTGGCGGTCCCGCTCAACGCCGCGTTCGGCGTGGTCATGGCGATGGCCCTGGTCCGGGGCAAGGTGCCCGGCCGGCGGGTGATAGAGGCGCTCATCGACCTGCCGTTCGCGATCTCGCCGGTGGTGGTAGGGCTGGCCCTGCTGCTGGTGTACGGGCGCGAGGGCTGGTTCGGGGACGAGCTCACGAACGCGGGCGTTCAAATCCTCTTCAGCTATCCCGGCATCCTGCTCGCCACGATCTTCGTGACTCTGCCCTTCGTTGTCCGCGAGGTCGCCCCGGTGCTGCGCGAGGTGGGCGAGGACCAGGAGCAGGCGGCGGCGACGCTCGGCGCGTCGCGCTGGCAGGCGTTCTGGCGGGTCACGCTGCCCGCGATCCGGTGGGGCCTCGTCTACGGCATCGTCCTGTCCACGGCGCGGGCCATCGGCGAGTTCGGCGCGGTGAGCGTGGTCTCGGGCAAGGTGTCCGGTGAGACGGAGACGCTCACGCTGCTCGTCGAGAAGCGCTTCCAGAACTTCGACCTCGCGGGCGCCTATGCGGCGTCTACGCTTCTCGCCCTGATCGCAGTGTTGACCCTTGGAGGCATGGTGCTGGTGAACCGCCGGAAGGAGCTCTCGTGATCTCGGCGACCGGCGTGTCCAAGACCTACGGCGACTTCGCGGCGCTCGACGACGTGACCGTGCACGTGGAGCCGGGATCGCTCACGGCGCTGCTCGGCCCGTCGGGCTCTGGTAAGTCGACCCTGCTGCGGATCATCGCCGGCCTCGAGGTGCCCGACGGCGGCGCCGTGACGCTCGGAGGCGAGGACGTGACCGGCGTTCCGCCGCAGGAGCGCGGGATCGGCTTCGTGTTCCAGCACTACGCGGCCTTCAAGCACATGACCGTGCGGGACAACGTGGCCTTCGGATTGACGATCCGCAAGCGACCGAAGGACGAGATCGCGACGCGCGTGGACGAGCTGCTCGGCATCGTCGGGCTCGCGGGCTACCAGGGCAGATACCCCTCGCAGCTCAGCGGCGGTCAGCGGCAGCGGATGGCGCTCGCCCGCGCCCTCGCCGTCGAGCCGAAGGTGCTGCTCCTCGACGAGCCCTTCGGCGCGCTCGACGCGACCGTCCGCAAGGAGCTGCGCACCTGGCTGCGCCGCCTCCACGACGACGTCCACGTGACCACGATCTTCGTGACCCACGATCAGGAGGAGGCGATGGACATCTCCGACCAGATCGTGGTGATGAACGAGGGCCGCATCGAGCAGGCGGGCTCCCCGCGCGAGCTGTACGAGCATCCCGCCAACGAGTTCGTGATGGGATTCGTGGGCGAGGTCAACCGGCTCGGCCGGGAGCTGGTGCGCCCGCACGACTTCGAGATCTTCGCCGCGCCGAACGGCTCCACCCAAGAGGCGCAGATCGACCGTGTGGTCCACCTGGGGTTCGAGGTGCGCGTGGAGCTGACGCTGGGGGAGGGCGACCGGATCTGGGTCCAGACCACGCGCACGCGCGCGGAGGAACTGGAGCTGGCCGAGGGGCAGATCGTCTACCTGCGCAAGGACGCGGCGCGCAGCTTCTGACCCGCCGCGCTCAGCGGCGCTCCCAGGCGCCCGGGTCGCGTGTGCGCGCCGCGACCGACTTCGGCAGCTTGCCCGCCACCACGTCGGCCAGCGTCACGTGCTCCAGCACGTCGCGCAGCCCGGCCCGCAGCGCCACCCACACCTCGCGCAGCGGCTCGGCCGCGCCGGAGTAGGTCAGGTCCTCGGGCTTCTCGCCGCGCACGCTCGCCAGCGGCCCCTCGGCCGCCCGCATCACGTCGGCCACAGTCACCTCCGACGCCGGCCGCGCAAGCCAGTAGCCGCCCTCCGGGCCACGGCGGCTGTTCACGATCCCCGCCTGGCGCAGGTCCACGAGGATGTTCTCCAGGAACTTGATCGGTATCGACTGCGCCGCGGCCACCTGCTCGCCCTTCACGAGGCTGCCCTCCTCGGCCGCGGCCAGCTCCAGCGCCGCCCGCACCGCGTAGTCCGCCTTGGCCGAGACGCGCACCCCCGGGATTCTCCACGATCCCGCTACGGTTGGTGGTGATGCGCCTAGGTCGCGTGCTCTGTCTGCTGGTCGGTCTCGCCCTGGTCGCGCCGACCGGCGCCGCCGCAGCCCCGGCCAACGTGAGCGTGGGCGACTTCTTCTACCGCGCGTACCGCGTGAAGGTGAATCCCGGCGAGGCGGTGACCTGGCGCATCCTCGACGGCTCGCCGCACACGATCACCTCCAACCGCGGCGCGCCCGCGGCGTTCGACTCGGGAGATAGGTCCCCCGGGCAGACCTTCTCGCAGCCCTTCACCACCCCGGGCCGCTACACCTACGCCTGCACGCTCCACCCGGGCTTGATGAGCGGTGTGGTGCAGGTGGGGCCCGACACCGTCGATCCCGTGCTGAGCCGGGCGAAGCCGCGCGTGGGCAAGCGAAGCGTGCGGGTCTCCTTCCGCGTGTCCGAGGAGGTCAAGGTCAAGGCCACGTTCACCCGCGCGGGAAAGGTGGTCAAGCGGATCAGGACCAAGCAGCTGCGCCAGGGCAGCCGATCGGTCACGTTCAAGCCGAGGAAGCTGAGCCCGGGCCGCTACCGCGTGAAGCTGGAGGCGACCGACCTCGAGGGCAACAAGGCCAAGGCGGTCTCCAAGCGGTTCAGAGTGCCTCGGCCGTAGCGCGAGCTTCGCCCGAGGGGCGGTTGGACAGGCCGCGGGCGGCCACCACGCCGCCCACCGCCCCAAAGAAGTGGCCCTGCCACGAGACACCGTCCTCGGGCACCAGGCCGCCGAGCAGGGCGCTTCCGTAGACCACCGCGACCACGGCGCCCACCGCCAGCTCGAGCACGTTGCGGTTGAAGAAGCCGCGGCTGAGCAGATAGGTCGCGTAGCCGAACACGATCCCGCTCGCCCCGATGTGGACCGTGTGCTCGGGCGCGATGAGCCAGGTGCCAAGGCCGCTGATCAGGCCCACGATCACGGTCACGGCCACCACCCGCTTGGCGCCCTGGATGGCGATCACGAAGCCCATCACGAGGAAGGGAACCGTGTTCGAGACGAGGTGGTCGAAGCCGCCGTGCAGGAACGGCGCGGCCACCACGCCGAAGAGCCCGTCGGCGTCGCGGGGCTCGATCCCGTACTGGTCGAGCCGATTGTCCGCCAGCTGGTCGATCACCTCGAGCACCCACATCACGAGGGCCATGCCGAGGACGACCCGCAGGCCGTCGAACCGCGGGTCGCGAGCCGAGCCTTCCTCCACGGAGGGCGACGCTAGCGGGTGAGAGCGGTTGCCGCCGCTTTCACGAACATCCCCTGCGCGGCGCTCAGCGCGGGCGTCTCACCCGTGCTGAGGCGCTCGAGAGCGAGCCCGTCGAGGCCCGCGAGCACGAACACCGCACCGGATTCGGCCTGCTTGGGCGACGGCCCGTCGTCGGCGTCGCTCAGCACCGAGGCCAGCAGCGTACGCCAGCCGGCCTTCATCTCGCTCATCACCTTGCGCACGTCGGGCTCCACCACGGACACGGCGGTGAGGTCGAAGTAGAGGCGAGCCAGGCGCTCGTCACGATCCATCAGCCGCCACAGCCCCTCCACGGCGCCGCGAACGATTCCTTCCACGTGCCGGCGGTCCTCGATCCCACCCAGGATCTCCTCCGTTATGGACTCCGACAGCTCGTGGCCCACCGCCGCCACCAGGCCCTGCTTGGAACCGAAGTGGTAGGAGATCAGCGCCTTGTTCTGGCCCGCGCGGGCCGCCACCTTCGCGGTGGTCAGGCCCGCGTAGCCATCCGCCTTGAGCACCTCGAGGCCGGCCTCGAGCACGCGCTCGCGGGCGCCGGACGACGGCCGGCCGGGCCCTCGCGCCGCCTCGGTGGCGCTCACGCGGCGGCGGCGAGCGGCTCCATGCCCATCGCCGCGAGCTTCTTGGACAGCGACTTCATCGCGTACGCGTAGATCTCCTGGGACGTGTAGCCGAACGGGGTCTCGAAGTCGTAGGGGTCGTCCACCATCGGCGGCGCCAGCGCGAGCGTGCCCACCGGCAGCGTCTCGGCCAGGGTGTCCTGGATCGTCTGCTTGTGGCGCACGTCGCTCCTTGATCGCGTCGGCCAGGAACTTCACCCCGAACCCGACATGGCGCGACTCGTCGCGGTTCACCGCGGTGAAGCCCTGGCGGAAGCCGGGCAGCAGGTCCATCTCCTTGAGCGAGCGGATCATGAAGCGGGCGCCGGTGAGGGCGAGGGTGCCCTCGATCACGACCATGTACACGGTCACGCCCCGGACCAGGGCGTCCATGTCCGAGGGGTCCCTGCGCAGCGTGTCGGCACAGTCGTGGAGGATCCCGTCGAACAGCTCGCGGTACTCGTCGTTCATGTGGCTGCGCTGGCTGTTCACGTTCTCCGACAGCGTCTCCGCGGTCACGCCGTAGACCTCGCGGTAGAAGCGGTCGAAGAAGACCATGTGCTTCGCCTCGTCGGAGATCTGCGTGGCGAGGAAGGCGCGCGCCTCGTGCGAGGGCGCGGCGATCGCGAAGGGCAGCAGCTCGGTGGTCACGCGCTCCTCGCCGAGGAAGAACGAGGACATCGACCACTGGATGAACGCCTTCTGCTCGGCGCTGAACGCGCCGCCCTCCCACTGCGCCTTGTCCTCGGAGAAGTCGAAGGACTCGGAGTTCCACTGCTGGTTCTCCCAGCGGGAGAACAGCCTTTCGTAGGACGGGGCCGCCTCGACGATCCGGTCGAGACCGGCCATCACCCGGTCGATGTCGGCGTCGAGCAGGACCTGGAGGGCGTCGTCGTCGGACTTGAAAGTGGGGGCGCTGCCGTTGGAATCGCTCATGCGGCTAATTATTAGCCAAACGTTTAGTTAATGTCAAGATCGGGCCTCAGGCGTCGGGCCTCAGGCTCAGGCGTCGGGCCTCGGGCCGTCGGGCCTCGGGGGGCGAGATTCGCGGCGCCGCAGCCTCTAGGTGGGATGGGTGTTTTTCGTGAGCTCGAGGTGTATCGCCGCAGCGTTCGCCTGGCGTCGGCACTCGCGGATGCGGTCGGGGGATGGGAGAGCCTGGAGATCTGGACCTGTGGGGTTCAGATGATCCGAGCGGCGGACTCGATCGGGGCGAACATCGCCGAGGCGTATGGGCGCGACACGTTCCGGGACCGCCGTCGTCAGCTTTACGTCGCTCGCGGATCAGCGTTCGAACTGGAGCACTGGCTGGAGATCGCCTCCTGTAGGGGGCTGGCGCTCCCAGGCAACGCGGACGCCGAAGCCCACAGGGTCAGTCGGATGCTCAACGGACTGACGCGCCGCTGGTCAACCGCCCCGAGGCCCGAGGCCCGAGGCCTGAGGCCCGAGGCCTGACGCCTGAGGCCTGAGGCCTGACGCCTAGATCTCGTCAACGTGGCGGATATTGGCCACGTCATCGTGCTCGTCGCTGGGAGCGCCCTCGAACCACGCGTCGAGGATCTCGCCGAGCTCCGCCTGGCTGGTGGAGCGAAGCGAGAGGGCGAGCACGTTGGCGTCGTTCCAGCGGCGCGCGCCCTCGGCGGTCACGGCGTCGGTGCACAGGGCGGCGCGCACGCCATGGACCTTGTTGGCGGCGATCGACGCCCCGGTGCCCGTCCAGCAGCAGACCACGCCCTGGTCTGCACGGCCCTCGGCCACATCACGGGCGGCCGCCTCGCTCGCCCAGGCCCACGCGTCGCGCTCGGAGTCCGACAGCGCGCCGTGAGGAAGCACCTCGTGCCCACGGTCCCGCAGCTCGCGCTCGACCGCCTCGGCCACGCCGGTGCGCTCGTCGGCGGCCACGGCGATCCTCATCTCCGCTTGATCCTCAGCCGCCGGACCGTCCGCACCGGGATCCCCTCCGCGTTCTGGCCCGTGGCGGTCAGCCGGTAGCGCCCGCGGCGCAGCCGCCGGCCCACGCGGATGCGCGGCTTGCGTGTACGCCCCTTGAGCGTGAACGGGCCGCTGGCGCCGACCCGGCGGTTGAGCCTGTCGCGAAGGAGCACGCGCACCCCGGTCAGGGTGTCGCCGAAACCGCGCACCCGCACCCGGAACGGGCGCCCGCGCCGCGCCCGGCGCATGCCCTTCGTGGGGCCCAGGCGCAGCCTCAGCGCCGGAGGCGCCTTGGCGTCGACCAGCGGCAGCGTGATCCCGACCCTTGTGAGGTTCAGCAGGCCACTGCTGCGCTGGGCCGTGTAGAGCGTCGAGGCCGACGCGATCTGGAGCCGGTAGCGCTTGCCGGCGGTGGCGCGCGCCACCACCGGCTCCAGCGGCCGCTCGATCGTGTGTGGCTCGCCGTTGAGCTTCACTGGGATCGGGGTGCTCACGTTGCCCAGCACGAGGTTGCGCGCGGTGTCGACGATCTGTGCGTAAACGTGCGTGTCGGCGGGTGTCCCCGTGCCGCTGTAGGCGAGCCGCAGCCGCGGCTCTCCCAGCACGTCCGCGGCGGCGCGCGCCGGTGGGAGGTCGACGTTGAAGGCGCTCGGGCTCGGCGTGGCCGCGACGAGCGCGCCGCCACCCGCATCCGCGGACGGGCTGAGGGGCAGGGTGCCCGACCCGGTCGCCGAGATCGACCCCTTCCGCACGGGCGGGAACGTGACCGCCGGCGTGAACTTGCCGCCGTCGGGGAAGAACGAGAACGCCGGCCCGGTCCTGACGTCCCTGCCCTTGAGGTAGCGGTCGAACCAGTTCACCACCGCCCTCTCGAGCACCGTGCTCGGGCCGTCGCCGCCGAGGCAGGCGCCGTGCCCGCCGCAGAACCAGATCATCTTCACGGGCACGCCGTTGCGCTTGAGGATCTTGTGGTTGGCCATCGCCTCGCTGAGTGGGAAGACGGTGTCGGCGCTGCCTTGCAGCAGCAACGTCGGCACTCGGATCCTCTCGACGAGCGGGCCGACGCCACGCGAGCGGAAGAATGCGACCGTCTGGTCGGAGAAGCGGCCCGTGGACGCGCCCTCGACCAGCGCCTGATTGATCTGCGGGTTCAGCCCGCCCGTCTGCGGCCCGGCCGGGCTGGTCACCCCGCCCGTGACGGCGGTCTGCCCCGCACCGCCCAGGACCGAGCCCCAGCCCTGCTTGACCGAGCCCTCCTTGTACAGCGCGCTGAGCAGCGAGTGCCAGGCGATCGTCGGGGTGATCGCGTCGACCCGCCTGTCGATGCCCGCCGTCACGAGCTGGATCGCGCCGCCATAGCTGGGGCCGCTCATGCCCAGGCGCGGGTCGCCCGCGCGGTCGAGCTGGACCTCCGGCTGCCTGGCCACGTGGTCGATCAGGGCCTGAACGTCGCGGCCCTCGAAGTCCTTCGAGTCCACCTCCACCTGACCGCCGGAGCCGCCGAACCCGCGCGCGTCCCAGGTCAGCACGTTGTAGCCGGCGCGCCTGATCGGCCCGACCCCGGTCTGGCCGAAGATCGGGTCCGAGGCCGCGTCCGGATTGGTCTGGCCGCTCATCCCGTAGCCGTGCCCGGCGAGCACTGTGGGCGCCTTGCGCCCGGCGGCCAGGCCCTCGGCCGGGAAGAAGTGGGTCACGATCGGCGTGCCGTCGAAGGACTTCACCACGGCGTCACGGGCGTGCGCGGAAGGCGCCGCGATCAGCGTCGCGACCACGGCGAAGGCCAGCATCCTCCCGGAGCGCATCGACCGATCGTAACCGGCGCCGCCTAGCCTTTGAGCCGATGCCGGAGCTGCCCGAGGTCGAGATCGCCGCGCGCCGCCTGAGGGCCGGCGCGGCCGGCGCGCGCGTGGAGTCGGCGCTGGCGCCGGGGATGGTCACGATGAAGACCTTCGAGCCGCCGCTGGACGCGATCGCCGGCGCCACGATCGAGGACATCCGCCGCCGCGGGAAGATGTTCGTGGTCGAGCTCGGCGAGCTGGCGCTGCTGATCCACCTGATGTCGGCCGGCCGGCTGCAGCTCTGGGACGCCCGCGCCTCGCTGCGCGACCGGGCCTCGCGCCTGCTGGTCCGGCTCGACGACGGCCGCGAGCTTCGCCTGCGCGAGTTCGGCACCCAGCAGCGGGCGTGGGCGAAGTTGCTGCCGGCGGCCGAGGTCGAGGCGGACGAGGCGGTGGCCACGCTGGGCCCCGAGGCGCTGCCGGTGCCGGAGAACCTGGCCGAGCTGCTCGATCAGCCGCGACATCTGCATCCGCTGCTGCGCGATCAGCGCACGATCGCCGGGATCGGCCGCTCCTGGGTCGACGAGGTGCTCTGGAGCGCCCGGCTGTCGCCGTTCAAGAAGGGCTCGGAGCTGGACGCGGACGAGGTCGCCCGGATCGGGGACGCGATCGGCTCGACCCTCCAGGGCGCGATCGACCACTACGAGGAGGTGGTCGGGCCGACCGTGCCGGACAAGGCGCCGATGCCGCTGCAGGTGCACCGCCGGGCGGGTGAGGATTGCCCGCGGTGCGGCACCACGATCGAGGCGATCCACTTCAAGGACTACGTGATGTGTTACTGCCCGGAGGAGCAGACCGGGGGAAGGGTGCTGAAGGACCGCAGGCTGTCTAGATTGCTCAAGTGATGATCGAGGCGGGCGACAAGGCACCCCCGTTCGCGCTGCGCGACCAGGACGGGAACGAGGTCACGCTCGAGGACTTCGCCGGCGAGCGGCTGGTGCTCTACTTCTATCCCAAGGCCCTGACCCCGGGCTGCACCAGCCAGGCGTGCGGGGTGCACGAGCACCGGCTCGACTACGACAGGGCCGGCGCGGTGGTGGTGGGCGTCTCCCCCGACGAGCCCGAGCGCCTGAGGAGGTTCGCGGACGAGCATGGGCTCGGCTTCACCCTGCTGGCCGACACCGAGCACGCCGTGGCCGAGGCCTACGGGGTCTGGGTCGAGAAGTCGATGTACGGTCGCCGGTACTGGGGCAACGAGCGGACGACGTTCGTGATCGACCGCGACGGCACCGTGACCTCCGTGCTGCGAAAGGTCAAGCCGAAGGCTCACGACCAGATGGTCCTGTCCGCGCTCGCCGGCTCCTGACATGCCGCGCATAGCGGCCCTGGGCGAGTCGTTCCAATCGTTCTACGACGCGGTCGATCAGTTCTTCTCGAACCTGGCCGACGTCAAGCTGGGCGCGCTGATCCTCGGGCTGCTGGCGTTCGGCATCTACCTGACCCTGCGGGCGCGGGCGTCGTACAACATCCTCCGGGCGGCGTACCCGGGAGAGACCTTCCGCTTCCTCGACATCTGGGGCGCCTACTTCGCCGGCTATGGCTTCAACGCCGTGGTCCCGGCCCGCGGCGGGGACGTGGTGCGGCTGTTCCTCACCAAGACCGCGGTGCCCCGCTCGAGCTACCCGGCCGTGGGCGCGAGCTTCGCGGTGGAGGCGGTCTTCGACATCGTGATGGGTGTCTTCATCCTCACCTTCGCGTTCAGCCAGGGCGTGTTCCCCAAGCCGCCCGACTTCGCCGACCTGAACGCGTTCGACCTCTCCTATCTGGCCTCGCACCCGCGCTTCACGCTGTTCCTGCTCACCGCGCTCGGGGTGGGCGCGATGGTGGCGTTCGCGCTGCTGTCCACACGGGTGCGGGCGTTCTGGGCCCGGGTCCGCCAGGGGCTGACGATCCTGTTCGACCGCGAGCGCTACCTGCGCGAGGTGTTCGCCGTGCAGTTCGCGGGCTGGCTGTTCCGCTTCACCGCGTTCTGGTTCCTGCTCGAGGCGTTCAACGTGGGCGGATCGGTGAAGAACGTGCTGCTGGTGCTGGGCGTCAATGCCGTCGCGGCGGCGGTGCCGTTCACCCCGCAGGGGGCCGGGGTGGCTCAGGCGCTGCTGGTGAAGGTGTTCGCCGGCACGGCGTCCGGCGGCACGGTGGCCGCCTACTCGGTGGGCCAGCAGATAGCCATCGGCGCGTTCGCCTTCGGCGTGGGGTTCGCGGCGCTGTTCTTCGTCTTCCGCATGCGCAGCTTCAAGGAGATCATCGCGCGGGGACGGGAGGACCGGCAGGCCGAGAAGCGGGGCGTGGCTCGCTGACCCCGAGCAGGTTGCGGGTCAGGAACTCGGTCTGGTCGGCGATCGTGGTCTCGAAACTGCGGATCGACGTAGATCTCGAAGTGCTCGATGTCGTAGCGGCGCAGCTCGGCGTTGGGCGAGCGCTCGGCGGCGCGGACGGCCGGGCCGGGCGGGGTGGTGGCGTCCCGCTCGCAGATCTGCACCAGCACGGGCATTCGCAGCCGCTTGAACTTGGCGTACGGACGGTAGGCCCCCACGGTGAGCATCACGCGCGCGGTCACGCGGTTGACCCAGGTGCTCTCCGGCGGGTCCAGCGAGCGCATGCCCGGCTCGGCCTCGGGCGCGCTCATCACGGCCGGCGAGCCGGGCGGGCCCGCCGCGGGCAGGTAATGAGGGGGCCGGCCGAGCAGCGCGGCGGCCACGTCGCGCAGGCCGGCCACGGTGAACCTGACGACCTGGGCCGGGGAGTTCTCGCGGATGGCGCTCAGGCCGTCCGTGAACGGCGCCTGGGAGACCACGGCGGCGATCCGGTCGTCGCCCGCGGCCACCTGAACCACGTGGCCACCGGCGAACGACGTGCCCCACAGGGCCACCCGCTTCGGGTCGATCCCGTCCAGCGAGCGGGCGTACGCGATCGCCGCGCGCCAGTCCGCGAGCTGTCGCGGGATCGACAGCAGCTGGCGCGGCTCGCCGTCGCTGGCGCCGAAGTGGCGGTAGTCGAATACCAGCACCGCCAGCCCCGCCTCCGCGAAGCGCTCGGCATAGGCGTCGAGCCGCTGCTCGCGCACGCCGCTGAACCCGTGCGCCATCACCACGATCGGATGGGGGCCGTCGCCGGCCGGGCGGTACAGCCAGGCGGCGCAGGTGCCGCCGTCGGATCGGAACGCGGTATCCGTGCGGCTCAAGTGCCCAGGCCCTCGCGCGCTTCGCGCACGAGTGTCACGGCCTCGGGGAACAGGCGGGTCATCGCGGCGCGGATCTGCTCGGACTGCTGCTCGGCGTTGCCGTCCAGGTTGAGCCTGTTGATGCCGGCCACGGTCATGTCGACCGCCAGCTTGATCGCGTTGTCGGCCCACGCCACCTTCTGTGCGCCCTGCATCTGCTCGGCCATCTCCTCCAGGCGCCGGCGCAGCTCGTCCGGGTCGCCGAAGAGGCCGCCGAACGGGTCCTCGGAAGACATACGCCCAGTCTAGATGGCGGAGGTCAGCTGACCGGGACGGGGCGGGATCTGACGCGGGCCTTGGTGGCCGGGTCGACCCAGACGATGCGGATCGACCCGGCGCCGCGCCGGCGGATGCGCGTGCCGAGATAGCCGCGCGGGTTGCGCACCACGTGGTCGCTCACCCTGGCGAAGGAGGCGCCGTCGCGTGCGAACTGGACCTGGGCGGCGATGGCGCTGCCGTTGGCGGCGGGCCTGTAGGAGCCGAACACGAGCAGCGACCTGCCCCTGCGCCTCACGTGCACCGGCACCTGGTAGTCGGCGAGCGACGGCTTGGGCCTGCCCTCGGCGGTGTAGAGGCCCGACTGCCAGCTGATCCAGCCCTTGCGGGTGCGCACCGGCGCGCCCGGCAGCGGCTTGTCGTCCACCAGCAGGAACTGCGCGATCGAGGCGACGCGCGGGTTGCGGTAGGCCACGTACTCGCCCCACGCGCTGAGCGGTCCCTGGCGGGCGGGCTTGACCCCGGTGAACGGGTCGGGCGGGCTGGTCTGGTAGCCGTACTCGGTGATCCACAGCGACATCCGGGTCCGCGCGCCGCCCCAGCGGGACGCGGCGCGATCGAGCGTCCGGGTCATGTGGCGAAGGTTCGAGATCGGCACGTTGTCGCGGATCGGATGACGCCACCTGGGGGTGCGCCAGCGGGTGCGGTCGAGGCTGTAGGGGTGCAGCGCATATCCCTGCGCGGCGAACAGGCCCGGATGCTCGGAGCGGAAGCGCCGCCGCTCTGCGGCCGTGGCCGGGCAGCCGCGCCGCCGGGCAGCGCGGCCCCGGTAGGGCCGGAAGCCTCGCTTCACGCAGTACATCTCGCGCACGAACTCGGCGGGCGCCATCGCGTTGCCGAGCTGGGTGGGCTTCTTGCCGCCGCGCGGGGCGGTCTCGCCGATCAGGATCGTGTCCCCGCCGTGGCCGCTGGCGCCGAGGCCCGACCAGGCGGCGTCCACGAGCCGGCGGTAGTGGTGCGGCGCCGCGGCCACCATCTGAGCGGCCGTCTTCGGCCGGTTGTTCAGCCAGATCGGCGTCAGCCACTGCGGATAGTTGGGCTCGTTCCATATCGACCAGTGATCCACGCGCGGCAGCTTGCCCGGCGCCGGCTGGGGCGGTTCCTGCTCGCCCCCGATCTCGATCCCGCCGATCGAGATCGGCGCTCCGCGCCTGGGGGGCGGCGGCCGGGAATCGACCGGGTAGGCACCGGAATAGCGGATCCCGGCGGCCTTCACGAACGCCCGGAACTCCGGCGGGCTGGGGCGGCGCACGCCCACTGGCTTGGCATCGCCCGGGGTGGCCCACTCGGGCGCCGGGCCGGTGACCGAGAAGAGCAGGCCCACGCCCGTGCGCTGCGCGGCGAGCACGATCCGGTCGTAGCGCGTCCAGCTGCCGCGCGGGTAGGCACCGGGCCAGCTCGGACCGGGGTCGGGGAAGCGGGGCTTGCGCTGGCTGAAGCGGCCGGGGGCCACGTGGTCCCAGAACAGCGACACCCGCACGCGGTCCACGCCGATCCGCTTGAAGGTTCTGAAAGCTCCGGTCGACCTGCTCCTGGGTGCGGGCGTTCAGGAGGATCGGGTCGTCCTGGAGGATCGCCTCCTGGGTCGGCGATGCATCGGCCGCCGGCGCGAAGGCGGCGGCTGCCAGCACTACGAGAGTTGTGCTCCGAATCCGATCCATGGACCCTTCCCCTGCCTCCTGCCGCCCTGCCGGCGAGCCTGAGGCGAACGGGTGACAACGGTATCGGCCGAGGTATGTCCACGCGCAGGTCGGCGGGTCACCGCGGGGCGATACAGTCGCGGGCCGATGCCGCCCCTGACGCCCGACCAGGTCCGCAACCGAGAGCGCGTGGAGAGCTTGATCCGTCTCGCCGCTCCGGCGCTGAACGCGGTGCTCGCCGTGGGCGAGCGGATCTCCAGGCTGGTGGAGCCGGAGGATCATGACTACTACCCGCCCCGCAGCCGGGCGGGCGCCGAGCCGCCTCCGCCCACGCCGATCCGCAGGGACTCAGGCACGCCCGCATAGATGACGCCCGAGGAACAGGTCCGCTGGGAGGGCCGCTTCGCCAAGCCGGCGGCGGTCGCCGCGTTCCTGGCGAGCGCCTTCATCATCGGCGGCACGATCGTGCGCCAGCTGGTGGCGCTGTCCGACCGGCCCGACGACGAGCGGGAGTTCCTGATCGCGATCGACGAGAACGCGGGGGCGTTTCTCGCGTCCGCGTTCATCCAGTCGCTGAGCTTCCTGTTCCTGGCCGGGGTGCTCGTCTACCTCTACCGCGCCACGAAGGCGCGCAAGCCGGAGTTCCCGGCCATCGCCCTCGGCCTGGCGGTCGCGGGGCCGCTGCTGCTCGCCGTCGCCGGGCCGCTGTCGGACATCAGCCGGCTGGACATCGCAGACGACTTCCTCGGCTCGGGCGCTCAGACCGAGAAGCGGGCGGAGGATCTGCTGGAGGACCGCAACGTGGGGGCCGCGGCCGTGGGCTCGGCGGGCACGCTGGCCCTGGCGATCGCGTTCGTCCTGATCAACATCAACGGAATGCGCGTGGGCCTGCTGAGCCGCTTCATGGGCATCATCGGCGCGATCATCGGCGGGCTCTACGTGCTGCCGATCCTCTCGGGACCGCTGATCGTGCAGCTGTTCTGGCTCCTGGCGATCGGCTTCCTGTTCCTGGGCCGCTGGCCGGGCGGGCGGGGACTCGCGTGGGAGACCGGGCAGGCCGAGGCGTGGCCCTCGGCCACCGAGCTGCGCCGGCAGGAGTTCGAGCAGGTCGATCCGCCAACCGAGGCGGACGCCGAGCCCGCCGACGAGCAGCCGGGGCCGCGGAAGCGAAAGCGCAAGAAACGCCGCTAGCGGCTGTTGCGCTTGCTGTTGGGGGCGAAGATGGACATTGCCCTTCCGGGCGACAGTGAGCACCCTCCAGGGCAAGTCCATTTTCGCCCCCGCGCAGCGCCCCTGGCAGCTCATACCAATTGGGATTCGCCCTTCCGCGTGAAGGCGACAACCTGACCGGCGGGAGCCCGCGCGCTACTGCTCCCGCGTGAAAGCAACAGTCGCCCCTGGGCCCAACGCTTGCTTGCTAGATCGGGGCGACTGGATTTGAACCAGCGACCGCTCGGCCCCCGTCGAGTGCGCTACTCGCCAGATCAGCCCGGCTACTGCCTGAGCTTGTTGCGGCCGCGCCCGCCGTTCAGCCGGTCGCGTCCCGGCCCGCCCCTGAGCTTGTCGTTGCCCGCGCCGCCGAACAGCCTGTCCCTTCCCCGGCCGCCGAGGAGCTCATCCTTGCCGGTGCCGCCGTTCAGCAGGTCCCTGCCGATGTCGCCCACCAGGTAGTCGTTGCCGGCCTGTCCGAAGAGTGAGTCGTTGCCGGCTTCGCCGTCGATCGAGTCGTGGCCCGCTCCACCCTTGATGCGGTCGCGGCCGTCGCCGCCGTAGGCACGGTCAGCGCCCGGTCCGAGGTCCATCACGTCATTCGTACCGGCGGTTCTGAAGGGAAAGTCTCCGTCCGAGAACACGAAGTCGTTACCCGACCCCGCGATGACGCGGTCGCCGTCGCCCCCGGGGTTGATCCCGTCGCGGCCTCCGTTGCCGACGATCGTGTCCTTACCGGATTCGCCGTTGAGCTCGTCGCCGGACGCGCCGCCGATCACCGTGTCGCCGCCGTCCGCTGACGACGCCCCGCCTGGATTGTCTCCGTCCAGGCGGTTCGGAAACCGGCTGCCGACGATGCGGTCGGTCCCCTCGTCGCCCTGCGCCCTGGTCGGGGCGTCGTAGATCCCGTTGCCCGGCTCGATGGTGACGGCCGACATGTCGATCACGTCGTTGCCCCGCGCACCCTCCACGAGGAGCACGAAGTTGTCGTTGCACTTCGACGGCGCGACTCCCACGCCGTCCACAGCCAGCCGGCCGTCCGCCGTGCAGCGGGCCACTATTCGATTCGAGGCGTCGTCGCCCGTCACGAGCCAGAACGGGGGCGTGATGTCGCCCTGCGGCAGGAAGCGCATCGTCACCGCGGCGCCCGCCGGCGCTGCGAATACGAGGCCGAGAACAGAGAACAGCAGAGCGACGCGCGCCACAAGACCTCCTCATGCCGACCCTAGCCAACGCGCGAATGGCGGTCAAACGGCCAGCTGCCCTTCATCGGGGCGACTGGATTTGAACCAGCGACCGCTCGGCCCCAGCCGACGACGTGACCGTGTAGATCGGTTCCGTCGCGTCCCCCGAGGTTCCGGATCGTCGGGTCCCGCAACGCTCGGGTAGCCTGTCCGTCTGGGGCAAACCGAGTCGACGCGCTCGCTCGCTCCGCCTGCGTACAGTCAGAACGAGTGGGACGGGGCGGCTACTGCGCCCGGAACGGCATTCCCATCGCCCCTCAGGGCCGGCCCCCCTAGTTGCTGCGCAGCCGCATGCGGCCCACCAGCCGGCGGTTGACGCCGGTCACGCGGCAGGTCTCGATGCTCGAGAGCTCCTTGGCGGTTGCGGGCTGGTGGGTGTGCGGCGAGCGGGTAGCCCGGCTCCTCGATAAAGGGCCACTCGACCCGCGCGTTGATCACCAGGCGCTTCGCCGAGTCACGGCACTCGAGGCCGACCGTGCGGCCGTTCTCCGCCGTGTCGGCCACGTTCAGCTCGCGCTTGACGGACACCAGCAGCTCGGGCTGGCGGGTGCCGGGCACGAACGACCGCTCCACCGTCAGCGCGCCACCATCCCCGCCGTCATCGCCGCCGCCGGCCAGCGCGACGACCGCGATGCCGCCGGCCAGCACGGCCAGCATCACCGCGAAGACGGTCCACCTCTGACGCTCTGTCACCTAACGGAGCTTGGCAAGCTTCAGATACGCGCGCGTCTTGCGGCGGCTCTTCGCCACGGCCCTGTCGACAAGAGCCACGTAGGTGACCTTGCCCCGGCGCGAGCCGAACACCACCGCGCCCGACTTGGTGCGCACCAGCAGCCTGCCCCTGCCGAGCGAGCGAACGCGGCCGCGGAACTTGCGCCGGACGCTGCGCGTCCGGTTGCCCCGGCCCAGGCCGCGCACCTTGTGGCGCTTGGCGGTGGTCGCCGCCAGGCGTAGCCGCTTGCGCTTCTTGTCGAAGGCGGCCAGGGCGCGTGCCTTGCGGTCCCCCTTCACGCAGAAGCGGTAGACGCGCGTGCGCCGGCTGATGTTGCCGAGCGGACGCGCCCGCCGCGCGGTGCGCGCCCGGGTCTGGCCGAGCCGCAGCCGGCCGATGTTGCGCCGGCTGATCCGCACCCGGCGGCCGAGGCAGGTGGAGGGGCGGAAGCCCTCGCCCAGGCCCTCCTGGCTGCCGCGCGGCGCGGGCGGCGCGGGCAGCGTGACCTTGTAGACCTCCACGGTCCCGCGGCCGCCGTCGCCGACGTAGAAGTCCGCGGAGGCGCCGTAGTAGGTGAAGCTGCCGTTCGCGTTTCGCTCGACCTTGAAGATGTGCGAGACCCACTGGTTCGCGTTCGTCGGGGATCAGGTAGCCCGCGTCCTTGAAGTCGATCGTTCCGTTCGCGTTCTCCTCGAAGTCGACGACCTGCGTGCCCTGGGCGTACCAGCCCATGAAGATCCGGTTCTGCCCGGGGATCTGCTGGAACACGTGCGCGGTGCACAGCGCGGCCTGCGGCTTGGTGCGGACCGCCGCGCGGTAGATCGCCTTGCCGCCCTTCGAGTTCTTCGCGTACGAGCCGAAGGCGTCGGCCGCGCTGGACGGTCGCCGTCTGATCAGCTTGTCGGCCCGGTAGGCGTGCAGACCGCCGTTACCGGTCCGCGTGTCGTTGGTCGGGCTGCACGAGGCGCCGGGCGGCAGGATGCCGCCGCCGCGCTCATCGGTGGCGATCGCGTAGCGGCCCGAGTGCGTGAGCTCGGCCTCGTGGTTGAAGTCGACGTCCTCATCGGAGTCGAACGCGGGGGCCGCCGCGCCGGTCGCGCTCTCGCGGCCCATGTGGAAGGCGCTCCCCTCCCACCTCACGCCCGCAAGCGACGGCGCACCGCGCTTGAGCCACTCGTTCACGTGGAGGTCGTTGGTGCCTGTGCCCTGGCCGTCGACGCAGTCGATCACCGTCGCGGCGGTGCCGAACGGCGGCGCCGAGCTGGACGCGCGCTGACGGCACGGCAGCGGCGTGCCGCGCGGCTTGTCGTCGAGCGGGTTGGCGGTGCCGCGACGGTCGAAGACGCCGCGCATGTCGAGCTTGATCAGCGCGCCGCCGCTCGCGCACGTGAGCCGGTCGCTCGGGTAGACCTCGAGCTCGTGGCACCCGTAGATGGTGCCCTTGTTTGTGTGTCCCTGCGACATCATGGTGTTCGGGTAGCGGTAGCGGAAGACCTGCGGCTTGCAGCGCGTGCGCTTGGTCGCCAGGCTCGTGCCCGCCGGGAAGTTCATGCACGACGACAGGTCGACCATCTCGAAGCCGTCGAGGTTCAGGCCGGGTGTGCTGGTCGGGCTGGGGTCGTTCTCGTTCGAGCGCTTGCCGGTGGTGGCGTTCACGCTCACCGAGTCCGAGGTCACCGCGTAGGCGATGTGCGGCCGGCGCGGGTCCACGTTCACCGTGTGCGCCTCGCCGATGTGGCTCGTCATCCCGATCACCTCGGGGTTGTTGATGTCGGTCACATCGATGATCTCGAGCCCGCCCTGCGGTGCGCCCAGCGAGAACGCTCCCTGGTCGTGGCAGCGTCCGGGCGCGTCGGTCGCGTCTATCAGGATCTGCGTGTCGCTCCGCGCCGCGCCGATCACGTCCGCGTTCAGGATCGCCCTGCCCTTGGGGCTCGCCTCGACGTCGTGCTGGAGACCCGTCGCCTCAGCCGGGCTGCTGATGCAGGAGGCCGAGGGATGGTTGGTCACCGAGCGGGGTTGCGACCCGGTTGCCGTTCGTGAGCTGGAAGATCTGCTGACCGCCCTGGTTCGGCCCGATGCCGAGCGTGCCCACAGAGGCGTAGGTGTTGCCCTTCTGTGTGAAGAAGTCGAGGTCGGTCAGGGGGTTGCCGGTCGGGAAGACGGCGATCCGCTCCCACGTCGCGCCGCGCCCGCCGGAGGCGAAGCGCGGGCGGAGGAGAGGACTGTGGCGTGAATCCCGCGCTCGGGTGGTCGAGCAGGGCCTCGAGGCCGTGGCCGGCGAGCGCGCTCGACGGAAGCGCCAGAAGCGCGGCCGAGACGGCGAGGACGATGAGCTTGCGATGCACTGAGGCGCCTCCCAAAGGTTCCCTTGACGCCCTACCTCCGGCCGGGATGCTACTCAACCGCGTCGACGAGCGCGCGGTACGCCTCGCCGGGGTCCGACGTACCGAAGATCGAGGAGCCGGCCACGAACAGGGTGGCCCCGGCCTCAGCCGCGCCCTTCGCCGTCGTCGGGTCGATGCCCCCGTCCACCTCGAGCGGCGTGCCCTCGGGCAGGCTCTCACGCAGCCTCCGGACCCGATCGTCCGAGCCGTCGATGTAGCGCTGCCCGCCCCAGCCCGGGTTCACCGTCATGCACAGAAGCAGGTCATAGAAGCCCTGGAGCGCGTTGGACGCGAACGGCGTGCCCGGGTTCAGCGCGAGGCCGGCCACGCAGTCGCGCTCGCGGATGGCGCTGAGCGCGTAGTTCACATGCGGGGTGGCCTCGCGGTGGATCGTGATCGAGTCGGCCCCGGCCGAGGCGAACGCCTCAAGGTGGCGCTCGGGCCGCTCGACCATCAGGTGCACGTCGAGCCAGCCGCCGGCCGGCTTGACCTGCCCGGCGAGCGCGTCCACCACGAGCGGGCCCATCGTGATCGGCGGCACGAAGTGGCCATCCATCACATCCACGTGGATCACGGTGGCGCCCGCGTCCATCACATCCTGCACCTGGGCGCCGAGGCGGGCGAAGTCCGCGGAGAGGATCGAGGGGGCGACCTTGATGCCGTCGAGCGCGCTCACCGGCGCGACGCTACCGCACTCCTCAGAAAGCAGAAGGGCCCCGGTGACCAACCGGGGCCCTTCTTACCTCAGTGACGGACTGGGCGCGTCCTAGCGCTCCTTGCCGTCCTCCTTCGGAGACTGCGTCTTGCCCTCCTCGGAGTCCGAGTCGGGTGTGGAGTTGCGGATCACACGCTCACACGAGCCGTTCTGGTTGGCCGGCGTGGCATCCAGGATCAGGTCGTACTGATCCGCGTGCACGGTGTCGTTGCCGTCACCGCAGCTGATCCTGTCGACCTCGCCGTCACGCACACGGAACCTGTCGTTGCCGTTGCCGCCGGTCAGCTCGTCGCCGATCGGGTCGCCGGGAGCGGCCACGTCGCCGCGGGCCAGGGCCCACAGCACGTCGTTGCCGTTGCCGCCGAACGACTTGTCCGCGCCGAGGTTGGCGAAGATCAGGTCGTTGCCGTCGCCACCGGACGAGGTGTCGTCACCCCTGCCGCCGGAGATCAGGTCACGGCCGTTGTTGCCGTTCACGGTGTCGTTGTCGTCACCGCCGTGCAGGCGGTCGCCGAAACGGCCCTTGGCCTTGCGCTTGCCCTTGTTCTGGCTGGACGCGACGCCCGGGCCACCGTTGATCGTGTCCTGGCCGCGGCCGCCGAAGATGCGGTCGCGCCCGCCGTTGCCGTTCAGGGCGTCATCGCCGAGGTTGCCGGTGATGAAGTCCGAGCCACGGCCACCGAACACGGTGTCGTTGCCGGCGTTGCCGTGAATGCGGTCGGCACGGCGTCCGAAGCGGCCGTTGCCGCCGCGCAGCTCATCGTCGCCCTTGCCACCGCGGAGCAGGTCGCGGCCCTGGTTGCCACGGACGTTGTCGTCGCCGTCGCCGGCGAACACGCGGTCCCTGCCCCGGCCGGCGTTGACCGTGTCGTCTCCTGCCAGGGAGCGCACGCGATCGTTGCCCGAGCGGGCGTTGATGGTGTCGGCGTCGGGCGTTCCGGTGAGCTTGTCCTTGCCCGGCGTGCCGTTGATCGTGGCCGCCACGGCGATTGCCGCGAACACGCACGAAAGCGACGCGATAAGGCCCAGAACGAGCCCGATCCTGTTGGTACGTTGATTCAAGAGGCACCTCCTTGCTTGGTGAGTGCCCCCGTAACCGGTCAGGGTGAGCCGAGTTGCGGTGCCGTGGCCCCGATTTACAGGGGTTATGCGACCGGCGCCCGGCGGGCCTGCGTGCGGATCTCGCTGAGGATCCGCTCGAGCCGCGGCTCTGTGTCCGAGTCCACGTGGGTCATCGCCGCGGCCACCGCGGGGTGCACCTGCGCGATCTGCGCGTGGATCTCGTGGGCGACGGCCCGGTAGCCGGGGTGGCCCTCGCGGCCCGACCGCAGCTCCACCAGGTGCATCGCCTCGCGCGCGTTCATGTCCAGCACGTACCGGATGCGGTAGCCCAGGCAGAGCGCGTAGGGGGCCAGGTCCGCCCGCCCGCCGTCTCGCAGGCGCGCGTATTCCGCCGCGGAGCGCTCGAGCGCCGCGCGGTACTCGTCTCCCACCCCGGCCTCGTCGAGCTCGTGGGGCACGCCCGCCCCCAGGTCCGGCGACAGCGTCTGCCACTGGGCGGTGAGCATGCGATGGCGCTGGAGGTCGCGGAAGGCGCCGTAGTCGGACACCACCTCGAACCGGTAGCTCAGGCTCTCGAAGCCGCGCCCCGGGCGATGGCGGCGGTTGCGCCGTTCGCCGATCAGCTCGGACAGCATCTGGGCGCGCTCGTCGGGCGGCAGGCTGCGCAGGGCTGAGCGGGTCTCCTCCTCCGAGACGGAAGCGGCCTCGAACAGCAGCGCGGCCAGCAGGTCGTCCTCGCCGCCCTGCACCGACAGCAACTTCACGGACGGGCGGTCGTCCTCGCGCTGCGAGGCGTCGAGGCCCAGCCGTGTGGCCCAGCGCCGCCCGGTCTCGGCGCGCTCCTCCAGGTAGGTGATCGACTCGCCGCCGCGGTCCGGGCGCTCCACGCGGGACACGAAGCTCGGCATCGTGGCCTTGAGCTCGGTGAGGATCATGCGGCCGAAGTCCTGCGCCTCCGGGAGCGGCGAGGCGAACAGGCGCAGCAGCAGCTGCTCATAGGCCTGGCCGGTGGCGAAGATGCCCATGTGCGAGAGCGACCCCGCCGGCAGCAGCCCCCGCAGCAGGTCCAGCGCCTTCGCCCGGATCGAGCGGGCGTGGGCCGCCTCGGGCTCGCCGTCCGCGCGCGGGAAGCGCTCCGCCGCCCACTCCTGGACGCGCGGCAGAGCCTCGGAGTAGGTGTCGAACAGGAAGTCCATCGCCTGCGCGTACTCCGGGCCGAGCGAGTCGTCGCGCCAGTAGCGGTAGCCGCCGCCCGGCATCTCGCCGTCGTAGGGGATGTAGCGCGTGGACTGCTCGAGGTAGGCCGCGAGCCGCCCGCGCTGGAGCACCTTTGTCATCAGGTTCGAGACCCACTCGCATGCGACGTGGGCGCCGCCGAGCTGCGCCACCGAGTCGTCGCCGTACCCGAGGAGCATCCGCTCGTAGAGCTGGCGCGCCCGCTCGCCCTCCTCGCCGTCGAACGCCCGCGCCGTGCCCGCCTCGGCGTCGGCGGCGAACTCATCGAGGTACAGGCGCCGCAGCGTGCCCCGGTAGCGGGAGTAGCGGGCGAACATCGCGCCCTTCACCGTCTCCGGGAGGTTCACCAGCGCGAAGACGGGCCGGTCGAGGTTGGTGAAGTGGGGCTCGAGCGCGGCGCGCTCAGCTTCAGTGAAGGTCTCGACGGGGTAGATCACGGCGGGGGCGCCAATATAGACACGGCCTCTGACTGCCTGAGGTCTCGAGGTCTGAGGTCTCAGGCGACCCGGTGCTCCAGCACTGTTTCCAACCGCGCCCCGCCAGCCTCGTGCGCCACCGTCTTCTCCAGCTCCACCGTCAGCTCGCGCCCGCTCAGGTGCAGCGTGCCCACCTGGTTGTCGAACCAGGGGCCGCCGTCGCACATGCGCCAGCGCACCGGCGGGTCGTGCACGCCCGCGGCGCGTGACAGGGCGCGCGTAATGGCCAGCGCCGGGCGGGTCATCATGAAGTTGATGATGTTGCGCTCCTTGGCGTCGAGCGGGTTGCGCAGCGGCGAGCACACCGCCTGATAGACCGCGCTGCGGACCCCGGCTTCGCGGGGGTAGGCCACATGGCTCAGGTAGGCGTGGTGCACGTCCCCGGAGAGCGTGATGATCGACGCGGGGGCCTCGCCGCGCTCGCCCGCGCCCACCCGGCGCTGGATCTCGGCGAGGCGGTCGAAGGACTCGTTGAACGCGCCCCAGTGCTCGAGGTCGAGCTCCTGGCGCAGCTTCTCTCCCTGCTTCGCCGCCAGCGATCCCCAGGCCCCGCCGCACACGCGCTCGTTCCAGGCCTCGAGGTGGTGCATCGCCGGCGAGAGCAGCCAGGGCAGCGAGGTGGCGATCAGCAGGTGGTCGAAGCCGCCGCAGCAGTGTTCCTCGACCCAGTCCCACTCGGCGTCGTCGAGCATCGAGCGGTCGCCCTCGTCGAGCACCCGTCCCGCGCGCGAGTCGATCATCACCACACGGGTGTTGCCGAGGTCGCGGTGGTAGCTCCAGCGGCTGCCGCCCCGCTCGCGGTCCGCCCCCTCGGCGAACTCGCGCAGCAGCTCGCCGGCGTCGTCCTGCTCGCTCACCTTCTCGAGCAGCCCGTCGGCGTCCTGCTCGTCGGGGCTCAGGTTCCCCGCGTGCTGGTAGATCCAGTACGACATCAGCCCGGCCACGATGTGCTCCTCCCACCAGTCGGTGGCGCGGATCTCCTCCAGCCAGGCCTCGGAGGTGTTCCAGTCGTCGTGCACGTCGTGGTCGTCGAAGATCATCGCGCTGGAGACCGTGGACAGCAGCCAGCGGATCACCGGCTCGCCCCACGATTCGCGGTAGAGGCGCGTGTACTCCTCGAAGGTCAGCGCGATCTCGCCCGGGGGCTTGCTCGTGTCGCGGTTCTCGCGGATGAACTTCTTGGTCTCGGGCGAGCACTCGTCGGCGTACACCTGGTCGCCGAGCATGAGCACCATGTCCGGCCATTCCCGCGGGTCCGTGTCCTTCATCCGCAGCGCGAGGGTGCGCAGGGCGTCGTGCGCGCGGCCGCGGTCGTCGTCCTCCTTGTCGAGCGTGTAGGGCGGCTCGCTCGGGGCCGCCACGCGGCACGAGGCGAACGCGATCTGCAGCTCGTCCTCCTTCGGGTAGGTCCGGAACTGGGGCGGCGGGAAGTCGTAGTCCGGCGGTGGCCAGACCCGGTCGCCGTCGAGCTCGACTCCGTACTCGTAGCGCTTGCCCTCATCGAGGCCCTCCACCCGCACGAGCGCGTAGTGGTGGTCCTCCACGCAGAAGGTTCGGCGCGACGTCCCGAGCACGGTCACCTCGCACGGCGCGTCGGTCTCCACCCACACCACGGCGCGGGTGTCCCCGACGTAGCGCAGCAGCGGTCCGAGTACCAGCGACGGCATGTGAGATGCATACCCGCCGGCCCCGGAACGCAAAAGGGCGGGGAGTAGCGTTGTGCGCGGTGGAGGTCGAGCGGCAGATCGGCGAGATCGGGCGTGAGCTCCACGCGGCGTTGCCGCGCCCGTCTCGGCATCCGGTCAAGGCGATGGACGCCAAGGCGATGGAGCTGGCCTCGCGCGACGCGGAGCTGCGGGCCGCGCTGTTCCGGCTGGTGGACGTGACGCCCGCCACGCGCTCGCTCGACGACCTGGCGAAGCACCTGGGCGCCTACCTGGGCGAGGTGGGCGACCGCCCGCCGCCGATCGAGGCCGCCATGAAGGCGTCGCACAGCCGCACCGGCCGGCGGGCGCTCGGGGTGGCGGCGGCCGGCGGCGTGCGCCACATGGCGCACCGCTTCATCGTGGGTGAGTCGCCCAAGGCGGCGCTGCGCGTGCTGCGCGAGCTGTGGGCGGAAGGCGCCGCCACCTCGGTCGACCTGCTGGGTGAGGCGACCGTGACCAGGGAGGAGGCCGACCGCTACGCCGCGCGCTGCCTCGAGGCCCTGGAGGCGCTGGCGGCCGACGCGCCGCGGTGGCCCGACCGCCCGGCGCTGGAGCGGGACTCCGCCGGCCCGCTGCCGCGGGTGAACCTGTCGGTGAAGGTGTCCGCGCTCACGCCGTTGATGCGCCCCGAGGCGCCCGAGCGCGGCCGCGACGACGCCGCCGCGCGGATGCGGCCGCTGCTGCGCCGGGCCAAGGAGCTGGACGCCCACCTGCACATCGACATGGAGTCGCTGGACGCGTTCGAGACCACGATGGAGCTGGTCCACGAGTTGCTCGACGAGCCCGAGTTCCGCGAGGGCCCGTCGCTCGGGGGTCGTGCTCCAGGCCTACCTGCGCGAGTCGCCCTCGCAGCTCGACCGGCTGATCGACTGGGCGGGCGCCAGCTCCCGCACTCCGCCGCTCACCGTGCGGCTGGTGAAGGGCGCGTACTGGGACCACGAGGTGGTGGAGGCGCGCCAGCACGGCTGGGCGCCGCCGGTGTTCGAGGTGAAGGCCGAGTCGGACCGCAACTTCGAGGAGCTGACCCGCCGCCTGCTCGACGCGCGGCCGCTGTTCCGGGTGGCGATCGCCTCCCACAACCTGCGCTCGGTGGCGCACGCGATCGCCTGGAACCGCGCCACCGGCGGGGAGGACCGCGACCTCGAGCTGCAGATCCTGCGCGGCCTCGGGGACGAGCTGCAGCAGGCGCTGGCGGCCGGCGGGCACCGCGTGCGCGCCTACTGCCCGGTCGGTGACCTGGTGGCGGGCATGGCCTACCTGGTGCGGCGGCTGCTGGAGAACACCTCGAACGACTCGTTCCTGGGCGAGCAGCAGCGGGGCACGCCGATCGAGGAGCTGCTGGCCGCGCCGTGACCGAGTTTGCGAACGAGCCCGTGCTCGAGCTGCGGCGCGCGCCCGTGCGCGAGTCGCTCACCGGCGCGCTGGCCGAGCTGGACGGGCGGCTGCCGCTCTCCGTGCCGATCCTCGTCGGTTCGGACCCGGGCGCCGCGACGGGGTTCGAGTCCACCGACCCCGGTGATCCCGGCCGCGTGGTCGCGACCGCCGGCCGGGCCGGCGAAGACGACGCCGAGGCGGCGGTGCGAGCCGCCGCCGGCGGCTTCCGGGAGTGGGGCGCCGTGCCGGCGGCCGGGCGCGCCGAGGTGCTCTCGCGGGCCGCCGACGCGCTGCGTTCGCGGCGGCCCGGAGCTCGCGGCGCTGATGGTGCGCGAGTGCGCCAAGCCGTGGGCCGAGGCGGACGCCGACGCGTGTGAGGCGATCGACTTCCTGGAGTACTACGCGCGCGCCGCCGTGGAGCTGGACCAGGGGCGCTCGCTGCTGCAGGTGCCGGGCGAGCGCAACTCGATGCGCTACGCGCCGCGCGGGGTGGTGGCCGTGATCGCGCCATGGAACTTCCCGCTGGCGATCGCGACCGGGATGACGGCCGCCGGCCTGGCCACCGGCAACGCGGTGGTGCTCAAGCCCGCCGAGCAGTCCCCGGCCTGCGCGCTGATGCTGGTCGAGGCGCTGCGCGGAGCGGGCGTGCCGGCCGACGCCCTGGCGCTGCTCCCGGGCTACGGCGACGTGGGCGCCGCGCTCGTCCGCGATCCGGGCGTGCACACGATCGCGTTCACCGGCTCGGGCGCCGTGGGGCTGGACATCGTGCGCGCCGCGGCGGAGACGCCCTCCGGCCAGGGCCACGTGAAGCGGGTGGTGGCCGAGATGGGCGGCAAGAACTGCGTGATCGTGGACTCCGACGCCGACCTGGACGAGGTGGTGCCGGCGGTGGTGCACTCGGCGTTCGGGTTCGCGGGGCAGAAGTGCTCGGCCGCGGCGCGCGTGCTGGCGCACGAGGCGATCCACGACGCGCTGGTGGAGAGGCTGACCGGCGCGATCGAGGTGCTCGACGTGGGGCAGGCCGAGCGCTTCGCGACGGAGGTGCCGCCGGTGATCGACGAGGAGGCGCGCGACCGGGTGAACGGCTACGCCGAGGAGGCGCGCTCGAGGGGCACGATCGCGGCGACGGCGCGAGGCTCCCGACGGCGGCTGGTTCTGCGCGCCGGTGCTGGCCACCGAGCTGCCAGCCGACGCTCAGGTTCTGCACGAGGAGGTGTTCGGGCCGCTGCTCACGGTCGAGTCGGTGGAGTCGGTGGAGCAGTGCTTGCGACGTGGTCGACTCGCTGCCCTTCGCGCTCACCGGCGGGCTGTTCTCGCGCAATCCGTCGACGGTCGCCGAGGTGACCGCCAGGACGCCCGTCGGCAACCTGTACGTGAACCGCGGCATCACCGGCGCGATGGTGGCGCGCCAGCCCTTCGGCGGCAACCGCCGCTCGGGGATCGGCTCGAAGGCGGGCGGGCCCGACTACCTGCTGCAGTTCACCGAGCCGCGCGTGGTCACCGAGAACACGATGCGCCATGGGCTGGTGGTGGAGTAGTGCGCCGCGCGCTGCTGCTGTGCCTGGTGCTCGCCGGGTGTGGCTCGGCGGCGTCCGAGCCGCAACCCGACGAGGTGGTGCTCGACGCCGACACGCCGGGTGTACCTCGGACCGAGGCGGAGGAGCCGCCGGACCGCAGCCTCTCCAACGGCGACCGCGGTGCGGGCGAGGAGAGGCCGCCCGAACGCGTGCTGAAGGAGAACGCCCGCCTGCGCAAGGACCTCGAGGTGCTCAAGGGGCTGGAGGCCGAGCGCCGCAAGGCTCGCCGGGCGCTGGCCAGACTGGGCGCCTACGGCGGCCGCCTGGAGCTCGGCAACGGCATCCTCGGCTCGCCGGTGCAGGGCTCGATCGTGTCGCCGTTCGGCCAGCGCTGGGGACGGCTGCACGCGGGCGTGGACATCGCCGCCCCGGCGGGTCGCCCGGTCTACGCCGCGGAGGCGGGGCGGGTGGCGATCTCCTCTGTGTACGGCGGCTACGGCAACTACCTCTGCATCCAGCACTCGCGCGAGTTCGTCACCTGTTACGCGCACCTGTCGCGCTACATCGCGCGCAAGGGCGACGTGGTGGAGCGCGGCCAGCCGGTGGGCTTGGTGGGCTGCACCGGGCGCTGCTTTGGCGACCATCTGCACTTCGAGACCTATCTGCGCGGACGCCCGGTCGATCCGCAGCCGTACCTTTAGGCTGGCGCCCATGAGGATGAGAGCGGCGGTCCTGGAGGAGTTCGGCAAGCCACTGGCGGTGCAGGAGGTGGACCTGGCCGAGCCCAAGGCCGGCGAGGTGCTTGTGCGCCTGGAGGCCTGCGGCGTCTGTCACACCGACATGTACACCGCGTCCGGCGCCGATCCCTCCGGCTACGCGCCCACCGTGCTCGGCCACGAGGGCTGCGGCATCGTGGAGAAGCTGGGCGATGGCGTCTCGCTCGTGAAGGAGGGCGACCGCGTGGTCACGCTGTTCTCACCGCAGTGCGGCGAGTGCGTGCACTGCCTCAGCCCGAAGACCAACCTGTGCATGGCGATCCGCGAGGAGCAGAACAAGGGCCACCTGCCGGATGGCACCGTGCGCCTGAGCCGCGGCGACGAGCAGGTCCGCCACTTCATGGGCACCTCCACGTTCGCCGAGTACACGGTGATGCCGGAGATCGCGCTGGCCGTGGTCAGCCCCGACGCCCCCGCCACCCACGCGGCCCCGTTCGCGTGCGGGCTCTCGACCGGCCTGGGCGCCGCGATCAACACGGCGAAGGTGGAGGAGGGCTCCACGTGCGTGGTCTTCGGCGCCGGCCTGGTGGGCCTGGGCGCCGTGGCGGGCTGCCGGCTGCGGGGCGCCGAGCGGATCGTCTGCGTGGACCTCTCCGAGGACCGCCTGGAGCTGGCGCGCGGGCAGGGCGCCACGGACACGCTCGCCGGCGGTGAGGACACCGTGGATCGGATCCTCGAGATGACCGGCGGCTTCGGGGCCGACTACACGTTCGAGGCCACCGGCCTCGTCGGCGTGATGCAGCAGGCGGTGGAGTCGGCGCGGATGGGCTGGGGGCTGTGCACGGTCGCCGGCGTGGCGGGCAAGGGGGAGACGCTGGACATCGTGCCGCGGCTGCTGATCACCGGCAGGCGGGTGGCCGGCTCGTCGTTCGGCGGCTGCAAGGGCCGCGACCAGGTGCCGGAGTTCGTGGAGCTCTACCTCAAGGGCGAGCTGGACGTGGACCCGCTGATCTCACACGAGCTGGCGCTGGACGAGGTGAACCGCGGGTTCGAGCTGATGGAGGCCCAGGACGGCATCCGCTCGGTGATCACCTACTCCTGAGGGCTACCGCGAGAAGGGCGTGACCGGCCGCTCCTGCGGCTCGCCGTCGACCTCGAGGTCCACGCGCTCGTCGTAGAAGGCGATCCGCCCGGCGACCGGCGCCACCTCGCGCTCCGCCTCGTCGTAGGTCCAGGCGATGTTCTCCTCGTCCCCGTAGGACAGGTGCCTGGCGTGACCCTTGTACGCGCACGTGGTGCGCAGGTCGCCGTCCTCGAGCAGGTCGGTGCGCACGTCCTCCGGCGGGAAGTACCAGCGCGTGGGGAGGCTGGCCTCGAACAGCGCGATGGCGCGGGTGGATTCGGCGAGGGTCTGGCCGCCCACGGCGACCTTCACGTGGCGCGACGTGGCGCGCACGTCGATGCGGTGGAAGGGGTCGCGCGGATGGCCGAACGCGACCTCGTCCTCCTCGAGCCACTCGTCCATCGCGTCCCAGTCGATCTCCACGTAGCCGTCCACCCCGTGCTCGCGCAGCGCCTCGGCCGGTATGAGGTCCAGCCGGATGTCCTCGCGCGGGAAGAGCAGGTGCGGGAGGGTGCCGTGCTCGTGCAGCAGCCGCGTGCGCTTGCTGTCGGCGACCGTCTCGCCGTTCAGCCGCGCCCGCATCCAGCGTGGCGAGGGCTCGACGTACCGCACGTCCTCGGGCGGGTCGAAGTTGAACCGGCCTGCGGGCCGGTGCCCGAACGGTCCAGCGCCAACGGTGAGCGTCACTTACTCGACGTTAGCGGGTGCCGGGCGCGGTCAGGCCTCGGCCTCAACCTCCGCCGGCGCGTCGATCTCCCGCTTGAGGATCTTCCCCGTGGGCCCCTTGGGCAGCTCGTCCATGAACCACACCCGGCGCGGGTACTTGTAGGCGGCCACCTCGTCCTTGACGTACTGCTTGAGGTCCTCCTCGGAGACGTCCTCACCCTCCTTGAGCACCACCGCGGCGCCCACCTCCTCGCCCAGCTCGTCGTGCGGGACGCCCACGACCGCGGCCTCCTGGACCGCCGGGTGCTCGTAGAGCACCTCCTCGATCTCGCGCGGGTAGACGTTGTAGCCGCCGCGGATGATCAGGTCCTTCTTGCGGTCGACGATGAAGAAGTAGCCGTCCTCGTCGATCTTGGCCATGTCGCCGGAGGCAAACCAGCCGTCCTTGATCGCCTCGGCGGTGGCCTCCTCGCGGTTCCAGTAGCCCTTCATCACGTTGTGGCCCTTGATCACGATCTCCCCGACCTCGCCCTGCTCGACGTCGTTGCCGTCGTCGTCCACCACCTTCATCTCCACGCCGTCGATCGGGGTGCCGATCGAGCCGGGCTTGCGCTCCCTGTCGGGGTGGTTGAAGGACGCGACCGGTGAGGTCTCGGAGAGGCCGTAGCCCTCCAGCACCTTGCAACCGAACTTCTCCTCGAACTTCTTCATCACCTCTTCGGGCATCGCGGCCCCGCCCGACATGCACAGGCGCAGGGTGGAGGTGTCCGCCGAGTCCGCGCTCTCGCAACAGAGCATCGCGTTGTACATCGTCGGCACCCCCTGGAAGATCGTGATGCCGTCGCGCGCGATGATCTCCAGCGCCTTGTCCGGATCGAAGCGCGGGATCATCGAGAGCAGCGCCTGGTTGCAGATGCCGGCGTTCAGCGTGCACGTCTGGCCGAAGCTGTGGAAGAGCGGCAGAGCGCCCAGCAGCTTGTCGTCGCCGGTGATCTCACCGAGCGTCGACGCGGCGACGCTGCAGTTCTTGAGCAGGTTCGCGTGGGTCAGCTCCGCGCCCTTGGGCTTGCCGGTGGTGCCCGACGTGTAGAGGATCACGGCCGTGTCCTGGGCGTCCCGGTCGGCGAGCTCGGTGTCCGGCTCCGCCTCGCCGAGCATCTGCTCGAACTCGCCGGGCTTCACGAGGATGCACTCGGCACCGGCGTCGGCCGCGCCCTTCTCGGCGGCCTCGGCGAAGTCGCCCCAGGCGATGCAGATCTTGGCGCCGGGGTCCTCGAGGTAGAAGCCCACCTCGCGGCCCTTGAGCAGCACGTTCATCGGCACGACCACGCCGCCCGCGCGCAGCACGCCGTAGTAGACGACGGGGAAGTAGGGGACGTTGGGCAGCATCACACCCACGCGATCGCCCGGTTCCACCCCCTTGGCCTTGAGCAGCCCCGCCATGTGGGCGCTCGCTCCGCCTAGTGCCCCGTAGGTCAGCTCGACGTCGTCCAGCTTGATGGCTATGCCGTCGGGGTTCTGCTCGGCGGCCTTGGTGAGGATGCATGCCAGGTTCTCGCTCATGGTGGGAGCCTACCCCGCGTGACGGGGACGTTCATCAACGTGGGTACCGTGCTGGCGGGAACCGCTGATCGGCACACTCGTGGGCAGGCGGCTGCCGGAGGGGCTGCAGCAGCGCGTGATGGCGGGACTCGGCCTGGTCACGCTCGTGATCGGCGTGGACAGCGCGCTGGCGTGGAACGAGACGAATCCGCTGTATGTGCTCGGCGGCGTGCTGCTCGGCGGCCTGGTGGGCGAGGCGATCGGCATCGAGCGATGGCTGGAGCGGTTGGGCGACAGGATCCAGCGAACGGTCGCCGGCGAGGGGCACTCGACCGTCTCCGAGGGGTTCGTGACGGCGTCGCTGTTGTTCTGCGTGGGCCCGCTCACCGTGCTCGGCTCGATCGAGGACGGCCTCACCGACGCGTACACGCAGCTGGCGACGAAGTCGGTGCTCGACGGGTTCGCCGCCATCGCCCTGGCGGCAGGGCTCGGCTGGGGCGTGGGCCTCGCCGCGGTCACCGTGCTGGTGGTGCAGGGCGGGCTCACCCTGGGCGCCGGCGCGTTCGACGACATCCTGACCGGCGACACGCTCGACGCGCTGACCAGCGCGGGCGGGATCCTGATCATCGGGATCTCGCTGAAGCTGCTCGAGCTCAGGGACGTGAAGGTGGGCAACTTCCTGCCCGCGCTGATCCTGACCCCGGCGATCGTGGAGATCGCCTCCCTCTTCTAGCTCGGGCCGACGCGCTCCACCAGCTGCCTGAGCGCGTCCACCTCCTCCTCGCGGATCTCGTGCTCTCCGGCCGGATGGATTCGCAGGTCGACCTGCGCGCCCGCCGCTTCCAGCACCTCGGCGGTGCGCCGCACCCGGGGGAGCGGGATCCACTCGTCGTCGACCGCGCCCGTGAGCAGCACCGGAAGGCCCTCGAGCGCGCCGGCGGCGCGGCCGCGTCAGCTCCCCTTCGTCCGCCCCGATCAGCCCGCCGTTGAGCAGCGCCAGCGCGGCGACCGGCCGCGGGCGCTGGGCGAGCGCGTCGCACGCCACGCAGCCGCCCTGCGAGAACCCGCCGAGCACGATCCGCTCGGGCTCCACGCCCTCGGCCTCGAGCTCGTCCAGGACCTCGTGCACGCGTCCGATGGCGTCGGAGAGGGCCGGCTCGTTGGCGGCGCGCGGCTCCATGAACCGCCCCGGATACCAGGTGCGCTCGGCGGCGGCCGGCGCCACGCACTCGGTTCCGGGCAGGCCCAGCCGGTCCGTGAGGTCGTGCATCGACCCCGAGCGGTACCAGCGACCGTGGAGGAGCACGAGCACGCTGCTCGCGGTCCTCACACCGAGATCGTCTCGCTCTCAGGTGCCGCGGGTTCCGCCCCTGGCGGTTCCGGCGACGGCTCCTCCTTCCGTCGTCGCAGCGCGGCCAGCCCCTCGCCGACGATGCTCAGGCCTGGACGGGGGTCGCGGATCGAGAACAGCGCGTGCACCGTTCGGCGCCTCGGCAGCAGGTCGCGCGCCGCCCGGAGCTGCCCGCGACGGATCTCGGCGAGGATCGCGCGCGGATCGCCCTTCTCCTGGCGAAAGCGCATCCCGGCGCGATAGCCGTCGTCCTCCACCGGCAGGCCCAGCAGCAGCGAGGTCCAGATGGCCGGCAGGTTCAGGCCGGCGGCCACGGCCAGCGTCAGGGACACGTAGAAGCGCGGGTTCAGGTCGATCACGTAGTCGCGCCCGTCGCGCTCGATCAGCTGCAGGTTGAACACCCCGTTCCAGTCCAGCTCGCGCATGAACGCGGCGGTGGCCCGTTCGCGCTCGGGGTCCATCGGGATCGTCTCGGCGTTCACCGCCTGTCCGCATCGATCGGGCCAGACGCGGTGGACGACGTGCTGGTTCGCGCCGTACAGCTCGCCCTCGAAGGCCACGCCGTTCACGCTGATCAGGCGACCCTCGATGTACGGCTGGACGAGGCCCACCTCGTCCGGCAGGGCACGGAGAGCCGCGTCCAGCTCGGCGCGAGACTCCACGCGGCTGGCCTCGAAGCGCTGCAGCCCGGGCCCTCGAGCGCCAGCTCGGACCGGAGCGGCTTCACGATCGCCGGGAACGACAGGTCGTGCGACGCGGCCGGATCGTCGGCGGCGACGACCCGGGTCGGGGGCACGTCGAGCCCCGCCCGCAGGGAGAGCAGCGCCAGCGCGGTCTTGTCGGTGGCGCGGCGAAGCACCGCCTCGGGCGTGCTTCCGACCGCCACCGACGCGGGGAACGCGCTCTCGCGCCCGGCCACGGCGAGCAGCGCGGGCTCGGTGCCCGGCAGCACGGCCGCCACGTCCAGGCGCGCCGCCTCGGCGGCCAGCGCCGTCACGAAATCCTCGGGAGCGGTCCTCGGGTCCGGCACGTCCACCACACCGGCTGCCGCCCGCGAGCGGGCGCCGTACGAGGCGCGCGACTGCACCGCCGCCCACGTCTCGAAGCCCGCCCGGTCGAGCGCGCGAAGTGCGGCCAGGCCGGCGGGATGCTCGCTGCCCGTGAGCAGCACCCGTGGCAATCGGCCTCCCGCAGTTCGGCTCACCGCATAAGGGTAGGGGCCACACAGGTGAGGGCGCGAGAGCCTGGGTGCGCACCGCCCACACGACCGTGTGGGAGGGTTCGGCCGATGGGGGTCTCCGTGCTCGTGATGGCCGAGGCTCCGCGCGCGGGCGCGGTGAAGACACGGTTGGAGCCGCTGCTGGGCGCGGACGGATGCGCGCGCCTGCAGGCTGAGCTGATCGCGACGGTGACCGCGTGGGCGAGCGAGGTGGCGCCCGGAGCGGCGTTTCTCGCCTACGGCGGCGCCGAGGAGGATCTGCGCCCGCACGTGGCGGACGGGGTCGAGTGCTTCGCCGGTTCTCCTGGGGACCTGGGCGACCGCTTGACCGCCGCCACCGCATGGGTGTTCCGCCGGCGGGCGGAGCCGCTGCTGGTGGTGGGCACCGACATGCCCGTTCTCACGCGCGCGCACGCGCGCGAGGCTGAAGCGGTGCTGCGCGGCGGCGCCGACGTGGTCCTCGGGCCCGCGCACGACGGCGGCTACTGGATCGTGGGCCTGTCGCGGCCGTCGCCCGACCTGTTCGACCTGGGAGGAGAATGGGGCGGCGCGGCCGTGTTGCAGCGCTCGCTGGAGCGGGCCCGGTCGGCCGGCCTGCGGGTTGAGCTGCTGCACATGGAGCGCGATCTGGTCGGCCCGGCCGACGCGCGTGCGTTCGCGGGCCACCCGCGGTTGCCGCCGGCGATCGCCGAGATCCTGGCGTGACCGACTGGGACCGGCTGGCGGCGTGGTACCCGCGGCAGCTGCGCTGGGAACGGGCGGCGCTGGCCACCGCCGTGGACATGGCCGCCCTCGAGGGCGGCGAGACGCTCGTGGACCTGGGCTGCGGCACCGGCGCGCTGTTGTGCGAGGCGGCGCGGCGCGAGCCGGCGCCGCGGACGGCGATCGGAGTGGACTCCTCGGCGGGGATGCTGGCCCGGGTGCCCCCGCTTCCAGACGGGTGGCGGGTGGTGCGGGCGCCGGCCGAGGCCCTGCCGCTGGAGACGGCAAGCGCCGACGTCGTGTCGGCGGCCTACCTGTTGCACCTGCTGGATCCCGGTCCGGTTCTGGTGGAGGCTCGCCGCGTGCTGGCACCGGGAGGGCGGCTGGTCTGCGTCACGCCGTTCGCGCGAGCGCCGGGCGCGCCCCTGCTGAGGGCGGTCGCGGCGGCGGTGCCGGGGATGCGCCCGATGGACACCCGCCCCGAGCTGGTGGCGGCCGGGTTCACCGTCGAGCGCGCCCGCACGGTGCGGCGTGGGTATCCGAGCCTGTGCGTGGCGGCGCGACGGTGAGGCGGGCCTAGGCCCTGGACCGCACCAGGAAGCCCAGCTTGCCCGCGCGCTCGTAGGCCGCCTCGCCCGCGAGCTGGCCGATGCCGACCGACAGCGTCGGGTACACGTGCACCAGCCCGCCGAGGTCCGACAGCTTCTTGCCCTCGGAGATCGCCAGCGCCAGCTCGTGGATCACCTCGCCCGCGTTCGGCGTGAGCGCGTGCGCGCCCACGATCCTGCCCTTGTGGGTGACCACGCGGATCTCGCCGTCGGCGGCGCTGTCGGTGCGGGCGCGGTCGGAGTGCGAGAGGTCGTGGGTCCACACGTGCACGTCGTCGGGTCCGTGCCGCTCGGCGGCCTGGGCGGCGGTCAGGCCGGCATGCGCCAGCTCCGGGTCGGTGTAGGTGCACCAGGGCACGAAGTCGGTGGCGTCCGAGGAGCCGGGGAAGAACATGTTGCGGATCGCGCCCGCGGCCTCGTAGCCGGCCGAGTGGGTGAACAGGAACCGGCCCGCCAGGTCTCCGGCGGCATAGACGGACTTCACCGAGGTGCGCAGCTTGGAGTCCACCTGCACTCCCCGCGGGCCCACCTTCACCCCGATCTCCTCCAGCCCCAGCCCCTCGATGTTCGGGGTGCGCCCGGCGCCCACGAGGATCTGCTGCGCGCGCCACTCGCGCCCGTCCGCGGCGCGCACCACCTTGAGCCCGTCCTCCACCGCCACGGCCTCGATATCCACGTCCAGCACCAGGTCCACGCCGTCCTCGCGCAGGCGCTCGGTCAGCCGGGCCACGAGGCCGGGCTCGTCGCGCGGCAGGATGCGGTCGCCCTTCTGCAGCACCGTGGTCTGCACCCCCAGCCGCGCGAACGCCTGCGACATCTCGATCGAGATCGGGCCGCCGCCGATCACCACCAGGCTCACGGGGGCGCGCTCGATGTCCCAGACGGTCTCGCTGGTGAGAAAGCCCGCCTCCTCCAGCCCGGGGATGGGCGGCACGGCCGGCCGGCTGCCGGTGCACAGCAGGATGAACCGCGACCGCAGCTCGCCCACCCCGTCCACCTCGACCGTGTTCGGGCCGGTGAGCCGGGCGGCGCCGAAGTGCAGGTCGATCCCGGCCTCGGTGAAGCGGTCGGGGTTGTCGTCGGTGTCGGCCAGGTCCTGCTGGATCGAGCGGATGCGCTCGAACACGCGCGCGGTGTCGATCTGCGGCTCGACCGGGGTGAGCCCGTACCTGTCCGCGTGGCGCATGGTGTGCGCCGCCTTCGCCGAGGCCAGCAGCGCCTTGCTGGGCACGCAGCCGGTCCACAGGCAGTCGCCGCCCACGCGGTCGCGCTCCACCGCGGCGACCTTGATGTCGAGGTTCGACGCGAACTCGGCGGCGACGATGCCGCCGGAGCCCATGCCCACGATCACGAGGTCGTAGCTGAGGCCCGCCACCGGGGCGAGCCTAACCCGTCACAGCAGGCCCGACAGGGAGCTGCCCACATCGCCCGCCAGGTCGAACAGCGGCGACGGCACGATCCCGAAGACCAGAGTGGCGGCGCCCGCGAGCACTGCCACCAGGAGCACCTCCGGCTGGGCCCGCGCGTCCGCCTCCGGCGACCAGCCGGATGCCGGCTTCACATGGCGCGGCGGCACGGTGGGCAGCTCCACCTCGAACCGCCCCATCCACATCACCGCGATCACGCGCAGGTAGTACACGAGCGAGATCATCGAGCCGACCACGATCACCACGCCGAGCCAGGCGTAGTCGCCGGCCACGGACGCGTCGATCAAATAGAACTTCCCCATGAAGCCCACGGTGGCCGGGAAGCCCGCCAGCGAGAGCATCGCGATCGTCATCGTCCAGGCGAGCACCGGGGAGGCGCGGCCGAGGTCGCGCAGGGCTTCGATCGAGTCGCCGTGCTCGGACACCCGTTCGCGGCCGATCACGACCGCGAACGCGGCCACGTTCATCAGCAGGTAGGCGGCGAGGTAGAAGGCCGTGGCCTGCAGCCCCAGCGTCGTGCCCACCACCACGCCCGCCAGCAGGTAGCCCGCCTGGGCCACGCCGGACCAGGCGAGCAGCCGCTTCATCGAGCGCTGCGCGATCGCCCCGGCGTTGCCGATCAGGATCGTCGCGGTGGCGAGGAGGGCCAGGGCCGGCCCCCAATCGCTCTGGAGGCTGGGGAGGGCGAGGTCGAACAGACGCAGGAAGATCGCGAACGCCGCCGCCTTGGTGGCCACGGCCATGAAGCTGGTGATCGGGGTGGGGGCGCCCTGGTAGACGTCCGGCGTCCACTGGTGGAACGGCGCCACGGAGGCCTTGAACGCCAGCCCGACCGTGGCGAGCGCCACGCCGGTGAGCAGCAGCGGGTCGCCCAGCGCTCACGCGCTCGCCGATCGCGTCGGCCATGGCCGAGAAGTCGGTCGAGCCGGTGGCGCCGTAGAGCAGCGCCAGGCCGTAGAGCAGCGTGGCCGAGCCCACCGAGCCCACCACGAGGTACTTCAGGCCGGCCTCCAGCGAGGGCGCCTTCTTCACCTCGGCCGCGCACAGGATGTAGAGCGGGATCGACAGCAGCTCGAAGCCCACGAACAGCGTCACGAGGTTCTCCGCGCCGGCCACGATCACCATGCCGGTGATCGAGCCGAGCAGCAGCGACATGTACTCGCCCGAGCCGGCCCCGCGCGTCACGTCGGCGCGCAGGGAGAGCAGGATCGTCGCCAGGCCGGCGACGTAGAACAGCATCGACATGAACAGCGCCAGCGCGTCGATGGCCAGCGCACCCTCGATGATCGGCGCGGAGTCGCCCGCCTCCCAGTTCGCGATCGTCAGGCCGATCGCGGTGAGCAGCGAGGCCGCCGCCACGATCGGCACCAGCGCACGCTGCGCGAAGCGGCCGGGTATCAGCCCGGCGAGGATCACCGCCACCGCGCCGCCCACCGTGGCGAAGATCGGCGACAGGCCCTGGTAGTCGATCTCCGGCGCCTGGGCGGCTGCGACCAGGTCGGTCATCGCGCCGCAACCTCCGCCGCCGGCTCCACGACCGCGACGGTCGCGTCCTCGGTCCGCTCCAGCACCAGCTGGGGATACACGCCGAGCGCCACGATCACCGCCGTCACCGGGAGGATCGCCACCAGCCCGAGGCCGTCGATCTCAGCTGCCTCCACACCCTCGGCGTTGCGGTTGTGCATCGACTTCTGGAACACGCGGATCATGTAGACCGACGCCAGCACCACGCCCGCGCTGGCCACCAGGCCGTAGACCAGCTTGTCCTCGAACGTGCCGAACAGGATCAGCAGCTCGCCCACGAAGTTGGGCGAGCCGGGCATCGCCAGGGTGGCGAGCGTGACGATCAGGAACAGCGCCGCCAGCACGGGCGCGCGCAGCGCCATGCCGCCCATCTGAGCCAGGGTCGGCGACCCGCCCGCGCGCGCGGTGAGCAGCGCGATGATGAAGAACAGCGGCGCCACCACCAGCCCGTGGTTGACCATCTGCATCAGCGCGCCCTGGGCGCCCTTGTCGTCGAGCGCGAAGATCCCGAGCACGATGAAGCCGAGCTGGGCGATCGAGGAGTAGGCCACGACCAGCCGCGGCTCTTCCTGCGAGAACGCGAGGACCGACCCGTACAGGATCGAGAACACGGCCAGGATCAGCATCAGCTCCTGGAAGTACTGCGACGCGTCGGGGAGGATCGGCAGCACGATCCGCAGGAAGCCGTACACGCCCACCTTCGACAGCACCGCCGAGAGCACCACCAGCACCGGGGTGGGGGTGGCGCGGTAGGTGTCGACCACCCAGCCGTGCAGCGGGAACAGCGGCGCCTTGACCAGGAAGGCCGCCGCGAAGAGGAGGAAGATCCACCGCTGGGTGCCCTCGCCGAGCGTGCGCTCCTGCAGCACCGCGAACGAGAACGACAGGTCGCCGCCGCCTGCGCCCACCGGGGTGTTGGCCGACAGCACCCCCAGCGCCACCGCGCCGGCGAGCATCAGCAGCGAGCCGACCAGCGTGTAGATCGTGAACTTCATCGTGGCGCGCACGCGGTCGCCCTCGCCCCAGCCGCCGATCAGGAAGTAGAACGGCACCAGCATCAGGTCGAAGAACACGACGAACAGCGCCAGGTCCTGGGCGAGGAAGGCGCCCAGCACGGCGGTCTCCGCCAGTGCCATGTGGAACATGAACAGCTTCGAGCGGTCGGTGGTGCGCAGCGCGCCCCAGATCGTCGCGGGCACCCAGACCAGCGCGGTGAGCGCGACCAGGAACAGGTTGAGGCCGTCCACACCGAGCTGGTAGCGGATCCCCAGCTCAGGGATCCAGCTGTCGTCGGTCACGTACTGGAGAGCCGCGGTGCCCTGGTCGAAGTCAGCGATCAGCGCGATGGCGTACCCGAGCACGCCCACGGTCGCGGCCACCACCAGCCAGCGGCCCGCGCGCGCGGGGAGGAAGGCGGCCACCAGCGCCGCGGCCAGCGGCATGAACACCACGATCGACAGGTGGATCGTCACGTGGACACCACCAGGAAGTAGAGGACCATGCCGCTCACGCCCATCAGCAGCAGCAGGGCATAGCTGCGCAGCTCACCGGTCTGGATCGAGCGCGCGAAGGAGGTGCCCACGCGGACCACGCCGACCGCGCCGCCCACGATCACCCCCTGCACGAAGCGGCTCTCCACCACCGTGCGCCCGAACCGCCCCGCCGTCGCGGCCGGCCGCACGAAGGCCGCGTCGAAGAGCTCGTCGAAGTACCACTTGTTCACCAGGAAGGTGTGCACGCCGGCGAAGCGCTCGCGGATTCGCAGCCGCAGCTCGGGGTCGCGCATCAGGTAGTAGAAGGCGAACAGGATCCCGGCCACCGAGAGCACGCCGCCCACCCCGAGCCCGGCCCACTCCTCCCCGTCGGTCGGCAGGTCCTGCGCCACCGCGGAGTCCTCGAACGTGGGCTCGAGGAAGTGCCCGATCGCGTCGCTCACGCCCGGAACCTGCAGCAGGCCCGCGACGATCGTGAGCAGCGCCAGGGGCGCCATCGCCGCCTTCATCGGCCACTCGCGCTCGGCGATGTGGTGCTCGGAGCCCGGGAAGCCGACGTCGGTGTCCTCGGCCTCGCCGGTGGCCGGGTTGGTGTGCTCCGAGTGAGCCAGGTGCCCGCCCTCGAGCTCGGTGGCCTCGGGCACCGCGGGTCCCCAGAACACCCGGAACACCATCCGAAACGCGTAGAAGGCGGTGAGCAGCGCCGCCAGGTAGCCGAGCACGCCGAGCACCGCGTACCACCCGCCGCGGTGCACCGTGAACGACAGGATCTCGTCCTTGGAGAAGAAGCCCGACAGCAGCGGGAAGCCCGCCAGCCCGAGCGCGCCGATCAGGAAGGTGGCGTAGGTGAACGGCATCGCCTTGCGGAAGCCGCCCATCCGGTCCAGCGACTGGATGCCGCCCATGGCGGCGATCACCGAGCCGGCGCCCATGAACAGAAGGGCCTTGAAGAAGGCGTGTGTCATCAGGTGGAACATCCCGGCCGAGTAGGCCGCCACCGAGACGCCGAGGATCATGTAGCCGATCTGCGACATGGTCGAGTAGGCGATCACCCGCTTCAGATCGGTCACCACCAGCGCCACCGACGCCGCGAACAGCAGCGTGGCCGTGCCGATGATCGCGCCCACGTCCGCGGCCGCCGGAGCCAGGTCGAACAGCGGGTGGCAGCGCGCGATCAGGTACACGCCGGCGGTAACCATCGTGGCTGCGTGGATGAGGGCGGAGACCGGCGTGGGCCCCTCCATCGCGTCCGGCAGCCAGGTGTGCAGCGGCAGCTGGGCGGACTTGGCGAAGGCGCCGACGAGGATCATCAGGCAGGCCGCCACCAGCTGGCCGTCGTTGTGCCCGAAGACCTCGGGGGCGGCGTTGAACACCCCGGCGTAGTCCAGCGCGCCGGTGCCGTCGAACAGCAGGAAGGCGCCGATCACCAGCCCCACGTCCCCGATCACGTTGATCACGAACGCCTTGATCCCCGCCGCCGTGGCCGTGTCGCGCCGGAACCAGAAGCTGATCAGCAGGTAGGAGGCCGCGCCCACGAACGCCCAGCCCACGATCAGCAGGACGAAGTTGCTCGCCAGGACCAGCAGCAGCATCGAGAACACGAAGAAGTTCAGGTACGCGAAGAAGCGCACGTAGCCGCGGTCGGAGTCCATGTACGCGACCGAGTAGACGTGGATCAGGAACGAGACGCCCGAGACCACCAGGCACATCAGCACCGAGAGCGGGTCCACCAGGATCGCCACGTCGGCCTGCACGCCCGCGGTGTCGATGTAGGTGAACGCCGTGCCCACCAGCGAGCGCGACTCCTCCGGGCGGTCGGTGAGCGCGAACAGCATCCCGATGGCGGCGAGGAACGACACCCCGATGGCGGCGGTGCCCAGCCAGCCCGCGCTGCGGCCGGGCAGCCGCCTGTAGCCGAGCGCGAGGAGCAGAGTGCCGGCGAGCGGCGCCGCCAGCACGATCCAGCCGTAGGTGGTGGCGTTCAACCGCGGAGCTCCGACATCTCATCGACGTCGATCGGCAGCCGGCGCCGGTACATCGCCACGATGATCCCGAGGCCCACCACCACCTCACACGCCGCCACGACCATCACGATCAGCGCGAACACCTGGCCGTCGTGGTTGCCGAGCATCCGCGAGAAGCCGATCAGCGCGAGGTTGCCCGCGTTCAGCATCAGCTCCAGGCAGAGCAGGATCACCAGCGGGCTGCGGCGGGTGAGCACCCCGGCGGCGCCGATGGCGAAGATGAACGCACTGAGGACGATGAACCAGGAGGTGTCCATCAGGCCGCGCCCTCCGGCTCCTCGAGCCCGCGCCGCTTGCGCGCCAGCACCAGCGCGCCGACCGCCGCCACCAGCAGCAGGAACGAGGCCGCTTCGAAGGGGACGAGGAACTTCGTGAGCAGCAGCTCGCCGATCGCCCCTGGCGATCCGAACCCGGCGCTCACGTCCGGCCCGCGCGAGTCGAGCGCGCCCAGCGACGAGCCCGCCA
This sequence comes from uncultured Thermoleophilaceae bacterium, assembly GCA_963761505.1. Lineage (GTDB taxonomy): Bacteria > Actinomycetota > Thermoleophilia > Solirubrobacterales > Thermoleophilaceae > JAAYBF01. Next base: position 116,180 of record CAVXGW010000006.1, read on the forward strand.
CGGCGATCGTGATCTCCACGAAGATCGCCGCCGCGAAGATCGGCCCGAACGCGCCCACGAGGCCGCTGGCCTCGGGCCGCAGCGGCTCGTCGGAGCCACCGACGTAGGCCACCACGAACACGTACAGCACCATCACCGCGCCGGCGTACACGACCACCTGCGCCGCGGCGAGGAAGGCGGCCGTCAGCAGCAGGAACAGAACGGCCAGCGCAATCAGATGCGCGACCAGCGCGAGCACCGAGTAGAACGGATTCCGAAGAACGACCACGACGCCAGAGCCCCGGCAATCGCCCCGAACCCGGCGACGAAGAAGAGGATCTGCTCAAACAGCACGGCTGGAGCCCTAGCCCCTGAGGTCTGAGGTCTGAGGTCTGGGGACTCGGCTCCATCACTCGCCTTCCCTGCGCAGCGGCGTCCGCTCCAACGGGTCGGCCAAGAGCATCTCCTTCGTGAAGATGAGATCGGAGCGGTCGTAGTCGGCCAGCTCGTAGTCGTTGCCCATCGTGATCGCGTCGAACGGGCACGCCACCTCGCAGTAGCCGCAGAAGATGCAGCGGGTCATGTTGATCTCGTAGACCGCGGCGTAGCGCTCGCCCGCCGAGACCTGGTTCTCGGGCGTGTTCTCGGCCGCCACCACGCGGATGCACTCGGCCGGGCAGGCGGCCGCGCACAGCGAGCAGCCCACGCACTTCTCGTGGCCGGTGTCCTCGAAGACGTGCAGCTTGTGGCGCCCGCGGAAGCGCGGGTACACGGGCGTCTTCTCCTCGGGGTACTGGATCGTGGGCGGCTTCTCGGCCAGCCGGCCCAGCGTCGTGCGCAGCCCACGCAGGGTGGCACCGAACGCGCGGTATGCACCGCCCCAGCCACCGGGCTCGGGACCGCGCTGAACCGCGATCACGTCGTCGATGGGCGTGCGCACCCCGGAGGGCACAGGCGGCTCGCTCAAGTCGCCACCACCAGGATCGCCGTGACCAGCACGTTCAGGGTCGCGAGCGGCAGCAGCACCTTCCAGCCGAGGCTCATCAGCTGGTCGTATCGCAAACGCGGCAGCGTCGCCCTGACCCACATGAAGAACAGGAGCAGGGCGAAGATCTTGAGCAGCACCCACAGCGGGGCGAGCGCCTCCGGGCCGGGGCCGTGCCAGCCGCCGAGGAAGCACGCGGTGGCCACGCCGGAGATCGTGATCAGCTCGATGTACTCGGCCAGCAGGAACGTGCCGAAGCGCATGCCCCCGAACTCCGTGTTGTAGCCGGCCACGAGCTCGGAGTCGGACTCGGGGAGGTCGAACGGCGCACGGCCGGACTCGGCGAAGCCGGCCACCATGAACACCAGGAAGCCCACGAACTGGGGCGCGATGAACCAGATCCCCTTCTCGCCGGCTCCCTGCGCCTCCACGATGTCCACGAGCGAGATCGAACCCGGCGGTCATCACCACGCCGAGCAGGGAGAGGCCGATCGCCACCTCGTACGAGATCAACTGCGCGGCCGAGCGCATCGAGCCGAGGAACGAGTACTTGGAGCCCGACGCCCAGCCGCCCAGCACGAAGGCGTAGAACGCGAGCGAGCCGAAGGCGAAGAAGTACAGGAGGCCCACGGGGACGTCGATGCCGTACAGGCCCAGGTCCCCGCCCCAGGCGCCCTGGGGGCCGAACGGGATGACCGCCAGCGTTGCGACGGCGGTGGTCACGATGATCACCGGCGCCAACGCCATCATCCACGGCACAGCGGTCTCGGGATGCGACTGCTCCTTCGAGATCAGCTTGAGCGCGTCCGCCAGCGGCTGCATCAGCCCATACGGACCCACGCGGTTGGGCCCGTAGCGCGCCTGAAAGCGACCGAGCAGCTTGCGCTCGAGCACGGTCAGCAGTGGCACCACCGCGAAGATGAACGCGAAGATCACGATCGCCTTCGCGATCAGCACGAGTGTGGACTCGAGCATCACGCCTTGCGCACCTCGACCGTGCGCGGGACACCGTTCGTCAGCGCGGTCGCGTTCTGCTCCGCGGTGCCGGCGGTCAGGAAGACGCTGCCGGGGCTCACGGCCTGCCGCAGCGCCACCGGGGCGCGCACGCTCTCCTCGCCGGCGCTCACCACCACCTCGTCGCCCTGCTGGAGGCCCAGACGCTGGGCGTCGGCGGGCGCCAGCTCGGCGCACTGCACCGGGGCGAGGAAGCGCAGCGAGGGCGCGTGCGCAGTCACCGCGCCGGACCACAGCGACGGCGCGGCGCCGAGCCTCATGCCCTCGGCCAGCTCGGGCGGCTGCTCGAGGCGGTCCTGCGACGGCTCGGCGGCGGGGAGCTTGGCGGCCGAGTCGGTGTCCTGCCAGCGCGCGCCGCGGCCGCTCACCTCGTCCAGGGTCAGGTCGTCGTAGAAGGGCGCGCCCTTCTTCACGGCCTCGAACAGGCTCGGGGAGTCGTGCAGGTCCATGCCCGCGCCCACGCGGTCGCAGATCTCGGTGAGCGCCCACCAGCCGGGACGGATCTCGCCGGGAAGGCCGATCGCCTGGCGCACCCGCTGGACCCGGCCGTCGGGATGGGTGAGCGTCCCCTCCTTCTCCGCGTTGGACTGGGCGGGGAAGATCACGGTGGCGTTCTCCCGCAGCTCGGGGGTGAGGAAGCCGGCGAACGCGATCAGCGACCCCAACCGCTCGAAGGCCGCCTCCCACACGCCGCGCTCGGGGTGGGTCTCCAGCGGGTCGGCGTTCATCAGCAGCAGCGTGGTCAGGCGGGCATCGGCCAGCGCGTGGCCGATCGCGGACGCGCCCATGCCCTCCTCGCCCGCATCGCTCAGACCGGGCCCCATGTTCGGGCAGGACCCCCAGCTCCCGCATCCCGCGCGCGTTGGTGGCGGCGGGCACCTCGATCAGCCCCGACTCCTCCTTGCCCGCGACGCCCAGCGCCTGCGCCACGGCCAGCAGCGCCTCGACGGCCTGAGGGCCGCGGTCGCCGGCCACCGCGCGCTCGCCCCACAGGATCACCACGTCGCCGGCGCTCCGCAGCACGTCCGCGGCCGCCGCGAAGGCGCCCGGCTCGGCGCCGGCGCGGCTCTCCAGCCGCGGCACGTCGATCCGGGCGGAGTCGAGGTGCGAGACCAGCGCGGTGAGCGCGGCCTCGGTCGCCCCCGGCGCGAACCGCACCGACGCCGTGGCGTTGGGCTCGAGCGTGCCGGGGCGGCTGGTGAGCGTCACGACCCTGGTGCCGTTGCGGCGCGCGGCCTTGCGCACGCGCAGGTCGAGGATGGGCGCCTCGTCCACCAGCTCGGTCTCCACCACCAGCACCACGTCGGCGTGGTCGATGTCGCTCACCCGCGCCGACAGGTCCGGACGCGCCAGCACGCGCGCCTGCTCGGGGTCGACGGAGCCGGCCGTGCGGGAGTCGATGTGCGGTGAGCCCACCCCCGCGCGCATCAGGTGCTGGAGCAGCAGGGCCTCCTCGTTGGTGGTGGCCCCGCCGGCCAGCGCCGCCGACTTGGCGCCCGCCTTCTTCAGCTGACCGGCGGCCTCGTCCAGGGCGCGCTCCCAGGAGACCTCGCGGAGCGCGCCGCCGTCCCTGACCATGGGAGCGCGCAGCCGCTCCTTGGCGTGGATGGCCTGGTAGCCGAAGCGCCCCTTGTCGCACAGCCAGCCGTCATCCACCTCGGGGTTCTCGCGCGCCAGCACGCGCAGCACCTTCGCGTCGTCGCGGACGGTGAAGGTCACGTTGCACTGGCTCGGGCAGAGCGTGCACACCGAGCCCGCGCCCTCGATGTCCCACGGGCGCGCACGGAAGCGGTAGGCGGTGGAGGTGAGCGCGCCCACCGGGCACAGCTCCACGATGTTGCCGCTGAACGGGCCGACGTAGGGCTTGCCGTCGTGGGTGCCCACGTAGGTGTGGTCGCCGCGCTCGAGGAACACCAGCTGGTAGTCCTCGGCCACCTCCTGGGAGAAGCGCACGCAGCGGTAGCAGAGGATGCAGCGCTCGCGGTCGATCGCCACCAGCGGCGACAGCTCGAGCGGCTTGCGGAAGTGCCGCTTGGGCTCGATGAAGCGGCTCTTGCCCGAGCCCCAGCCATAGGAGATGTCCTGCAGGGGGCACTCGCCGCCCTTGTCGCACACCGGGCAGTCGAGCGGGTGGTTGATCAGCAGGAACTCCACCACCGCCTCCTGCGCTCCCTTCACGCGGTCGGAGGTGGTGTTCACCACCATGCCCTCCTTCACCGGGGTGGAGCACGAGGTCTGCAGCTTGGGCATGCCCTCGATCTCCACCAGGCACATGCGGCAGGCGCCCACGGGCGGCCCGAGCTTGCGCTCGTAACAGAAGTAGGGGATCTCCACGTCGCCGTGCTTGGCGGCGTCCACGAGCATCGTGCCCTCGGGCGCGGTCACCTCGCGGCCGTCGATCTCGAACGTGATCTGCGTGAGCTCCGGGCGTGCCATCAGGCTGGGCCCGCCTCAGCCGCGGCGGCCAGCTCGCCGGCGCCGAAGGCGCGCCGGTCGGCCTCGTCGCGGGCGCGCTCCATGTGCTCCTCGAACTCGCTGCGGAAGTGCTTGACCATCGAGAGGATCGGCATGGCCATCGAGTCGCCCAGCACGCACAGGCAGTTGCCGATGATGTTCTCCTGCACCTCGGCCATGATCTGGATGTCCATGGGCGTGCCCTCGCCCTCGTCCATCCGCTCGAGCATCTTCACCGTCCAGTTGGTGCCCTCGCGGCACGGCACGCACTTGCCGCACGACTCGTGGCGGTAGAACTTGGCCAGGCGCAGGGCCAGGGGAACGATGGGCTGCTCTGAGTCCACCACGATGATCGCGCCGGAGCCGAGCATCGAGCCGGCCTCGGCCATCGCCTCGAACGTGTACGGCAGGTCCAGGTGCTCGTCGAGCAGCACCGGGGCCGACGACCCGCCCGGGAACCAGCACTTCACCGTGGTGCCGTCGGGCGTGCCGCCGGCGATCTCCTCCACGATCTCGCGGCCGGTGATGCCCAGCTCGATCTCGTAGTTGCCCGGGCTGCTTCACGTTGCCCGACACCGACACGAGCTTGGTGCCCGGTCGAGTTGCCCACGCCCATCGACTTGAACCAGTCGGCGCCCTTCTCGATGATCAGCGGCGCGTTGCAGAGGGTCTCCACGTTGTTGATCAGCGTGGGGCCCTGGTAGAGGCCCTGGTTGGCCGGGAACGGAGGCTTCAGGCGCGGGTTGCCGCGCTTGCCCTCGAGCGCATCCAGCAGGGCGGACTCCTCGCCGCAGATGTAGGCGCCCTGGCCGCGGTGCACCACCAGCTCCACCTGGGTCTGCGAGCCGAAAATGCCCTCGCCGAGGTAGCCCTTGGCGTAGGCCTCGGCCACGGCGGCGTCGAGGATGTCGGCCTGCGCCTCGTACTCGCCGCGGATGAAGATGAAGGCGCGGTTGGCGCCGGCGGCGATCGAGCCGATGATGCAGCCCTCCACCAGCAGGTGCGGGTTCTTCTGCATCAGCAGCCGGTCCTTGAACGTGCCGGGCTCGGACTCGTCGGCGTTGCAGCAGAGGTACTTGTCCATCGCGCCCTTGGGGATGAAGCCGGCCTTCTTGCCCATCGAGAAGCCGGCGCCGCCGCGCCCGCGCAGGCCGGAGCCCTCCAGCTCGGCCAGCACCTGCTCCTGCTCCATCTCGAGCAGCGCCTTGCGCGCCGAGCGGTAGCCGCCCAGGCGCTCGTACACGTCGATCGTGTGCAGGCCCGGCTCGTCGATCGTGGCGGTGAGCACCTTGAGCTCAGGCATCCACCAGGCCCCTTCCCGGGAGCACCTCTCTGTTCTCCTTCACGGCGGCCACCAGCTCATGGGCGTCGTCCTCGCTCAGGGGGCCCACGTAGCGGCCGTCGACGGACGCCATCGGCGCCATGTCACACGCGCCGAGGCACTCGAACTCGCGCACCTCCACACCCTCCAGCCCCTGGTCGCGCGCCTCCTCCGCGATGGCGTCGTAGACGCGCTTGGCGTCGCGCAGGTGGCAGGCGACGCTGGTGCACACGTACACGTAGCGCTCGCCCACCGGCTCGGTGCGCAGCATGTCGTAGAAGGTCGCGACCGACGAGAGGTAGGCGGGCGTGACCTGCATCACCGCCGCCACCTGCAGCACGCGCGAGCGGTGAGCACCATCCATGCAGCTTCTGCGCCGCCGCCAGCGCCGGCAGCGCGGCGGAACGCCGCTCCGGATACATCGCCATCCGCGCCTCGATCTCGGACCGCAGCTCCGCCGGGACGTCGACCTGCGCGGGATCCGGCACCAGGCCGGGGTCCTTCTCCAGATCGACGGCCTCATCCCAGCCGACGGGCACGCGACGCCGGTCCATCAGCGGTCGATGCCTCCCAGAATCGGATCCAACATCGCAATGCACGCAATGAAATCCGCAATGAGCGAGCCCTCGCCCATGTGCTTGAGCGCCTGCAGGTTCACGAACGACGGATCCCTCATATGCACGCGCGCGGGCTTGGCCGACCCGTTGGCGACCACGAAGCAGCCCAGCTCGCCGCGCGGGGACTCGACGGCCGAATACACCTCGCCCGGCGGCACCCGGAAGCCCTCCGTGACGAGTTTGAAGTGGTGGATCAGCGCCTCCATCGAGGTGGCCAGCTCGTGGCGCGGCGGCAGCGCAACCTTGCGGTTGGTGGTGATGTAGGGCCCCTCGGGCAGCCCGTCCAGCGCCTGCTCCACGATCTTCAGCGACTCCCGCATCTCGGCCAGGCGCACCCGGTAGCGGTCGTAGTTGTCGCCGACCGTGCCCACGGGGATCCTGAAGTCGAAGTTCTCGTAACCGGAGTACGGCATCGCCTTGCGCAGGTCCCATGGGTCGCCCGCGGCGCGCAGCAGCGGCCCGGTCACGCCCAGCTCGAGCAGCTTTTCGCGCGACACGATCCCGGTGTTCTTCGTGCGCTGCAGCCAGATCTCGTTCTCGTCCAGCAGCGCCTCGTACTGGTCGATGCGGGTGGGCATCTCCTTCAGGAAGCCGCGCACCTTCTGCTCCCACCCGGGCGGGATGTCCTCGATCACGCCGCCCACCTGGAAGTAACGGGTGTGGATGCGCTGGCCCGACGACATCTCGAACAGGTCGAGGATCAGGTCGCGCTCGCGCAGGCCCCACCAGAGCATCGTGATCGCGCCGATGTCCAGGGCGCCCGTGGCCAGCCAGAACAGGTGGCTGGCGATCCGGTTCAGCTCCATGTGGATCACCCGCAGCCACTGCGCCCGCGCCGGCACCTCCTCCTCGAGCAGCGCCTCGACGGCGTTGCAGTAGGCCATCGAGTTGAAGTAGTAGGCGAGGTAGTCCATCCGCTCGACGAACGTGATGGCCTTCCAGTACTCCTGGTCCTCGCAGCTCTTCTCGATGCCCGTGTGCACGTAGCCGATGATCGGCGTGATGTCGCGCACCACCTCGCCCTCGAGCTGGCACAGGAGCCGCAGCACCCCGTGCGTGGCCGGGTGGTGCGGGCCGAGGTTGATCGTGAGCAGCTCCTCCTCGAGCTCCACGTCGGTGCCCGACACGGGCTGTTCGATCGTGCTCTGGCTGATCGACTCCTCGCGCTCGCGATAGGGGATGTCGAGCGCGCTGGGCCGGCTCTTGTCACTCATACCAGCGAGGCAGCTCGTGCTCGTTGAAGGTGAACAGGACGGGCTCGCCGCCCATCGGGAAGTCGCGCCGCTGCGGGTGGCCCACGTAGTCCTCGGGCATCAGGATCCGGCGCATGTCGGGGTGGCCCTCGAACTCCACGCCGAAGAAGTCGTAGACCTCGCGCTCGTGGAAGTTGGCGGTGGGGAAGAGGTCGGTGACGGTCGACAGTCGACAGTCGACAGTCGACAGGCGGGTCTTCACTGCGAGACGCTCCGCTCGCTCCATTGAAAGGAGCTGGTAGTGCACGCCGATACGGGGTTCATCCGGCAGGTAGTCGCAGCCGTGCAGGCTGGCCAGGAAGCCGTACGGCTCGTCATCTCTGTCCTTGAGCCAGGCGAGCACGTCGTGCACCGCCTCCGGCTTCACCTCCAGAGTCGCGCGGCCGTGCGAGAAGTCCGTGTCGACCACCGCCTCCTCGGAGATGTTGTCGCGGACGCGCTGGGCGACGAGTTCTAACCCTGTTGCGTCAGGCACCCGGGCTCCCGCGACGGGATTACCTCCGCGGGGCATCCTGCCTCGCGTTCTGAGCGGATTGCTCGGCCTCCGGGCTCGCTTGAACGGCGTCCGGGCTGCGCCCGGACGCCTCCTCGGTGCCCTGCGGAGCCGTAACGCTCGCGCCACCCCAGCGACGGGTCCTTCGTGATCTTGTCCTGCAACTTCATGATCCCGTAGATCAGGGCCTCCGGGCGGGGCGGGCAGCCGGGCACGTAAACGTCGATCGGCAGGAACTTGTCGGCCCCTGCCACGAGTGCGTAGTTGTTGAACATCCCGGCGCTCGACGCGCACGCGCCCATCGAGATCACCCACTTCGGCTCCAGCATCTGGTCGTAGATGCGGCGGATGACCGGCGCCATCTTGATCGACACCCGGCCCGACAGGATCAGCATGTCGGCCTGGCGCGGGGAGAAGCGGATCACCTCGGCGCCGAACCGCGACAGGTCGTTCCGCGGCGATCCGATCACGGTGATCATCTCGATGGCGCAGCACGCCAGCCCGAACCCCAGCGGCCAGATCGCGTTCTTGCGCGCCCAGTTCTGAGCGTCCTCGAACTTGGTCAGCAGCAGGCGCTCCTCCACGTACTCCTGGAGGTCCGCATCCTCGAGGTCTCCGCGCAGCATCTGCTGGGCGCGCATCTGCTTGATGCGGAAGTCGTCGGCGGGCTTCGAGCGGGTCACTTCCATTCCAGCGCCCCGCGTCTCCAGACGAACACGAACGCAACCAGCAGGAGGATCACGAAGACGATCGTCTCCACCAGCGCGAAGGTGCCGAACGCCTCCAGCTGCACGGCGATCGGGTAGAGGAAGACCACCTCGATGTCGAACAGGATGAACAGCATCGCGACGAGGTAGAAGCTCACCCCGAAGCGGAAGTTCTTGCGCACGTCGGAGGGCAGCCCGCACTCGTAGGGCTCGCTCTTGACGCGCGACGGCCGCTTGGGCCCGACCACCGAGTTGAGGAGCGTGAAGGCCACGCCCACGCCCAGTCCTAGGGCGAGGAACACGAGCGCCGGCAGGTAGCTCTTCAGCACGGTGCCGCATGTATAACGCACGCTTGTGCGAGGTTGCTACATAGTGCGGAAGGGTGCTTTTCAGGAGCGGGCGGTTCCCGCCGGCGGCGGTCTCGCGTGAGCGGTCTCCACCAGTGGCTGGGCATCGCCGTGCTGGCCACCAACCTGGTCGCGGCGGGCTGGGGGGCCGTGGCCTGGCTCAGACACGACCCGTCGATCTGGTTCTGGTACTTCCTGCGGGTGGCGCAGGCCACCGTGGTGGCTCAGGTGGTGCTCGGGCTGATTCTCCTCGCGCGCGGGGAGAACGCGCCCGACGGCCTGCACGTGGCCTACGGGATTTCGCCGCTGCTGATCACGCTCTTCAGCGAGGGGATGAGGATCGGGGCGGCCCAGCGGGAGCTGGAGGGAGTGCCCGATGTGGAGTCGCTCCAGCACGCCGAACAGGTGAAGATCGCACGCGACGTGGCGCGGGCCGAGATGGGCGTTATGACCGTCGGGGCCCTCCTGATCGTCACCCTTTCGTTGCGGGCGTTTTCTACCGGAGGGTGAACCACTGTTCAGTTTGTGCCGAAAAGGGTATGGAAGACACGGGGGAAGGTCGCCGTCTGTCTGGACAGGGGTATGACCGAACTCACCAAAACATGGAAGCCGTGAAGACGGGGGCGTTCGAGCGGGATCTGCGGATCGCCGCCGATATCGCGATGCTCAAGGACGCGCGCGAGTGGGCGGGTGCCGCGGCCGAGCGGGCCGGCCTGGACGAGGACGGCTGCTTCCAGGTCAAGCTGGCCGTGAGCGAGGCGGTCACGAACGCGATCCTGCACGGCTCCGGATCGTCCCAGGACGAGGTAGAGCTGGCGGCGTGCGAGGACAGCGGGGCGCTGGTGTTCGAGGTCCGGGACTCGGCCAACCGCGAGCCGTCGTCGGAGGACTGGGTCAAGCGCGTTGGAGAGGGTGGCCGCGGGCTCGAGCTGATCTCGCTGATGATGGACGAGGTGCAGCTCACCCGCAGCGACGACGGCAGCGTGCTGAGGTTCTCCAAGGACCTGGCGGCCTAGCGGCCGCCCGGAAGTAAACGCCCCGGCGCCGGCGCTGTATCGCCGCCGATGCCGGCGCCCGCTGCACAAAAGTTCGCGCGGACGCCGTGGCCGCCGCCGGGGCGCTCAGTCTTTCGGCGCCGTGGCCGCTGTTCCTGCGCGCACCTCCAGCTCGCCCTTCATACCGAGCTCCTCGTGATCGCCCACCGTGCACACCAGCCGGTACTTGCCCGGCGCCAGCCTCACCGACGCGCTGCGCTGCTCACCCGGCGGGAAGCTGCGCACGCCGCCGAGGTCGCGGTCGCCTTCCAGGACCCGGATGTTGTGGGCGAGCGAGCCGCTGTTGTCGAGCGTGATCCGGAGCTCGGGCGGGGCGCCGGACACGATCACGCGACCGGGGTCGAAGGAGTACTCGTCGCCCTTCACGACGATCGCCCGGTCGCCCGGCACCGTCACGGTGCGCAGGGGCTTGTCGTCCTCCCCGCAGCCGGCCAGGGCGACGGCGAGCGCGAGTGTCGGGATCGGCCACCGCACTTAGATGCCTTCCTCTCCCCCCCCCCCCCCCTCCCCCCCCCCTCCCGCGGCCAACCGACATCGAGCGGCGGATAATATGCCCGCCCGTGCGCCGCCCTCGCCCGTCTTTGCGCCTGCTTTCGCTGGGTCTAGCGGTCGCCGCCCTCGGCGGTTTCGCCGGCTGTGGCGGCGAGATCGAGCCCGAGGGCGACCAGAGGGCCGGGGCCACCCTGTTCAACCAGCGCTGCTCCGGCTGCCACACGCTCGACGCCGCGAACGCCTATGGCTCCAAGCCCGAGGGCCAGCTGGAGGGAGGCGAGCGCACGAACGGGCCGAACTTCAACGTGCGCAAGGTCGATCGCGCGGACGCCCTCTACGCGATCCGAAACGGCGGCTTCTCGGGCGCGATCATGCCGGCCAACATCGTGGTCGGCGAGGAGGCCGACAAGGTGGCCGACTTCCTGGCGGAGTACTCGGGCAAGGAGGCCGACCGGCCTCGGCCAACGCGGACGCCAGCCGCTAGCGCCCCCGTGCTGGACCTCAAGGCGATCCGCGCGGACCCCGACGCGGCCCGCGCCGCGCTCGCGCGCCGCGGCGCGGCCGACGCGCTCGACCGGGCGCTCGAGCTGGACGCCCGCCGGCGCACGATCCTGCCCGAGCTCGAGGAGCTGCGCGCTCGCAAGAACGAGGCATCGAAGCGGATCGGCGAGCTTCAGCGGGAGGGCGGCGACGCCGCCGAGGCGATCGCCGAGGTGCGCTCGGTGGGGGAGCGCGAGAAGGAGCTCGACGCGGAGACGCGCTCGCTGACGGAGGAGCTGGACGCCCTGCTGGCCACGCTCCCGAACCCGCCCGACCCCGATGCCGCGCCGGAGGACACGGTGCTCCGAGAGGTTGGCGAGGCGGGCGCGACCGGGCGCGACCATCTCGAGCTGCTCGGCCGCCTGGTCGATCTGGAGGCCGGCGCCCGCGTGGCCGGGTCGCGCTTCGCCTACATCAAGGGTCCGCTGGTGCTGCTGGAGCTGGCGCTGGTGCGCTGGGCGCTGGAGCTGCTGGGCGACAAGGGGTTCGAGCCGGTGGTGCCCCCGGTGCTCGTGCGCGGGGAGGCGCTGTTCGGCACCGGCATGCTGCCCGACACCGAGCAGCAGATCTACCGCGTGCCCGACGACGACCTCTACCTGGCCGGGACCAGCGAGGTGCCGCTGGCGTCGTTGCACGCGGGGGAGATCGTGGAGGGCCTGCCGCTGCGATACGCGGGCTTCTCGCCCTGCTTTCGGCGTGAGGCCGGTGCGGCCGGCAAGGACACACGCGGGATCTTCAGGGTGCATCAGTTCGACAAGGTGGAGATGTTCTCGTTCGTGGAGCCGGAGCAGTCGAAGGACGAGCACGAGCGGTTGCTCGCGATCGAGGAGGAGATCATGCAGGCGTTGGGCCTGCCCTACCGGGTGGTGAACATCTCGGTGGACGACCTCGGCAACTCCGCCGCCAAGAAGTACGACATCGAGGCGTGGCTGCCGGGCCAGGAGCGCTACCGCGAGCTCACCTCCACCTCGAACACCACGGACTACCAGGCGCGCCGCCTCGACATCCGCTTCCGCCCTCCCGAGGGCAAGGGCACCAGGCACGCGCACACGCTCAACGGCACTGCCGTCGCGGTCGGGCGAACGATCATCGCGCTGGTGGAGAACGGCCAGCAGGAGGACGGCAGCGTCGTGCTGCCCGAGGCGCTGTCCGGGTTCGGGGCGCCGGCTCGGCTCGAGCCGGCCTAGCGCCCCATGAACTCGTCCAGCTGCGCGCGCGCCTTCTTGCGCACGCCGCCCTGGATGATCGGCGTCCAGCCCAGCAGCAGCCCCACCGGCCCGAGCGCCTGCCGCGCCCAGGCGTAGAAGTCGAACTCGTCGATGTGCTCGGCGATCCGGCCCTCGTCGTCGAAGGTGAAGCTGGCGCGCACGTCGTTGTCCACGTGGCGGCCGGTGCTGAAGGTGTAGTGCGCCAGCCAGTGGGCGCTCGCGTCGTCGTGCTCGAGCAGCTCGATCACCAGGTCCTCCGAGCGGCCGGTGAGCATCCGCCACATCGCGCCGGGCTCCTCGCCGTGGAGGTCGCCGAACGCCGGATCGCGGAAGTGCACGTCGGGGGCGTAGGCCGCTGCCATCGCATCGCCGTCCTTGCGGGCGAAGGCGAGGTAGAAGTCCCGGATGGTGTCTTCGTGCGCGATCATTCGCGCACGCTATCCGCTACCGTCTCCCCGGACTCGCAGGACGGGCACATGCCGACGATCGGGAACTGGTCGAAGCGCGCCCGGAAGCCAAAGGCCTGCCTGATCGTGGCGCGCACGCCGTCGAGCCGGGCCGAGTCCACGGTGGTCAGTCGGCGGCAGCTCTCGCACACGAGATAGTCGTGCTGCTCGGCGGCCATCCCGTAGAGCGCCGGCCCATGGCCGAGGTGCAGCCGCCGTACGACCCCGATCTGCTCGAGCATCTCGAGGTTGCGATAGACCGAGGCCAGATCCGAGCGTGGGAGGCGGCCACTCAGGCCGCCGGCGATGCTGTCCGCCGTGATCGGCCCCGAGGCGCGGGACAGCGCCTCGAGCACGAGCCGGCGGGCGGACGACACGCGCAGTCCCCGGTCGCGAAGGGCGCTGACGGCAGCATCGAGGGTGGGCTCGGGGCCGATGGGCAGGGAGTGCGGGAGGGCCAATCTGGGTTCCTTCGCTAACGCTTCCTGTGGTGCCAGCCCGCCTCCCGGAGGCTGCCTGTGACTCTCCTTTCGCGATGGCCGAGCGCGCGGATCACATGGCGCCCAGACGCCTCAGCTCCCGCCGCGCCCGCGCCGCGTGATAGGGAGAGAACGAGGGGTCAAGCGCCAGGGCCAGCCGAAGCTCGCGCCGCGCCTGTCCCGGGCGGCCGGCCGCCACGGCGGCGATGCCCGCGTGGTAGTGGAAGCTGGGGTCGCGAGAGCCCAGTCGCAGGGCCTCGCGTGCCATGCGTAGCCCCTCGTCGGGCCGCCCCGCGCGGGTGAGCGCCCAGCCGAGGGCGTCCGCCGCCCCGACGCTCGGCGCCTCGGCGTGGATGCGGCGGCCGAGTTCGACAGCGCGGCTCCGGCTCCCGTGGTCGGCCTCGAACACTGCCATTCCGGGATCCGGGTGGGCGCCCCGAGCGAGCTCCTGGCGATGCTGCTCGTTCGCGATCGCGATCTGCTCGGCGGCGGCCTCCCCGCGCCCCCGGGCCAGCTCAATCTCGGTTAGCGCGACCGGGTCGCCCTGCCCGGCCCCCCGCAACGCCGCGGAGGCCGCCTCTAGATTCCCACGCGCCACCTCGACACGGGCGAGCCCGCGGACGGCCGGACTGTGATCGCTCACCCCGGCGAGCGCCGCGCGGTAGGCGGCCGCGGCGGCCCCGACGCGTCCGCGCTTCAGCTCGAGGTCGCCGAGCAGGCTCTGCACGTACGCCACGTTCTCGCGGGTTCCGCCTCCAGCCGAGACGGCCAGCGACATGGCCTCCGCCGCTCCTTGCAGATCGCCGGTCAGCTCCCGGAAATACGACACGCGGGCATAGGAGGCGAGGTTCGGGCGCAGGTTGACCATTCGCTGGAGCGAGCGCTCGGCGTCGTCGTAGCGGCCCAGCTCGATCTGAGCGTCCACGATCACGGCGTAGGGGCGCACGGTGGCGGGCGCGAGCGCCAGGGCGCGCTCGCCCAGGCCTAGGCCCTTACGGAAGTCGTGCCGGGCGAGCGCCAGGGTGCCCGCGCCGATCACCGCGGTCACGTTGCGTGAGTCGCGGCGGAGTGCCCGGTCGAAGGAGCGTTCCGCCCGCTCGTACAGGGAGGCATCGCCGGTCTCCCGCACGCGCTGGAGGTAGGCGTCGCCGCGCTGTGCGTCGGCCTCTGCCCTCTGGGCCGGGGCATTCGCGTCGCCCGCGGCCGTGGCCGCGGGCAGCTGCGGGGACTCACCACGGTTCACCAGGGTGAGCACCGCCAGGAGGGCGGCGAACACCAGGGTCGGAGCGAGGAGCTTGAGCAGTTGGGGGTGGCGAAGGGTCATGAAAACGAGGGCGGAGGGGGCGCGTGGGGCGCCCCCTCCGCCGTCCGGTGTTGTCTAGGGCCCTCCGACCGGAGTCGGCGGGTGGGCCGGCTCGAACCGGGTCGACGGCTTCGAGTCGAAGCCCGAGTCCGGCGCGGCCAGGTACGGGAACGTCGGGAGGAACGCCTTGTCGTTGCGATCCACCCCGTCGCCCAGCGGCACCTTGTTGCCCTTGAGCAATCCGGCGACCACCTGGAGCTCGATGTCCACGACATCGTCACCGAGCCGGCGGCCGTTCGGGAAGCCGGCGTTGTCGCCGCCGATCACGCCGAAGCGGTTCTCGGCGCCCGGCGCGGGCGGGATGCCGAGGTTGAGCTTCAGCGTGTCGACCGCGGGCGGGCCCTTGATGCCCTTGTGCTGGTTCAGCCCGGGCAGGCCCTGGAGCAGCGCCTGCACGATGTCCGTCCGGTTGTTCTCCGGAGCGTTGATCTTGAACAGCGCGTTCAGGATCGCCGCCAGCTCGGGCTTCACGACGAACTTGCCGTAGAGCTCCGCGTCGCGGTTGGGGGTCGTGCGGTTGAACTGGTCCTTGCGGCCCAGCGGGATCACGACCTCGTTCACCAGCGGGTTGCCCAGGCGCGAGACCTGCACGTACTTGTTCTTCTTGCGCGCCTTGCGCTTGCCCTTGCCCGAGCGGATGACCGCCGGCGAGCCGCTGGCGAAGCCGGCGTTGGTCACCTCGAGCGCACGCCGCTCGGTGGTCGACCAGACACCCACCACGGCGTTGTTCGCCGATGCCGAGGCCACGGACTTGCGGTCCTTGGTCACCAGCCGCTCCGGCAGCTGCAGCACCGTCGTGTGGATCGACATGCCGGACAGGTCGTCCTTGCCACTGCCCTTGTTCCCGGTCAGATCACGCACGTTGATCGCGTCGAAGGTGCCGCCCAGGTCGACGAAGAACGGATCGTCGCGCTGGCCCGCGAACACCTTGCCGCCGCCCGGCAGGCTTCGGATGGCGCCCGCTGTGAAGGCGGCGTAGTTCGGGAACGTCTTCGGGCCGATGTTGGGCGGCGCCACCGGCAGGCCACGCGCGATCGTGCGCACGCGAACCTTCGTCTTCTTCCCGCGCTTGCGCTTGTACGTCTCGCGGGCGATCGAGTACGTCTGGATCACGTTCAGCTGCGCGTAGCCCGTGGTGTTGGGCGCCGCGTAGAGGAACGAGTTCTTGTTCCGCACCGTGGTCTTGAACTTGAACCGGTAGCGGATGTCCGGCCTGCCATCGCCGGTGTTGTCGATGTTGGTGTAGTAGAGCGCGCGGTCGTCGAAGCGGAAGAAGTTCGGGCCGTTCGCCGGCACCTGACCAGGGATCCAATTGGCGACGATCGTCACGGCTCCCGGCGCGTCCTTGGCTGTGAACGCGTAGGTGTCCGTGTTGTCCGCGGCGGGGTCGAGCATGATGTTCGGCGCTTCTCGGTGACTCGAGCCGATGCTCAGCGGCACGGCGATCGCCGCGGCCACCAGTGCGGCGATCAGGGAGAACTTCCTCATTGCGACTCCTTTGAGGGTTGGGGTCCTGAGTCGCCTTCCGCCGCCGAGCTCCTGGCGGATCAGCAATATCCTGCAAAGAAGCGGGTTCTGCACCTGGTTTGCTGGTGCGAGCCGATCGCGGTTGCGATCCGCGAGAATTGCTGCGCCCCCGGAGGGGTGGCAGAGCGGTCGAATGCGCTGGTCTTGAAAACCAGAGTCCGTTCACGCGGACCGGGGGTTCGAATCCCTCCCCCTCCGCTTCGACCCTGAGCGGATTTCAGCGGCCGAGTAGCTGAGCCCGCGGAGCCCGGCCAATGCTGGCCGAGCTCCGCGGGCTGCTCAGCTGATCAGCCCGGCAGCTTGCCGCGCCCGCGCCGTCCCGCCGACGCGCTCTTGCTCGTGGCCTTGCGCGACTTGCCGAACGGCTTCTGGGCCCACCGGCCCAGGAAGCCGGGCAGGGATCCGCCCGCGCGCTGGCCCGCCCCGAGCGTGGCGTTCACACCGCGCTCGGGGTGCCGTGACAGTCGCGGGAACACGAATGCCAGCACGAGCAGGATCACGCAGACGACGATGATGGCGCCGATGATCATCGGCGCACTTCGCGCTCGCCGGCGTCGCGCTCCTCGGCGTCGCGCTCGTGGTGCCTGCGGTCGTCGTCCTCGTCAACGTCGGGATCCAGCCGGTCCGCCTCGGCGTGGCGCGCCTCGGCCGACTCGCGCTCGCGCCCAGCGAGGACGGACTGCTCCTCGGCCTTGGCCTTCTCGCGGCGCGCACGCGCCACACGCTCCTGCGCCTCGGCCTCGCGATGGTCGGCCCGGGCGGCCTCCACACGCGCGGTGTCGCGGTGCTCGCCGGCCTCAACTCGCCGGCCCTCGTCGCGGCGCGTCTTCGCGGCGCGACTGGCCATCACCAGCACGGCCACGATCGCAACGGCCAGGACGATCAGTCCAATCAACAATCCGGTGCTCATATATCTCCTACCTCCTACGTCCTTGAGTTACAAGAGCGCTACCCGTGCCGCTGCCCGTGAAACGGCGGCCGTGGCTCAAGGTCCGCCCGGGGGAACCCGATGGGTTCCGCATAGTCAGTAGGTACCCTCAGTCGCCCCTGGCCGCCCTTCGATGATCGAACGTGAACAGCTAGCCGAAGCCTTGGCCGGACTTGCCGCCCGGGATCGCGAGGTGCTCGACTACTCGCTTCGCAGGCGTGTGCCCGACGAGGACCTGAGCAGCGTGTTCGGGGTCGAGCCCGGCGAGGTCGCGCGGATGCGGGCCGGCGCCGTGGAGCGCCTGTCGAACGAGCTCGGCGTCCAGCGCGGTGAGGATCTCGGCCACGTGCTGAGGCTGCTGCTCGAGGCTGCGACCTGGGAGGAGCTGGCGTCCGCGGCCCCCGAGCTCGCCACGCCTGACCCCGAACCCGAACCCGCCGCGCCGGAGGGCGAGCGGATCAGCGTCGGCCACCGCCCGGTGGGAGCCGAGCAGCACGAGCCTGCGCCCGAGCCCGCCGAGGAGCCCGTCCCCGATTCTCGCGAGCCGGTGCTCGGAATGCTGTCGGGCCGCTCGGAGTCGGACTCGGAGGGCAACCGTCGTTCCGGCGGCCGGCGCGTGGTGGCCGGTCTCGCCGTGGCCCTCGCGGTGCTGGCGCCCGCCGGCATGGTGGCGGCGCTCACCGGCGACATCGGCGACGACCCCCAGAGCGACTCCGGCGCCACTGCCTCCGGGTCCACCAAGACCTTCAAGCCGCAGCGAGAGGCGGTTGCAGAGCCCTTCCCCACCGACGCCAGGGCGGTGAACCGGTACCCGGTCGCCAGCTTGCGGCGCACCGTTCGTCTCCTCGACGCGCCCGGGGGCAGGCCCAAGCTGAGCATCGGACCGAAGACAGAGTTCGACTCGGCCCGTGTTGTCTCGATCGTCAAGCGCAGGGGCGAATGGGTCGCCGTGCTGGTGCCCGAGCTCGAGAACGGTGAGATCGGCTGGATCCGCGAGGACAAGCTGTCCAACTACGGCACCGTGGGATGGGCGATCCACGTCGACCTCTCGAAGCGGCACATCGTGGTCAAGAAGGACGGCAAGCGGGTCCGAGCGCTGCGGGTGGGCATAGGCCGCGCCGATCATCCGACTCCGACCGGGCGGTACGCGGTCACCGACAAGCTGAGGGTGAACCAGCCCGGCTCGCCATACGGCTGCTGCGTGGTCGCCCTGACCGGCCACCAGACCAAGCTGCCGCCCGGCTGGCCCGGGGGCGACCGCCTGGCGATCCACGCCACGCGCGACCTGAGCGGCCTGGGCAAGCCCGTGAGCCTGGGCTGCATGCGCACCCACCCGCGCGACGCGCGCTGGATGCTGAGCCAGATCCCGCTGGGCACGCCGGTGTTCGTCCGAGCCTGAGGCCCGGCGACCTCACACGGATCCGCCCCAAGGCGTTTACTGGGGAAAGGTGAGCCTTCCGCCCTTCCAGAGACTGCTCGACGAGCACGGCGCTGCCGTGCACCGGTTCCTGGTCGCGTCGGTTGGCCCCACCGACGCCGACGACTGCTTCCAGGAGGCCTGCATCGCCGCACTGCGCGCATACCCCGACATCGAGCACACGCGCAACCTGCGCGCGTGGCTGATGAAGATCGCGCAGCGCAAGGCGATCGACGCCCACCGGGCCCGGGCGCGACGGCCCGTGCCGGTGGCGGAGCCGCCCGAGGTGCCCAGCGGCGGCGAGCCGCCGGTGCCGGTGAACGGCCGGCCGATCTGGGCCCGCGTTCGTGAGCTGCCGGAGAAGCAGCGGATGGCGGTGTTCCTGCGCAGCGCCGCCGACCTCTCCTACGCGGAGGTCGCTGTGGCCCTGGAGTGCTCACAGGACGCCGCTCGCCGCAGCGTCCACGAAGGGCTGAAGAAGCTCAGGGAGGAGTTGGCATGACCGACCGGGTGGCGCGAGACATCGCCGAGGCGGCGCGCGGGCTGCCCGCCGCGGGGCCCTCGGCGGCGGCCGTGAAGCGATTGGTGCGCCGCGCGCAGCGCGAGGGCCTGATCGACGTGGCCTACGCGCAGGTGGACTCCCCGCTGGGGCCGCTCACCGCGGTCACCACACCGAACGGGCTGGTCACGCTCGCGTATCCGGACCGGCCGCTCGAGGAGGTGCTGGAACGGGTGGCGGCGGACGTGTCCCCGCGCATCCTCGAGGCGCCCGGCCGGCTCGATCTGATTCGCCGCGAGCTCGATCAGTACTTCGCCGGCCGGCGGCAGAAGTTCGAGCAGCCGATCGACTGGGCGCTCAGCCACGGCTTCTTCCGCGACGTGCTCAAGGCCACGGCGCGGATTCGCTACGGCAAGACGAGCACCTACGCCGAGGTGGCGGCGAAGGCCGGCAACCCGAAGGCGGTGCGAGCCGCCGGCAACGGACTCGGATCGAACCCGATCCCGGTGGTGGTGCCCTGCCACCGCGTCGTGCGGACCGGCGGCGGCATGGGTGGCTACACCGGGGGCCTGGAGCGCAAGGAGTTCCTGCTCGACCTCGAGCGTCGCTGAGCCGCCTCGCGGAACTCGGTGATCGACACGGGATCCGGCAATGCGCCGTCGCCGTTCGAGGTCAGCAGCCTCGGGTCGATCGGGTGCTCCACCACCGCCGACCCCTCCAGGCCCACCCGGTAGGCGCGCGCGCCCTGGCGCGCGGTCACGGCCTCGGACAGCCCGGTGCCCTCGAACAGCAGGCCCACGCCGTCCTCGATCGCGAACCCGCCCCGCATGCCGGCGCCGATCCGCTCCCGGTACTCGCGGCGCCGCTGGGGGTCGGACGCGTCGTGCACCGACACCGTGTACGGCAGCAGGCCGAGGCCGATCGCCGGCCCCGGCGTTCCGCGCGTGCGGGTGATCCCGGCCTGAAACCAGCACATCGAGCCGGCGCTCACTCCCACCAGCGCCACCCCCTTCTGCCACGCCTCCGCCAGGAGCGAGTCCACCCCGTGAACTCGCCAGAGCGCGAGGAGGTTGAGCATGCTGCCGCCGCCCACGTAGATCACGTCGCGCGACAGCAGGTGCTCGCGGAGGTCGATGGGGTGGCTGCCCAGGCGGAACAGCGAGACGTGGGAGAGCTCGGCGCCGAGCGGCTCGAACGCGGCATAGAAGCGGTCGATCTGCGCCTCGGGATCGCCGCTGGCGGTTGGGATCAGGCACAGCCGCGGCCGCGCGCCGGTCGGTCAGGGTGAGCACGTACTCGTCGAGCGGGTGGTCCTCCACCGAGCCGGTGAACCCGCCGCCGCCCAGCGCCAGGATGCGCGGGGTGCTCACGCCACCCGCAGCGACGGCGTGGACTTCGGCGCCGGCACCGCGCCGCCATCGCCCAGGTAGGCGGACCGCAGCGGCGTTCGCGTGACCCGGCCCCTGGATCCCATCCGCATGCGAAACGCGCGCGCGCCGGGCCGCGAGGTCACCGTCCGGTGCAGCCGCTCGTCCACGAAGTGCAGGGCGCTGCCGTCCTCCGCCGCGAAGCCGGGCCGCATGCCGCCGTGCAGCTGCCTGCGGTACTCGTCGGCCCTTCCGCGCTCGGCGTCGTAGTGCACCGTGTTGCTCCAGGGCAGGATGCCCAGGCCCTCGTACGGGCGCGCTGTCCCGTGGAAGGCGGTCACCCCTTCCTGAAACCAGCACAGCGAGCCGGCGCTGACCCCGCACAGCACCACGCCCGCCGCGTAGGCCTCGCGCAGCACCTCGTCGATCCCATGCGCGCGCCAGACGCCGAGCAGGCTGAGCACGCTGCCGCCGCCCACGTAGATCAGGTCCTGCGCGAGCAGGTGCTCTCGGAGGTCCGCCGGGCCGTGGTCGCGGCGGAACAGGGAGATGTGCGAGGGCTGGCACCGGTCGGCCTCGAACGCGCGGTAGAAGCGCACGATGTAGTGGTCGGCGTCGCCGCTGGCCGACGGCAGGAAGCACACCCGCGGCCGCTCGCCGCCTGCCAGCGACAGCACGTAGTCGTCCAGCAGCGGGTTGCCCGCCTCCATGCTGAACCCGCCTCCGCCGAAGGCGACCACCTGGCGAACCGCCTGCGCCATCGGCGGATTGAGCCAGCCCGAGGAACGCCGGTCAAGCGATTTCAGCGGTTTGTCGAGGGACCCCCTACAGACGGTCCAGCACGGCGCCGAGCACGACCTCGGTGAGCGGCCCGGCCGGCAGCCCGGCCACCGAGCCCGTGGCGTCGGTCACCTCGGGGCGGCCGTCCTGGCTGTCCACCGTCGCGGTCAGCTCCAGCGGCACCTCGGTGTCGCCCGCGCCGGGCAGCAGGTCGCCGGCCAGGCCGCCGAGCAACCCGCCCAGCGGCCCGCCCGCCGTGGTGCCCAGCTCGCTCGCCAGCTCCGCCGGCGTCGTGGTGCCCTCGGCGCGCATGTCGTACTCGGCGTCGCGGCCCTCCCGGCGCAGCTCGAACTCCGACAGCCGAAGCGCCCCCGCGTCCACGTCGGTCAGCTCCACGTCCACGTCCTCGAACCCGTCGAGGCGTCCGAACGGGTCGTCGCGGCGGTCGTCGAGATCGATGACCAGGTCCTCGCCGGTGGCCGTCAGCTCCTTGCCGCGGCCGGCGATCAGGGTGACGGCCGGAAACGCGCCCACGGACACATCCGCCGAGCCGCCGCCCTCCTCCAGCCGGTCCTTCACCTGGCCCTCCACGTAGGCGGGCAGGGCGAGCTGCGTTGCCACCGCCAGCACCGCAAGCGTGATCAGGATCCCTGCGACGAACTTGGGCATACTTGGCGAAGTGTGCCTGGAGAGGTGGCCGAGTGGCTGAAGGCGCTCCCCTGCTAAGGGAGTATGCGGCTTAGAACCGTATCGAGGGTTCGAATCCCTCCCTCTCCGTCTCGAGCCCGGAAAGCGTCGCCTGCCTTTGTCATCGGCACGCCTCGTGTGCGTGCGCACACGTCGGCGGCCTCTTCCTCGGCAGGCTCGCTTTCCGGGCTCGAGGTGTCTGCGCGGACACTTGGCGCGATAGGGCATTAGAGGAGATACTGGGCCGGCCCGCGGAATTCCGCGGGCCAAAGCGCAGTTTCCGCACATGCAGCCCCCCAAGACCCAGTACGCCCGCAACGGCGAGGTCAACATCGCCTACCAGGTGGTGGGCGAAGGCCCGATCGACCTCGTGGTGGTCCCGGGGTTCATCTCACATGTAGACCTGTGGTGGACGATCCCGGAGACCACGGCGTTCATTCGGCGACTCGCGGGGTTCTGCCGCCTGATCCTCTTCGACAAGCGCGGCACGGGACTGTCGGACCCGGTCGCGGGCCTCTCCTCCCTGGAGGACCGCATGGAGGACCTCCACGCCGTTCTCGACGCCGCGGGCTCCGAGCGCCCGGCGCTGCTGGGCATATCCGAAGGCGGTCCGATGAGCATCCTGTTCGCCGGGACCTACCCGGACCGGGCGGCGTCGCTGATGCTGTACGGGTCGTTCTTCACCGGCAAGACCGGGACCGGGCTCTTCTCGCCGGAGGTCGAGGCAAGGTCGGAGGCAAAGCTCGCGGAGCTGACCGACCTCGTCGACGAGCACTGGGGGGAGGGCGTGGCGATCGAGTGGTTCGCTCCCAACCTCGCGGGCAGCCCCGCGATGCGGCGCACCTGGGGGCTCTTCGAGCGCGCGGCCGCGAGTCCGGGGATGGTGAGTGCGCTGCTCAAGTCCTACAGAGAGATCGATGTGACCCATGTGATGCCGACCCTGCGCGTGCCCACCCTCGTGCTACACCGGGCGGAAGACACGGCGGTCGCGGTGGAGGGCGGCCGCGCCGCTGGCCGAGCTGATCCCCGGGGCACGCTATGTCGAGCTGCGAGGGAAACGACCACATCCCGTGGTTCGGCGACTCCGACGCCCTGCTCGACGAGATCGAGGAGTTCCTCACGGGCACCCGTCACGCGCGCGAACCCGAGCGGGCGCTGGCGACCGTGCTGTTCACCGACATCGCGGGCTCCACCGAGCGCGCGGCGGCCGTGGGCGACCGCCAGTGGCGTGAGCTGCTCGAGCACCACCACACGCTCGTTCGCGACCAGCTCGTGGCCTACGGCGGGCACGAGGTGAAGACGATGGGAGATGGATTTCTGGCCACCTTCGACGGGCCGGCCAGGGCGATCCGTTGCGGCACGGCGATCGCCGAGCGCTCATCGTCGGAGGGGCTCGAGATCCGCGCCGGCGTGCATACGGGCGAGTGCGAGCTGATCGGTGAGGACGTCGGGGGAATGGCGGTGCACATCGGCGCGCGCGTGGCGGCGCACGCCGCTCCGGGCGAGGTGCTCGTCTCGAGTGCGGTCAAGGACCTCGTCGTCGGCTCGGGGATCGACTTTTCCGATCGTGGCAGCCATGACCTGAAGGGCGTGCCGGGCGAGTGGCGGCTGCTCGCGGTTGCCGACCACCGCCCTGCGTCGACCGCCGCCGCCGCCCCACCGCGCGACGACGTGGCGCCCAACGCCGCGATGCGCCGCCGCGGCGATCGCATGATGCTGCGCATGGCCCGCCACGCGCCGAGCGCGATGCGACTTGCGTCGCGGGCCGTGCGCCGCAGAGCCGAGCGCGAGATCGCCGCCTGAGCGCTCGCCGGGCCGCCTGGACATCGGGACAACGCCTGCCGGGGAATCCTGTACGGCGGGCGAATGACGCGTCGGGCGGCTCCGTAAACGATGCCCGTGCCGGCCCCAACGGCCCGGCCGCTGCCTGCGAGTCGAAAGGATGCCTGAGTGAAGCTCGTTATCGGGATCGTTCGTCCTGAAAAGGCGAACGATGTGCTGGAGGCGCTCTACCGCGCCGACGTCCGGGGTTACTCGATCAGCCGCGTGCAGGGCCACGGCGGTGAGGAGGACCGGGTCGAGACCTACCGCGGCACCACCGTCCAGATGGGCCTGTCGGAGAAGGTCCGGTTCGAGATCGCGGTGTCGGAGCCCTTCGTCCAGCCCGCGATCGACGCGGTGTGTGAGGGCGGGCGCACCGGTGAGGTCGGCGACGGCAAGATCTTCGTGATCGACCTGGCGCAGGCGGTGCGGATCCGCACCGGCGAGACCGCCGAAGGCGCCGTGACCCCGGTGGGCTCATGACCGAGGTCCTCAACATCGCCCAGGCCGCCAAGATCGACACCGGCGACACCGCCTGGATGCTCGCGGCCACCGCGCTGGTCCTGATGATGACGCCTGCGCTCGGCCTCTTCTACGCCGGCCTGGTGCGCTCAAAGAACACGCTCAACACGTTCATGATGTGCGTCGCCGCGATCGCGATCGCGACCGTCACCTGGGCGGCCATCGGCTACTCGTTCGCGTTCGGCGACGCCAACGAGATCATCGGAGGCTTCGACTACGCCTTCCTGAAGGACGTCACGCTCGCGCCGAAGGACGAGAACTCGACGATCCCGCACCTGCTGTTCTTCGCCTTCCAGGGAACGTTCTGCATCATCACGGTGGCGCTGATCTCCGGCGCGGTCGTGGAGCGGATGCGCTTCGGCGCGTTCATGATCTTCGCGGCGCTGTGGTCGGTGCTCGTGTACTCGGTGCTGGCGCACTGGGCGTTCGGTCCCGGCTGGCTGTTCAACGGCGGCACGCTGGACTTCGCCGGCGGCGTACCGGTGGAGATGGCATCGGGCTTCTCGGCGCTGGCGGCCGCGCTCGTCGTGGGGGCGCGCAAGGACTACGGGCGCCAGGCGCTGCTGCCACACAACGCCATCTACGTGCTCGTGGGCGCCGGCCTGCTGTGGTTCGGCTGGTTCGGGTTCAACGGCGGCAGCGGCTTCGGCACCGGCGAGAACAGCGTGCTCGCGTTCACCAACACGCTGCTCTGCCCGGCGGCCAGCCTCATCACGTGGTTCACCCTGGATCTCATCCGTGGCCGGACGGTCACGGCCGTGGGCGCCGCGACGGCGATCATCGTCGGCTGCGTGCTGATCACCCCCGCCGGCGGCTTCGTAAGCCCCGGTTGGGCGCTGGCTCTCGGCGCCGCCGGCGCGATCCCCTGCTGGGCCGTGGTCGCCTACCGGCCGCGAACACGTGTCGACGAGACGCTCGACGTGCTCGCCGCCCACGGCATCGCCGGGCTTCACGGGCATCCTGTTCATCGGGTTCTTCGCGCAGAAGTCGTGGAACGGCATCTCCGACGGCCTGGTCTACGGCAACGCGGCGCAGCTGGGCGACCAGGCGCTGGCGGCGCTGGCCGCCCCGGTGTACGCCTTCGTGGCCACGTTCGTGCTGCTGAAGGTGATCGGCGCGCTCATGCCCCTGCGGGCGAGCGAGCACGAGGAGGCGGTGGGCATGGACGTGGTGGCGCACGGCGAGGAGGCCTACGCCTCCGGCGAGGGCGCGATTCTCGTGATGCCCGAGACCGCTGGTGAAGCGGGCGCGCCGGCCAGCCCGTAACCTCCCCGGTCTCATGCGGGCAGAGCATCTGGACGTGCTGATCGTCGGCGCCGGCCTGTCGGGCGTCGGCGCGGGCTGCCATCTGAGCCAGAAGCTGCCCGGCAAGACGTTCGCGATCCTCGAGTCGCGCGACGCCATCGGCGGCACGTGGGACCTGTTCCGCTACCCGGGCATCCGCTCGGACTCGGACATGTTCACCCTCGGCTACTCGTTCCGGCCGTGGGAGGAGCCGAAGGCGATCGCCGACGGCCCGGACATCCTCCAGTACATCCGCGACACCGCTCGCGAGCACCGCGTGGACGAGAAGATCCGCTTCGGCCACCGGGTGGTGCGCGCGGAGTGGTCCACCGAGGAGTCGCGCTGGACCGTCGAGGCCGAGTGCGACGGCGAGCCGGTGCAGATCACGTGCGGGTTCCTGTTCATGTGCACCGGCTACTACCGCTACGACGAGGGATTCACGCCGGAGTTCGAGGGCACGGAGCGCTTCGGCGGCCAGATCGTCCATCCCCAGCACTGGCCCGAGGACCTCGACTACGAGGGCAAGCGGGTGGTGGTGATCGGCAGCGGCGCCACGGCCGTCACGCTGATCCCGGCGATGGCCCGCGACACCGAGCACGTGACGATGCTCCAGCGCTCGCCGAGCTACGTGCTCGCGCTACCGCCGCGGGACCCGATCGCCGACCTGCTGCGAAAGCTCCTGCCCAAGCACGCGGCCTACGCGGCCGTGCGGCGCAAGAACGTCTTCCTCACCACGCTCACCTACCAGCTGAGCCGGCGCTGGCCGCGGGTCATACGGGCGCTGATCCGCAAGGGCGCGCAGCTTCAGCTGCCGAAGGGCTATGACGTGGACACCCACTTCAACCCGCGCTACTCACCGTGGGACCAGCGCCTGTGCATCGTGCCCGGCGGCGATCTGTTCAAGAGCATCAAGCGCGGCGACGCATCGGTCGTCACCGACCGGATCGAGACGTTCACCGAGAAGGGCCTGAAGCTGGCCTCGGGCGACGAGCTGGAGGCCGACATCATCATCACCGCCACCGGCTTGAACGTGCAGGCCGTGGGCGGGATGGAGATCACGGTCGACGGCCGCCGGTTCGAGCCGTCCGAGACCGTGGGCTACAAGGGGATCATGTTCAGCGGCGTGCCGAACTTCGCGCTGGCGATCGGCTACACGAACGCGTCATGGACGCTCAAGTGCGACCTCACCTGCGAGTACGTCTGCCGCCTGCTGGACCACATGGACCAGCCACGGCTACTCCCAGGTCACGCCGGAGTGGCCGGAGGAGGAGCTGCCGGACCGGCCGTTCCTCGACCTGCAGTCGGGCTACGTCCTGCGCGCGATCGACCAGTTCCCCAAGCAGGGCGAGCACGCCCCGTGGCGCCTCTACCAGAACTACGCGCGCGACATCCCGATGTTCCGGGACTCGCCGATCGAGGACGGGGCGCTCAGGTTCGAGCGCGCCGCTCAGCCTCTTTCGCCACGCCATCGAACAGCTGCCTGACGGAGGTCTTCACGATCGGAATGGCCGCCCGGCCCACCAGCGGGATGGTCGGGGTGGTGTCGATCCGGTAGCTCACGTGCGTGCCGTCGACGCGCTCGGTGAGCGTGACGGTGCCCACGTGATTGCGCAGCGGCGCGCCTGAGAGCAGCCGGTACACCACCCGCTCGCCCGGCACGAACTCCACGATCTCCTCGCGCAGCGGCGGGCCCACCGTCTTGAGCACCCGGATCGCGCCGACGCCGTTGGGCGCGGGGTCGCCCTCGCGCTCGAGCGTGGACGAGCGGATCGGGCTGATCGCGGAGTAGCCGCGATGGTCGGCCAGCACCTCGAACACCGTGGAGGGCGGGGCGGCGATCGTCTTCTCGAGCGTGAAGCTGGCCACGGGCGCGGGAACGCTATCCGAGAGCGGCCCAGGGCGGCGGGTAGCGCACGGTGCCCCGGATGCCGTCGCGGTAGCGCGGCAGCTTCACGGCCAGCCAGGTCTCGTCCGGCACGTCGTAGGGCGTGTCGATCCCGAGCGCCCGCGCCGGCTCGAAGCCGAAGCGCGGGTAGTAGGCGGCATGGCCGACCACCACGACCAGCGGGTACTCGGTCCGAGCCGCGAGCGCGAGGCCCCGCTCGACCAGCGCCGTGCCCACGCCCGCGCGCTGGCGGTCGGGCGCCACGGCCATCGGGCCGAGCGAGAGCAGCGGGGCGCCGCCGTCGATCTCGACGAGGCTGAACAGGATGTGCCCGACCACCTCGGAGTCGACCTCCGCCACCAGCGACAGTCCCGGCACCCAGGCGGCGGAGTCGCGCAGGGCGTCCACCAGGCCGGCCTCTCCGGGCCCTTCGAAGGCGAGTTCGTTCACGCGGCTGATCGCCGGGACGTCGCCGGGGTTTCGGTTCGGACCCTCACCGCACCTCGCTACGCTAGTCCGGCTTGCGCCCGTAGCTCAGCTGGATAGAGCGTCGGTCTACGGAACCGAAGGTCAGAGGTTCGAATCCTCTCGGGCGCGCTCATGGAACCCGCTCATCGAGCGGGTTTCTGCGTTTCGGGAGCCTGGCTTGCCCGCCTGGGCTGGCCAGCCGCAGCGCTCCCCCGTCAGGGTCGTCGGAGGTAGGCCCACGCGTTCCTGAGCATCCTTGCGGTTCCCCGTGACTGGGGCGCTCCGAAGCCCATGGCGCCGGCTGCGAACACTTTGGCCCCTGATCGTGTCCGGTAGTAGGTCATCTGGGCCGTCTTGCCGGGACCGAAGATCGAAGGCAGCTCGGCGATTACCCGTGTACCGCGCGGAGACGAGCGCGCGCGCCCGTCGATCTCGATGCCGTATCTCCCGCCAAAATGGTCACCCCTCCGCAGGCCCGTGCCCCGGAATAGCCAACGAGCCGCCGCGACACTACGCACGACGAACGGCCTGCTTGGGTAGCGCCGGCGCCACCAATCGCGGTACTGGACGCCGATGAGACCCGCCTCCGGCTGGCCGAGGTCTCGGAAGCGCCCGATGCACCTCATCCGTGACCGGGAGATGGTCACGCGCGCGTAGAAGTTATTCGCCGAGAGGAACGCGAGATTGCCCCCGAGGTCGCGGTAGCGCTTGATCATCGTAAACACGTGCTGCGTCACGTACTCCTCGTGGCCGGCGAAGACGACCAGGTTGTAACGCGAGGCGAGGCGGCGGCCACTCGCGACCGAGTCGAGGTCCTCATCCGAGTAGAAGTCGGCGGCGTAGCGCCTGTGCGCGAACCAGCGGAGGAAGGGGCCAGGCCACTGGGGCAGTCGTCCTTTCAGGAAGGGGCGCCGCAGGTCGACCGATTGCACCCGGGGATCCGCGTACCACGTGTTGCCGTACCCGTTTCGATCGGTGTCACGCAGGTTGTACGCAGCCATCGTGTTGGTCGGCAGGACAACTGCGACCCGCGTCCGGCGACGTCCGGTCGCACGGAGGACGAACGGTGCCGCAGCCATTCCGCGGCGCGTCTTGACGAGCGCGAAGTAGAGGCCGCTCGGCCACTTGCCAATCCGAACGAGTAGGCGCCGCGTCGATGCTCGCAGGCGAAGATGCCGCGTCGGACGCACGCTAGCTGCGTAGGTCCCGAGGCGCCGCAGGCGGCGGCCAGGACCCGCGCGGAACAGCCGCAAGGTCGCGCGAGTCGGAGCGCGCGCGGAGATCCGAAGCGACGCGACGTCACCCGCTGCGTAGCTGCGGGCGCCGAAGGCCGCCGTCACCGCTTCGCTCGCACGCGGTGGCCGGACGCGGATTCCCGGACCGCAGGGCGTGACAGCCGCGTCGGCGGGCGCACCCGCCCCGCCCGCGACGAGAAGAACGCAGACGCCGACAGCGCACACGCCTGTGGCACGCCGGCGCAGCGGGCACCCAGACAGGGGGGCCAGCACTGTTATCGGCCGCGCGTTCCGAGCACCAACAGGCGGCAGTTATAGCGTGCCCCGGGGATGGGGTTCGAACCCACGAGAGACCGAAGGGGCCCAACGGTTTTCGAGACTCGTACGCGACGGTCTGAGACCGCGGGCAATAACCGGGGCGGGATTCGAACCCTCGATGCGGTTCTAAGCCGCATACCTTTAGCTCTCACAGCGCCACCGGCGGACGCGTGCTGGTTC
This sequence comes from uncultured Thermoleophilaceae bacterium, assembly GCA_963761505.1. Taxonomy (GTDB): domain Bacteria; phylum Actinomycetota; class Thermoleophilia; order Solirubrobacterales; family Thermoleophilaceae; genus JAAYBF01. The sequence continues at coordinate 145,851 of CAVXGW010000006.1, forward strand.
CTTACCGAATCTGCCCAGTGAGGGTGTCCCCTCGGCTGGTCCGTGCTTCGCTGGCGCTAGGGACCACCGGGGCAGGCTGCCGTTGGCGCGCCCTTCGTTTGCCCTTCGCGTAGCGGGCCGGTTCGGCTCGTAGCGGTCCGCCTCGGCTAGGACGAAGCCGCTGCAAATCTCATCCTTCCAAGCTGAAACCGTCCGTTTCCAGGGAGAACACGTACGGTGTGAACGCGCCCTACGGAACCGAAGGTCAGAGGTTCGAATCCTCTCGGGCGCGCTTCACGTGCAGCGCCCTGGCGCGGCGTTCCGTCCGGCCAGGGGCCGACGCTTGCCCCGTGGCGACGGAACTCACCCGGCGCGCCGGGCCTCACCGCTATGCGCTCCTGCTGGTGGCGACGGTCCTGTCGCTGGGCGTCCAGGGCATCATGCCTCCGGGAGACTTTCAGCAGGTCCTGGTGACCGCGCTCGCCGGGGCGAGCCTCCTGCTCGCGTTGCGCGCGGCCGCCGTGCGCCCGCGATTGATTGCAGTTGCGGCCGGGCTCGCGCTGCTCTCCCTGGCGCTGAGCATCATCAGCGCGACCGTCGGCGGGATCGGGGACGGGGCGTCGTCGGCGGCGAACGCGGCGCTCGTGTCGCTGGGCCCGCCGGCGGTTGCCGTGGGGATCGTCCGCGACCTGCGCTCGACCGGTGAGGTCCGTCTGGAGTCGGTGCTGGGAGTGCTGTCCCTGTTCATACTGCTCGGCATGACGTTCGCCTTCGTGTACGGCGCCATCGACCAGCTCGGCGGCGACCCGTTCTTCGATGGGGGCGAGACGGCCACGGTGTCGAACTGCCTGTATTTCAGCTTCACCACGTTGACGACGGTCGGCTACGGCGACCTCGTGGCCCGCACCGACCTCGGGCAGCACCCTGGCGGTCTTCCAGGCGCTCCTAGGGCAGATCTACCTCGTGACGGTCGTCTCGCTGATCGTCAGCAATCTCGGCCGTCCGGCGCGCGCGCGACAGCAGCGCGGCTGATTGATGAGCTCCTCGAAGGAGGGCCTCGGGCTGCCCATGGTCATCCTTTCGGGGAGAACCCGGTCGTCTCGCCGCCGGTTCGCGAGCGGGTCGCCGCGCTGGAGGACGAGGGCATCCCCGTCGTGCCGGTGGACGAGGTCGAGCAGGCGGCGCTCGACGCGGGAGCCCCGCCGGACCAGGCCGAGGCGATCGCGGACGATTACGGGGACGCCCAGCTTCAGGGGCTCAAGCTTGCGATCGGCGCCGTGGGATGTTCGCCCTGCTTTCGCTGTGGTTCACGCGGGGGCTTCCGAGGCGGGCGTTGAAGCCCGATGCCGCGCTGGCGCCTGAGTCCTAGTCGAAGAGTCCATCTCGTGAGACAGCCCGACCTCGGGCAGCAGGCGATCCAGCCACGAGGGCATCCACCACGCGCGCGGGCCGAGCAGACGCAGGACGACCGGCTGCAGCAGCAGGCGGACCAATGTGGCGTCGAGCAGCACCGCGACGGCGAGGATGAATCCCATCTCCTTGGGCGGGAGCGGGCCCGCGAGCGCGAACGTCATGAAGACCACGACCATGACCGCGGCGGCCGCGTTGATCACACGGCCAGTCCCGGCCAGGCCCTCGACCACCGCACGGCGGGCGTCTCCGGTGCGGTCGTGCGCCTCCTTGATCGTGGCCAGCAGGAAGACCGTGTAGTCCATCGCCAGCGCGAACACGAGGGCGAAGAAGAAGATCGGCGCCCACGCGTCCACGAATCCCTGCGACTCGAAGCCCAGCAACCCCTCGAGCGCTCCGTTCTGGAAGACGAGCCTCGCGACGCCGAACGCCGCGGCGGTCGCGAGCAGGTTGAGCCCGACGGCGGCGGCTGCTGCGAGCGGCGCGCGCAGCAGCACCACCAGGAGCAGGAACCCGAGGCCCATGATCACGCCCACCACCAGCGGGAGCCGCGAGACGAGCGCCTGCTCGAGGTCGCGGTTCTCGGCGGCCGGACCGCCCAGGAGCGCACTCGCGGGGAGCTCGGCGCGAACGGCGTCGATCGTCGAGCGCAGCTCGCGGCTCCCCTCACCCGCGGTGGGAACGGCGCTGAGGAGGGCGCGGCCGCCGGCTCGCTGCGCGGGCGTGACAGACCCGATCCCCGGATTGCCCTCGAGGGCGGCCGTGGCACGGGCCAGGTCACGCTCGTTCACCACCACCTGGAGCCTGCTCGGCGCGCCCACGCCGAACGCCCGCTCGACGAGCGCGTGACCCTCGCGTGAGTCGGCATCGGGCGGCACGACCGTGATCGTCGGCATCCCCGTCCGCAGCCCGAGCACGGGCGCGGCGAGAAGCACCAGGATCAGAACCGCGGCGGCGCCGTAGGGCAGCGGTCGCGCCCAGAGGCGGCGACCCCAGGCGGCGAAGCGCTCGCTGCGATGGTCGGAGGCGCTGCGCAGGCGTATCCGGCCGCCGTTGATCCGGTGGCCGAGCGCAGCCAGCGCGGCGGGCAGCAGCGTGAGGGTCGCGGCGAGCACGGCCAGGACGGCCAGCACGATCCCGAGCGGCACGGAGCGGAAGGTCGGGACCGGCACGAGCATGACCGCCATCAGCGCGGCGACCACGGTGAGCCCGCTCGCGAGCACGGCCTTGCCGGCCGTGGCCATCGTGTGCACCGTGGCGTCACGCGGCGACAGCCCGGCCGCCAGCGCGCCGCGGAATCGGACCACGAGGAACAGCGCGTAGTCGATCCCGAGCGCGATCGCGAACATCATCGCGAAGTTCATCGCCCAGATGGACACGTCGAAGAGCTGTCCGGCGACGAAGAGCAGGCCGCCGGCGCTGACGAGCCCCGCCATCGTGAGCAGGAGCGGCAGACCGGCCGCCGCCAGCGTTCCGAACGCGAGCACGAGCAGCGTGAGCGTGAGCGGCCAGGACAGCGCCTCGGACTTCATCATCGCGGCCTTGTTGGCGTGGTTGAAGTCGGACCACATGGCGGCCGGGCCGGTGAGGCGAACGGTGATCTCGGAGCTGGACAGCGCGGCGAGGCGGCCCTTCAGCCGTCCGGCCGCCTCGACCATCTCCGACGGCGCTTCGCCCGCCAGCCCGGTGACGATCGCGGTCCGGCCGTCGCGCGAGACGGTGACCCCCTGCTGCGGCGGGAGCACTCCGCTCACGGCGCGGTCGCTGCGAAGCACGCGAGTCACCCCGGCGAGCGCGGCTCGCATCGGCCGATCGCCGATCCCGGCGTCCCTGCCGGCCACGACCACCGACAGCGCATAGGTTCCCTGCCCGGGGAAATTCGACTCGATCGCGCGGCGAGCGTCCCCGGACTCCGAGCTCGGAGCCTCCCAACCGGCGCCCGAGAGCGCCCTGTCGGCGAACGGCGCGAGCGCTCCGAGGCAGAGCACCACGACCCCCCAGAGGATCACGACACGCCGGCGGTGGTCGGCCGCCCATGCCCCGAGGCGTCCCAGAGTCGATGTCGGTGTACGGCCTGTTGCGGTCTGGTTGGTCATGCAAGCGACCGTACGATCGGCGCCCGGGCCGCGCATCGGGCATTCACCCGATCTTTTGCAGCCCGCCTAGGCGGCGGTCATCAGACCGTGCTTGACCGCGAACAGGCTGGCCTGCGCGCGATTGGAGACGCCGAGCTTGGTGTAGATGTGCTCGACGTGGCTGCCGGCCGTCTTGCGCGAGATCACGAGCTGCTCGGCGATCTCCTTGTTGGACAGGCCGCGCACGAGCAGCCGCAGGACCTCGACCTCGCGGTTCGTCAGGCCCCCCGGCCATTCACGCCGGCGCTTGACGGGATGGCCCGCTGCCCGAAGCACGGCATCGACCGCGTCGCCGTCGAAGAGCGCCTGACGGACTCCCGAGCGCAGCTCGGCCGCGGCGGACTCGGGGGTGTGCGCATCGCGGTGGGGCCGCGGCTCGGTCATCGCGTGATACGCGTTCGCCGCCGCGAGGATCCGCCCCGCCGGGGTCAGCGCGTCGCCGGACAGTCCCCGCGGGTACCCCGACCCGTCGAGCCGCTCCTGGTGCTGGACCGCGATCGCCCCCACCGGGGCCAGCGCCTCGGACGAGGCGAGCATGCGCTCGGTGAGGTACGGATGCATGCGCACCCGTTCGAACTCCGCCGTGGTGAGCGGCCCGGGCTTGTCCCAGATCGCGTTCGAGACCCCCAGGCGCCCCAGGTCGTGCACCAGCCCCGCTCGGCGCACGAGCCTGGCGTCGTCCTCCGACAGCCCGTAGAGCGTCGCCGCCGCGCAGGCGAGGTCGGCCACGCCACGTGAGTGGCCGAGCGTCCAGGGCGACTTCAGGTCCGCGAAGTCGCCGATCGCCTCCAGCGCGGACTCGAGCTCTTCGTCGGAGAGCACGATCTCGAGCGCCGGCTCGGCGGCGATCACCGCCGGCCAGGTGGTCAGCGAGTCGATGTCGCTGAACAGCAGCGGAGCGTCGGCGCAGAAGACGTCCACCAGCGCCGGGTCGAACTGAGAGCCGCTGCGCTCCCGGGCGACCGCGATCGCCGCGTCCACCCCTCCGGTGCGGTGAAAGACCTCGACGACGTCCGCGAGGTTCACCAGGCGCGCCGGCATCTGGATCTCCTCGCCCTTGGCCTCGGCCGGCACCCCCTTGCCGTCCCAGCGCTCGAACGTCTGGTAGAGGCTCTCGCGCACCTTCTCGCCGAGTCCGAGCCGGGCCGCCAGCTCGTTGGTCGCCAGCCAGTGGTTCTCGATCATCTCGCTGACGGCCCGCCGCCCGCTCGCCCACGAACTCGACGCCCAGGCGAGCCCGATCGATCAATCCCCGGCCGGCGCCGATGTGGCTCATGACGAACGTCGTCGCGGTCAGCGCCCGCCATGTCCACATGGCGAGCGTCGGTCTTGAGCGCCAGGTCGTCCCCAAACCACTTCGCCTGCTCGTACGCGTCGACGTGACACCCCACCCAGGAGATCAAGCTGACGTAGTAGACGACCGCCCGCGTGGCGTCATCGAGTCCCAGCCGCTCGGCCAGACGCAGCGCGATCAGCGATTGCCGCATCACGTGCTCCATCGGCTGACCCATCCCCAGGTCGGTGCCGAGCGAGATCATCGCGATCAACTCGGCCAGCCGGACGCGCGTCACGTCTGGCCGATCACCAGCACGACCGTCGTCAGGGCGAGCAGGACCCCGCCGACGGTGAACAGCGCCACCAGCCGGAAGCTGAGCGGCGTCTGCGAGCCGCGTTCGATCGCCCGCTGGAGGTCGCGCTGGCGGACGGGCGCCGGTCACGAGCATCCCGACCGCGATGCCGGCGTATCCGGCGCCAAGCACCACGTAGGGCCAGGTGGCCACGTGGAGCACCTCGGGTGCCAGGCGTCCCACGGCGAGCGAGCCGACGGTCGCGGCGAGTGCGGTGCGCCACCAGGCAAGCCACGTCCGCTCGGCCGCCATCGACGTGCGCTGCACGACGTCGGCGGCCAGCGGTGCCGGGTCGACCTTGCGGTCCGGCTCCGTCATGCGCTGATCTAACCACGGCGTGCGCTACGGTCGCCGCCAGTGGCCCTCCTCAGCCGGATGATGCGTACCGCCGCCGTCACGGGACGCACCGACAACATCGCCGGTTGGTGCGCCGGGCGTCAAGGCGGGCGTTGGGCCGAGCAGACGGTTCGTGCGGCCTTCCCTGCGGCACGGCCCCATCCCCAGGGAACCCCGCCCGCCGGCGGCAAGCCGCCCCGCGCTGACCCGGCTGAGGCGCTCCGGGAACTGACTGAGCTGCACCAGGGCGGCGTCGTCACCGACGCCGAGTTCGAGGCGCTCCGCACCCGCCTGTCCGTCTGAGCCTGGCGCGGGCCTACCGGCCGCTGACCGCCCGGAACCCCGCCACCAGCCGCTCGACGTCGTCGGTGGAGTGCGCGGCCGAGAGCTGCGTGCGGATCCGCGCCTGCGCCGCGCGGGACCACCGGGAACGAGAACGGGATCACGTAGATGCCCTCGCCGAGCAGCCGCTCGGCCACGTCGACCGCCTTCTGCGCGTCCCCGTACATCACGGGAACGATGGGGTGCTCGCCGGGCAGGATCTCGAACCCGTGCTCGGTCATCCGCGATCGGAACAGGGCCGTGTTGGCGCGCAGCCGGTCGCGCAGCTTCTCGCCCGTCTCGCCCTCCAGCAGCTCGAGCACCTTCAGCGAGGCGGCCACGATCGGCGGGGCGATCGTGTTCGAGAACAGATAGGGCCGCGAGCGCTGGCGCAGCATCTCCACGATCTCGCGCCGGCCGCTGGTGAACCCACCGCTGGCGCCGCCCAGCGCCTTGCCGAGCGTGCCGGTGATGATGTCGACCCGCTCGCTCACGCCGAAGTGCTCGGGGGTCCCGCGGCCGGTGGGTCCCACGAAGCCGACCGCGTGGGAGTCGTCCACCATCACCAGCGCCCCGTGCTCGTCCGCGAGCTCGCAGATGCGGTCGAGCCGCGCGAAGTAGCCGTCCATGGAGAACACGCCATCGGTGGCGATCATGGTCCGGCGCGCCCCCGAGGCCTCGCGCAGGCGTTGCTCGAGCTCGTCCATGTCCCCGTTGGCATAGCGGTGGCGCTGCGCCTTGCAGAGCCGGATGCCGTCGATGATCGAGGCGTGGTTCAGCGCGTCGGAGATCACGGCGTCCTCCGGACCGAGCAGCGTCTCGAACAGCCCGGCGTTGGCGTCGAAGCACGAGCCGTAGAGGATCGTGTCCTCGGTCCCCAGCCAGGCGCTCAGTCGTTCCTCGAGCTGCTTGTGGATCTCCTGCGTGCCGCAGATGAAGCGCACCGACGCCAGGCCGAAGCCCCACTCGTCGAGGGCCGCCCGCGCCGCGGCCAGCACGTCGGGATGGTCGGCCAGCCCGAGGTAGTTGTTGGCGCAGAAGTTGAGCAGCTCCGCGCCGTCGCGCAGTCTCACCTGCGCCGCCTGCGGGGACGCGATCACCCGCTCGTCCTTGTAGAGGCCCTCGCCGCGGATGGCGTCGAGCTCGGCGCTGAGCTGGTCGGCGATGGAGGGGTCCATGTCAGATCGCCTGCCAGTCGAGCAGGATCTTGCCCGCCTGGCCGCTCGCACCGGTCGCGAACGCCTCTTCGAAGTCGGTCGCGGCGAAGCGGTGGGTGATCACGGGTGAGATGTCCAGGCCGGATTGCACCATCACGGTCATCGCATACCAGGTCTCGTACATCTCGCGGCCGTAGATGCCCTTGATCGTGAGCATGTTGAACACCACGGTGTTCCAGTCGATCGCGATCTCCTCCGAGGGGATGCCGAGCATCGCGATGCGCCCGCCGTGGGCCATGTTGGCGAGCATGTCGCGCAGGGCCTCCGCCTGGCCCGACATCTCCAGGCCGATGTCGAAGCCCTCCTGCATACCCAGCTCGGCCTGCACCTGGGCCACCGTCTCCGAGCGCACGTCGAGCGCGCGGGTGACCCCCATCCTGTGGGCCAGCTCGAGGCGGTAGGGGTTCACATCCGTGATCACCACGTGCCGCGCGCCCGCGTGACGGACCACCGCCGCCGCCATCAGCCCGATCGGCCCGGCGCCCGTGATCAGCACGTCCTCGCCCAGCACGGGGAACGAGAGGGCGGTGTGGGTGGCGTTGCCGAACGGGTCGAAGATCGCCGCGACCTCCGGGTCCACGCCGTCGGCGTGATGCCAGACGTTGGTCATCGGCAGCGCGATGTACTCGGCGAACGCGCCCGGGTGGTTCACGCCGACGCCGCGGGTGTGCGCGCAGAGGTGCCGGCGCCCGGCCATGCAGTTGCGACATCGCCCGCACACCAGGTGCCCCTCTCCGCTCACGAGGTCCCCGGCATGGAAGTCGCTCACGTTCGAGCCCACCTCCACGACCTCGCCGGCGAACTCGTGCCCGACGACCAGCGGGGTGGGGACCGCCTCTCGTGCCCAGGCGTCCCAGGCGTGGATGTGCAGGTCGGTCCCGCAGATGCCGGTGCGGTGCACGCGGATCAGCACGTCGTTGATGCCGGCCTCGGGCTCGGGGACGTCCTCCAGCCACAGCCCCGGCTCCGGGCGCGCTTTGACGAGTGCCTTCACGTTGGCTGCACTATCGCGCCTGGCCCGGAGGGGCGTGCCGCGGCGCTCTACAAGCGCCGAGCAGACCGTTTCGAATCTCCCCGTTCTGGGAATGGACCGGCAGCGCGAAGTTGGCGCCGTTGAACCACTCAGGCAGGGGAGGAACACCTTGAAGAAGTTCGTTGTCGCGGGCGCAGCCCTGGCTGCATTCGCATTTGCTGGGACAGCCGCCGCATCTGACCCGATCGTCACGCCCGCGCCGCTCTCGCAGGAGGGATGCGTGGCCGCGCCGGGAGACAGCTGTACCTACACGGGGACGCGTGCCGGCGGCTACGTCGCCAACGGGAGCACCTGGTCGTTCGTGGTGGACATTCCCACCGCGGCGGGCGACCCGCGTGACGCCAACGGGGACGGCAAGCTGACGTACACGTTCGGGCCGGGCAACGCCCCGCCCGTGGGCTGCTCGCTGTGGCCGGCCGGTGCGACCGTCACGGTCAGCGCGGGCGCGAGTGCGGGGATCGCCGGAGGCAACCCGTTCCCGGCGCCTTCCGATAGCGCTCGCGACAACACCTGCGCCGGCGGCACGTTGCCGGACCGCACCGACGCGACGCCGCAGTAGGGCGAGCGGGAGGACGTGAGCAAAGAGGCGGGCCTTCGGGCCCGCCTCTTCTCGTTGAGCAACGTGATGAGGAGACCTGGAGTCATACTGGCGATCGCCGGCGCCGTGACGGCGCTCGGCCCGGGGGCGGCGCCCGCCGCCGCCGACGTCTCCTGGGTCTGCAAACCGGGCCAGGCGGACAACATCTGCCTGGAGGACCTGACGACCACGGTCTACGGGCCCGGCGGCCGCTCGCGCGTGGAGAAGGCCCCGATCCCCGCGAACCCGCCGGTCGACTGCTTCTACGTCTACCCGACCGTGAGCAATCAGCCGGGGCCGAACGCGACCAAGGCGATCGATCCCGAGATCGAGGGCATCGTGCGCTGGCAGGCCGCGCGGTTCTCGCAGCAGTGCCGCGTGTTCGCGCCCGTCTACCGCCAGAACACCGTGCCCGCCCTGCTCGCGCGGGGCGCGTACACCACGCCGGCCTCGCGCCAGCTCGCCTACGCCGACGTGCTCGAGGCCTGGCGCGACTACATGCGCAACCACAACAGGGGCCGTGGCGTCGTCCTGATCGGCCACTCGCAGGGGAGCTTCCATCTGCGCCGGCTGATCCGCACGGAGATCGACCCGAAGCCTGCGCTGCGCAGGCAGCTCGTCTCGGCGCTGCTCATGGGCGGCAACGTGCTGGTGAAGCGGGGCCGCCAGACCGGCGGGGACTTCCAGAACGTGCCGGCCTGCCGCGCGGAGGGGCAGCCCGGCTGCGTGATCGCCTATTCGCTCTTCAACGAGACGCCGCCGGACAGCCCGCGCTTCGGCAAGCCGCCGCCGGAGCCCGACCCCGTGACCGGCAATCCCGGTGGCCCGGGCTACGAGGTGGTGTGCAACAACCCGGCCTCGCTCGGCGCCAACCGCCAGGTGGAGATCGAGCCGCTCATACCCGGCAAGCCGTTCCCGCCGGGCTTCATCGCGCTGTCGATCACGCAGGCGTACGGAGGCCCGCCGCCGTCGGCGCCCACGCCCTGGTTGCGGCCCGCCGACCGCTACACCGGCCGCTGTGAGACATCGAACGGGGCAAACGTGCTGATGGTGCGCTCGATCGGCGACGCCCGGCGGCTCAACCCGTCGCCTGACGACTCCTGGGGGCTGCACATCGTCGACGTGAACGGCCTGTTCGGCGACCTCCAGCGGGCCGTGACCGGGCAGACGCGCACCTTCCTGCGGAAGCTGGGCCGCCCGCGCCTGGGCCTGCGGCTGCGCTACCGCCGTGGCCGCGACGCCCGCGGCCGGCGCTGCGCGCGTCCGCCGATCCGGGTGGCGCTGACCGGCCGCGACCGGCGGCTGGTGAGGCGCGCGGACTTCCGCGCCAACCGCCGGCTGGTGAAGCGCGACCGCCGCTTCCCGTTCACGGTCCGCATCCGCTCGTCGCGGCTCCGCGCGGGAGGGGTGGTGCGCATCGGCCTGCGCGCGCGGCTCAGCGACGGGCGCTCGCGGCGGATCTTCCGCCGAGTGCGAGTGTGTCGCTGAGCCACTCGGCCACCGCGGCTCGGACCGCCGGCAGGTCCGACTTGAGCCCGTGGTTGCCGGCCACCTTCACGAGCGTCCAGCCCGGTCCCTCCGGCGGCATGCCGAACTGGTCGCGCTCGCCCTGGACGATCAGCATCGGCACCGCCACGCCCTCCAGCTCGGGCAGCCGGCTCGGCGGCGGCTCGCTGCCCTTGCGCTTGGGCGGCTGGATCGGGAACGCGAGGCAGAGAACCGCTGCGGCGCCGGTGTCGGCCGCCGTACGGCACGCGACCCGCGCGCCCGCGGAACGGCCGCCCGCGATGAGCGGGAGGCCGGCCAGCTCGTTCTCGCGCAGGTGGCCGGCCACGGCGGTCCACGCCGTGTCGAGGTGGTGGGCCGGCGGCGACGAGCGCCGGCCGGCCACGCGGTAGGGCTGTTCCACCAGCGCCACGGTCAGCCCGGCCTCGAGCGCGGCGTCGCGCGCGGCCTCCAGGTCGGGCGCGCCCACGCCCCCGCCCGCTCCGTGGCCAAGGAACAGAGCGGCGCGCGGCGTCCCGGACCGGGTGCAGGTGCACCCGGGCCGGGCCGTGGGGTGTCTCGATGTCGATCATGGCGTCAGATTCTCCACCTGCACTCCGTGCTCGGCCGCCATCCGCTCCGCCACGAGCGAGCGATGGCACGCCTCGGGGTCGCGTTCCACGCACATGAGCGCGGAGACGGAGTCCGCCGGCAGGCCGGCCACGATCGCGCTCGAGGTCCACGGGGTCGAGTATCTCGCGCGTGTAGCGCTCACGGTAGGCGGGGGCGAGCACCTGCCGCGACCGCTTGCCCACGCCCTGCCTTGTGTCCTCCGCGTACTGGAGTTGTCGCAGCTCCGTGGTCGGCGCCAGCTCCTTGAGGTGCCTGTAGCCGATCCCGGCCTCGGCGAGCGCGGCCTGCAGCCGCGCCGAGTTGGCCCAGGCGTACTCGCTGCCGCGCACGCCGCGGCGCTGGCGCACGTCGAGCAGGAGGCCCACGCCTGCTTCGCGCAGCGCCGACAGGAACGTCTCGGCGGTGAAGCCGTAGACGCCGATGGTGGCCACGCGGGCCATCAGCTCCAGCGATCCCACCGCCGCAGCAGCGGCAGCGGATCGAACGGCCCGCCGGGGCCGCGGGTCTCGAAATGCAGGTGGCAGCCGACACTGCGGGCGTTGCCCGTGGCCCCGATGCCGCCGAGCCGCGTGCCCGTGCGCACCCGATCGCCCACACGCACACGGCCCGGCGAGCGCAGGTGCGAGTACCAGTAGTCACGGCGCTCGCGCGCGCCGCGCACGATCACGAGGTTCCCGTACAGCACCGGGTCGTACCGGCGCACCTTCACGCGCCCGCCGCGGGCGGCCACGACCGGCGTGGCGCAGGCGGCGTTGATGTCGAAGCCCTCGTGGGTGCGCCCGCCGTTGCGCGGCACGCCGAAGAGGCCCACCTGGCCCCGGAACCAGTGCGGCCCGCGAACCGGGTAGACGTGCTCGCGCCACATGAAGGAGCCGACCCTGCGAAGCCCGCCGCCCACGGCCCCGGCGAACACGCGGTAGCGCCCACCGGGCGCCACGCGCCCGCGCGTGGTCAGGCCGTCCCAGGTCAGGCGCACGCTGCCGGGCCTGGCGCCGCGCACGCGCAGGCGCCGCATCACCTTGCCCCCCGGCGCGCGGATCTGCGCCTTCAGGTCGAGCCGGCCGGAGGCGCGGAAGCGCAGCCGCAGCGCCAGCGGCCGCCCGGCGAAGAACGCCAGCCGGGGCCCCACGCGGGCCTGCTCGATCACGAAGGTCCTGGCGGGCGGTGGAGGGGGCGGTGGCGGCTGCTGGGCGGTCACGGAAGGCGGCGCCGCACCCGGTAGCCCTGCCGCGCCGAGAGCGGCACGCCAACCGGTGTCGAAGCGCTGGCGCGCACCACCAGGCGACGCGCCCGTCGCAGCCGCCTGCGCCCCTTGCGCGACAGCCGGAACGTCGCGGCCCTGGTGGTGCCCGAGCGAACCGAGAACCGGGCGCGCCCGACCAGGCGGCGGCCGCGGCGCATCACCAGCCGGCCCGAGCACGCGACCTCATACGACCTGCAGGCCACGCGCACGCGCACCCGCCGTCCCCGGCGCAGTACCCGCAGGCGCCGCCCGAGCGTGAGAGCGCTCCGGCGTGCACCCGCGCGCCTCGAAGCCGGCCTTGGTGCCGTAGCCCGTGGCCGGGAAGTGGTCGCCCATCACGTCGGCCTCGGTGCCGGGCCTGCGGATCCGCTGCACCGCCTGGCCGAAGCCCGCCGCGGGGAGCATGTTGCGCAGGATGATCGCCGCGTAGTCGGGATCGCCCGCGCCGTCGCCCCGTGAGCCCCAGTCGATCCAGGTGGCGCCGCAGCGCGGGTGGGCGTTCGCGGGCCTGTCCTGTGCCTGCGAGACGACGATCGTGAACCTGCGCTGGGAGTCGATCGGCACCTCCCGGTCGGCCACGCAGTCCGGCGTGCGCAGCGTGACCCGCGACTCGCCGGTGCACAGCGACCAGAAGCGCAGCTGCGCGGCCTCCATCCGGCGCTGGCGGTCGAAGGTGCGCGGCACGGTCGGCAGCTTCCCGCGCAGCGTCAGCACCGGGCCGAACTTGCGGCTCAGATGGGCGTAGATGTACGCGTTGTCGCGGTTCGAGTAGAACCCGCCGCGCTCGGCCGGCGGATCCGAGCGGCGCTGCGCGCGGCCCTGTGGGGTGCAGTCGAGCACCACGGCCTGCTGGGCGTAGTCGATCGTGAAGAAGCGCTCCCAGCGCACGGGCTCATAGGCCGGATTGGTGGCGCCGTCACAGCCCGGCGCGTTGCGCCCCGCCTGCCACAGCGCCGCCGGGATCGTCTGCTGCGGGATCGACCGGTCCGGGCTGTTCACCGCGGCGCAGGCCGCCGCGCCCCTGGCGGTCGATCCGTCCGCTCGCACCAGCTCGGGCTCCGGCAGCCCGGTTCCGCCGTCGAGGTCGAAGCCGCGATCGGGCTCGTAGGTGCGGTAGAAGAGCTCGATCGCGGAGCCGTCCTCGGTCCTCGCGTAGACGGTGTTGGGTGCGCGCATGGCCGACGGCCGCGGCTGGTCGAGCACGGTGACCGTGTAGGACCGCCGCGGCGAATCGCGCCGGTTTCCCGCCACGAAGGGGTTCACCGAGCCCGGGTCGGGATTCGTCTGGAGGTCGGACAGGGCGTCGGTGGGGACCCCCGCCGAGTACGCGTTGATCGACTGGTAGCGGGCGCGGGCGTAGCGGCCGCGCAGCCGCAGCCGCGACCCCGCCGGAAGCTCGAACCGGGCCAGCCAGTAGGTGGCGGACTCCTCCGGGAAGTTGAAGCCACGGCCGTCGAAGCCGCGTGAGGTGGGGCGCTTCATCGAGATCGGCCCCTCCCAGAAGCACGTGGCGAGCGGCTCGGCGGCCGGGGCCGAGGTGGCCGGGAGGACGAGCACCGAGCGCGAGCGCGAGGACGATCAGGCGGGCGGCGGACACGGCCCGATTATTCGCCACAAGTACCCTCGCCGCGTGTCACCAGAGGCGCCCACGCAGGCCACCTTCCGCGACGGGTTGCGCGCGGGCGCGCCGTTCGCGCTCGCCGGCGGGCTGCTTGCGGTCTCGTTCGGCGTGGTGGCCCGCCAGGCGGGCTTCACCGCGCTCGAGGCGATCGTGATGTCGGCCGTGGTCTTCGGCGGCTCGGCCCAGTTCGCGGCGGTGGCGATCCTCGGCCCAGGGCGGCGGCGCGGGCCCGGCGGTCTCGGCCGCTGCGCTGATGAACTCCCGCTTCCTTGCGATGGGCGCGGCGCTGGGACCATCGCTGCCCGGCGGCCCGATCAAGCGCGCGGCGCAGGGCCAGGTGGTGGTGGACGCCTCGTGGGCGCTCGCCTCGCGCGGCGACGGCACCTTCGATCGGAAGATGCTGTTCGGGTCGAGCGCGATCCAGTACGTCACCTGGCAGGCCGGCACGATCCTGGGCGCGCTGGCCGGCGACGTGCTCGGCGACCCGGCCGAGCTCGGCCTCGACGCGATCTACCCGGCGTTCTTCCTTGCCCTGCTGATCGCCGAGGCGCGCAGCGGCCGGGCGCGCGGGGTGGCGGCGGCGGGCGCGGCGATCGCGCTGGCGCTCGTGCCGGTGGCGCCCGCCGGGGGTTCCGGTGCTGGCGGCCGGAGCGGCGGCGCTGGCCGGGCTCACGCGCGCCGCCCGCGCGGACATCGTGAAGGAGAGCGGGTGAGCACCACGACGGTGGTCATCTGCGGCGTCGCGGCCACGGCCGTGGCGATCAAGGCGGCCGGCCCGATCGCGCTCGGCGGCCGCGACCTGCCGGACTGCGTTCTCGAGCGTGATCGTGCTGCTCGCACCCGCCCTGCTGGCGGCCCTGGTGGTGACGCAGGTGTTCGCGGACGGCGATCGGATCGCCGTCGGGGCGGAGACCGCCGGCGTGGCGGCCGGCGGCCTCGTGATGTGGCGCACCGAGTCGATCGTCGGATGCGTGCTCGTGGCGGCCGTTGTCACCGCGGGCCTGCGCGCACTCGGCTAGGGCATTCGTGGAGAATCCGGGCATGGCTTCCTACACGAAGATCAACCTCAACGATGTGGAGAACCAGGCGCCCAACTTCGGCATGCCGGAGGAGATGGAGGCCCGCTTCGCGAGCGGGGACCTCGGGCTCGAGCACTCGGGCGCCTCCCTGATGCGCTCCAACCCGGCTTCCGGATCCCGTTCGGGCACTCGCACGCCGAGCAGGAGGAGCTGTACGTGGTCGTCCGCGGCAGCGCGCGGCTCAAGCTCGACGACGACGTGCTCGAGCTGTCCGAGTACGACGCCGTGCGCGTGCCCGCCGGGATGATGCGCAACTTCGAGGCGGGGCCCGACGGGGTCGACTACGTGGCCTTCGGCGCTCCCTTCGTGGAGGACAAGCGCGCCGAGGCCGACATGCAGCCGGGCTGGTGGCAGGACTAGCCACCGCCGCAGCGCCCCTCGCCGAGCGGTCCGCCACGGCGCTTGCCGCGGCGATCCGCGCCGGCGAGGTCAGCTCGCGCGAGGTGGTGGAGGCCCACATCGAGGTGCTCCGCCGGCGCGAGCCCGAGCTCGGCGCGATCGTCTTCGACCGCTACGACGCTGCGCTGGCCGAGGCCGACGCCGCGGACGAGCGGGTGGCCGCCGGCGACGATCTGCCGCTCTTCCACGGCGTGCCCTGCACGATCAAGGAATCGATCGCGGTGGAGGGCATGCCGTACACCGCCGGCGTGGTCGCGCGGCGCGGCGAGACGGCGCCCGAGACCGCGTCCACGGCGGCCCGGCTGCTGGCCGCCGGGCGCGATCCATCTCGGGGCGACCAACACGTCCGAGCTGACGATGTGGATCGAATCCGACAACCGCGTCTACGGGCGCACGAACAACGCGTACGACCCCTCCCGCACGGCCGGCGGATCGTCCGGCGGGGAGGGCGCCGTGGTGGGAGCCGGCGGCGTCCCCGATCGGCCTGGGCTCGGACATCGGCGGATCGATCCGGCTGCCGGCGTTCTTCAACGGCGTGTTCGGGCACAAGGCCTCGTCGTGGCTGGTGCCCAACAGCGGTCAGTTCCCGCCCGCGGAGGGAGACCTCACCCGCATGCTCGCCGTCGGGCCGATCGCGCGGCGGGCGGAGGACCTGATGCCGATGCTGCGGACGATCGCGGGGCCCGACGGTGTGGATCCCGACACGCGCGAGGTGGCAGCTGGGCGACCCCGCGGATGTGGAACTGCGCGGTCTGCCGGTGATCGTGAGCGAGGACGCCTCGGTGCTGCCGGTGGCGCGGGAGCTGCTCGACGCGCGTGAGCGGGCCGCGGGCGCGCTGACGGCGGCCGGCGCCGCGGTGCGGCGGGAGTCGATGCGCTCGATCCGGCGGGCGATGGAGTACTACCTGGCCACGCTCGGCGACGGCGACGGGCCGGACGTGTGGTCGCTCGTGGCCGCCGACCCGAGCGTCCGGCCGCGGATGCGCACGATCGCGCGAGACGCCTGGCGCGGACGGGGCGATCACACCCTGCCGCTGCTGTTCCTGCTGCTGGGGGAGAAGCTTCAGAAGCGCGCGCCGGCGGCGCGGACGCGGAAGGCGATCGAGGCCGGCCGCGCGCTCGCGCGCGAGGTGGAGGGCGTGATCGGCGACGGCGTGCTGCTGCACCCGCCGTTCCCGCGCGTCGCTCCCAAGCATGGCCGCACGGTCGGCCGCCCGTGGCTGCTGCTCCCGGCGGCCGCGTTCAACCTGATGGGGCTGCCCGCCACGGTGATCCCGCTCGGCCTGAACCGCGACGGCCTGCCGCTCGGGGTGCAGGCGGTGGCGGGACGGGACCGCGACCACGTGTCGATCGCCGTGGCGCTGGAGCTGGAGCGCGTGTTCGGGGGCTGGGTGCCGCCGCGGTGAGCGACTGGCTGGCCGACATGCGCAGCGCATACGAGCCGGGCCACCTCGATCTCGGCGACCTGGAGACCACCTGGCTGGCGCAGATGGAGGTGTGGATCGGCGAGGCCTCGGCGCGCAAGCTCCCGGAGCCGAACGCGATGGTGCTGGCCACGGCGTCGGCCGACGGCGCGCCCGCGGCGCGGACCGTGCTGCTGAAGGGCCTGGACGAGCGCGGGCTGGTGTTCTTCACCAACCTCGAGTCGCGCAAGGGCTCCGAGCTGGCGGAGAACCCGCGCGCCTCCGTGGCGTTCACCTGGCTGGAGCTTCAGCGCCAGATCCGTGCCGACGGCCGGATCGAGGCCGTGAGCGCGGAGGAGTCCGACGCCTACTTCGCGTCACGTCCTCACGGCTCCAAGATCGGCGCTTTGTGCAGCCCGCAGTCGCGGGTGATCGAGGGACGCGACGAGCTCGAGAAGGCCTACGCCGAGCTGGCCGAGCGCTACCCGGAGGGCAGCGACGTGCCGCGCCCGGACTGGTGGGGAGGCCTGCGCCTGGTGCCCGACACGGTGGAGTTCTGGCAGGGCCACCCCGACCGCCTGCACGACCGCCTGCGCTTCAGGCACACGGTGGGCGAGTGGGTGGTGGAGCGGCTGGCGCCGTGATCGACGGGCTGCGCCGGCGGGTGGCCGCTCAACTCGCCGGCCCGAGCGGCAGGTTCGGCCGCCTGATCACGGGTTTCCTGAACCGGATCAACGCGACGATCAATCGCGAGGCGGTGGCCGCCCTGGACGTGGAGGCCGGACAGCACGCCGTCGATCTGGGGTTCGGCGGTGGGGTGGGCTTGCGCGCGCTGCTCGCCACGCCGGCGGGGCGGATATCAGGAGTCGAATCCTCGGACGACGCGCTTGCCGCGGCCCGGAAGCGATTCGCGGGCGAGCCGAGGGTCGAAGCTGGTGAAGGGGTCGGCGGCGGAGCTCCCATTCGCCGACGGCAGCGTGGACCGCTTGCTCACGGTCCACACGCTCTATTTCTGGCCGGACCCCGAGGCCGGCATGGCCGAGATCGCGCGGGTGCTCGCCCCGGGCGGCCGCCTATGCGTCGCGATTCAGCCGCGCGACGAGGTGATGGAGGGCGATCCGCTGCACGACCACGGGTTCACCCTCTATGGAGCTTCCGAGCTACGGGCACTCCTCGCCGGCGCCGGTTTCACGAGCGTCGACGTACGAGAGGGCGACGGCGAGCTGCTCGGCCTGGCGGCCCGCTAGTCGCCGCCGCCCGCCTGCTCGAGGCCCTCTCGGCTCTTGTCGGCGGCCTCCTCGTCCAGGTCTCCCTGGCCGGGCGGCGTGGTGGCCTCGTGGGTTTGGTCAGGCGGTGAGGTGATGTTCTTCTCTTGCTCGTCCATACACCCCGCCTACCCATCACCGGCTCGAACCCAACACCCGGCTCAGACGAAGTTCGGGTAGAGCGTCATACCGCCGTCCACGAACAGCGTCTCGCCGGTCACGTAGCCGGCCTCGTCGCTCGCCAGCCATGCGATCGCGGCCGCGATCTCCTCCGGCTCGCCGAGCCTGCCCAGCGGTATCTGCTCCTCCTGCTCCGCGCGCTTCTCAGGATCCTCGACCAGCTCCCGGTTGATCGGCGTGAGGATCGCGCCCGGCGCCACGGCCGCCACGCGCACGCCTCGCGGCGCGAGCTCGCGGGCGATGGTCTGGCCGAACAGCTTCAGCCCGCCCTTGCTGGCGCAGTAGTGCGAGAAGCGCTGCCAGGGGATCACCTCATGCACGCTGGACACGTTCACGATCACGGCCGGCGCCCGGCCCTCGGGCAGGCGGCGAACCAGCTCGCGCGAGCAGAGAAAGGGCCCGGTCAGGTTCACCGCGAGCACGCGCTCCCATTCCTCCAGCGGAAGCTCGGCCAGCTCGTAGGGCGCCTCCACACCGGCGTTGTTCACCAGCAGGTCCACATGGCCGCCGAGGGCCTCCTCGGCGCGTGCGAACAGCGCGCGGACCTCGTCCTCCGACGAGACATCCGCGCGCACCGCTGCGGCGTCGGCGCCGATCTCGGCCACCACGTCCTGCGCCGCGTCAGGGTCGCCGACGTGATTCACGACGACGGCCGCGCCGTCCGCCGCAAGCCTCAGGGCGGTGGCGCGGCCGATGCCGCTGGCCGCGCCTGTGACTACGGCGCGGCGTCCTGTCAGATCAGTGGCGCGCTTCAGGTCTGCTGCTCGAGGCGGTCGACGCGCTCGCGGTCCTCTGCGGCCTTCTCCTCGGACCGCATCTGATCCTCCTTGGCGTCTCCCTTCGCCTCTTCCTTACGTCCCTGGTCGCGCAGGGACGGGTCGTCTGCGACATCGCCCGCGGCCTTCTTCGCGCGGCCGGTGATCTTGTCGATGATGCTCATCTACATCTCCTTAGTGGGTCTCCGGGCGGGGGTTACCCGCCCTGCGGCTCCGGTAACTCCGCGGCGGCCTGCTTGCGCGCGCGCTTCCAGTTGCCGAAGGCCGCGAACACGTCGCGCAGCGGGCGGCAGATCGCGTGTCGGCGACCGACGCCTGCTGGTAGTCGACCATCAGCAGCCGCTCGGGCCGCTGCCCGACCTGCTCGGCCACCTGGCGGATGCCGTCGAGCACCTCGCCCGGGTTCGTCTCGGGCTCGCCGGCCTCGCGCTTGGCCTGCCTCGAGAACACGCCGGCCGCCGTGCCCTTCGTGCCGGGGTCCCCGGAGGGGGCGTGGTGGCCGCGCCCGGCGCCTATGAGCAGCTGGCAGTGGGGGCAGCGGATCGGCCGGCTCGGCCAGCGCTTGGCGACGCCCTCCTCCACGAGCAGTTCACAGTGCGGGCAGTAGCCCTGGGCCATCGGGGCGGTGGCTTCCATGCCCTTGTTAGTTAGCCCATAACGGGCGCGAGCAAACTAGAAGGGGTCACGTGGCGGCCCGCGGTCAATGAGGGTAGAAACCAGTGGATGCCCGACACCGGTTTTCCCGACGCGGACGCAGGCTTCGACTTCGGCAAGGCGCGCCGCCGGCGTGCCGTCTCGCGCCTGGTGAACCGGTTGCGCGGGGAGCCGGGCGACGTGAACGTGATCCTCCCTTTCGAGGAGGTGGTCGCCGCGCTCGGGCGAAAGGGCGAGCGCAGCCTCGGCCTCCAGACGATCGAGCTCGACTCGATCGTCGGGACCGTGGACCGCGGGCGGGACTTCGACCGCAGCTTCCGGCCGACCTCGGGCAACGTGCGGCAACGCTGGGAGCGAATTGCGTCGGCGCAGCGGCGGGGCGAATCCCTGCCGCCGATCGACGTCTACCGGATCGGCGAGCTGCATTTCGTGAAGGACGGTCACCACCGCGTCTCGGTGGCGCGCGCGCTGGGCCTCGACGTGATCGACGCCTACGTGACCGAGGTGACCACGCGCGTGGGCGCCGACCGCGAGATCCGGCTCGACGACCTACCGCTGAAGAGCCACGAGCGCCTGTTCGCCGAACGCGTGCCGTTGCCCGAGGACGCCCGGAAGCGGATCCAGCTGAAGGACCCGCGCGGCTACGCCTTCCTGGCGGAGGGCGTGGAGGCGTGGGGCTTCCGCGCGATGCAGGCGCGCGGGGAGTTCATGACCCGCGAGGAGGTCGCGCTCGCCTGGTTCCGCGAGGACTACGAGCCGGTGGTCGAGATGCTGCGTGAGGCGGGCGTGGCCACGAAGGCCGAGGAGACCGACGCCTACGTGGCGGCGGTGACCCTGCGCTACATGCTGCTGACGACCCACGAATGGGACGAGGAGATCCTGAAGCGGGTGCGCGAGGAGATCGAGCACCCCTCGTGGGAGGACACGCAGATCCGCAAGCTGCGCAAGGACCTGCGCAGCTAGGGCCCAGGCGCCTCCGTGGAAGCACCGGGGGGGCGCCCTGCCTCCGCTCGCGCCGCCCCCAGGCTACGCCCGTCCTTCGGATCGAACAGCTTCACCTTCGTGGCGTCCAGCCACAGCTCGAGCTCGGCGCCCTCCCGAGCCTTCGACGCCGCGTCCAGGCGCGCCACGACCTCGCCCTCCTCGCCGGCGCTCGGCACCTCGCCGGCCCCGGAGTCCTCGGCCAGCTCGCGCAGTTCCTCGGACTCGATCTTCTGGTCGGTCTTCGCGGTGAAGTGGGCGTAGAGCTCCGCGCCCATGGACTCGAGCACGTCGATCTTCGCCGTGAACGTGGCCCCGCGGTTCTTCGCGTCCCCGACGAGGGTCGCATCCTCGAAGTCCTCGGGCCGGATGCCCGCGATCACGTCACCGCTGGCCCCGTCCGCGCCCCCGAACGCCGCGACCTCGGCCATCGGCAGCTTCAGCCGGTCGCCCTCGACGGTGGCCGGCATGAAGTTCATCGCCGGTGAGCCGATGAAGCCCGCCACGAACAGGTTCTTGGGCTCGTTGTAGAGCTCCATCGGCGAGCCCACCTGCTGCAGCACCCCGGCGCGCATCACCGCGACCCGGTCGCCGAGGGTCATGGCCTCGGTCTGGTCGTGGGTCACGTAGACGGTGGTGGTGCCCAGGCGCTGCTGGATGCGCGACACCTCGGTGCGCATCTGCACCCGCAGCTTGGCGTCGAGGTTCGACAGCGGCTCGTCCATCAGGAACGCCGAGGGATCGCGCACGATCGCGCGGCCCATCGCCACGCGCTGGCGCTGGCCGCCGGAGAGGTTGGCCGGCCTGCGGTCGAGGTGGTTCGTGAGATCGAGGATCTTCGCCGCCTCCTCGACCTTCCTGCTCGATCTCGCCCTTGTCGACCTTGGCGAGCTTCAGCGCGAACCCCATGTTGTCGCGCACGCTCATGTGCGGGTAGAGCGCGTAGTTCTGGAACACCATCGCGATGTCGCGGTCCTTCGGCGCCTTGTCGTTCACCACTTCGTCGCCGATGCGCAGCTCGCCGTCCGAGATGTCCTCCAGCCCGGCGATCATCCGCAGCGCCGTGGACTTGCCGCAGCCCGACGGCCCGACGAGGATCACGAACTCGCCGTCCTCGATCGTCAGGTTCATGTCCTTCACGGCCTCGTAGCCGTCGGGGTACTGCTTGGTCACGTTGTCGAGAACGATCTCGGCCATTCGGGTTCCTTTCCGTTCAGCCCTTCACCGCGCCCGCCGTGAGCCCGGCCACGATGCGGCGCTGGAAGATCAGGACCATGATGATGATGGGGATCGTGACCACCACGGCCGCGGCCGAGATGGCTCCGATCGGCTCCTCGAAGCGCGACCCGCCGGAGAAGAACGCGAGCGCCGCGGGCACCGTCTGGGCGTTCGAGGTCGAGGTGAGCGTGTTGGCGAAGAGGAAGTCGTTCCAGGCGAAGATGAACACGAGGATCGCCGCCGTGAAGACGCCGGGCGCGGCCAGCGGGACGATGATCTTGCGGAAGGCCTGGAACGGCGTGGCGCCGTCGACCTGGGCAGCCTGCTCGAGCTCCCATGGGATCTCCCGGAAGAACGCGCTCAGCACGTAGATCGCCAGCGGCAGGGTGAACGTCATGTACGGGATGATCAGCCCGAGCCAGGTGTCGTAGAGGCCGATCGTCCGCCACATGTCGAACAGCGAGCCGACCACCGAGATCGGCGGGAACATCGCCACGGCGAGCGCGCCCGACAGGATCACGGCCTTGCCGGCGAAGTCCAGGCGGGCGAGCGCGTAGGCCGCGAGTGCGGCCAGCGTGATCGAGATGATCGTGGCGATCGCGGCGATGCCGAGCGAGTTCACCAGCGCCGCCTTGAAGAAGTCCTCCTTGAAGATGACCTCGTAGTTGTCGGTCGAGAAGCCCGACCAGAACTTCCCGTCGCCGATCTCCTCGGAGCCGGTCTTGAACGACAGCGACGTGATCCACGCCACCGGGATCAGGGCGTACAGGACCACGACCAGGATCGCGATCGACCAGTACACGCGCTCGCGCGGCCTGTGGGTCATGCGGCCTCACCTCTCTGCTGTGCGGTGGAGGTGCCGAGCACCTTCACGAAGAACGCGGCGATCAGGATCACCGCGAGGAAGATCAGCACCGAGATCGCCGAACCAAGCCCGAGATTGGCTCGGTTGATCAGCGTGTTGTAGCCGAGGATCGAGACCGTCTCGGTTCCGATCGCGCCTCCCGGCTGGATGATGAAGGCGGAGTCGAAGAGGCGGAAGGCGTCGAGGGTGCGGAACAGCAGCGCCACCAGGATCGCCGGCTTCATCAGCGGCAGCGTGATCCGGAAGAAGCGCTGCACCGGGCCGGCCCCGTCGACCTTCGCGGCCTCGTGCAGCTCGTCGGGCACCAGCGCCAGGCCGGCGAGCAGCAGCAGTGCCATGAACGGCGTGGTCTTCCAGATCTCCGCGAGGATGATCACCACCAGCGAGCCGCCGCGGCTGGACAGCGGCTCGGCGTTGTCGGCGAGCAGGAACGTGCTCTGCACGAAGCCGCTGGTGGCGTCGAAGGCGTAGCGCCACGCGAAGGCCGCGACCACGGTGATGATGCCGTACGGGATCAGGATCGCCGCGCGCACCGGGCCGCGGCCGAAGATCGCCCGGTGCATCACGAGCGCGATCAGCATCCCGATCACGAGCTCGACCGAGACCGAGGTGACGGTGATCAGAAGCGTGGTGCCGACGTCGCTCCACCACGTGCTCGACGTGAGCACGTCGACGTAGTTGGAGAGGCCGACGAACTCCTTGTCCTCGGGGAAGCGCAGGTCGAAGCGCTGCAGCGACAGGTAGAAGGCGTACGCGATCGGGTAGCCGGTGACGAGCAGCATCGTGATCACCGCGGGCGCGCACAGCATGTAGGCCAGCCGGCGCTCGGACCGCGCGCGATCCGACACCCGCTTCTTGCCGGTCGTGGCGACGGCGCTCATCAGAACACCTTGCCCTCGGCCGCGCGCTCCATCCGTGTCTGCAGCTTGTCCTCGATGCCGTCCGGGGTGATGCCGGTCGGCGGGTGGTAGGTCTTCTGGATGGCGAGCGAGATGTCGCTGTAGGCGGGGTTCACCGGCCGTGGGCCGCCGTCCTCGATCGACTCCTTGAGCAGGTCCGCGAACGGCAGCGCCTTCTTCACCTTCGGGTCGTCGTACGCGGACTCGGTGGTGGGGGGCAGGCCGCCCTTCTCAGAGGCGACGACCTGGTTGTCGGGTTGGGCCAGGCAGCGGGCGGCATCGAAGGCCAGTTCGCGGTTCTTGGTGAACGCGCCCACGCCTATGTTGATCCCGCCGAGGGGCGGCTTGCTCGGCTCCCCGGCTTCCACGCGCGGGTAGCGCGCCCAGCCGATGTTCTTCTGGAACTTCTCACCCTTCTGCTCCGCGGCGCTGGGGTAGATGAAGGAGTAGTTGACCTGGTAGTTGGAGCGCTCGGACTCGAAGCCGATTCGCGCCTGGTCCTCCTTGCTGGTGGCCATGCCGGGCGGGCCCGCGCGGTCGGCGAGCTTGCGGATGATCTCCGCCGCCCGCGTCGCGCTCTTGTCGACCCTCACGTTGCCGTCCTGGTCGACCACACCGCCCCCCGCGCTCGCGATCAGGGCGTTCACCCACACGGCGTACCCCTCGTACTGCGCGGCCTGGACCTCGATCGACTTGTTGTCCTTGGCGGCCGCCTCGATCATCTGGTCCCAGGTGAAGTCCTCGGGGGGCTTGTCGACCTTGTCCTTGCGGTACCAGAGCAGCTGCGTGTTGGTGGTGAACGGGATGCCCCACACCTTGCCGTCGTACTCGACGGTCTTGCGCGGGCCCTCGACCTTGCCCCCGATCGCCTGCTCCCGGCGGGCGCCGTCCCAGGGCAGGATCCAGCCGGCCTCACCGAACTCGGCGGTCCAGATCACGTCCATGCCCACGAGGTCGACGCTGTCGTCCTCGGCCGCCAGCCGGCGCACGATCAACTCGCGCTGCTGGTTGGCGTCGGTGGGCAGGCGCTGGTACTTGATCCGGTAGCGGCCATTCGCCTGCTTGTTGCAGGCCGCGATCGCCGCCTCGTTGGCGCCGCCCGGCTCGTTGAAGACGTACCAGTTGAGAGTGCGCGCGCCGCCGGCCTCCTCGTCAGAAAAGCCGCAACCGGCGACGCCCAGGGCAAGCACGGCGATGATGGCTGCGCTCACCTTTTTCACTCTCCCTCCTCCACTCGGTCAAAGGCCTACCCGCCAGACCTAAGCGTTAATCCCCCTCCTTCCACACGGCTCTCAACAGGGCGCAATGTGTCGATCGTGACCGTGACCTCCCCCCGCGCGTACCTGACGACGCCGGGCTCGGCGTCGAGCAGCTCCAGCCCCGGGCCGAGCTTCGGCCGCAGCGCGATCAGCTCGCGGTACAGCCACAGCAGCGAGCCCGGCTCGGCCTCCTGGCCCGCCACGTTTCGCTCGGCCGGGTCGACCGGCGGCAACCATGGGTCGCCGTTCGTGAAGCCGGCCGTGCGCGGGTCGGCGGTCCACTGGAGCGGGTGGCGGAAGCGGTCGCGGCCCGCGCGGTCGAACTTCGCCCGCCGGGAGCAGGCGGTGCCGCGACCGGGGATCTCATCGGCGGGCCGTCGCCCTGGCCGAGCTCCTCGCCCTGGTAGACGAACACCATGCCCGGCAGCGTGAGCAGCAGCATCGCCGCGGCGCGCACGTTCTCGCGGCCGAAGCGATCGGGCAGGCGGGGGAAGTCGTGGTTGGAGAGCACCCACGCCGCCCGCTCCCCCGAGGCCGCGATCGCGGCTCGCAGGGCGCCGGCGTCCCACGGTGCGTGGAACAGCTCGAAGGCGAAGGCGGCGTCGAGCTGTTCGAGGTAGGGGGTCACCTGCGCCGCCGGGAGGTAGACCTCGCCCACCAGCAGCGCGTCCCCGGCCGCCTCGCGCAACGCGGCCAGCGCGTGGCGGATGTCCGGGCTGTTCGTGGAGTACAGGTGCTCGAGCCGGGCGTACTCCTCCGGCAGCGGAAGCCCGAACGGCGCGGAGGCGGGGGGGTCGTCGCGCAGGTCGGCGTCCTTCACCAGCCGGTCGATCGCGTCGAGCCGGAAGCCGTCCACACCGCGGTCGAGCCAGAAGCGCACCACGTCCTGCATCGCCGCCACGACGTCGGGGTTGCGCCAGTCGAGGTCCGGCTGCTCGGGGTAGAAGCTGTGCAGGTACCAGCGGCCCGTGCGGTCGTCGCGGCTCCACGCCGGCCCACCGAAGGTGGCCAGCCAGTTGTTGGGCGGCCTGTCGCCGTCGGCCCAGACGTAGAACTCGGGCCGCTCGCGAAACCACGGGTGCTCGATCGAGGTGTGGCAGGGCACCAGGTCCATCAGAAGCCGCAGGCCCCGCGAGTGCGCCGCCTCGACCAGGCGGTCGAAGTCGTCCAGCGTCCCGTAGACCGGGTCGACGCCCTTGAAGTCGGAGACGTCGTAGCCGAAGTCGGCCAGCGGCGAGGGATAGATCGGAGACAGCCAGATCGCGTCCGCGCCGAGTGACCGGATGTGGTCGAGCCCGGCGGCGATCCCGGCCAGGTCGCCCACGCCGTCCCCGTTCGAGTCGCGGAACGAGCGCGGGTAGACCTGGTAGATCACCGCGTTGTCCCACCAGGCCACGGTGGGACCCTATGAATCAGGCGGCCAGGGCCGCGCCCTCGCTCCGTTTCCCTGCCAATTGCTCGCTCATATCTCTCCGTTCTGGTTGAGTTGTCGGGACACGAGCCGCCCTACCCGGGGCTGTTGAGCCGCGAACGTCGATTCCCATGCGTTTCACGCCATGCTTCACGGGTAGGCCGACCTTGAGAACCTCCAGTGACACTCCGGTGATGATCGACATCGAGATCGGGCTCCTTCGCACCGACCTGCGCCTTACCGTTCCGGCGACCGAGGACAGCCTCCCGATCGTGCGTCAGGCGCTGCGATCCGTCGGGGAGACGATCGACGCGGACATCGATGCGCTCGAGGACGCGGAGCTGGCCGTGACCGAGGCCATGGCCAACGCCGTCGAGCATGCCTACTCCGATGGCGACGGCGAGGTGCGGGTGATGGTGGATCCGCGCGAGTCGGACCTTCTGGTCACGGTGAGCGACGACGGGGCCGGCATCCCCGAGGACACCCGGCGGCGAAGCGAGGGGCGCGGGTACGGGCTCTCGATGATCGAGGGAATCGCGTCCGATCTGGATATCGCGGGCGGGGACGGCACCGACCTGCGGATGACCTTCCCGATGGGGCGGCCCGTGGCCGAGACCGTCGACGGCGCCGTGCCGGGAGTGGATCCGGCCGAGCGGCTGATCCGGCGGCTGGTGGCCGTCGTGGCCGCGCAGCGCGACATGCCGAGCGACCGCGTGGTCGAGGCCCTGCTCGCTGGCCGAGCTCGTGGCGCGCAACGCGCTGCGCCATCTCGTCGGCGACCGGGCCAACGTGAGCATCAAGACCCGGGAGGCCGGCTTCGAGCTGCGCGTGGGCCCGCTCGAGAAGGGCGGCGCCGACGCCGCGGTGGCGGACTCCGACGTGCCGGTGGTGGGCCCCGTGATCGAAAGGCTGTCCGACGCGACGGCCACCGAGCCGGCCGACAGCACCGAGTTCCTGATCGTGAGGATCAGCTAGAAGCTAGGGCCGAGGAGGTCCGCGAAGCGGACCGTTCACGGCGCCTGGATGGCGCCATGATTCTCAAAGGTGAGGGCTGGAAGCCCTCACGGGCCAATCTCAGAGGGGTCGGCCACGAACTCCAGCTCGCTGTCGGCGCCCGTGAGCTCGAACACCCGCGCGACCCGGCGCGGCCCCTGCACCACGACCATCCGCCGTCCCGAGCCGTTCAGGTCCTTGTGGAGCTGAAGCAGGAGGCGCAGCCCGCTCGAGTCGAGGAAGCTCACCTCCCTGAGATCGACCGCCACCACCCCGGCGCCGTTCTGGATCGCGTCGCGCAGCCCCGACTCCACCTGCTCGACGGTCGAGAGGTCGATCTCGCCCGACAGGGCGGCATGGAGCCCGTATGGCTCCTGGGTGGTCTGAAGTTCGAAGAGGCTCACGACGGCCTTCAGGGGGGCGGGGAAACCCGTTATACCGCACACGGGGCCAGGTGAAGCCCCGTTGAGGCTCCCCTCGGAGCCGCGGTCACAGCCGCGGCAGACTAGCCCGGATCCTCGCGCGGAGGCAACTGAATCTCCTCGGCCGCCCCGCGGATGCCGGCTTCAAGCTCCCGCGACCGTTCCAGCTCGGCGTTCAGCTGAGCCCCCAGGAGCAGGGCGATGTTCGTGATCCATAGCCACACGAGGAAGCTGATGATCCCGCCCAGGGTGCCGTAGGTCTTGTCGTAGGACCCGAAGTTGCCCACGTAGAAGGCGAACGCCGCCGATGCCAGCACCCACAGGCCGAGCGCGAGCACGCTGCCGGGGGTGATCCAGCGCAGGCCCGGGAGCTTCACGTTCGGCGAGGCGTAGTAGAGCAGCGCGACCATCGTGAGCACCACCAGCGCCACGCACGGCCACTTCGCCAGCTGGTAGACGTCGACCACGGTGTCGCTGAGGCCGATGGCATCCCCGACCGACTGCGCGAGCGGGCCGCTGAGCACGAGCGCCAGCGACACCAGCGCCACGAGCAGGACCATCACCAGCGTCACGGCGATCTGCAGCGGCCGCAGCTTCCAGAACGGGCGGCCCTCCTCCACGTCGTAGATCACGTTCGACGCGCGCATGAACGCGCCCACGTAGCCGGAGGCGCTGTACAGCGCACCCGCCAGGCCCGCGAAGAACAGCACGCCCGCTTTCTCGCGGTTGGCGGTGATGCTCTCGATCGGCCCCTGAAACGTGTCCGCGGCGCTGGAGGGGCCGAGGTCGGCGACGATCTCGTTGAGGGCGTCCGTGGTCTCCTGCGGGTCGCCCACCAGGCCCACCAGGGACACCAGCGCGATCAGGGCCGGGAACAGGCCCAGCACGCCGTAATAGGTCAGGGCAGCGGCCCAATCGGTCAGGTGCTCGTCGCGGAACTCGCGGACGGTGCGCTTCAGGGTGGCGGTGCTCATCGGCTTAGTAGAGCGATATCCCCCCGTGGCTGTGCCAAACCGGGATCGGAGCTTGTGCGGCACGGCGGGCGGTGAGCTGAGCGAGGGTTGATCGCCGACACCGCGGGCGGCGATGATGGCCCGGCCGTGGTGTTCCGCCAGTTCATCCATGACGACCTCGGCTGTGCCTCGCTACCTGGTCGGTGACGAGCACGCCGGCGTCGCCGCCGTGGTGGACCCCAAGCTCGACATCGGCGACTACCTGAGCGCGGCCCGCTACGTCGGCGTCTCGATCGAGCACGTGCTCGAGACCCACAACCATGCCGACCACGTGTCCGGCCATGGCCGGCTGGCCGCAGCCACGGGCGCGACCATCCACGTGCATCGCGAGGTGGCGCCGGACTACGAGCACGAGCCGTTCGACGACGGCTGGACGCTGGAGCTGGGCGCGATCAGCATCGAGGCGATCCACACCCCCGGGCACAGGCCCGAGCACACGGCCTTCGCCCTGGTCGACTCGTCGCGCTCACCGGAGCCCTGGGCGCTGCTCACGGGCGACACGCTGTTCGTGGGGGACATCGCGCGGCCGGACCTGGCCGTGGAGAAGGAGGAAGGCGCCCGGACGATCTTCCACTCGCTCCACGACCGGCTGCTCACGATGCCGCCAGAGGTGGAGGTCTGGCCCGGCCACCTGGGCGGCTCGCTGTGCGGCGGGCCGGGGATGGACATGAAGGTGTCCTCGACGATCGGCTACGAGCGCGCGGGCAACGAGCTGCTCTCGGAGACGGACGAATCCCGCTTCGTCGATCGCGTGCTCGCGACCCTCGGCCCCCAGCCGCCGAACTTCGAGAACATCGTGCGCATCAACAGGGGGCCGCTCGTGCGCGAGCCGATCGACGCCCACCCGATCACCCCGCGCCAGGTGGAGCAGCGGCGGGCCGAGGGGGCGATGGTGGTGGACGTCCGCACCGACCAGCAGTTCGACGACGCGCACGTGCCGGGCGCGGTGGCGATCACGATCCTGCGGGCGGGCTTCGGCTCCAAGCTGGCCTGGCTGGCCGACCCGGGCGGGGAGATCGTGGTGGTGGGCCGCGACGACGACGACGCCCGCTGCGCCGCCGAGCTCGCGGCGTCCGTGGGCATCCGCACGGTGAAGGGCTTCCTGGCCGGCGGCATGACGAGCTGGCGCGAGGAGCGCCGGCCGGTGGACCGGGTGGAGCGGGTGACCGTGCCCGAGCTGCACGAGCGGATGGCGGCAGACGACGGCCTGCAAGTGCTCGACGTGCGCGAGGAGAGCGAGTGGCGCGGCGGCCACATCTCCGGCTCGCTGCACGTGCCCTACCACGACATCCACGAGCTGCCCGAGGGGATCGACCCCGGGCGGCCGGTGGCCGCCATCTGCGGGTCAGGACAGCGCAGCGCGGTGGCGGCGAGCCTGCTGCAGCTGCACGGGGCGGACGAGGTGCTGCACGTGGTGGACGGCGGCGTGGGCACGTGGGCCCGCCACGGCTGGGCAATCGAGCATTGACCCGTTTGCCTGCTCGCGCCCGGGGAACACGCTGAGGAGGTGAACGAGCCCAGCGAAGCACTCGACCTGTTCTTCGAGGACATCCGCCGCTACCCGCTTCTGACCAAGGAGGAGGAGGTGGAGCTGGCCCAGCGGATCGAGCGCGGCGATCTGCAGGCCAAGGAGCGGATGATCAACTCCAACCTGCGCCTGGTGGTGTCGATCGCCAAGCGCTACCAGGGGCACGACATGGGCCTGCCCGATCTGATCCAGGAGGGCATGTTCGGCCTGATCCGGGCGGCGGAGAAGTTCGATCACCGCAAGGGGTTCAAGTTCTCCACCTACGCCACGTTCTGGATCCGCCAGGCGATCCAGCGCGGGCTGGCGAACAAGTCGCGCACGATCCGGATACCCGTGCACGTGGGCCAGCGCGAGCGGCGGATCGCTCAGGCCGAGCGCGACCTGGTGCTCACGCTCGGCCGCGACGCCTCGGCCGAGGAGCTGGCCGCCGAGGCGGAGCTGAGCGTGGACGAGGTCCGCGAGGTGCGCGAGACGCCGCGCACCGTCACGAGCCTCGAGCGCCCGGTGGGCGGCGACCCCGACGCGTCCGAGCTGGGGGACCTGTTGCCGTCGGACGCCCCGGAGCCCGACGAGGAGGTGGAGCTCAGCCTCCGCGAGGAGGCCCTTCACGTCGCGGTGGCCGACCTCCCCGAGCGTGAGCGTAAGGTGATCCAGATGCGCTTCGGAATCGGGGGATACCGTCACGCGGCTCTCCGCGAGGCCGGCGAGGTGCTCGGATTGTCCTCGGAGGGCGTACGCAAGTTGGAGTCACGCGCGCTGGAACACCTGGCAGAGCAGCACGGGCTGCGGCTGCTGAGCCCGGCCGCCTGAGAAAGCACGACAGAGGAGGAACGAGATGGAATCCAGCACCAAAGCCGGAGGCATCCTCAGCGACGGCGCTCGCGAAGACCGCGAGCAGGTCGTGGAGATGCTCAAGAAGGCCTACTGGATGGAGATCGAGACCGTGATGAGCTACATCGCGAACTCGATCAACCCCGACGGCATCCGCGCCCGTGAGATCACCGAGAGCCTGGAGCAGGACATCCAGGAGGAGCTCGGCCACGCGCAGCAGTTCGGCCGCCGGATCAAGGAGCTCTACGGCGTGGTGCCGGGCTCATCGGACTTCGCGGCGGAGCAGACCTATCTGCAGCCGCCCGACGATCAGATCGACCTCATCCACGTCGTTCGTGGCGTGATCGAGGCCGAGAGCGGTGCGATCGACTACTACAACCAGATCATCGAGTTCTGCGCCGACCGCGACCCGGTCACCGAGGACATGGTGATCACGATCCTGGCCGACGAGGAAGGGCACAAGCGCCTGTTCGAGGGGTTCCTCCGCGAGCTCGACGGCGACGCCGCGTAGCCCTCAGTCCGCCGTCGCCGCTGTGAGCTGATTCAGCGCGCGCCGGATCAGCCGCGAGACATGCATCTGTGACACGCCGATCTTCTCGGCGATCTCCGCCTGCGTCAGGTCGTCCACGAACCGGAGCTTGAGGATCAGCTGCTCGCGGCGCGGCAGCTCGCGAAACGCCGGCGCCACGGTCTGGCTCAGCTCAACCAGCTCGTACTGGTCGTCCTCCTCGCCGAGGGTGTCGGCCACCGTGCGCTCGCCCTCCTCGTCGCCGCCCACGGGGGCGTCGAGGGGCGTGGGGGAGTAGGCGCTCGACAGGTCCATGGCCTCGAGCACCTCCTCCAGCTCCAGCTTCGTCGCCTCGGCAACGTCGCGGGGTGTCGGCGCCCGCCCGAGCTTGGTGTACAGCCTCTCGGTCGTCTTCGTCACCAGCATCGTCCGCTCCTGAAGCGAGCGCGGCACGCGCATGGTCCAGCCCTTGTCGCGGAAGTGGCGCTTCAGCTCGCCGAGGATGTTCGGCACCGCGTAGCGCACGAACGGCCCGGCCTCGGGGTCGTAGCGGTCCACCGAGTGGATCAGGCCCACGCTGGCTACCTGCCTCAGGTCATCCATCGGCTCTCCGGAGTTGCGGTAACGCCCTGCCAGGCGGTGGGCCAGGGGCAGGTAGCGGGCGATCAGCTCCTCGCGCGCGGCCAGATCTCCGGCGCGATTGGCCTTGAAGAGCTGGGTCTCGTCGTCGCTGGGGTCACGCATCCTTGCTGCGCGGAAGTGTATTCCCACAGATGCGGTTGCGTCCCCATGGCTGGGGTACCCCTCCGCCATGCACGAAGACATCGAAAGCAGGCGAGAGCAGGAGCGGGCACCGGTCGAGCAGGCCGGCGGCGGCGAGTCGGAGGGCTTCGAGCAGGCCGAGGAGCAGCTGGAGCGCAACGCCTCGCACGAGTCCGACCAGCTTCCCGAGGAGGCGCCCTCGGAGGTGGTCGAGGACGACACGCCGGAGGCGGCGCGAGACGAGGCGGAGGACAGCCCGGGCGCGGCCTAGTTCAGGCGCCGAACGGGGTCCGCTCGATCCCGTGCAGCAGCTCGTCCGGTGAGTCGAAGACGAGGCCGGCCCCGGCGCTGCGCAGCTCATCCTCCGAGAAGCCGCCGGTGAGCAGTCCGATCGTGGGCACCCCCGCGCGTTTCGCGGCCTCGCAGTCGAAGGTGGAGTCGCCCACCATCACCGCGCCGTTGTGATTCTCCGAACGGTTGAGCGCCGACTCCACGAGGTCGGGAGCCGGCTTGGTCGTCTCCACGTCGGCGGACGTGGTCCATGAGTCGGCAAGCTCGCGGGCGTCGAGCAGGTCCAGGTAGTGCTCGACCTCGTCCTCCTTGGCCGAGCTGGCGAGGATCACGGAGTGGCCCTCCTCCTTGAGCCGGACGATCAGCTCCTGGGCCCCCGGCAGAGGCTGGACCTCGCCGATCAGGTCCCGGTAGCGCCTGGACTCCGCCTCGCGCACCTCGTCACCCTGCTCACGCTCGAAGTCCTCTCCGGCGAGGGCGAACACCAGCTGGTCCCCGCCCATCCCGATGTGACGGTGGATGCGCCACAGCGGCAGCGTCGCTCCGCGCGACCGGAAGGCCCTGAACCAGGCGAGAGCATGGTGGTAGTTGGTATCCACCAGGGTTCCGTCCACGTCGAGAATCGCAGTCAGCGCCACCCCCTCTCTCGTACCCCTGAGAGACCCCGTGAAACGGCCGTTTCCCCCTGTACCCGGTGGGGTAGCGCCGTGTCATGCCCACTCTCGAGATCACCGATCCGCTCCCCCCGGTCGGACCTGACACCGACCCCGTGGGGCCTCAGATCCCCGACACGCCGATCGACCCGCCGGCGCCCGATCCGCCCGGCCCGGACACCCCCGATCCGTCGCCCCCGGAGCAGCCCGACGTCGACCCACCGGTGGTGCCCGAGACGGATCCGAAGGGGCCCGAGACGCGAGCCCGGTGACGGGCTCGGGGCGCCAGGAGAGCGAGCAGGAGAGACTCGACCGCAACCTGCAGGAGCTGCTGGGCGAGTTGCGGGTGGCCCTGCCCGGGGTCCAGGTGCTGTTCGCGTTCCTGCTGGTGGTGCCGTTCAACCAGGGCTTCGCCGACCTCACCCCGGGCCAGGAGCGCCTGTACCTGTTCACGCTGCTCAGCGCGGGCGTCGCATCGGCGTTGCTGATCGCTCCCACCGCCCAGCACCGGATCACCTTCCGGATGCAGGAGAAGGACTACATCGTGCGCACGGGGAACCGGCTCGCGCTTGCCGGCCTGGCCGTGCTCGCCCTCTCGATGACGAGCGCGATCGGGCTGGTGGTCGACGTGGTGTTCAGCTGGGAGACGGCCGTCGTCTGCTCCGCGGTGATCGGGTTGCTGTTCGCAGCGCTGTGGTACGCGATGCCCATCGCCCGGGTGCGGCGCCGGAAGCGCTTGTGAGCTCGATCTCGAAAAGGGCCGCGCCCGTCGGGCGCGGCCCTGATCTGAGGCGACCTACTTCTCGAGCTTCGTCGTGTCGCGCGGCTCGAGGAACGGCTCGTCCAGCGGCGCGTCGTGGCCCGGCCTCGATCCGCTGGCTGCGCTGCAGCTCCGCGTTGAACTCGGCGCCAAGCAGGATCGCGATGTTCGTGATCCACAGCCAGACCAGGAACGCCACCACCCCGCCGAGCGATCCGTAGGTCTTGTTGTAGGAGGCGAACGTGGCGACGTAGAACGCGAACGCCAGCGACGCCAGGATCCAGATCACCAGCGCGAGCACCCCGCCCGGGCTGACCCACTTGAAGCCGGGCTGCTTCACGTTCGGAGCGGACCAGTAGAGGAAGGCGAACATGAACGAGACGATCGCCAGGATCACCGGGATCTTGGCGAAGTCCCAGATCGTCGCCACGTTGTCGCCGAGGCCGAGCAGCTTGCCGACCTCCTGCGCCAGCGGGCCGCTTACGGCCACGCCCACGATCACCAGCACGAGCAGCACCAGCAGCACGAGGGTGATGCCGATCTGCACGGGCTTGAGCTTCCAGATCGGGCGCCCCTCCTCGACCTCGTAGATCTCGTTCGACGCCCGGGTGAAGGCGCCGATGTAACCCGACGCCGAGTTGATCGCGAGCGCGAGGCCGATCACGAAGGCGATCCCGGCGGCGCCCTGGTTGCCCTTCAGGTTCTCCAGGGCGCTGGTGAGAATCTCCTTCGCCGGACCCGGCGCCACCGACTCGAGGTTGCTGATGAGCGAGTCGATCGACCCCTGGCCGAAGAGGCCGAGCAGGGACACCAGCGCGATCAGGGCCGGGAACACCGCGAGCACGCCGTAGTAGGTGAGCGCGGCGGCGTAGTCGGTGCCGTTGTCGGCCGAGAACTCCTTGAAGGTCCGCTTGATCGTGTCCTTCTTGGAGCTGCCCTCCAGCCCGCCGGGTCGGTCCGGCGCGCGGCCGTTGCCGCCCGGCGGCCGGTCCTTCGCCCGCCTGGTCTCGCGCTCGCTGCGGTGCTCTCGTTGTGCCTCGGCCATCTTGCCTCCTGTGGTTGGTTCAGTCGCCCGGCCAGAAGCCGGTCACTCGCCGGACGCCCTGCGCCCCGCCACGCTGGACGGCGGCCTTCACGAGCGCGAAGATCGCTCCCTGCAGCGCTGCCGCCGGCAGGATCTCCTTCCAGCCGTACTCGCTCTCCAGGGCCTTCGGCGAGTCCTCCTCCCCGGAGATGCGCTTCCAGACCTGCTTGAAGATCGTGCCGGCGAGCAGGCCGCCGAGCACGCTGAAGACGATGCTGATCGGTGTGTAGAGCGCCTTGGCCATCAGCGCCTCCGCAGCAGCCAGAGCAGGAACAGCAGGCCGGCGATGCCGGCCGCGATGCCGGCGACGGGCGCCGGGTTGTCCTTCACCTGCTGCGGATCTCCCTGCGCCTGTGCCTGCTGCTTGGTCTCATCGACCTTGGCCTGCGCCTGAGCCTTCACATCGGCCTTCTCCGAGAGCTGCTCGACCGTGTCGCCCAGCTCCTGACGGGTCTCGTCGATCTCCTCGCGCAGCTCCTGCGCCTCCGTCGTGGTGTCCTGGTCTGCGGCCTTGCCCTTTGGCGGTGTCACTTCGAAGCCCTCGCTTTCACGGTGTCGACGTCGCGTTGTGTGCTCTCCATGGCCTGCTCCGGCTTCGGCGGCGTGGCCTGGTCGATCTGCTTCTTGCCGGTGAGCGCCAGAATCCCGGCGATCGCGAACAGGGTGGCCGCCACGATCAGCGCGGCGATCCAGCCGTCGACGGCGGTCGCCAGCAGCAGAACGATGCTCGCGAGCAGGACTCCGAAGCCGTAGAACGCCAGCCCGCCGGCCCCGCCGAACAGCCCGGCGCCGATGCCGGCCCTCTTGCCCTTTTCCTGAAGTTCGAGTTGCGCCAGGCGGATCTCGTCTCGCACCAGCGTCTGTGTCTGCCGGGTGGCCTGCTGGATCAGCTCAGCCACCGATGGGTCGGACTGCGCTCCGGGTCCGTTGCTGCTCGTGCTCGCCTCCATCTCGCCTCCTGTGGAACTTGAATGAGACAGGTCTGTACCCAGGCGACCCGCCGGGAAACGAGCGTCCGATCCGCCCGGCTCGGATTGGCGTAACTGTCCTAGGCGGCGTCCGGCTCGGCGACCGCCGACAGGCGGTCCAGCGCCCGCCGCAGCAGCCGTGAGACGTGCATCTGGCTGATGCCCACGCGCTTGGCGATATCCACCTGCTTCAGGTCATCCACGAAGCGGAGCTTGAGAATGTGCTGCTCACGCGGGGGTAGTGCCCGGAACGCCGGCGCGACGGTGGAGCCGAGCTCGACCAGCTCGTAGCCGCTGTCCACCTCTCCCACACCGTCGCCCACAGACAGCACGCCATCGGCATCCGTCCGGGTGGGCGCGTCGAGCGATATCGGCGAGTAGGCGTCGGCCGCGGCGAGTGCCTCGGCAACCTCCTCGGGCGTGCATCGCACCTTCAGGGCGATCTCCTTGATCGTGGGCGACCGGCCCAGAATTCCCGACAGCCGCTCGACGGCGGTGTTCACCGCCAGCAGCCGCTCCTGGATCGACCGCGGCACGTGCATGCTCCAGCCCTTGTCGCGGAAATGGCGCCGCGTCTCGCCGAGCACGTAGGGGATCGCGAAGGAGCGAAACGGCCCGCGCTCGGGGTCGTAGCGATCCACCGCCTTGACCAGGGCGAGGTAGGCGACCTGCTCGAGGTCTTCGCGGGACTCGCCGGAGTGCGAGTAGCGATTGGACAGCGCGCCGGCGAGCGGCATGTAGCGCTCGATCAGCTCGTCGCGCGCCCGCACATCGCCGCCGGCGTACATCTCCATCAGCTTCCGATCGTCGACTGGCTTTCGCGCTGGGGTCGCGATACAGCCTGTTCTACCTTCCAGACGGGCGAAGCGAAAGGGGCGCACTCGGTAACGCAGCCGGTACCGCTATCGCCCGCTGAGGCGATCTACACCCGCTCGATCGCGTCGGACTCCTCGTTGCCGGCGATCAGGTCGAGCACGCCCTCCTCGATCTGGCCCTGCACGCTCGGCCAGGTGCTGTCGTCGAGCAGGTCGGGCAGCGCACCTCCGATCGTGAGCCCGCCGTCGAAGCGATCGAACACGCGCGGGTCGATGTACGACGCGCGGGTCACCGCCGGCGTGTTGCCCAGGAAGCGCGCGACCTCCTCGATCGCCCGATTGACCGCCCGCTTGTGGGCGGTCTTCGATCCGCCGTTCGCCTCGCCGGAGACCGCCAGCGCGATGGCGGCGAGCACGGTCGCGTTCCAGGTGCGGAAGTCCTTGGCGCTGAAGTCGCCCCGGGCCGCCTCCTTCAGGTACTGGTTGATGTCGGCCGACTTCACGTCGGCCCAGCGGCGGCCGGCCTTGTAGGCGAGCAACTCCTCCCCGCCCCCGCGGCGCGCTTTCATCGCCTTGACCACCTCGAGCACGTCCGGGTCCGCGATCCACTGGACGCGCTGCTGGCCGCCCTTCGCGGCGTAGTCGAACACCACCGTGTCGTCGCGGATCGTCACGTGGTCCTTGCGCATCGTCGCCAGGCCGTAGGTCTCGTTCTCCTCCGCGTAGCCCTCGGATCCGATCCGGAAGAAGCCGCGGTCGAGCAGCCGGCCGGCGGCGCCCAGCACCCGCTCGCGGGGAAATCCATCGCGTCGGAGATCGCGCTTCACCCGCCGCCGGAAGCGGGGCAGCGCACGGGCGAACTCGATCATCTCGTCGAACTTCTCGCTGTCGCGACGTTCGCGCCAGCGGTCGTGGTAGCGGTACTGCTTGCGGCCGGCGGCGTCCGTGCCGGTGGCCTGGATGTGCCCCATGGGATACGGGCAGATCCAGACCTCCTCCCATGCGGGTGGGATCGCGAGCGCCCGGATCCGGTCGAGGATCTCGTCGTCGGCGACCTTCCGGCCGTCCTTGTCGAGGTACTCGAAGCCCCGCCCGCGACGGCGGCGCTGGATGCCGGGCGTCGAGCAGTCGACGCGGCGAAGTCGTGCCAAGGGGAGGGTCGCTTACCCGCGCTTTCACCCGCGGAAACTCGGCGGTAGGTTTCTCATATCGCGGAGCACCTGACCGATCGGCTCCCGGCCGACCTGGGGGCGTCACTCGAGGGCCTGTTCCAGCAGGCCCACTTCGGCCTTGGCCTGTGGGACACCGATCTGCGCTTTCTCCGCGTCAACCCCGCCCTTGCCGAGATCAACGGCCAGCCGGTCGAGCGGCATCTCGGCCGCAAGCTCACCGAGGTCGTGCCCCACGTCCCGCAGGCGGTCCTCGACGCGTTCGCCAAGGTGATCGACACCGGCGAGGCCGTGACCGGCGTCCATACGGACGGGCCCGCCCAGGAGGACGGCACGCCGACCACGTTCACCGCCGCGTACTACCCCGTCAAGCAGGACGGCGCCGTGGTCGCCGTGTGGGCGACGGTGATCGAGGTGACCTCGGCCGACCTGGCGCGCGAGCGGGGCATCCTGCGAGAGGTGATCGAGCGCGCGCCCGCGCCGATGGCGGTCATGTGGGGGGAGGAGCTCGTCTTCACCTACGTGAACGCGCATGCCATGGGCCTGCTGGGAGAGAACGAGCTGATCGGCCGGCGGGCCGCCGACGTGTTCCCTGCCGGGGAGGAGCTGGCCGCGGATCTGCGCGAGACCGTGCTGGAGCGCGGTGAGCCCGCCGAGGTGAAGCAGGTGCCGGTGGCGGATCGCTACTGGACGGTGTCGTGCGTTGCGGTGCCCGGGCTCGACGGCCGGCCCGGGGGCGTGCTGGCGGTGGGCCACGAGACCACCGAGGAGACCACCGATCGGCGTCAGCTCGAGGCCGATCTTGCCGACGAGCACCGGATCGCCACTCAGCTCCAGGTGAGCCTGATGCCGGATCGCCTGCCGGCGATCCCGGGGATGGACCTGGCGTCGGGCTTCCGTCCGGCCGGCTACGGCCACGAGATCGGCGGTGACTTCTACGACGTTTTCCAGATCGCCGACGGGTGCTGGATGGTCGTGATCGGCGACGTGTGCGGCAAGGGCGCGGAGGCCGCGTCGCTCACGGCACTGGCGCGCTACACGCTGCGCGCCGCGGCGATCCGCGACGGCGCCGAGCCCGCCACGCTGCTGAGACAGCTCAACGAGGCGATCCTCCGCCAGCGCGACGACATGCGCTTCCTGTCGGTGGTCTGCATGTTCCTCGACCTCGACGAGGACGGGGGGGTGGGCGTGCGCACGAGCGTGGCCGGCCATCTGCCGCCGCTGCTCGTGCGCGACGAGGGCGGCGTCGAGCCGATCGAGGGCGGCGCGGGCCCGGTGCTGGGAGTGTGGGAATCCCCCGATCTGGCCGAGCAGCACATGCGCATCGAGCCGGGTTCGCGGATCGTGCTCTACACGGACGGCGTGCTCGACGCCCGCCAGGTCGGCGAGCTCACCGAACGCGGGCTGGCCGAGCTCCTGGCGGGCCTGGGTGAGGGGGACGCCGCATCCACCGTCGCCGGCATCGAGAACAGCGTGATCGGCCCGGACGAGCAGGGGCGTGACGACATGGCGGTGCTGGTGCTCCGTCCGTTGGGGGGCTCGTAGGCGGCCGCGGCTAACCTCAGAACCATGCTCTTCAGCCGCCACAAGACCACGATGCCGGCGCCCGAGGACGCCCTCCCCGGTCGCGACACGCCGATCGTCCAGCCGGGCGACCATGCCGTGCTCGGCACGCCGATGGCGCCGCCCTTCCCCGAGGACACGGAGTCGATCGTGCTGGGGCTGGGCTGCTTCTGGGGCGCCGAGCGGATCTTCTGGGAGCTGCCCGGGGTCTACACCACGGCCGTCGGCTATGGCGCGGGCGCCACGCCCAACCCCACGTACGAGGAGGTCTGCACCGGGCGCACCGGGCACAACGAGGTGGTGCTCGTGGTGTTCCGCCCCGCCGAGGTCTCGCTCGACGAGATCCTGCGCAACTTCTGGGAGGGCCACGACCCGACTCAGGGAATGCGCCAGGGCAACGACGTGGGCACCCAGTACCGCTCGGGCATCTACGTGAGCGGTGACGCCCAGCGCGACGCCGCCATCGCTTCGCGCGACCGCTATGCCGAGGCCTTGCGCTCTGCCGGCCGCGCCGGCGAGATCACCACGGAGATCGAGGACGCGGGCGAGTTCTTCTACGCCGAGGACTACCACCAGCAGTACCTCGCGAAGAACCCGAACGGCTACTGCGGCCTGGGCGGCACCGGGGTGTCCTGCCCGGTCGGGCTGGCCACCTAGAAGGGAACTAGGCGGCGAAGCCGCCGTTCGGGGGGTTGCAAAGGGGGGCATGTTTGCCCCCTTTGAGGCTAGTTGAGCGAAGGGTCGACGGGCATCGTCGCCATCACGACGTAGCCGCCGCCCTTGCGCTGGAGCACCTCGGCCCACAGATCGGTCTCGCGGAACGGGTCGTCCGGCTCGGCGGGCAGCGTGATCCACGCCTCCTCCTCGATCTCGCCGTCGAGCTGGCCCGGCGCCCAGCCGGCATAGCCGGCGAACACGCGCAGCGGCCCCACGTCCTCTCCCACCTGCTCGGGGCCGATCAGCTCCGGCCCGTCCGTCCCGTGGGCCAGCGCGAGCACCGAGGTGGGCTGAACCGGCCCGCCGGCGTGCACCAGCGCGTCGTCGCCGGCCGGCTCGGCGAGCTCCGGCACGGCTTCGGCCACGGGTGTCTCGGTCGGGCGGTTGAGCACCACACCCATCGCCCCCTCCTCGTCGTGTGCCAGCACGAGCACGACGGTGCGGCGGAAGTAATCCGTCAGCTGCGGCGCGGCTATCAGGAGCTGTCCCTTCAGCGACCCTTCCACACCGGATCTCGCTTCTCGGCGAAGGCGGTCGCGCCCTCGCGGGCATCCTCCGACCCGAACACCGGGCCCGAGATCTCGCCCTGCTTCTGCCACTTCTCGTCCTCGGTCCAGCCCGGCTCCTCGATCAGGATCCGCTTGGAGGCGATCAGCGCCAGCGGTCCATTCTTGGCGATCGCGTCGGCCAGCTCGAGCGCGGTGTCCAGCGCCGCGCCCGGCTCCGCGAGGCGGTTCACCAGGCCCAGCTCGGCCCCGCGCTCGGCGGGGATCGGGTCGCCGGTGAGTGCCAGCTCCATGGCCACGTGGTAGGGGATACGGCGCGGAAGCCGCAGCAGCGCACCGCCCGCGGCGACCAGGGAGCGCTTGGCCTCGGGGATGCCGAGCTTGGCGCCCTTGGCCGCCACGATCAGGTCGCATCCCAGCGCCACCTCGAGGCCGCCCGCCACCGCGAATCCCTCGATCGCGGC
Organism: uncultured Thermoleophilaceae bacterium; assembly: GCA_963761505.1. Taxonomy (GTDB): domain Bacteria; phylum Actinomycetota; class Thermoleophilia; order Solirubrobacterales; family Thermoleophilaceae; genus JAAYBF01. The sequence continues at coordinate 186,905 of CAVXGW010000006.1, forward strand.
TATCACCGGCTTCTCGGCCGCGCGCTGGGCGATGCCGGCGAACCCGCGTCCCTCCACGTACGGGCTCTCCCCGGCCACGAAGGCCTTCAGGTCCATGCCGGCGCAGAAGCCGTTGCCGGCGCCGGTGAGGATGCCGATGCTCAGCTCGTCGTCGGAGTCCAGCTCGTCGAGCGCGGCGGCCACGCCGGCGGCCAGCGCGGCGTTCACCGCGTTGCGGGCGTCGGGGCGGTTCAGCGTGATGATGAGGGTGCGCCCGCGGCGCTCGGTCAGCACTGCCTGGTCGTCGGTCATGGCGCAGAACCTACCGTCCGGCTTCGTGCCTAGGTTCACTCGATGCGCTTGATCGTCGCCCGCTGCGAGGTCCGCTACACCGGCCGCCTCACCGCCGTGCTCCCGGAGGCGCTGCGGCTGCTGATGGTCAAGTCCGACGGCTCGGTGATGGTGCACGCCGACACGGGCGGCTTCAAGCCTCAGAACTGGATGACGCCGCCGACGGTGATCGAGGAGTCCGACGATCTGATCGTGGTGCGAAAGCGCGCCGGCGCCAGCGAGGACCGCCTGGAGATCCACGTGGCCGAGGTGATCTCCGACGTGACCCACGACATGGGCGAGGCCGCGGCGCTCGAGAAGGAGGGCGTGGAGCGCGAGCTGCAGGAGCTGCTGGCGGACGCGCCCGAGCACTGCGGCGAGGGCTTCCGCCTGGTGCGGCGCGAGTGGCCGACCGACATCGGCCCGGTCGACCTGATGTGCCGCGACGGCGACGACGGCTGGGTGGCCGTGGAGATCAAGCGCGTGGCCACCATCGACGCCGTCGAGCAGCTCACCCGCTACCTCGAGCGCCTGGCCGAGGAGCCCGGCTTCGCCTCCTGCCGCGGCGTCCTCGCCGCCGCCGTGGTCAAGCCGCAGGCGAGGGTGCTGGCGGAGTCACGCGGGATCGACTGCGTGGAGGTGGACCCGGCGGTGCTGCGCGGCGAGCGCGAGCCCGACCTGACCCTCTTCGCGGCCTGAAGATAGTGCCGCCGTCCTGAGTTGACCACCATAGGTAGTCAAGTCAGGACAGCTCAGCGAAACCGCCCGCGCTTGCGGCGCCGCGGCAGCCTGATCCCCTTACCCAGCCGCTGTAAGCGGCCCCGAGGGACGCGACGCCGGCGCTGGGCCGCCACCCCCGCGCCCACACCCAGCGCGGCCAGCGCCGCGGCGGCAGCGGTGCGCCGGTTCAGCAGCGACCGAAACTGCCCCTCCACCTCCGGCCACAACCGCTCATCGAGAAGCGCGGCCGCCGCCTCCGGGGTCGGTTCCAGCTCGGACACCGGGATCGGCTCGCTGAACGCCAGCCGCACCCGCTTGGGCTTGGGGAACGGCCCGAGGAACAGGTGGTCGGTGCCGGTGATCGCCGCCGGCACCAGCGGCGCGCCCGTCTCGAGCGCCAGCCGCGTGGCGCCGCGGCGCGGCTCCCCGAGCGCCTCGGGGGAGCGCACCCGCGTGCCCTCGGGGAACAGCGACAGCAGGCCGCCCTGGCGCAGGATCTCCCGGGCGGTCTCGAGTGCGTCCTCGTCCGAGGTGCCGCGGCGCACGGGAAACGCTCCCAGGCGCACCAGCAGCGGCCCGCGGCCGCTCTCGAACAGCTCCGACTTGCCCATGAACCGCAGCGGCCGGCGGGTGGCGGCGCCGATGAAGAACGAGTCCCAGAAGCTCTTGTGGTTGGGAGTCACGATCGCGGCACCCTCGGCGGGGATGTGCTCGGCGCCGGTCACCGACAGCCGGAACCACACCCGCATGAAGGCGACGACGAGCCCGCGCACAACCGCGTAGAGGATCTTCGACGGGCCCCGTTCCCGCGCCCGCCGGTGCGCCTCCTCGTTCGTCACGCCGGGGAATGTATCCGCGCCACGTCCGGGTAAGGGGTGATAGTGAGCGAGTCCATGGAACGAGAGCCCGGCACCGCCACGGTGGCCTATCGGGCGGTCCTGCTGGCGGGCGGGCTGCTGGTGCTCGGCCTGCTGTTCGAGCAGCTGCTCACGCTGCTGCTCGCGGTGCTGATCACGGTGATCCTCGCCATCGCCCTGGCCTCGGTGGCCGACCGGCTCGAGCGCAGGTTCGCGGTTCCGCGGCCGATCGGCGCGCTCGTCGCGCTGCTCGCGGGCCTGGCCGTGGTGGCCGGGGTGATCGCGCTGGTGATCGATCCGTTCATCGAGCAGACCAACGAGTTCGTGGACGACGTGCCGGGCATCGTGGACGACCTGCGGGAGCAGATTCGCGACGCCACCGGAGCGCAGCCGGGCGAGATCGCGCGACCGGGTACAGGACTTCGCCGAGCGCTACACCGACGACCCGGAGCGCCTGATCGGGCCGATCACCTCCATCGGGGTGAGCCTGGCCGGGGTGCTGGGCGCGCTGATCCTGATCCTGATCTCGGCCTACTACATGGCGATCAACCCCGAGCCGCTGCTGAGCGGGCTGCGCCGCCTCGTCCCGCCGCCGCACCGCCAACGCGCCGACCTGATCATGAGCCGCCTGCGCGACTCCTGGATCGGGTGGATGCAGGGCGTCGTCGTGGACATGGTGGTGTCGGGGGTGCTGCTCTACATCGGGCTCACGATCATCGGCCTGGACTTCGCCATCTTCTTCGCCGTCCTCACGGCCCTGTTCTCGGTGGTGCCCTACTTCGGCGCGATCGCGAGCGGGCTGCCCCCGGTTCTGTTCGCGCTCACCGACTCGCCCGGCAAGGCGCTGCTCGTGCTGCTCGTGTACATCGGCGTGCAGCAGTTCGAGGGCAACGTGACGATCCCGCTCGTGATGGCGCGCACCGCGCGGCTGCACCCCGCCGTGATCGCGGTGGGCGTGGTGGTGGTCGGCCAGCTGTTCGGCTTCGTGGGGCTGATCGTGGCCGTGCCGATCCTCTCGATGATCGTGATCCTGGTCGAGGAGCTGTGGGTGAAGCCGATGGAGGCGGCCGAGCAGGCGCGGGCCGGGCCGTCCACCTCTACAGCTTGATGGCGGCGATCACCATCGAGGCGACTACACAGATCACGATCACGATTTGCATGTAAACCCAGAAACGGGGCACCCCTCCCATTGTGACTATTGGAGCCTCCATATTCCTGGCCGCCGTGGGAGCGATCCTTCGCTACGCGGTGGAAGACTCGATCGGTGGCGTGGACCTCGCCACGGTGGGACTGATCCTGATGGTGGCGGGCGTCGTCGGCTTCATCGCGGGCCTCGCCGTGATGATGTCGCCGCGCGACCGCGACCCGCGCTACCGCGAGCCCTAGCGCGTCGACTACTCGATCAGGGCCTGGCGCAGCGCGATCGCCACGGCGTGCACGCGGCCGTCGGCCTCGAGCTTGGTGATGGCGCGCTTCGTGTCGGACTTCACGGTCTCGGCCGACAGCCCGATCCGCTGGGCCACCTCCTCCGTGTGCAGCCCTTCCGCCAGCAACTGAAGGATCTCGCGCTCGCGCTCGGAGAGGGGCGCGTCCGCGACCCCCTGTGTCATGAGCAGGGCGGGTGAGAGCGACGGATCGACGAACGCGTCCCCGTCGCGCACGGTCCGGATCGCCCTGAGCAGGTCGTCCGGGGGCGAGCCCTTCATCACATAGCCGCGGGCGCCCGCGGAGATGGCGTCGGAGAGCAGGCGCTTGTCCCCGTAGGCCGAGAAGATCACCGTGCCGGCGTTCGGGGCGAGCTCGGCCAGGCGCTTCACCGTGGAGACGCCGTCCATGCCGGGTAGCCGCACGTCCACGATCACCACCTCGGGGGAATGGCGCTTGACGGCGTCAAGAACCTCCTCGCCCGAATGGACCGTGTCGACCAGCTCTATGTCGGGTGTCCCCGCGAGCAGCAGTTGGAGCCCGTCGCGCACCGAGGGGTGGTCGTCGACGGCAAGACACTTGATCGATTGGGCCAAGTCCTACCTCCTGTGGGCATCCTAGTCCCCACCTCGGGGGAAGTCTATGATCGGGCGGTCCTAGGAAGTTGCGGAAGGAGCGGGAATGTTCGGTTCGATCGTGGTCGGGACGGATGGGTCAAACACGGCCTCCGAGGCCGTGCGTCAGGCCACCGAGCTCGCGCGCAGCCTGGGCGCGAAGGTCTATCTCGTGAGCGCCTACGAGCCGATTCCCGAGGGTCGCCTGCGCGACGAGCGCCAGCAGGTCCCGGAGGACCTCCAATGGATGGTCAACCCGCGCGAGGACGTGGAGGAGACGCTCGAGACGGGTGCCGGAAAGCTCAAGGAACAGGGCGTGGACGTGGAGACGCTCGCGCGCGAGGGCGACCCGGCCGATGCGATCCTCGACGTCGCCGAGGAGAAGAACGCCGACCTCATCGTGGTGGGGAACAAGGGGATGACCGGCGCCAAGCGCTTCCTGCTCGGCTCCGTGCCGAACAAGGTGTCACACCACGCGCCCTGCTCGGTGATGATCATCCGGACTCCTGAGGAGCCTCAGGGGACAGCCCCCCTTTGAACCCCCGAACGGCGCGCTCGCGCCGAGCGCTCGCGGGCTATCTCTTGGTGAGCGCCCTGATCAGCGCCCCGCCCGCTGCGCGGTCCACCCAGCGGTTCGCCAGCGCGCTTTCTCTCACGCGGTCGCCCAGGGTGCCCGCCACCAGGGCATAGGCGCCGTCGCTGATCACCGCGATCGCGATGAACTCCGCGCCGAGCACCAGCACCTGTGGCCACACGGTCATCGACGGATCGACGAACTGCGGCAGGAAGGCGAGGAAGAAGATCGCCGTCTTGGGATTGAGCACGTTCACCACCAGGCCCTGGCGGAACAGCTCGCTGTGGGCCTGGGGCTCGGGCCGGGCGCCGCTCTCCTGGCCGCTGCGCCAGCGCTGGACGCCCAGGTAGATAGGTAGGCCGCGCCCGCGTACTTCACCACCGAGAAGGCGGTGGCCGAGGAGGCCACGATCGCCGAGATGCCGAGCGCGGCAGCCGCCACGTGCACCAGGCCGCCGGCCTCGACCCCGAGCATCGACACGAGCCCGGCCCTGCGGCCCTGCTCGATGCTGCGGGTGACGATGTAGATCACCGACGGCCCCGGGAACAGGAGCAGCACGATGCTCGCGCCGGCGAAGACGACCAGTGTGGAGGGGTCGGGCACGGGTCAATTCAAGCACCGCGCCGCGGAAGCGTTGGCTACCGCAGCGCGGCCGCGGCGTCCAGCAGCCCGTTGCCGTAGCGCGGGGTCGAAGCCAGGCCGGCCGAGGTCGCGGGCGGTGGTCTCGAGGTGCCGCTCCAGCGTGAGCGGCGACGGCCTCGGCCCGAGGCGCTTCGACGCGATCACGAGGGCGGCAACCCCGGACACGTGCGGAGCCGCCATCGAGGTTCCCTCATACCCGCGCGGGAGGCCGAACCTGCGCACGCTGGAGGTGAACGTCTGCTGGAAGATGAAGTTGCCCGAGGCGTTGGGGTTGCAGACCTGGGACGAATGGGGATCCTGTGGATCGGAGATCACGGCGTCCACGCCGCCGCCCGGCGCCGTCAGGTCCACGTCCACGCCGCTGTTGGAGTAGTCGGCCTGACAGCCGCGGATGGTCGTGGCGGCCACCGCCACCACGTTCTTGGCGCGGGCCGGGTAGGCCACGATCGTGTCGGCCTGGTTGCCGGCCGCGGCCACCACGAGCGATCCCTTCCTGCGGGCGTAGCGCAGCGCCGAGACGATGTCCGGGATCTGCGACGCGCGCACCGAGGAGTCGAACTCCAGGCTCAGGTTGATCACCTTCGCGCCCTTGCGCGCGGCGAACTTGATCCCGCGGGCGATCGAGAACGTGTCCCCGGCGCCGTCGGCGTCGAGCACTCGCACCGGCATGATCTTCGCCCGGTAGGCGATGCCCGCGGTGGCCACGCGGTTGTCGGTGCTCTGCGCGATCGTGCCCGACACGTGGGTGCCGTGGCCGTTCAGGTCGTTGGGGTGGCGGTCCCCGTCCACGAAGTCGTAGCCGCGCACGAAGCGCTTGAGGTCGGGCACGCGGCGGAAGCGGCGGAAACGCTCGTAGGCGACGCCGGTGTCGAGCACGGCGATCTTCACGCCCTTGCCGCCCGGCGCCTTGCTCGCGCGCGCGAGATCCCATGCGGCGGGCAGGTTGATCCCGAACTGGGAAGTGAGGTTCCACTGGAGCCCGAAGTTGGGGTCGTTGGGCACGAAGCTCGCATGGGCGATGTAGTTCGGCACCGCGTGCGCCACGTCGGGGTCCTCGCGCAGCCTGCGCACGGACGCCCGGACGTCGTCGCGGCCGGTGAGCTTCTTCGTGGTCCCGTCCTTGTGCTGCACGAGCACCTCGCCGGGCACGTAGGCGGGACCGGCCAGCGCGGGCGCGGCGGCGGTCAGGGCCAGGACGGCGGCGACCGCCGTTGAGATCAGAGCGCGAGGCATGGGCTACGGTGCTGTTCCCCAGTGTACGAGTGCCTGAACACCGGTCGCCACAGGAAGTTCCTCGGCAGTTTCGCCGCGTGACATGAAGATTTGCGTGACCGGAGGCACCGGCTTCATCGGCGGCCACGTGGTCCGGGCCCTGGTCGAGCGCGGCGACGACGTGCGCGTGACGTTCCGCGACGAAGCCAGGCTGGAGCGCCTGGCGGCGCTGCAGCCGGACCCGGTCAAGGCGGACGTGCTGGACCGTGGCGCGCTGCGGCGCGCGTTCAAGGGCTGCGACATCGTCTTCCACACGGCCGGCGTCGTGGGGTCCAATCCGCCCGAGAAGGTGTGGAAGGTGAACGCCCTCGGGCCCCGCCTGGCGGTCGAGGCGGCCGCGGCGGAGGGCGTGGGGCGCGTGGTGGTCACGTCCAGCGTGGCCGGGATCGGCCCGGCCGCTCCGGGCGAGATCGGCACCGAGGACGACGAGTACCGCGCCGGGGAGCTCGGGCTCACCTACGTCGACTCCAAGCACGAGGGCGAGGTGGAGGCCCTCGCCGCCGGGGCCCGCGAGGGGGTCGAGGTGGTGATCGTGAACCCGTCGTACGTCCTCGGCGTGCCCGTCGACCGCCACCAGCCGGGCGAGACCTCCACGCGAGCGATCGGCAACTACCTGCGCGGCCGGCTGCCCGCGGTCGTCGACAGCCATACGAACATCGTGGACGTGCGCGACGTGGCCACGGGGCACCTGCGTGCCGCGGAGAGGGGGAGCCCGGGACAGCGATACATCCTCGGTGGCCATGACATCGGCTGGGTGGAGCTGATCGAGCGGGTCGCCGAGCTGTCGGGCGTGCATCACCCGCTCGCCGTGCTGCCCCCGGAGCTCGGCGGCCCCGCGCGCCGTGGCGAGTCGCTCGGGCTGCCGCTGCCGATCTCGGCCGAGGCGATCGTGCTGATGGCCCAGAACTGGCGCTACTCGTCGCGCAAGGCGCGGGCCGAGCTGGGCTACCGCCCGCGCAAGCTGGACACGACCCTGCGCGAGACGATCGAGTGGTATCTCGAGCTGATCGACTCGGGCGTGTTTGGCGGGGGCAGGCCGACGCCGCTCTCGCTGGCCGCCACGGGCATGCGGGTGGCCGGCCGCGCCGGGCTGCTGGGCAGCGTGCGGCTCGCCGAGCGATACGTCGGGCGGCGGCTGGTCGCGGGCGGCTGAGCGGTTGTTCTTCCCGCGCGACGAGTACTTCATGCGGCTGGCCCTGCGCGAGGCCGAGCGCGCGCTGGACCATGACGACGTGCCGGTGGGCTGCGTGATCGCGGCGGAGGGGGAGGTGGTGGCCGCCGCGCCGAACGAGCGCGAGCTGCGCAAGGACCCCACCGCGCACTGCGAGATCATCGCTCTGCGGGAGGCGTCGTCGCACCTGGGCAGCTGGCGGCTGGACTCCGCCGTGCTCTACGTGACGCTCGAGCCGTGCGCGATGTGCGCCGGGGCGATCGTGCTCGCGCGGATACCGCGGGTGGTCTACGGCGCCACCGACCCGAAGGCGGGCGCCGCGGGCAGCGTGCTCGACGTGCTGGCCGAGCCGCGGCTGAACCACCGCCCTGAGGTGGCCGGAGGGCTGCTGGCCGAGGAGTCGGCCGAGTTGCTGCGGGCGTTCTTCGCCGGCCGGCGCTAGGCGGAGGCGGCCTTGAGGCCGTACTCCACGCCCGTCAGCTCCTCGGAGACCTGCCACAGCCGCCGCGCCGCTTCGGTGTCCCTGGCGGCGGACGTGGCGCCCACGAGCCGTGGATGCCCGCGCTGCTCCTGGAAGCCGTCGGGCCCGACGTAGCTGCCGCCCGGCAGCGGCTCGGTGGCCGCGTAGAGCTGGGGCAGCGCGCCCATCTCGTCGCTCTGGGCGACCACGTGGTTGGCCACCGCCATCGCCGCATCCTCGACGCGCGTGAGTAGCCCGCCGGCCTCGGGCCCGCGGGTCTGCAGATTGGTGGCGGCATAGCCGGGATGCGCGGCCACGCTGGTCAGGTCGAGGCCGGCCTCGTCGGCGCGGCGCTGCAGCTCGAACGCGAACAGCAGGTTCGCCAGCTTCGACTGCCCGTAGGCCGACCAGCGGAAGTAGCGCCGCTCGCCCCGGAGGTTGTCGAAGTTCATCCGGCCGAACTTGTGGGCGGTGCTGCTGAGGGTCACGACCCGCGGCGCGTCGGCCTCGCGCAGCACCGGCAGCAGCAGCCCGGTGAGCGCGAAGTGGCCGAGGTGGTTCGTGCCGAACTGCATCTCGAACCCGTCCTTGGTCTCCCGGCGCGGGATGCCCATCACGCCGGCGTTGTTCACCAGCAGGTCGAGCGGCCCGTCCTGCGCCTCGGCGAACGCGTGCACCGATGCGAGGTCGGCGAGGTCGAGCGCCTGGACGCTCACCTGGCTGCCGGGCGCCTCCTGCAGGATGGCCGCGGCGGCCTCCTCGCCCTTCACGGTGTTGCGGCAGGCCAGCACCACGTCGGCCCCGTGTCGCGCCAGCTCCCGCGCGGTGATCAGCCCGAGGCCGCTGTTGGCCCCGGTGACGATCGCGGTGCGACCGCTCTGGTCCGGGATGTCATTCGCCGTCCACTTTTCAGCCATGCGTTCGGAGCCTAGGCGCTAGCCTCTCCCGCCGCGTCCCGGACGCGCTCAGGAGGGGTGCCGGAGTGGTTGAACGGGGCGGTCTCGAAAACCGTTAAGCGTCGTAAGGCGCTTCGAGGGTTCGAATCCCTCCCCCTCCGTTGTAGGGCGCTCAGTGTGCCAGCGCGTACGCGCCTGCGGAGTGGCTGAGGCGCTCGAGGAGGTCGTCGACCACCGGCGTTCGCGCTGCTGCCGGCGCGAGCGCCTCGATCGTGCGGCTGCCGGCCGGGCGCTCGGCGAGCGGACGCGCGGTCGCGCCGGGCGGGAGGGTGGCGAGCGTCAGCCCGTGCATCGGCACGACGGCGATGCCGGCGGCGACGAACGCCTGCGCGGCCGGCAGGTCGTCGAGCTCGTAGGCCACCGTGGCGCGAAGCCGGCCTGCGCGCAGAGATGCTCCACGACCGACCGGAAGCGCCGGCGGGTGTGTCGCGCCGCGGCAGGATCAGCGGCTCTCCCTCGAGATCGGCGACGCTGACGGCGTCGCGCCGCGCGAGCCGGTGGCCCTCGGGCACGCACCACGTAGAGGTGATCGACGAGCAGGCGGCGCCGCTGCAGGCCCGCGGTCTCGGGCACCGCCACCCCGGGCATGTGGTGCACCACCGCGAGGTCGGCGTCGCCGCCGCGGAGGCGCTCGACGGCCTCGTGGGTCTCGAGCTGGAGGACCTGGACGACGAGCTGCGGGTGCGCGCGGCGCAGGTCGCGCACCGCCGCCGGCACGAACGACGACAGGGCGCTGGGGAAGGCGGCAAGCCGCAGGCGCGGCGTGCCGCCGCGCAGGTCCTCCACGGCGGCCTCGGCGCCGCCCAGCGCGGCGAGCACGCGCTCGACGTGCGGGCGCAGGGCGCGCCCGCGTGCGGTGGCGCGCAGGGGGCGCTGCGAGCGGTCGACGAGCGCCGTCCCCACCTCGCGCTCGAGCGCCGCCAGCTGCTGCGACACCGCCGACTGCGTGTAGCCGAGCACGCTCGGCGGCGGCCGAGATCGACCCGAGGTCCAGCACCAGCGCGAACGCCCGCAGGCGCTGGACGTCGCCGAAAGACATGAAGCAACTCTACTGATACTAGAAGCAGATGAAGTGGCGCTGATGCTCATCGGGCCGGCGATCCATCGACGCCATGAACACCACACCACACAGCCACCACCAAGGGCTACGCCGTCGCCCCAGGCGAAGGCGAGCGCATCTGGATCGTCGGTGACACGATGACGTTCAAGGCGACCGGCGAGAGCACGGGCGGAAGCCTTGTGCTCCTCGAGAACCTGACCGCGCCCGGCGGCGGCCCGCCGCCGCACATCCACACCCGCGAGGACGAGTTCTTCTACGTCCTCGACGGGACCTTCGAGATCCGCATCGGCGACGAGGTGCATACCGCTCGGGCCGGGCGGTTTCGCCTACGTGCCGCGGGGCACGGTCCACAACTTCCGCAACACAGCGGAGACCCCGAGCCGGATCCTCGTCGGCTTCACGCCCGGCGGCATGGAGGGCTTCTTCCGCGAGTCCGGTCGCCCCGCGACCGACGACGGGCCGGCGCCGCCGCGTGGACGAGGACGAGATCGCCCGCACGACGGCCGCCGCGCCGAAGTACGGAGTCGAGGCCGTCGCCTTCGACGGCTAGAACCCGCGCTTCAAGGCCTGGGACTGCGCCCGGCGATGTAGGCGCAGGGGTTGTAGTAGAACGTCCCGTCCGCCAGCGTCACCTGCTGCCCACGGCAGATCGGGACGTGGATGCGGCGAAGCCCGCCGCCGGTGCGAGGGCGCGTGCGCTTCGGCCTCGTCGCCTTCCACACCGACCGGTAGGTCGGGCAGCCGGCAAGCTTCACGACGATTTGCCCGCGGGCGCGGCGGGCCGAGGCAAAGCGGCCGGAGACGTAAACCGTCATCTTCCTCGAGCCCACGTACGTCGTCCGCCCGCCGCGGAATCGCCCTTGGCGCACCTTCGCCGTCCGAGTCGTCGGTAGCTTCGAGGTGACCGTCTCGCCGCCCGTGCAGCCGGGCCAGTTGTAGTTGCTGGTGGTCCCGAAGCGGACGACCCTCCCGCTCTTGAGCCGGAAGCCGACGGGGACGTCCTGCGAGTAACGCTGCCACTTGCTGCCGGTCCAGAACTTCGTCTCCTTGCCCTTCCAGACGCCCCGAACCGGCGAGGCGCTCTCCGCCACGGCCGGCGCCATCAGAGCAATCGCGAGCGCCAGACAGGCGATCGAGCGGGGCTTGTTCACGATCGAGCGGGGCTTGTTCATTCTCATCTCCTTGGCCTTTACTCCGAGCACGGCCGCCAAGATCGAGGAAGGCGCTTATCAAGCGCTTAAGGCTGCGCTTACGCCGGGGCCTCGGGGGTCACGGTCTCCCGCGATTCGGCGGCGCGCAAGGCATGCCCGACCGCGTCCTGGAGGTCGAGCGCCCCTCCGCTGGCGTACGCCTGAGCGAACTGCTCGACACCGAGCGCCTCCCTCAGCACCTCCGTCGCCTCCCTCTGGACCTCGAGCTCGAGCGGCTCGAGCTCGACGGCGGTGGCCCGGGCGCCCGCGTGCGCCGCGCCGAGCAGCATCGCTGCCTCGGGTGCTCCGTCGGTTGCCGACAGCGCCGCCGCGCTGCCGACCAGGCCATAGATCAGGCCTTCCGCGTAGTCGAGCTCCCGGTCGATGAGCAGGGCCGCCCGGAAGAGCCCGAGTGCCTCGGCCGGACGCCGCTCGAGCAGCGCGACGAGGCCGAGGTTCCCGAGCATCACCGATTCGGCGGTGCGGTGGCCGCTCTGCCGGGACACGGCCAAACCCTCATCGAACAGCGCCCTGGCACGGTCGTGTTGGCCGCGCCGGAGAAGGCAGTAGCCGAGATTGTTGAGCGCCGCCGAGAGCCGGATGCCGTCGCCCAGCCGGCGCGAGATCACAGCGTTCTCTTCGTGGCAGACGATTCCCGCGTCGATGTCGCCGAGGTTGCTGAGCGCGATCCCGAGCTGGTTCAGCGCGAGCGCGGTCCGCCGCTCGTCGCCGAGCAGGCGGAAGTGTTCGAGGCTCGCCTCCGCGAAGTCGCGCATCCGCTCGTAGTCACCGAGGCTGTGCGCGACGAGCGCCGCGCCCGCCAGCGCCTTTGCCCGCAGCGGCTCCGGCACGTCGGCGGCGTGCGTCAGTGCGTCGTCGATCCGCGTGCGTCCCTCGCGAAGGTGGTCGCTGGTCGCCCAGAAGTACCCGAGCGCCCCCACGAGCCGGAGCTCCAGCTCGACCGCCCCGGCGTCGCGGCTCCAGTCGAGCGCCGCCCGGAAGTTGTCGTGCTCCGCCTCGAGATCCCGCCATGCGGCCCCGGATCGACTCCCCGGGTGCTCGTCCTCGGCCGCCTCCGCGAGCCCGGCGTAGTGCTCGGCGTGGCGCCGGTGGAAGACGCTGCCCTCGCCGGTCTCGTCCAGGAGCTCGAGCGCGTACTCGCGGACGGTCTCCAGCATGAACCACCGCACCGTGCCGTCGGCGTCGACGCGTTCCTGAACGAGGCTCGCCGCGACGAGCGACGCCAGCGTCTCGCGACCGGCGCCGCAAGCGGCCGCGGCGCTCGCACCCGTGAACCCCCCGGCGAACACGGCGAGGCGCGCGAACAGCGCCTGCTCCTCGACCGCCAGCAGCCGGTAGCTCCAGTCGATCGTCGAGCGCAGCGTGCGCTGACGCGACGGCAGGTCGCGCGCCCCCTCGCCCGCGAGCTCGAGCGAGCCCGGCACCGATTCGAGCAGTTCGCCCGGGGCGTAGTCGCGCATCCTCGCCGCCGCGAGCTCGATCGCGAGCGGAAGACAGTCGAGACGCCGGCACAGCAGAGCCACCTCGTCGTCCCCCTCGCCGGGCCGGCGAAAGCTGGGCGCGACCGCGCCGGCCCGCGCGGCGAAGAGCCGGACCGCATCCGCCAGAGGCAGCGGGTCGACCCGGTACTGGTGCTCGCCGGAGAGCCGGAGCGGCCCACGGCTCGTGGCCAGCACGACCAGCCCGGGCGCCGCGCGCAGCAGCTCGCTCACCAGCGGGGCAGCGGCGTCGGCCACCTCGAAGTTGTCCAGGAGCAGCAGCGTCTCTCGCCCGCCGAGGAACGTCCGCAGCGCCGCGGCCGGCGGCTCATCCCGCTGCGTGGCCAGCCCGAGCACGGCTGCCATCGCCTCGGGCACCATTTCCGGGTCGGCCACGTGCGAGAGGTCGACGAAGTAGACGCCGTCGGCGAACCCCTCTGCGACCACGTGCCCAGTCTGGAGCGCGAGCCGCGTCTTGCCGATGCCCCCGGCCCCTGTCAGCGTTACCAGCCGGGCGTCGCCGCGCAGCAGCGCCGCGAGCTCGGCGAGCTCGGCGTCGCGCCCCACGAGCGGCGTCGCCGGCGCCGGCAGGTGGCGCCGCGCGCGCAGCTCGGCCGGCTCGACGGCAAGCGCCGCATCCTGCTGGAGGATCGCTTGCTGCAGCTCCTGCAAGGCGGGGCCCGGCTCGAGGCCGAGCTCGTCCTGCATCGCCCCGCGCACCCGCCGAAACACCTCGAGCGCCGCGGCCTGCTGATCGCACCGATAGAGGGCGAGCATCAGCTGCCCGCAGAGCCGCTCGCGGCTCGGGTGCTCCGAGACCAGCGCCTCGAGCTCGGGAACGAGATCGCGATGGTGGCCGAGCGCCAGGTCGGCCTCGATCCGATCCTCGAGCGCCGCCAGCCGCAACTCCTCCAGCCGCGCCACCTCCGCCTGCGCGAACGCCTCGTACCGCACGTCCTCGTAGGCCGGCCCGCGCCACAGCCCGAGCGCCTCGCGAAAGGTCGATGCCGCCACGTCGGCGTCCCCGCCCGCCAGCTCCGACCGACCGCGCGTCACCAGCAGCTCGAACCGCTCGAGATCCAGCTCAACGGGCTCCAGGCACAGTCGATACCCGGGCCCCTCCCGCTCGATTCGCTCCGCGCCCAGCCGCCGGCGCAACCCATGCACGTGCACCTGGAGTGCGTTCGACCGCCGCCGCCGGTGGCCGCTCACCCCACAGCGCGTCGAGTCAGCCGGTCGCGCGACACGACCTCGCCCCTGGCGACCAGCAGGCACCCCAGAAGCGCGACCTGTTTGCCCGACGCCAGCTCGACCGCAGCCGACCCGGCGACGACCCGCACGGGGCCCAGTACCTGGAAATCCATGCATGCACATCCTCCGATCTGGCAAGCCCCTCCGCAAGTCGCGCTCGCCGCACTCGGCTGGATAGGCTCGAACGAATGGCCGCGCGACCGGACGAGCTCACCCTCGAGCTGAAGCGCGATCTTCCAGCCGCTCCTTCATCGGTCTTCGCGGCCTTCGTCGATCCGGGCGAGCTGGCGAAGTGGTGGGGGCCGGAGGGCTTCACCACACCGAGCCTGGAGTTCGAGGCTCGCGTCGGAGCGAGCTACCGGATCGAGATGCAGCCGCCGCAGGGCGACCCCTTCTATCTGACCGGTGAGTTCCGACAGGTCGAGCCGACCGCCCGCCTTGGCTACACGTTCACCTGGGAGGACCCCGATCCCGACGACGTCGAAACGCTGGTCAATCTGTCATTCCGGGATCTCGGCGAATCGACAGAGGTCGCCCTTACGCAGGGCCCGTTCAAGACGGAGGCGCGCCGAGCACTTCACCGCGACGGTTGGACGGACAGCTTCGACAAGCTCGAGCGGCTCATCTCCGCGCGGGCGTAGGCGACCCGCTAGCGCTAGTTCTCGCGCCTGGCGATGAGCTGGCAGAAGCCCGGGGACCAGCCCTGCGCGCGCAGTTGCGTCACCAGGCCGTCCTGATCAGGCCGCTGCAGGCGCGCCTGCGCGGTGGTCGCGGCCGCCTGGCCGTTCGTCCCGGGGACGCGCCCCTTCTCGCCCTTGCCGGGCACGTAGTGCTCGCCCTTCCAGCGGATGATGTCGATGCCGCGCTGGTAGTCGATCGAGTAGACGACGTCGCCGCTCGGCGCCCACTTCGGCGACGACGACGAGCTGCCCAGGCCGATGAAGAAGCCCTGCTCGGTGATCTCGCCGTTCGGCTTCACCTGTGTGCGGAATCTTGCGCTTTCGTCGAATCGCTCTCCGCGACTAGGGTCCGACATGCCGTGGACCTGGGAGTTCACCTTCCCCTCATGGAGTTCCAGGAGGAGGGGCAATCGCTCGCTCGCCTGCGCTCCGCCGTGGACGCAGCGCGGACCTGCGGTTTCGCGGCGGTTTCCGCGAACGATCACTTCATCTTCTCCAAGCCCTGGCTGGACGGTCCAACGGCGCTGGCGGCGGTGGCGGACCGCATGGGCGAGATGACGGCGGCGACGACGATCTCGCTCGTCGCCCTGCGCGGTCCCGTTCCCACGGCGAAGATGCTCGCGGCGCTCGACATCATCACCGAAGGGCGACTCGTGGCCGGGCTCGGGCCGGGATCGTCGAAGAAGGACCACGACGCGCTGGGCATCTCCTTCGACGAGAGGTGGAGGCGCTTCGATGAGGCCGTTGCGACTCTACGCGGGCTCCTTGGAGCGGAGTCGCCTCTGAGGCCTCATCCGCGCCAGTCCGGTGGGATCCCCCTTTGGATCGGAAGCTGGGGTTCCAAGGCCGGCCTGCGCCGAGTCGCGCGACTGGCCGATGGGTGGCTCGCCTCGGCGTACAACACGACCCCCGATCGCTTCGCCGCCTCGCGGGCGCTTCTGGCCGACGAGCTGCAGGCGCGAGGTGGGGACCCGAAGGGCTTCCCGAACGCGCTATCGACGATGTGGACGCGGGTTACCGAGAGTCGCGCCGAGGCGGATCGGGTGCTGACCCGGGTTCTCGCGCCACTGCTGGGACGGGACCCGGGAGACCTGCGATCGCAGGTGTGCGTCGGCCCGCCGGAGCACTGTGCGGAGCTGCTGTCGCGCTACGCCGATGCCGGCTGCGGGCGCGTCTACCTCTGGCCGCTGGAGGATGAGGCCCGCCAGATCGAGCTCGTCGCTTCAGAGGTCGCTCCGCACATCCGTGCCGGCGCAGCCCGGTCACTCTGAGCGACATCTGGACCACACGAGGCACCGCAGGGATACTTGGGCCGGCGATGTCGCAGGAGATCTTGGAGCAGCAGTACCGAGCCGCTGACGCGTTCAGCCGCCACGATCTCGATGGCTTCCTCGCGATCTGCCACCCGGACATCGAGTTGGTCTCCCGCCACCTGGAGCTGGACGGCAGCGGCCACCTCCGCGGCCACGCCGCGGTCCGGCGCTGGTGGGAGACCCTGCTCAGCGTCTACCCCGATTTCACGTCCGAGATCGAGGAGGTGCGCGACCTCGGGGACGTGACGATCGCGCGGCACCACTTTCGGGGTGAAGGGACTGAGAGCGGGGCGCAGTTGGAGCAGAGGCACTGGCAGGTCACGAGGTGGCGCCACAACAAGGCCGTCTGGTGGCGCAGCTACCCGACCGAGACGGAGGCCCTCGAAGCCGTCAGGCAGGGGGAGGGGGCGTCCACGCCTCCCCACGGCGCACCCGCTCCAGGCCGATCCAGATCACGTTGACGGCGGCGGCCACGATCTCCTCGCGCGGCACGTCCGGATGGTCGCTCCACCAGATCGCGAGCCCGGCGAGCCCGGCCCGCATCACCTCGGCGGCCATCTCGTGCGCCAGCGGCCCGGGGAGCCCGGAGATCTCGTCCGCGCCCGCCTCGCTTCCCACGATCACGCCCAGGGCGCTGCTCGCCTGTGCCTTCACCTCGCGGTGGATCGCGGCCACCTCCGGGTCGCCGGTCGTCTCGTTGAAGAACACCCGTGGCGCGTACGGGTGCTCCTGGACGTACCTCGCCCAGGCGTCCAGCGCTCTCGGAATCCGCTCCTCCGCCGGGTCGTCTCCGGACAGGTGCTCGCGCCAGACCGCCAGCAGCTCGTCGCGCGTGCGCTCGAGCAGGCGCTTGTGCAGCGCCAGCTTCGAGTCGAAGTGGTCGTAGAGGACCGGCGCCGTGACACCCGCCCGCCGGCAGATCTCGTCGATCGAGGCCCCGTGGTAGCCGCGCTCCGCGAACACGCCGGCGGCGGCGCGCTCGATCACCTCCCGGCGCGCCTCGGCCGTGAGTCGCTTTCGGGGGGCCCTCGGGGTGGCCATCCCGGACAACCTAGCGTGTACTAGGTTGCCGGGCGGCCTACTCCGCCGGCTAGCGCGGCCGGACCACTCGGCGCAGCCCGATACCCGCGAACAGCATGAGCACAGCCACGCCCATCAGCGGGAGCAGCGGGTAGCCGGTGAACGGGAGCGTCGACGGGCTCTCCTCACCGCCATCGCCGGTGCCGAGGTCGCCGGCCGACGCCAGCACGAGGCGGGTGGCCGGCTCGGGCGCGTCCACCGTCTCGGCCGCAGGCCGGCTGCGGGCGGCGCGTGCCACCGCGGGCTTGCGGTCGGCGGGTGCCGCCTGGCCGGCGCTCGCGTCATCCCCGCCGGGGGTCGCCTGGGCGGCGGTCGCCCGGGGTGCAGGCGCGGGCGCCTGGGAGCGGGTCGCGGCCGGCGAGGGCGCCTGCGGGGCCGCGGCGACCGGCCGCGGCGCGGGTGCCGGCGCAGCAGGGGCGGGCTTCGGCGTGGGCGCGATCGGCGCCTGCGCGATCGCCTCTCCGACGGTCTGCTGCAGCTCCGCGACCTGCCCGGGCACATCCCCCGCCGCTGCGGGCGCGAACGCCAGCGTCGCCACTGCTGCACAAACGGTTGCCCGGGTGGTCCGGGTCCGGCTTCGACGATTCATCCCCTGCCCTTCCTCTCGACTTGACTGCCGAACGGAATCCTGATCGGCCGGCCGGACGGCAGCGGGCCCTACGCCGGCGGCGGTAGCCGATTAGCTCGCGCCGCCGGCGCGCACGCGCTCGATGATGGCGTCGATGCGGCGGCGCGAATCGACCGGATCGGTGGCCGCGTGCCATGGCTCGCCTGCGCTGGCCGCCCACGGGACCAGCGCATCGAACTCCAGCTCCCGCAGCCGCTCGAGGCTCTCGAGGTAGGCCGCTCGGTCGCTGGACTCCAGCACAGCAGCGATCCACTCGCCGCCCTCGCCCAGGTAGATCGAGTCGGCGGTGAACAGGTGGCGGCGCTCGCCGTCGTTCCAGAGGTACGCCGTCGAGCCCGGGGTGTGGCCGGGGATCGGGATCGCCTCGAAGTCGTCGTCGAGCGTGTGGCGGCGGGAGAACGTCGCTCGCAGGGGAAGTGCGTCACCGACCAAGGCGCGATCCGCGTCATGGACGAAGACGGGCGCGCCGAGCGGGTCGGCCGTGAACATCGCCTCGTGGCCATGGCCGAGGTAGTGACGCGTCACGCCGGCGTCGCCGAACGCCGCGCCGAGACCGTCAGTGCCGTAGACGAGCAAGTTGCCCTGCTCGCGGGGAAGCAGAAACGAGCGCACCTGCAGAGAGGGGGCGAACGGCAGTGAGAGCGGTGGCGAGGGGGTGAGCGTCGCGATCTCGGTCGTCATGCAGACGACGTTAGAACTTCAAGCGCGGTTGAAGTCAAGTCCAAACCCCGGGGATCAGGAGTACTCGGGCTCTTCCCAACCGGGGAAGATGTCCGGCAGCCCGTCGCTCACGCGGTCGGGGAAGTCGGGGTCGCGCTTCTCCAGGAAGGCGCCCACGCCCTCGCGAACGTCCGCGGACTTACCACGCACGTAGATCCCGCGCGAGTCGGCGCGATGCGCCTCCATCGGGTGCGCGGCGCCGAGCATCCGCCACATCAGCTGGCGCGAGAGCGCGACCGACACCGGCGCGGCGTTCTCGGCGATTTCGCGGGCGAGCGCGTTCGCCGCTTCGAGCAGCTCGTCGGCCGGATGAAGGCTGCGCACGAGCCCGCGCTCGAGCGCCTCCTGGGCGGAAAAGACCCGACCGCTCAGCACCCACTCCGAGGCGGTGGCGATGCCCACGATCCGCGGCAGGAACCAGCTCGAGCAGGCCTCGGGCACGATCCCGCGGCGGGCGAAGACGAATCCCATCTTGGCCGTGTCGGCTGCGATCCGAATGTCCGCGGGCAGCGTCGAGGTGATGCCCACGCCCACGGCGGCGCCGTTGATGGCCGCGATCACGGGCTTCTTGGAGTCGAACATCCGCAGCGTGATCAGCCCCCCGCCGTCGCGGTGGGCCGACGGATCGTCATCGTCGTAGTCGAAGGTGGACCCAGCTGCCTCGAGGTCCGCGCCCGCGCAGAACGCGCGCCCGGCTCCCGTGATGATCACCGCGCGCACGTCGTCGTCGGCGTCCGTGCGATCGAACGCGTCGAGCATCTCCCGGCCCATCTGCGCGGTGTAGGCGTTCATCCGCTCAGGGCGGTTGAGCGTGATCCTGGCGACCCCGTCGGTTACGGCCAGGTCGATCTGCTCGTACACGGACGCGCACTTTGGCACAGCCGTGGCGCGACGGCTACGAGTGAGCTCCTAGACCGGCGCGGGTGCCGGCAGGGTGAAGAGGCCGAAGAAGCGCTTCACGCGGCGCTGGTCGCCGTCGATCGCGATGTCACCGGCGCGAACGGCGTCCGCAAGCTCGAGGCGGCGGTGCGCGAGCGCGAGCAGGGTGGCGTGGTCGGTGGTGAGGGTCGCGTCGGGGCGGGGGTGCTCGCCACGCTCGATCTCCAGCTGGCCATCCGCAACCTCGGCATGCATGGCCTGCTCGCCCAGGCGCAGGTTCAGGCTCACGCTGAAGTCGCCCGCCAGCGCGGGGTCGAACAGGGTCTGCAGCGACAGGATGTGGGAGTCCGGGCTCATCCCGCACTCCTCCTCCTCGGCGCCGATCGGCGCGCGCGCTCCCCAGCGGCCGAGCGCGTGCAGCACGCCCTCGAGCTCGCGACCCCAGTCGGTGAGCTCGTACACCTGCGACGCCGCGGGCGGGGGCAGCTTGCGGCGGTGCAGGATGCCCGCCTCCTCCATCTCACGCAGGCGCTGGGACAGCACGTTGGGGCTGGCGTGGGGGAGGCCCGCCTTCAGGTCGGTGAATCGCTTGGGCCCTAGCATGAGCTCGCGGACGATCATCAGCGCCCACCGCTCGCCCACCCGGTCCAGCGCCCGGGGGATCCCGCAGGCCTCTCCGTACCGTCTGGTGGTCGACATGCTTCACATTCTACCCCAGATCGTCCTAAATTATGTTTGAGGAGTCCTAAATCAGGACACCGTGTTATCGTGACCTCCATGACAGCAGCCAAGACCCCCTCCACCGACCGCTCCCGCTGGCTGGCGCTCTACGTGCTCTGCGGCGGCGTCCTGATCATCGTGCTCGACGCGACCATCGTGAACGTCGCGCTCCCGTCGATCCAGGACGACCTCGGCTTCTCCCAGAGCAACCTCGCCTGGGTCGTGAACGCCTACCTGATCGCGTTCGGCGGTCTGCTGCTGCTCGCGGGCCGGCTGGGGGACCTGATCGGCCAGCGGCGCGTGTTCCTCGCCGGCCTGGCGGTCTTCACCACCGCCTCCGTGCTGTGCGCCGTCGCCCAGACCCAGGGGATGCTGATCGGCGCCCGCTTCGTGCAGGGCGTGGGCGGAGCGCTGGCCTCCGCGGTGGTGCTCGGGATGATCGTGAAGATGTTCCCCGAGCCGGCCGACCAGGCGAAGGCGATCGGGGTGTACGGCTTCGTCGCCTCGGCGGGGGGCTCGATCGGCCTGCTGGCGGGCGGCCTGCTCACCGAGGCCATCAACTGGCACTGGATCTTCTTCATCAACGTCCCGGTGGGTATCGCCACGGCCGTGCTGGCGCTGCGGCTGGTCGAGGACGACGAGGGCATCGGCGTGGAGAAGGGCGCGGACGTGCCCGGCGCCGTGGTGCTCACCGCCGGCCTGATGCTCGGCGTCTACAACATCCTCGAGGTCGAGCAGCAGGGCTGGGGCTCGGCTCAGACGCTGCTCCTCGGTGCGATCTCGCTCGCGCTGATCACAGCCTTCGTGGTGCGCCAGGCGCGCATCCCCAACCCGCTGATGCCGTTGCGCCTGTTCAAGTCGCGCAACGTGGCCGGTGCGAACCTGGTGATGGCCCTGCTGGTGGCCGGCATGTTCGCGATGTTCTTCCTGGGTGCGCTCTACATGCAGCGCGTGCTCGGCTACGACCCGCTCGAGGTGGGCCTCGCCTTCCTGCCCTCGACGATCGTGATGGGCGCGATGTCGGTGCGCTACTCCGACCGGCTGACCATGCGCTTCGGGGCGAAGAACGTGCTTCTGGGCGGCATGGTCGCGATCCTCGCCGGGCTGATCTTCTTCGCGATGACCCCCGTCGACGCGAACTACGTGACCGACGTCGTGCCGGCCGTGGTGCTGATCGGCCTCGGCGCCGGCACCGCGTTCCCGGCGATCGTCACGCTGGCGATGTCCGGGGCCACGATGGAGGACTCGGGCATGGCGTCCGGTCTGGTGAACGCGACCACGCAGGTGGGCGGCGCGATCGGCCTGGCCGTGCTCGCCACGCTGGCGAGCGACCGCACCGCCGGGCTGCGCGCCGACGGCGAGCCGGTGGCATCGGCCCTGAACTCGGGCTACCACCTCGCCTACGTGGTGGGCGCCGTGCTGGTGGCGGTCGGGTTCCTGCTGGCCGTGGCGATCCTGCGCTCCGAGCCGGCACCCGGCCAGGCGCCCGAGCACGCCCAGGACGCCGAGCCGGCCTACGTGGAGGCGTGATGGCCTCCGTCGGGACACGGGAGGAGTGGCTGTCGGCGCGGGTGGATCTGCTCGAGGCCGAGAAGGAGCTCACGCGCCGCAGTGACGAGCTCGCCAGGCAGCGCCGCGAGTTGCCGTGGGTGGAGGTCGAGAAGGAATACGTCTTTCAGACCGAGGCCGGCGAGAAGCGCCTGGCCGACCTGTTCGACGGCCGGTCGCAGTTGATCGTCTACCACTTCATGCACGGGCCGAACACGCCCGAGGGCTGTCTGGGCTGCACCTTTGCGACCGACACGTTCGACGGCACCCAGGCCCACCTCGCCGCCCACGACGTGACGTTCGTGCTGGCCTCACGTTCGCCGTTGCCGACGCTGCTCGAGTACCGGGAGCGGATGGGCTGGGGGCTGCCCTGGGTGTCATCGGAGGGGAGCGGCTTCAACGAGGACTTCACCGACTTCGACGGCTCGGGCTTCAACTTCGGCTCGCCCGGCGGCGCGAACGTGGACCTCGACGAGGAGGAGCTGATGGCGCTCAGCTCGTTCGTGCTCGAGGACGGCGTCGTGTACCACACCTATTCGGCCTACGACCGGGGGACGGACGCGCTCAACGCGGTCTGGCAGCTGCTCGACCGGGCGCCCAAGGGCCGCGACGACGGCACAGAGCGCGCGTGGCCCAAGCGACACGACGAGTACTAGACCCGGAATGGAAGGACCAGCAGTGTTCAAGGACACCAGCACGTTCAGCGGCTTCTCGGTGGACGACATGGCGGCGGCCAAGGAGTTCTACGGTCGAGACGCTGGGGCTCGACGTGAGCCGAGGAGGGGCCCGGCATCGCGCTCCACGCTGGCGGGCGGCGCCAACCTGTTCGCCTACGGCAAGGAGGACCACCAGCCGGCCACGTTCACGGTCCTCAACTTCGAGGTCGACGACGTGGATGCGGCGGTCGACCGTCTCACCGAGGCCGGCGTGGAGATGGAGCACTACGACGGCATGACCGACGACAAGGGCGTCATCGCGCGATCACGGGCCCGGTGATCGCCTGGTTCACCGACCCGGCCGGGAACGTGCTCTCGGTGATCGAGACGGCCTGATCGCCTCCGCGCCGTAGCCATAGAGCGAGGCGGCGATCCAGATCAGGAGCATCACCGTGGACCGGACCCTGGGGCGCCCGGGCCGGAGCAGCAGGCGCGTGTAGAAGCTCGGCTCGAACGCCGGGAGCGATCCGGTCCGCTCGCGATGGAGCACGTGAAAGCGCCGGGCGCCGCGCGCGTAGGCCACGTGCAGGCGCCAGAACTCCGCCAGGCCACCGAGATGGTGATGGCGGACGACGGCCGCCGGCACCTGTTCGAGCCGGCGGCCGTCGAGGCGCCAGCGGTCGCACAGGTCGCGGTCCTCGGAGGTGTGCAGGCTCGGCTCGAAGCCGCCCAGGTCGCGCAGCCCGGGGGTTGGCAGAAGGAGGTTGTTGGAGGTGAGGAAGCGGGCGTCGCCGGGCCGGTTGAGGTGGGCATAGCCGGCATCGATGATGCGCTGTGCCACCTCCGCGCTCAGGTTGCCCCGCTGGCCGTTCTCGGTCCTCCCTCCGTAGCCGCGCTGGGGCGTGGCCATCCAGGCCTCCGCCAGCACGCGCAGCCAGGCGGGATCGGGCTCGCAGTCGTCGTCGAGAAATGCGACCACCTCACCGGACGCCGCGGCCAGGCCGGTGTTGCGGGCCGCCGAGGGGCCCGAGTTGGGTTGGGTGATCACGCGCGCGCGCACGCCGTCGCCGTGGCGGGCCACCAGCGGCTCGAGCGGCATGTCGCCGCCGTCGTCCACCACCAGCAGCTCGAGCCGATCGCGCGGATAGTCGAGGGCGGCGACGGCCCGGACCGCACACGTGAGCTGAGTCGGCCGGCCGAACGTGGGGATCACGACGGTGGCCGGGGGCAGGGTCACGCTTCGAGGGCCAGCACCCGGTCAAGCGCCGCGGCGGCCTCTCCTTCCCGTACGTGGCGGACCTTGCTGATCTCGAGCTCGTGCCGGCGGGTTGGAGCGTTCCCGGGACCGAGCAGGTAGCCCACGCCCTCGCCGGCGGAGGCGAGGACGAGGGAGATCACGAACGCGGGCCAGACGCGTGCCGGGATGGCGAGCTCGCGGGCGACCGGCATGAGACGGCGGATTCGCACCAGCGGGACCAGCGGCCAGGCCAGCGCGTACCCCAGCCGCCGCAGCGGACCCCAGTTCGCCGCGCGATGGCCCGCGTAGGTGCGGCCGTTGATCGCCCGCTCCTTCAGCCAGGTGCCGGTCTTGGAGACGTTGAGGTGATGGGCGCGGGCACCCGGCTCGAACAGGAGCATGCGCCCCGCGTCGATGATCTGCTCGTTCAGCGAGGAATCCACCTCGAGCGCCCGCTCGAGCGACTCCTGGGCCAGCAGCAGCTCACGCGAGTAGGCCACGTTGTGGGCCGGAAGCTGATTGCGCGGGCCCCGCTGACCGGTCGCCCAGGGGCCGTAGTCCATCAGCAGCGCGGCCGCGGAGACGGCGGTCTGCGGATTGGCGTTCATGATCAGGCAGCCGGAGATCGCCACCTGCGGGTCCTCGTGGGCCGCGAGCAGGGCCTCGCACCAGCGCGGCTCCGGCAGACAGTGCGTCTCGCCGATCGCCACCACGGGCGCGGTGGCCGCGCGGGTGCACTCCGCGCGCGCGTGGGAGATGTCGGTGGGGTCGGGGATCCTCACCACCGTGAACCCGGCGAACCCGCGACCCGTGTCGTCGGGCACGTGCGTGCCGGGCGTGGTGGCCAGCACCAGCTCCAGGCGGTCGGCGATGGTCTGCCGCCGGAAGGTGCTGATCACGGCGTCCACGCTCTCCATCACGTCCGTCACGAGCAGCACGGACATCGCCGGCGTCACGCCACCAGCTCCTGACCCGCCTGGGCGAGCACCGCGGTTGCCCTGTGGCCGTCCTCCAGCGTGGCCAGCGGGCGGCCATCCCGGAAGGCCTCCCACTGACGGACGTAGGAGCTGATGAACTCGCCGCCGAGACGCACCTGGGCGGCCACGGCGGGCAGCTGCCTCAGCGCGCCCGCCAGACGGCGCGTTCGCACCCGCGGGTCGCCCGCCACCTCGTCGAGGCCGTCCAGGCGGAACCCGTCGACGCGGTAGAGGTCGAGCACCACCCGGCCCTCGGAGCCCAGCACCTCGATCTCGTTCGCGGTCGCCGTTCGATCCAGCCCGGTGGAGGTGGCCAGCACGTCACCGGTCAGCCGGCCGGTGACCACCACCGCCTCGTCCTCCTCTCGCGGCGATGCCACTCGCTCGGCGCGCACGGACTCCACCTCGAGCCCGGTCAGGTAGCGCCAGAGATCGATGTGGTGCACGAGCTTCTCCTGGAGCGCGCCGCCGCCGCTCTCCCGCTGTCGGCGCCACGGCCGCGCGCCCAGGCCCTGCTCCGCCACGGCGTCGCCGTACAGCGTGCGCACCGCCACCAGCTCGCCGATCGCTCCCGCCGCGATCGCCTGGCGGGCACGCTGCACCAGGCGCAGGCCGCGGCTCATCAGGCCGGTGGCGCCCAGCAGCTCCGCCGCGGCGGCTGCCGCGCAGATCGCCGCGGCGTCCTCCACCGACAGCGCGAGCGGCTTCTCGCACAGCACCGGCTTGCCCGCCTCGAACGCGGCGGCCGCGTGTGCGGCGTGCAGCGAGGGGGGCGTGAGCACGGCCACCATGTCCACGGCCGGATCGGCCAGCAGCGCCTCGAGGTCGTCGTGGCGGCTCGCCGCCGGCACCAGCGCGGCCGCCCTCGACAGCGCCCCGTCGTCCACGTCGTGGAGCGCCGCCACGTGCAGCCCGTCCACGCGCGCGAGCGCTGGCACGTGCTTCTCGCACGCGACCCAACCGCACCCGATGAGGCCGACCCCAGGCATGGCTGGGGGTACCTTATGCCTCGTGAGCGCCCCCACCTCCCGCCGGCTTCCTCGCATGGAGGCCAAGCTTCGCGAGGGCGAGGAGGAGACGGTCAAGCCGCTCGAGCTGTTCTTCGACTTGGTGTTCGTGCTGGCCCTCACGCAGTGCACCGCCCTGATGGCGGACGAGCCCACCTGGGAGGGACTGGCCAAGGGGTTGGTCGTGCTCGGCGTGCTGTGGTGGGCGTGGGTCGGCTACGCCTGGCTGACCAGCGTGATCGACCCCGAGGAGGGCGAGGTGCGGCTGGTGATGTTCGGCGTGATGGCCGCGTTCCTGGTGTGCGCTCTGTGCGTGCCGGGGGCGTTCGACGATGCCGCGCTGGAGTTCGCGATCGCCTACGGGGTGGTGCGCTTCGGCCAGATCGGGCTGTTCGAGATCGCCAGCCGCGAGCACCGCGAGCTGCGCAGCTCGGTGAACGGGCTCGCGGTGAGCACCGCGATCGGCGTGGGCCTGATCCTGTTCGCGTCGACCCAGGACGCCGCGCTTCAGGGGGCGATCTGGGCCGTGGCGATCCTGCTCGACGCGGCCGGCCCGTACTTCTTCGGCTCCGAGGGCTGGAAGCTCGTGCCCAGTCACTTCGCGGAGCGCCACGGCCTGATCGTGATCATCGCCCTGGGCGAGTCGATCGTCGCGATCGGCGCAGGCGTGACGGGCGACATCACGCTCGGGGTGATCGCCGCGGCGGCGCTGGGGCTGTCGGTGGCCGCCGCGCAGTGGTGGCTCTACTTCGACGTGGTGGCGATCGCGGCCGAGAGACGGCTGTCGCGGGCCGAGCCCGGGCGCGAGCAGAACGAGATCGCTCGCGACTCCTACTCCTACCTGCACTTCCCGATGGTGGCCGGGATCGTGCTGGTGGCGATGGGGCTGAAGAAGACGCTGGGCGACACGGGCGACGCCCTCAAGCTCGTGCCGGCCGCGGCGCTGCTCGGCGGCGCGTCGCTGTACCTGGTCGCCCACGTGCTGTTCCGCCTGCGCAACGTCGGCTCGCTCAACCGCCCGCGCCTGGTCACGGCCCTCCTGCTTCCCGCCCTGATCCCGCTGGCGCTCGAGCTGCCGGCGCTGGCCACGCTGGCCATCGTCACCGCGGTCTTCTCGGCGCTGGTGACCTACGAGGCGGTGCGCTACTCGGCGGCGCGCGATCGCATCCGGCACGAGATCGCGCGCGCGTGACGCACCGCCACGTCCGCGGCTTCACCGGGCATGCGGCGGAGGTCTACGACCGAGGGCGCGCGCCGTATCCGCCCGAGCTGGTGGGGGCGATGCGCCTGCCGCATGGCGCTCGGGTGCTCGACCTCGCGGCCGGCACCGGGCTGCTGTCGCGGGCGCTGGCCGCGGCCGGCCACGACGTGGAGGCGGTGGAGCCGTCGGCGGCGATGCGGGAGCGGCTGCCGGGGGCGATCGAGGGCAGCGCCGAGGCGATCCCGCTCGCGGACGGCTCGGTGGACGCGGTGGTGGTGGGGGATGCCTGGCACTGGTTCGATGCCGATCGCGCCGCGGCCGAGGTGCACCGCGTGCTGAGGCCGGGCGGGCCGCTGGTGCTGGTCTGGCGCTGGCCGCAGCGCCGGTCCTTCGAGGGCGAGCTGGAGCGCCGGCTACGTGAGCTGCGCGACGACCATCCCGGCTTCGCGGGGGAGCAGGGCCGCGACGGCGTGGCGCGCCACGGCGGCTTCTCGGATTGGGAGCACTCCAGCGTGTCGTTCATCCATCGCACCGATCGCGACGGCCGGCTGGCGCTGCTGGCATCGGCCTCGTTCGTGGCCGCCCTGCCCGAGCCCGAGCGCGACGAGCTGCTGGCGCAGGCGGCGGAGCAGCTGCCGGACGGCGCGGTGGACCTCGAGTACCGGGCCGAGCTCTGGATCGCCAGGCGTAGTTCCTAGGCAACCCCTTCATACTGCCGGCATGAGCTTGTACTCGGTAAGCGGAAAGACCGTCTTCGTCACCGGCGCGGCGCGCGGGATCGGCGCCGAATCGGCGCGGCGACTGCACGCCAAGGGCGCGAACGTGGCGCTGGTGGGACTGGAGCCCGAGCTGCTGGAGCAACTCGCGGCCGAGCTGGGCGACCGCGCCGCGGCGTTCGAGGCCGACGTGACCGACGCCGATGCGCTCGAGCGAGCCGTGGACGACGCGGTGGATCGCTTCGGCGGTATCGACGTGGCGATCGCCAACGCGGGGATCAACATGTCCGGCACGATCACCAACGGACGCGTGGAGGCGATCGAGCGGGTGCTCGACGTGAACCTGATGGGCGTGTGGCGCACCGACCGCGCGGTGCTTCCCCAGATCATCGAGCGCAAGGGCTACCTGCTGAACATCGCCTCGCTGGCGGCGGTCTCGCACGCGCCGATGATGGGCCCCTACGCCACCGCCAAGGCGGGCGTCGAGGCCCTGTCGAACTGCCTCCGCCAGGAACTGGCGCTCACCGGCGCGCGCGTGGGCTGCGCCTACTTCGGATTCATCGACACCGATCTGGTGCGGTCCGGCCTCGAGGAGCCCTCCGCGCAGGTCATGCGCAGGGAGATGCCGGGCTTCCTCACCAAGACGGCGCCGCTGCACAAGGCGATCGACGCGATCGAGAAGGGCGTGGAGCGCCGGTCGGCGCGCGTGTGGGCGCCGCGGTTCGTGGGCCCGATGCTGGCGCTGCGCGGCATCCTCCAGCCGCTCGCGGAGCGCCGTGTGGCCAGGAGCGAGCACCTCCCGGAGGCATTGCGGCTGGCCGATCCCGAGCACGGCGGAGGCAGTCGCGACGATCCCGTGCTTGGAGCGTCGGCGGCGGAGAGGTAGAACTACGCCATGGACGAGGTCCGGGTAGCCATCGTCGGCGCCGGCTTCGGCGGCCTGGGCGCCGCGATCCGCATGCGCGAGGAGGGGATCGAGGACTTCGTGGTGCTCGAGCGCGAGCACGACGTGGGCGGCACCTGGCGCGAGAACACCTATCCGGGCTGCGCGTGCGACGTGCCCTCGCACCTCTACTCGTTCTCGTTCGCGCTGAACCCGGAATGGAGCCGGTCGTTCGCGCCCCAGCCGGAGATCCTCGAGTACCTGCGCGGGATGGCGCGGCGGGTGCAGGACAGGATCCGCTTCGGTGCCGATGTGGAGACGGCGCGCTGGGACGACGACCAGCACCGCTGGCTCATCTCAACCCCCGGCGGGGAGCTCCGCGCGCAGGTCCTGGTGTCCGCCACCGGGCCGCTCAGCCAGCCGAAGACGCCGCTCGTGGACGGGCTCGACTCGTTCGAGGGGACGATGTTCCACTCCGCCCACTGGGACCACTCGCACGACCTCACCGGCGAGCGGGTGGCGGTGATCGGGACCGGAGCGTCGGCCGCGCAGTTCATCCCGTACGTGCAGGAGCGCGCCGCGCAGATGGACGTGTTCCAGCGCACTCCGCCGTGGGTGCTGCCCAAGCCCGACTTCCCCCACGGCGCTCGCACGCACCGGCTGTTCCGCCGCTTCCCGGCGGTTCAGCGCGCCGTGCGAAACGGCGTCTACTACTTCGCCGAGACGCTCGTGTACGGGCTCACCCGCGACCAGCGCGCCCTGCGCCCGAACGAGGCGCTGGGGCGGTGGCTGCTGCGGCGGCAGGTCAAGGACCCGGTGCTGCGGGAGAAGCTCACCCCCGACTACCGGATCGGATGCAAGCGGATCGTGTTCGCGAACAACTACTTCCCCGCGCTCGACGCCCCCAACGCCGACGTGATCACGGACCCGATCGGCGAGGTGGTGGCCGACGGGATCGTGACCGCCGACGGCGTCCACCGCCGCTACGACACGATCCTGCTCGGCACCGGCTTCCACGTGTGGGGCCAGGCCTCCGCGGACCGTGTGTTCAGCCGCGACGGGCGCTCGCTGCGGGAGGTGTGGGAGCCCACCGGGCCCGTGGCCTACCGGGGCACGTCGATCGCCGGGTTCCCCAACCACTTCCTGATCATCGGCCCCAACACCGGCCTGGGGAACAACTCGATGATCAACATCATCGAGGCGCAGGTGGAGTACGTGATCGACGCCCTGCGCACGATGGAGCGCGACGGACTCGCCAGCGTGGACGTCCTCGCCGCGGCGCAGGACCGCCACAACGCGCAGATCCAGGAGCGCATGGTCGGCACGGTGTGGATCGATGGCGGCTGCAAGAGCTGGTACCTCACCGAGGACGGCGTGAACCGCACCCTGTGGCCCGCGTACTCGAACGAGTTCAGGCGGTCGCTCGAGCGCTTCGAGGCGGGCGACTACTCAACCGTCGTCCTGCCTGAAAGCCCAGCGCACCTCGTCGGCGGTTAGCCCCGCCGCCAGGCAGGCGAGCAGCTTCATCCGGGCGCCCTGCGGCGAGAGGAAGCCGGCGGGGATCACGCCGGTCTCGCGCAGGTCGCGCTCGGATCCCGGATAGCCGTAGGTGGCGTTGAGGATCACGCCGCGCTCCGGGCGGCAGTAGGCCACGACGGGCATCCGCTCCGCGGCCGCGGCCCACACCTCGAGCAGCGCCGGGTTGAGATGGCCCGCGCCGAGCGTGCCGATCACCGCGCCGTCGGGCTCGGTCTCCAGCGCCGCACGCGCGAGCGATCCGTCGTCGCCGCTCGTGGTGGGCACCACGACCACGCGCCTGCCCAGGTCGGGTGGATCCAGCGGGGGATTGCGCGGCACGCGCGACCAGATCGTCGGATGGCCCTCGGTCACCCGGCCGAGCGGTCCCGTCTGCGGCGAGGAGAACGCCACCAGCGACGTGGTGTCCGTCTTGCGCACGCAGCGGGCGTGATGGATCTCGCCGCCGAAGCACACGAGCACGCCCATCCCGGCGGCGGCCTCCCCGGCGGCCACGCTCACGGCGTCCCCGAGGTTGGCCGGGCCGTCGGCGCCCGGTGCCGAGGCGGGCCGGATCGCGCCCGTGAAGACGATCGGCGCCTCGGCGTCGTGCAGCACGTCGGCCAGCATCGCCGTCTCCTCGAGCGTGTCGGTGCCGTGGGTCACCACCACGCCCATGCCGCGGCGGGCCGCGTCACGCGCCGCGCGGCAGATCTCGAGCTGCTCCTCGAGCGTGAGATGCGCGCTGGGCGCATTCGTCACGGTCTCCGACTCCAGACCCTCGCGGTCGGCCAGCCCGGGCACCGATGCGATCAGCCCGGCGCTGTCGAGCTGCGGAGTGGCACCGGCCGCCCCGGTCATGCCGATCGTGCCTCCGGCCACCAGGATGCGAACGCGCCGGGCGGCGCCCTCCCGGCTGCTCACTTGCGCCGGGCCAGCGTCAGTCCGTCGGCCAGCGCCAGCAGCACCGACTCCACCCGCACGTCGTCCGCCACCCTGTCGTTCAGGCGCGCGACGGCGCGCGTGGAGTCGTCGTCGGGATCGAGCACCCCGCCGCTCTTGAGCACGTTGTCGATCGCCACCAGGCCGCCCCTGTTCAGCCGCGGCACGATCTCCTCGTAGTACTCGGGGTAGGACTGCTTGTCGGCGTCCAGGTAGGCGAAGTCGAAGGTGGGCTCGGCGGGCATCGCCCGAAGCGCTGGGAGCGCCGGACCGACCGCCACCTCCACCTTGTCCGTCAGGCCCGCCGCCTCCACGTTCTGCCTCGCGGTCGCGGCGTACTCCTCGTCGACCTCGAGGCACAGCAGCGAGCCGTCCTCCGGCAGGCCGCGCGCGATCCGGATCGCGCCGTAGCCGGTGAACGTGCCCACCTCCAGCGCGCGCCGCGCGCCGCCCAGCTTCACCAGCAGCTCGAGGAAGGCGGCCTGGGCGCCGCCGGTCTGCATGATCGCGATGCCGCCCAGCGCAGAGGTGGCCTCCTCCACCCGCCGCAGCGTCTCGTCGCGGCCGAACGCGCGCTCCTCCACGTAGTCGTGCAGCGCCTGGCTGTGCTCGACGTCCTTCGACTCCATGAGACTGGACTCTATTCAGGGCCGTCTAGCCTCATTCACGTGAGGGATACGTTCCGAGCCCCGCTCCGAGCCGCCGCGATCACCTTCTTCGTGGTGGGCACGATCCTGTTCTTCGTCAACCCGCCGTCGCTGTCGGGCGCCGAGGACCTGATCACCATGCTGATGGGCGCCGCGGCGCTGGTGCTCCTCACCTCGTGGGCCACCGTCACGCTGATGGGCGACGGCATGTCCGAGCGCGATTTCGACCGCGTGGTGGAGCGCAGCGAGCGGCTCGCGAAGGAACCCCCGCCGCCCGCGCCACCGGACTACTTCGACGAGATCGTGACCGAGGCGATCGACGCCCTGCCCTCCGAGTTCCGCGACCTGCTCGAGGACGCGCCCGTCGTGGTCTCCCACCGCGGTCACGAGCACCGGGCCTACGGCCACTACTTCGGCGACACCGTCGCCCGCGACAACTACCCCGACCGGATCGTGATCTATCGCGACACGCTCGAACGCGACTTCGGTCACGACCCCTCGCTGCTCCGGGCTCAGGTGGAGCGCACGCTGCGCCACGAGGTGGCCCACCACCTCGGCTGGGGCGAGCGGGGCGTGCGCGAACTGGGCTTGTAGCTCCGGCTAGCCTTTCCAGACCCTGGAGAGGTGTCCGAGTGGCTTAAGGAGCGCGACTGGAAATCGCGTGGGCGGCCTAGAACCGTCTCGTGGGTTCGAATCCCACCCTCTCCGTTCTCGGGCGCGTATAGCTTCGCCTGCCTTTGTCATCGGCCGGCTCGTGTGCTGCTCGCACACGTCGCCGGCCTCTTCCTTGGCATGCTCGCTCTACGCGCCCGAGCTCCTCGGGCGTGTGAAAACACGACGCGCGGACCTCGCCTACCCTGGTGCGGTGTCTGCCCCCCTGCGACTCGCTCTGGTCGGCTGCGGCCGCGTCGCGGAGCGCGGCTATTTGCCGGCTATCGAGAAGGCTCGCGGGGTTCGGCTCGCCGCCGTTGCCGATCCGGAGCTGACGCGATGCGAGCGACTCGTGCCCGATCTTCCTCGCCACGAGAGCCTCGCGGAGTTGCTGGCCGCGGAGGAGGTGGATGCGGTGATCCTCGCCACGCCCGCGGCGACCCACCTCGACGACGCCAGGCTGGCATCCGAGGCCGGGCTGCCGGCACTGGTGGAGAAGCCGCCCGCCGCGACGGCGGCCGAGGCGGGCGAGATGGCCGGGCTCGCCCGCGCGCCGTGGATCGGCTTCAGCCGCCGCTTCGAGCCCGGCCTGGAAAGGCTGCGCTCCAGGGTGCCGGCGGAAGGGGAGCTGGAGCTCGAGCTCGAGCTCCACCACCGCGGGGCCTGGGGCGCCTACACGGTCACCGACGACGTGCTCGCGGCCGTCGGCACCCACCTGATCGACCTCGCGATGTGGCTGTCGCGATCGGACATCGCCGGCGCCACCACGGCGGAGGTCGAGCCCGAGCACGCGCGCGCGACGCTGAAGCTCGGGCGCGGTAGCGCTCTCATCTCCTGCCGCAAGAGCGCGCCACACCGGGACCGCGTCGAGGTACGCCAGGGCGGCCGAACGGTGGCTCGCCATGTCGGAAACGGCACGCTCACGCGCGTGGTGCAGCGGCTGCGCCGACCGACGAGCACGGCCCTGGTCGCCCTGCTCGCGGCGCAGCTCGAGGAGTTCGCCGCGGCCGCCCGCGGGGAGCCCGCGTCCACGCTCGCGACCGCGGCCGACGGAGCGGCCGTGATGGAGGCGATGGAGGCGATCAGAGCGGCCGGTAATGGGCATCGATAGCGGCGTCGAGCGCCGCTAGGCGGAGATCGACCCCGGCCGCGCCGCTGGCCGGGCGGGGCGGAGGGGCAGCGCCATCGCGCTTCGCCTCGAGCACGGCACTCACGTGGGCGAGCACGATCCGCCGCCGCCTGTCCATCGCCTCGCGGCGCGGATCGCGGTGTCTCGCCGCCGTCAGCCGCAGGCCGATCCCGTCGGCCACGCGCGAGAGCTCACCCGCGCGTAGCAGCCTGCCCAGGTTGCGCAGGCCGGCCCGCGTGCCGCGGAAGTCGCCGGTGCTCACACCGCCGACGTGATGCAGCCGCGGGATGTCTCGGTTCGCCAGCTCGTGGCCGTCGAGCAGCAGCAGCAGGTTCACCAGGCGCCCGGTGTCCAGCGTCCTGTACTTCCATCCGCGAGCGGCCAGTTCCGAGCGCACGCGGCGGGGTACCTGGCGGCCCCGGTGCACCCCGAACCCCCGCGGGGCACGGCGCCAGGCGGGCTCCAGCGCCTGGCGATCGTAGATCGCCAGGTAGGTCCCGCCGATCGGGGTGCCGTCGTGGAGGGTGCGGTGGCGGCCGCTGAGGAACGGGCCCTGATCGGGGGCGCTCGCCTCGTGCTCTGCCAGCCAGACCGGCGGGGCGCCGAACACGGCGGCCTCGCCGCCTGCCGGGGGCCAGAGGCCGGTCATGAAGTCGCCGTCGGCCAACACGTCGGAGTCCACGAACGCGAAGGCAGGCTCGCGGAACGCGCCGAAGAGATGGTCGAGGGCGGCCCCGTGCTCGACGGGATCGCGGGAGGGCAACGCGTGCAGCGAGATCCGAGCGTCGGTCGTGGCCACCTCGCGCATCAGGGCCACCTCGTCCGGGCGGCATCCGTTTGCCACCAGCCGGACGCGCACCCCTGAGCCCTGCAGGAGTGACAGCGCGAACGGGAGCAGCGTCCGAACGGTTCCGGGCGTGAAGACGACGTTGACGGTGATCGCGCGGGCTAGAGTAGCCGCGCTCCGTGCTCGCATTGCTGCAATTCGACGCGACCAGCCGGCCGCTGATCCAGCGCATGCTCGGCGAGGGCCGCCTGCCCGCGCTCGCCGCCCTGCTCGAGCGGGGTCGCTGGCACGAGCTCGGTAGGACGACACCGCTGATGGTCGAGGCCGGCAGCTACGTGAGCCTGTACAGCGGCGAGGAGGTGGGCGACCACGGCATCTACTCGGCCTTCCTGTGGTCGGCGCCCGAGCAGCGGCTGCGGTTCATGGACCGGTTCCCGGTGCCCACCGCCGTCTGGGACCGGCTGTCCCGCGCCGGGCGCCGGTCGCTTGTGATCGATCCCTACGAGAGCTGGCCGGCGCGTGAGACCGCCGGCCTGCGCCTGCTGAACGGATGGCAGTTCAAGCACAAGCTGCTCCTGAACATCTCGCGACCGCGAGCGGCGAAGTGGCAGCTCTCGCGGCGCCTCGGCTGGCCACCCGCGGTGGAGCACTTCTACGCCAGCCAGCCGGCGGCCAGCCTCGACTCGATCAGGCAGAAGCTGCTCGTGGGGCCGGGGCGCGCGGCTGGTGCCGTGGTCGACCATCTGGCGCGTCAGCCGCTGGATCTCGTCTGGGTGACCTTCAACGCCGCTCACTACGCCGGGCACTACTACTGGGATCTCCGCGCACCGTGCAGGGCGAGCTCTCCGACGCGCGCCGCGCGGACCTCGAGCGGACGGTCGAGGAGATCTACGAGGCGATCGACGAGGCGATCGGGCGGATCGTCGCCGCGCTGCCGGCGGGCGCCTCGGTGATCGCGTTCTCGCCGATCGGCATGAGGGCCGAGACCACCCGCTCGGACCTGCTGCCGGACATGCTCGCGGCGGTGCTCGGCAACCGGCCCGATGGCGCAGCATCCAACGGCGCCGCGGGTAGCGCGATCTGGCACCTGCGGGCCCGTCTGCCCGGCAACCTGAGGAGCGCCCTTGCGCGCTCGCTGCCGGGCCTGATCGTGCGTGACCTGACCTCGCGGCTCCAGCTACGAGGCACTGATGGAGCACGACCCGCGCCTTCGCCCTCACGGGCGACCACGAAGGCTACGTGCGCCTGAACCTCGGGGCGTGAGCGCGAGGGCATCGTGGAGAAGATCGAGCGCGAGCAGCTGCTCGACCGGATCGCGGCGGGGCTCATGAGCTTCCGGGAGCCCGAAGGGGAGCCCGTGGTCAAGGCGGTCCACCGGGTGGTCGCCGAGCTCGAGGGTGAGCGCGTGGGCCAGCTTCCCGACCTCGTGGCCGAATGGCCGGACAGGCCGAGCGCGGGGCTGTCTGTGATCACATCGCCGGAGTTGGGGGAGGTCGTCAGGCGCGGGGTGGGCACCGGCCGCTCGGGAAACCACGACACCGATGCTGGGCCGTCGTGGCACCGGGGAGCCGGTCGGCGCGAGAGCTAGGGCGTGCTCCACGGATCACCGATATCCCGGTCACCGCCTGCGCCGCCCTGGGGGTCGAGACCGGCTGGATGGCGGGCGAGTCAGTGCTCGACGGCCGCTAGCCGCTCCGGTAGCGCGCGCTGGTCCCGGGCGCCGTCCGCCAGGTCCGCGGCCGGCGCGCCAGATGGGCCGCGCCGGCCACCGCCGACGCCACCACGTCGACCGGGAACAACAGGGCCGCCGACCACAGGAAGGCGGGCAGGCGCCTCAGCGCCCCGGCCTTGGCCACACCGACGACCACCTCGAGCGCGGCCACCGCGAGGTACGCGCCGGGGAGCAGCCATGTGCGCCGGCCGCCCATTGCGAGCATCGCGCAGCCGGCGAACGCCAGCCGGTCGGCGTATCCCAGGGAGGCGAGGGCGAGCTCGAGCCTCCGGCGCCCGGGCCTCCGCAATCGCACCGGCTTACGCATGCCTGCCGCGCTGCGCGCCGCCCATACGTTCCTGGCCCAGCGGACGTGCTGGCGCCAGTAGTCCCGAACCGTCTCGGCGACCGTGTTCTCGGCCACCGCCTCGGCCACGAAGCGCGTACGCCATCCCGCCCTGGTGAGCGCCGCCGTGGCGCGAACATCCTCGCCGGTCCACGCACGGCGAAACCGCCGATCGCATCCAGAGCCGCCGCCGGTAGACGGAGGCCCCATGTGCCGGGGGGTTGAGGTCGAACCGGTCCTTGCCGGCCGAGGTGACGAGCTGGTGGACCCAGCTCTCGAGCGCCGAATAGCGCGAGACGGGGGTGCGGTCCGCGTTTCGCGGCAGCAGGCTGCCCGACGCCGAGCCCACCGCGCCGTCGGCGAAGATCGCGGCGAGTCGCGCCAGCCAGTCGGGCCGAGGCCGGATGTCCGCGTCGCAGACCGCCACGAGCTCCGTGGGCGCAGCGGCGACGATGCCGCGTCCAGGGCGGCTGCCTTTCCCGACCGCTCCGCGAGGCGGACGACGCGCGCTCGCCGGCGCCCGCTCGGCCCACCGCTCGAGGCGCTCGCCCGTGTCGTCGGACGACCCGTCGTCGACCAGCACGAACGAGAGCGCCTCGGCGGGATATTCGAGCCGGTCGAGGGCCGCCAGCAGGTGCTCCACGTGGGCGCCCTCGTCGTGAGCCGCGATCACGAACGTGACCGCCGGGCATCCCGCGCCCGTGGCCGGGACCCGGCGCTTGGGCAGCAGTGCCCCGGCCAGCAGCGCCAGCCGGCGGGCGGAGAAGCAAACCAGCGCGACGGTGGTGATCCGGCGGGCGGCGGCGGAGGTCGACCCACGCCCGCGCTCAGGCGGCGCGCCGGACCGAGATCTCGCGTCCCTCCACCGGCGCCGAATCCTGGGAGTCGGCGTAGGCCACGGCCTGCAGCGGCCCGCCGCAGTCCTCGCAGCGCAAGGCTTCGATCGAGTCGCGCGTGCCCTCGGCCTCGAAGGCCGCGCGGCACTCGCGATCACTGCACACGAGTCGGGCAAGCATGGGCGGAGACGTCATGGTCGGGGGGCGCCCGGACGGAAACGCCGCAAAGAGCGGTCTCAGGCGGGCACGATCAGGCGGATGTGGCTGGCGGCCAGCAGCAGCACCGGCACCGTCCAGCCCTCTCCGCCCTCCAGCGGGGTGAGCGTGGCGTCCTGGAGGGTGAGGAAGTGCTGGTCGCGGCGATTCACGTAGTCGGAGAGCCGCGACGTGTAGCCCTCCGCGGGCAGCGTCAGCTGTCCCTCCACGCGGTGGCGGTCCGTCTCCATCACCACTGGCTCCTTCCGCAAGTCCATCGGGCGGGGAGGTTATCCCGTGCGCGGGCGGGCCCGGTTCGCCGCGGAAAGGACCGGGGGGAGTACCTTTGCCGGGATGTCGCGCTCAGCCGCCACCGAGGCGATCTTCGAGCCCGTCCACACGGCGACCACGTTCGAGGAGACCGTGGAGCGCCTCGGCACCGCCATCCGCGTCGGTCTGCTCGTGCCGGGCAGCAGGCTGCCCGCGGAGCGCGACCTCGCAGCTCAACTGCACATCTCGCGCTCGACGCTTCGCCAGGCCCTCAACGCCCTCGTCCAGAGCGGGCACCTGACCTCGCGCCGCGGGCGCGGCGGCGGCACGTTCGTGTCCGACGCCCCGCCGCTGGCGGAGCGCGGCCGCGACCAGGAGCCGCTCGGCGCCGAGGCCTGGGCGGTGCTGGACGAGCGCGTGGCCGTGGAGGTCGGCGCGGTGATCCTGGCCTGCGAGCGCGCCCGGGAGGAGGACATCGCGCGGCTGGGGCAGCTCGTGGAGACGATGGCGTCCGCGGATGAGTTCGCGCTCTACCGGCGCGCCGACATGCAGTTCCACATCGGTGTGGCGGAGGCCGCCCGGTCGCCGCGGCTGACCACCTCCATGACCGATATACAGGGTCAGATGAGCGCGCTGATCGCCCGCATCGCGCACCCGGAGCAGGTGCTCACGCGATCCAACGAGCAGCACGGGCGGCTGGTCGCGCTGATGCGGCGGGGTCAATCGACGCGCGCCGTGAAGCTGATGCGCGAGCACATCGAGGGGACCGAGCACATCCTCGCGGGCCTGATGATCTCGCGCGAATGACGCCGGGCCCCGACCTCTCCGCGGTCGTCGTCACCCCCGGCGGGTTCGAGGTGATCCGCGACGCGGTGTCCCACCTGCGCGCCCAGCGCGGGCGCGAGCGCATGGAGATCGTGGTGGTGGCTCCCGACCGGGAGACCCTGGGTCCCGTGGACGCCCTCCAGGGGTTCTGGGGCCACCGGATCGTCGAGGCCGGCCCCATCACCACCACCGGGCGTGGAATGGCGGCCGGCTTCCAGTCCGCCAGCGCCCCGCTGATCGCCTACGTGGAGGAGCACTCCTACCCCCAGCCGGGGTGGGCGGAGGCGGTGATCGCCGCCCACGAGGGGCCGTGGGCGGCCGTGGGCGTATCGATGGAGAACGCGAACCCCGAGACCATGGTCAGCTGGGCGATGCTGTTCCTGGACTTCGCGCCGGCGGTCGAGGTCGCCGAGCCGGCGGAGGTCACGGCCCTGCCCTCCCACCACACCGTCTACAAGCGATCGGCGCTGGCAGGCCACGCCGAGGAGCTGCACCGGCTGCTCGAGGTGGAGGCGGTGCTGCAGAGGGCGCTGCTCGACCGCGGCGAGCGCCTCGGCATGGAGAGCGCGGCCCGCCAGCGGCACCTGAACGTCTCGCGCGTGCGCTCGATGATCCGGAGCCAGTACCTCGGCGGCCGCCAGTACGCGCCGCTGCGCGTCAGGGAGGAGGGCTTCTCGGCGGCACGGCGCCTGGGCTATGCGCTGGCCGCGCCTCTGATCGTCCTGGTGCAGCTACGGCGGATCCTCAGGCACGTCGCGCGCACCGGGCGGACCCGCCAGCTGGTCCCGCGGATGTTGCCCGCGCTGGTGCTGGGCCTTGTCGCCGAGCAGGCCGGCGAGACGGTCGGCTACCTGAGCGACGGGCAGGGCGGCGCGCCCGAGGGCCGGCTGACGCTCGAGCTGGAGCGGGCGCGGCACGTCGTCGAGGGAGACCGGGCGCGAGTCCGCGCCTAGGGCTCATGCCTAGGCCCTGATCCGCTCACCCTTCGGGTCGAACAGCGGCTCGCTCGCCACCTCGCCGCCCACCCATTCGCCGAAGATCTCCACCTCCACGCCGGTGCCGGGCTCCGACAACTCCGGCGGCAGGTGGGCGTAGGCGATCGAGCGCTCCACCGTGTAGCCGTAGCCGCCGCTGGTCACCCGCCCGCGGATCTCGCCGTCCACGCGCACCGGCTCGTTGCCGAGGGCGACCGAGCGGGGGTCCGACAGCACCAGGCAGCAGAGCTTCGTGCGCGGCGCCGCCCCGTCGAGCGCGTCGCGCCCTATGAACTCCTTGTCGGGCTTCACGCAGAAGCCGACCCCGCCCTCGTACGGGCGTCTCGTCGGGCGTGATGTCCGCACCCCAGACGCGGTAGCCCTTCTCCAGGCGCATCGAGTCGATCGCCCGGTAACCGGCGGCAACGATCCCGTGCGGCTCGCCGGCCTGCCACAGCTTCAGCCACAGCCCCAGCCCGTACTCGGCCGGGCAGTAGAGCTCCCAGCCGAGCTCGCCCACGTAGGTCACGCGCAGAGCGCGCACGGGCACGTCGCCCACGGTGATGTCGCGCACCGTCATGTAGGGGAAGGCCTCGTTCGAAAGGTCGTCGGGGGTGACGGAGCCGAGCACGTCGCGGGCCCGCGGGCCCCAGATCCCGAAGCACGACCACTGCGACGTCACGTCGTCGACGCGCACCCCGCCGCCGGGGGGCAGGTGGCGGCGGATCCACTCGCGGTCGTGGTTTCCGAACGCGGTCCCGGTCACGATCGAGAAGCGATCCTCGGCCAGTCGCGCCACGGTGAAGTCGCACTCGATCCCACCGCGGGTGTTGAGCATCTGCGTGTAGGTGATCTTGCCCGCGTCGCGTGCAACGCGGTTGTCGCACAGCCCCTCGAGGAACTCGGAGGCGCCCGGCCCGGCGATCTCCATCTTCGCGAACGACGACTCGTCGAAGATCGCCACGGCGGAGCGGCATGCCCGGTGTTCGGCGCCGATCGCCGGCGACCAGTGGCGACCCGCCCAGCCGCGCGGGCGCAGCGACTCGTCGCCGTCCGCCTCGTTCGCCGTGTACCAGTTCACCCGCTCCCAGCCCGACTTCTCGCCGAAGGCCGCGCCGTGGTCGCGGTGCCAGGAGTTGGCCGCCGACACCCGCAGCGGCCGCCCGGCCTCGCGCTCGTGGCCGGGGTAGCGGATGTCGTAGTAGGTCTCATACGTCTCGCGGATGCGCTTCACCGTGTAGGCGGGGGAGCGGTAGTGAGCGCCGAAGCGGCGCACGTCCATCTCCCACAGGTCGAGCGAGGGCTCGCCCTCGGAGATCCACTCGGCCATGACCTTGCCGACCCCGCCGGCCCCGGCGAGCCCGTGGGCGCAGAACCCCGCCGCCACGAAGAACCCGTCGACCGAGGTCTCGCCCAGGCAGAACTCGTTGTCGGGCGTGAAGCCCTCCGGCCCGTTGATCAGCTTGGTCACGGTGATCTCGTCCATCACCGGCACGCGCCGCTTGGAGTTCTCCACGATCTCCTCCAGGCGGTCCCAGTCCTCCTCCAGCAGCCGCCCGTTGAAGTCGGGCGGGATGGCGTCGAGGCCCTCGTCGCCGTCGGGCAGGAACGCCGGAGCGCTCGGGCGCTCG
This sequence comes from uncultured Thermoleophilaceae bacterium, assembly GCA_963761505.1. GTDB lineage: Bacteria > Actinomycetota > Thermoleophilia > Solirubrobacterales > Thermoleophilaceae > JAAYBF01. The sequence goes on from CAVXGW010000006.1 coordinate 227,609, forward strand.
TAACCGCCCATCACCAGCCCGCCGCCCTCCTCGCGGTAGTAGATCAGGAGGTCGGGGTCGCGCAGCGTGGGCAGCGGGTTTGCCGGGTCGCGCTCACGGAACGGCTGCGTCACCAGGTACTCGTGCGACATCGGCACCACGGGCACGCGCACGCCCGCCATGCGGCCGATCTGCGCCGCGTACATCCCGCCCGCGTTCACCACCACCTCGCACTCGATGTCGCCCTTCTCGGTCGACACGCCGCGCACTCGCCCGGCCTCGACGGCGATCCCGGTCACGCGACACGAGGTGAACATGCGCACGCCTCCCCGGCGTGCGCCGTCCGCCAGTGCGTGGGTGAGCTGGGAGGGGTCGAGGTAGCCGTCGGTGGGGATGTACGCCCCGCCGAGCACGCCGTCGGTGGACATCAGCGGGAACATCTCGCGCGCCTCGTCCGCCGACACCAGCTCCATCGGCAGCCCGAACGTCTTCGCCCAGCCCGCCTGTCGGCGCAGCTCCTCCATCCGCTCCTCGGAGGAGGCGAGCCGGATCCCGCCGCATTCGGTCCACCCGGGGTCGAACTCCGACTCCTCGCCGAGCCGCCGGTAGAGCTCGACCGAGTACATCATCATCTTGGTGAGCGACACCGAGCCGCGCAGCTGGCCCACCAGCCCCGCGGAGTGGAACGTGGAGCCCGATGTGAGCTGGCTGCGCTCCACGAGCACCACGTCGTCGTAGCCGAGCCCTGCCAGGTGGTAGGCGATCGAGGTGCCGCCCACCCCGCCGCCGATGATCACGCAGCGCGCCGAGGGCGGCGGCTCACGATCGACCGCCACGCGCCTCCTTGAGCCAGCGCGAGAAGTCGGGGTGCGCGCCGGTTCGCTCGAGCCGCTCGAAGTGCTCGGCCGCATAGCCGGTGAAGTCGAAGTCGAGCTCGGACACGGTGCTCTGCACGACGCCCCACATCGACTCGCGGAAGTCGGACATGAACCGCATCAGCCGCAGGCGCCGCCAGCCGGCGGGCATCGGGGGCCTCGCCGAAGTAGGCCTCCAGCAGGGTGACCTCGGCTTCCTCGTCCAGGCCGTTGTTCACCGCGAGGTTGCCCAGGTCGAAGTAGCGATCGCCCATGCCCGCGTACTCCCAGTCGAGGATCCGCAGCACCGATCCCTCCAGCAGCAGGTTGCCGGCCAGCAGGTCGTTGTGGCAGGGCACCGGCTCGTGCTCGGGCCCGCGCAGCGCCTTCTCGATCGCCTTCGCGCGCTTGTGGGCGGCGTCGAAGCCGTCGGGCACCGTGCCGCCCCGGCGGGTGGTGGTGGCGGCGTACTCCTCGACGACCCGGAACGCGGAGAACTTCGAGGGCAGGCTCCTCCTCGCTGTCGTGGATCCTGCGCAGCGCGCCCGCCACGTTCCACAGCAGGTCGGGCTTGCGCAGCTCCTCCTCGGTCACCGGGGTGCCCTCGACGAACGCCGTCACCAGGATCGGCGGGTTGTCGAGCATCGCCCGCACCGGGGGGCCGACGCCCGTGCGGGCGGCGGCGCAGGAGGCCGCCCACTCCGCCTTGCGGTCGATCCCGAGCAGCTCGGTGTCCTTGCCGGGCTCGCGGATCACGTGCGGCTTGCCGGCGAAGTTCACCTTCCAGTTGCGGTTGGTGATGCCGCCGTCGAGGGCGACCGCGGCGCCGTCGGCCGGGCCGAGCAGCGCGGACACGCGGGCGATGAGGTGGGCGGGGTCGCTCATTCGGGATTCGTGGGTTGACTTTGCTCCGAGCGCGGGCGTACAGTCGGCTCAATCATAGGTTGGAACACCACACCTTTACCGCCGTAGATGCAACTCGTGGCGAAGGTGCCCAACGGAGGAGGGACGTACACATGGCGGACGAACCGCGTGGGGCCATGGACCGGGACGAGGAGCGTCTTGCCGAGCTCGGGTACAAGCAGGAGCTGAACCGCGGCTGGTCGCGGTTCTCGAACTTCGCGATCTCGTTCTCGATCATCTCGGTGCTGGCGGGCTGCTTCACGCTCTACGGACAGGCGTGGCAGTTCGGCGGGCCGATCGCCATCTCGTGGGGCTGGCCGATCCTCGCCCTGCTCATCCTGACCGTGGCCGTCAGCATGTCCGAGCTCACGTCGGCCTACCCGACCGCCGGCGGCCCGTACTGGTGGGCGCACAGGCTCGGAGGCCCGGGCTGGTCGTGGTTCACGGGCTGGTTCAACGTGGTCGGGCTGATCGGCATCGTCGCCTCGGTGGACTACTTCTGCGCGTTCTTCGCGACCTCGCTGTTCGGCCTCTGGGGCTGGGATCTCGGCTTCGTGAACTTCGCCGACGACGCTCACGTGCTGGCCGAGATCTTCTGGGTGTTCGTGTTGATCCTGGGCATCCACATCCTGATCAACATCTACTCGTCCCACCTGGTGGCGCTGTTCAGCAGCATCTCGGTGTTCTGGCACGTGGTCGGGACGGCGGTGATCATCGCGATCCTGATCTTCGTCCCCGATCGGCATCAGAGCGCCGACTTCGTGTTCACCGAGCGGCTCAACCTCTCCGGCTTCCCGATGAGCATGTACTGGTGGTTCGTCCTGCCCGCCGGGTTCCTGCTCGACCATCTACACGATCACCGGCTACGACGCCTCCGCGCACGTCTCCGAGGAGACCCATGAGGCCGAGCAGGCGGCCGCCAAGGGCGTCTGGCAGTCGGTGGCCAGCTCGGCGCTGATCGGCTGGTTCGTGCTGCTGGCGATCACCTTCGCCGCGACCGACGTCACGGCCGTCAACGAGGCGCTGGGCACCTCGATCTCGATCTTCACCTCCGCCGAGATGAACCAGAACTGGGCCGAGGCGATCATCCTGATCGCGGTCGATCGGCCAGCTGTTCTGCGGCATGGCGTGCGTCACGAGCAGCTCGCGCACGTTCTTCGCGTTCTCGCGCGACCGCGCGATTCCGGGCTCGAAGTTCTGGAGCCGGGTGAGCGCCAAGGGCGTGCCCGGTGAACGCCGTGCTCGGCAGCAGCCTGTTCGCCCTGCTGCTCGCCGTGCCCGGCGCTGCCGGGCAAGGGGACATTCGTTCCCCCGGTGGCGCTGATCGCGGCCACCTCGATCGGGACGATCGGGCTCTACATCGCCTACGTCGCGCCCGTGTACCTGCGCTGGCGCGCGGGCGACTCGTTCAAGCCGGGCTCGTGGACGCTGGGCGCGCGGTACCGCTGGATAAACCCGATCGCGGTGGTCTTCGTGACCGTGATGGTGGTCGCCCTGTGCCTGCCGTTCTACAGCACGGCGGTGCCGTGGGAGGCCGACTTCGACTGGAACGCGTTCAACTACACGCCGCTGGTCGTGGGGGCCGTCGCCCTGGGCACATGGCTGGCCTGGATCCTCGGCGCCAGGAAGCACTACACGGGGCCGGTCCGCCAGATCGAGTTCGACGAGGGCATGGGCATCGTGGAGGAGAAGCCCGCCGAGCCGCCGACCGAGCCGCCGCCCGCCGCGCCCGCCGCCCCGGCCTAGAGCTCGGCTGCCGCCGCCACGAACCGGCGCCAGCGCTCGTGCTCCGCCGAGCGCCAGGCGTCGTCGCGCGCGGGCTCCACCCGCCGGTCCACCGGCAGCAGCTCGGCGGCCTCCTCGAGTGAGCCGATCACCCCGGCCCCGACGGCGGCGAGCGCGGCCGCCCCGGCCACCGTCGCGTCGGCGCCGCCCGCTTCCACGGGCACGCCGATCGCGTCCGCCTGGAGCTCGAGCAGCAGCGGCTCGTTGGTCACGCCGCCGTCCACCCGCAGGGCGCGCCACCTCCACGGTCTCCCTCACGGCGGCGACGATGTCCGCCACCCGCCAGGCGATCCCCTCCAGCGCCGCCCGCGCCACGTTCGCGGCCGTGGTGCCGCCGTGCAGGCCCGGCGAGCACCGCGCGGGCCTCCGGCTTCCACCACGGCGCGCCGATGCCCGGCCAGCGCCGGCAGCACCAGCGCGCCCGCCGAGTCCTCCGCCTCGCGCGCCAGCGCGCCGAGCGCCGGCGGGTCCGGCGCCACGCCCATCTCGCGGCACAGCCACTCGAGCATCGCGCCCGCCGCGAACACGCCACCGTCGAGCGCGTACTCCAGCGCGCCCGCCGATGCTCCAGGCCACGGTGGGCAGCAGGCCGCCGGCCGCCTGCGGCACCTCGTCGCCCACGTGGGCGAGCACGAACACGCCCGTGCCGTAGGTGGCCTTGACCCGCCCGGGCACCACGCAGCCCGCGCCCGCGAGCGCCGCCTGCTGGTCCACCGACCTGGCCGGTCAGCGGCAGCTCGGCGGGCCAGCTCGGATGGCGCAGCGTGCCCAGCTCGCCCGACGCTGTCGCGGACCTCGGGCAGCACCTCGGGCGGCACGCCGAAGCGTCTCGCACAGCCACGGGTCGAAGCCGGGCGTGCCGAGCGCGTGCAGCTGGGTGCGCGAGGCGGTGGACGGCGTCGGTGGCAAACCCCGCGCCGAGGCGGTCGCACAGGAACGAGTCGACGGTTCCCATGCGCAGCGTGCCGGCCTCGCGCGCGCGCGTGACTCCCTCGTCGTGCTCCAGCAGCCAGGCCAGCTTCGCCGCCGAGAAGTAGGGGTCGAAGGGCAGCCCGCTGCGCTCCTTGACCTCGGGCTCGGACTCCGAGAGCCGATCCAGCACCTCCTGCGAGCGCTTGTCCTGCCAGACGACGATCGGGGTGAGCGGCTTTCCGCTCTCGGCGTCCCAGGCCAGCACCGACTCGCCCTGGTGGTCGAGCCCGCAGGCCACCACGTCACCCGGTGGGTCCTCCAGCAGCTCGGCCACGGCCTCCACCACCGCGGCCAGCACCTCCTCGCCGTCCTGCTCCACCCAACCGGGTCGCGGGTGGCGGTTGACCTTGTCGCGACGCGCTTCGCGCACCGGCTGCAGGCGCTCGTCGAACAGCACGGCCTTCACGCCGGTGGTGCCCTCGTCGACCCCGAGCAGCAGCCCGCTCACGCGGTCACCCCTCTGTGGCGCGCGCTGCGCGTCCACCACGGCTCGCGCGGCCGGCGGCGGCTCCGCCTTCAGCTCACGCTCGCGGCCGAGTTGCACGCCCTGCTCCTCCACCAGGCCCAGCACGTGCTCCGCGATGCCGAGCGAGGCCGACAGGCCGGTCGAGCGGATCGCGGCCACGTTCACCAGCCCCGGGCAGGCCGCCGACGCGCCGATCACGTAGTTCACGCCCCGGCCCGCGGGCCGCAGGCCGGCGTACTCCGCGATCGGCTCCGCGCCCTCCAGCGCGGGCAGCATCGCGCGTGCCTTCGGCAGCACCTCGCCGGCCGCCTCGGGGCGCACGGACCAGTCGCCCTTGTCCTCACCGTCGTGCGCCGTGGGCCCGGCCACGATCTTGCCGTCCAGTGTGGGGAACACCAGCACTCCCTTCGTCCGCTTGGTGGGCACCGGCAGGAGGATCCGCTCGAGCGGCTCGCCGTCCGGCGGGTCGAACACGAAGAACTCGCCCTTGCGGGGGTAGATCGCGAAGCTGTCGTCGCCGGCCATGCGCGCCACCTCGTCGGCGTACAGCCCGGCGCAGTTCACCGCCACGCGGCGACGACACGTGCCCCCCGCCGGCCAGCGTCAGCACCAGCAGCTCGCCCTCGCGCGTGATCGATTCCACGCGCGCGCGCGTGCGCAGGTCCGCCCCGCCCGCTTCCGCCGCGGCCAGCAGCGCGCGGGTGTAGGCCACCGGGTCGGTCACCGACTCGCCCGGCACCCGCAGCCGGCCCTCGGGGTCCAGCCAGGCCTCGACGTGGTTGCGATGCGCACCGGCGGCCAGCGTGCCCACGGTCTCGCGGCCGGCCGGGTCGCCCGGGGCGAGCACCGCGCCGCAGCGCAGCACGGGCACGCCGAGCGCGGCGAGCACGGCGTCGCGCAGCTGCGCCGAGCGCAGGATCAGCCGGGTCTCGAGCTCACCGGGCGTGGAGTCGAAGCCGGTGTGCAGGATGCCCGAGTTCGTGCCGCTCGCGCACAGCCCCGGCGCGGGCTCGGACTCCAGCACCACGGCGGCCACGCCCCGGCGAGCGAGCGCGTAAGCCACGGCCGCGCCCACCACACCCGCGCCGACGATCGCGACGGGTGCGTCTGCTGTCTTGGCGTGCGCCATCGAACGGGGTAGGCTCAGACCGACAAAAGGTCGGACGCGCAAACCTTAACCCGGAGAGCCACAGATGACCGTTGACGAGCTGAAAAAGGCAGTGAAGGACGGCGCGGTGGACACCGTGCTGCTGGCGATCGCCGACATGGAGGGGCGCCTTCAGGGCAAGCGCCTCACGGCCAGGCACTTCCTCGACGAGGTGCTCGAGCACGGCGCCGAGGGCTGCAACTACCTGCTCGCGGTGGACGTGGACATGGACACCGTGGACGGCTACGCGATGTCGTCCTGGGAGCGCGGCTACGGCGACTTCGAGATGAAGCCCGATCTGGACACGCTGCGGCCGATCCCCTGGCACGAGGGCACCGTGCTGGTGATGGCCGACCTCCAGTGGGAGGACGGCCGCGAGGTGGTGGCCTCCCCGCGCCAGATCCTCCGCCGCCAGCTGGCCCGGCTGGCCGAGCGCGGGCTCACCGCGATGGCGGGGACGGAGCTCGAGTTCATCGTGTTCCGCAACTCCTACGACGACGCATGGAACAGGGGCTATCGCGACCTCACGCCGGCCAACCTCTACAACATCGACTACTCGCTGTTCGGCGGCGCCCGGGTGGAGCCGCTGATCCGCCGGATCCGCAACGAGATGATGGGCGCGGAGATGGCCGTGGAGAACTCCAAGGGCGAGTGCAACCTCGGCCAGCACGAGATCAACTTCCACTACGGGCCGGCGCTGCAGGTGGCGGACGACCACGCCATCTACAAGAACGGCGCCAAGGAGATCGCCGACCAGGAGGGCATGGCGATCACGTTCATCGCCAAGTTCAACGAGGCCGAGGGCAACTCGTGCCACATCCACTGCTCGCTGGCCGGGGAGGACGGCGACAACGCCTTCGGCGAGGACCAGCACGCTGTTCGAGCGCTTCGTGGCGGGCCAGCTGGCCTGCATGCGCGGAGCTGACGCTGTGGTTCGCGCCCCACATCAACTCCTACAAGCGCTTCGCCGAGGGGTCGTTCGCGCCCACCGCCGTCGCGTGGGGCAAGGACAACCGCACCTGCGCGCTGCGGGCGGTGGGCCACGGCCAGTCCCTGCGGATCGAGAACCGCCTGCCCGGGCGCGGACGTGAACCCCTACCTCGCGCTGAGCGCGATGATCGCCGCGGGGCTGCACGGGATCGAGAACGAGCTGGAGCTCGAGCCGCCGCTGGAGGGCAACGCCTACACGGCGGGTCGGGAGGAGGTGCCCAAGACGCTGGCCGCGGCGCGCGACCTGTTCGCCGCCAGCGATGTGGCGCGTGAGGCCTTCGGGCAGGAGGTGATCGACCACTACCTCAACCGCGCCCGGATCGAGCTGACGGCCTTCGAGGCCGCCGTGACCGACTGGGAGCTCTTCCGAGGCTTCGAGAGGCTGTGATCGCCGTTGGCATCTGCGCCGCGGTCGAGCAGGTGCGCTGGGGCGCGTGGGACACCGTGGTCGCCCTCTCCCCGCGCAACTACGCGCTCGCGGTGCAGGCCGCGGGCGCGCTGGCGCTGGTGCTGCCTCCCGACGACGGCGCGCTGGAGAACCCGGACCCGCTGCTCGACCGAGTGGACGCGCTGATCCTCTCCGGCGGCGCCGATGTGGACCCGGCCTCCTACGGCGCCCAGCCCCATCCCGAGACCAACGGCACCTGGCCCGAGCGCGACCGCTTCGAGCTGGCGCTGGCCCACCGCGCGCTCGAGCGCGACATGCCGGTGCTGGGCATCTGCCGCGGCATGCAGATGCTCAACGTGGCCTGCGGCGGCACGCTGGAGCAGCACCTGCCGGACGTGGTGGGCCATGAGGACCACCGCCACACCCCGGGCACGTTCGGCGACCACGAGGTGCGCCTGGAGCCGGGCTCGCTCGCGCACCGCGCGGCCGGGGCCGAGCGGGTGGCGGTGAAGTCGCACCACCACCAGGGCGTGGCCGAGCTGGGCGAGGGCCTGTCGGTCACGGGCTGGGCGATCGACGACGACACCGTCGAGGCGATCGAGCTGCCCGGCGCGCAGGCTTCGCGCTCGGCGTGCTGTGGCATCCGGAGGAGGACATGAAGAGCCGGGTGATCGGCTCGCTGCGTGAGGGAGGTCGAGGCTCGGTGATCTCCGTCGTCGAGCCGGCCACCGAGCAGGTGATGGCCGAGGTGCCGCGCGCGGGCGCTGGAGGAGACCGACGCCGCGGTGGCGGCCGCGGCCGAGGCGTTCCCCGCGTGGCGCGCGGTGGCCCCCGGCGAGCGCGCCGCGCTGCTGCGCGAGCTGGCCGACGCGCTCGAGTCGGCGGCCGAGGAGCTGGCCGTGCTCGAGGCCCGCAACGCGGGCAAGCCGATCGGCGACGCCCGCGGCGAGATCGGCATGGTGGTGGAGACCTTCCGCTACTACGCCGGCGCGCCCGAGCGCCTGCTGGGAGACACGATCCCGGTGGCCGGCGGCGTGGACATGACGTTCCGCGAGCCGCTCGGCGTGGTGGGGCTGATCGTGCCGTGGAACTTCCCGCTGGTGATCGCCTCCTGGAAGGTGGCGCCGGCGCTGGCGGCGGGCAACACGATCGTGCTCAAGCCCGCCGAGCTCACCCCGCTGACCGCGCTGGAGCTGGAGCGGATCGCGGTCGAGGCGGGCCTGCCGGAGGGCGTGCTGAACGTGGTGGCCGGGCCGGGCAGCGTCTGCGGGCAGCGGCTGGTGGAGCACCCCGACGTGGCGAAGGTGGCGTTCACGGGCTCCACCGAGGTCGGCCGCGGGATCGCCGCGGGCGCCGCGGGCACGATCAAGCGGGTCACGCTCGAGCTGGGCGGGAAGTCGGCCAACGTGGTGTTCGCCGACGCCGACCTCGAGAGGGCCGCCGCCGCGGCGCCGATGGCCGTGTTCGGCAACGCGGGGCAGGACTGCTGCGCGCGCTCGCGCATCCTCGTCGAGCGCTCCGCGCTGGACCGCTTCGTCGATTCGCTGATCGAGCACGTGGAGGCCGTGCGCGTGGGCGACCCGCTGGACGAGTCCACGCAGATGGGCCCGCTCATCTCGTCGGACCACCGCGAGGGCGTGGCCGGCCTACGTGCCCGGCGACGCGCCGATCGCCGCCCAGGGCAGCACGCCGGACGGGCCCGGCTACTGGTTCCCGCCCACCGTGCTCGCGCCGGTCTCGAACTCCGACCGCGCGGCGGTGGAGGAGATCTTCGGGCCGGTGGTGTGCGTGATCCCGTTCGATCACGAGGCCGACGCCGTGGCGAAGGCCAACGACACGATCTACGGCCTCAGCGGCTCGGTCTGGACCCGCGACGGCGCCAAGGCGCTGCGCGTGTCGCGCGCGCTGGACACCGGCGTGATCTCGATCAACTCGAACACGTCGGTGCGCGTGAGCACGCCGTTCGGCGGGTTCAAGCAGTCCGGCGTGGGACGCGAGCTGGGCCCGCACGCGCTCGACCACTACACCGACGTGAAGAACGTCTACTACGCCACCGGAGGGCTGATGGGCCGCCTGGACGGAAAGGTCTGCGTGATCACCGGCGCCGCCAGCGGGATCGGCGCGGAGATCGGCACGGCTGTTCGGCGAGGAGGGCGCGACCGTGGTGGGCGTGGACCTGGCGCAGAACTCGGTGGGCGACCTGGCGATAGCCGCCGACGTGACCGACGAGCAGCAGGTCGAGTACATGTACGCGCGCACGCGCGAGGAGTTCGGGCGCATCGACGTGCTGTTCAACAACGCCGGCATCAACCCGACCGACGACCAGAGCGTGCTCGACACCTCGCTCGAGTCATGGCAGCGGGTGCAGGAGGTGAACGTGCGCAGCGTGTTCCTCTGCTGCAAGCACGGCATTCCCCACCTGATCGAGTGCGGCGGCGGGTCGGTGATCAACACTGCGTCGTTCGTGGCCGTGATGGGCGCGGCCGTCTCCCAGGTCTCCTACACGGCGTCGAAGGGAGCGGTGCTGTCGCTGTCCCGGGAGCTGGGCGTGGAGTTCGCCCGCAAGGGCGTCCGGGTGAACGCGCTGTGCCCCGGGCCCGTGAACACGCCGCTGCTCGAGGAGCTGTTCGCCAGCGACCCGGAGAAGGCCCGGCGGCGCCTGGTCCACGTCCCGATGGGCCGCTTCGGCGAGGCGCGCGAGATCGCCAACGCCGCGCTTTTCTTGGCCGGCAACGACTCGACGTTCGTGACCGCCACCACGTTCATGGTGGACGGCGGCATCTCGGCCGCCTACCTCACTCCCGACTGACCTCGGCTCTGGCGGACTCCATCGTCGGGTGGGCGACGATGCGGGTGAGCAGGCCGTCGCTCGCCGCGAATGTCATCAGCACGTCCTGCTCGACCGGGATGCGGGTGGCGGCGCCCACTCCGCTCAGCTTGACCGCGCAGATCGCCGCGTGGCCGAGCTCCTCGTGCACGTCCACCAGCTCGAAGCGCACGTCGTCGAGCGCGCCCTCGAAGCCGCCGAAGTAGCGCTCGGCGCCGGCGGCTCCCTCGTAGGTGTCGGGTTCCGCGGAGCTTTCGGGGCCCACCACCAGCACGGCGTCGGTGGCGAAGTGGCGCAGCGCTCCGTCCACGCCCTCGGCCTCGTAGGCGGTGAACATCGCGCGCACCGTGTCGGCCACGCTCATCGCGACTGCGCCGCCTCCAGGAACCGCGTGCACAGGGCCCGCCCGAGCTCGTTCCACTCGTCCAGCCGCGGCTCGCTCTCCGCGAGCAGGGCCTCGGGGTCGAGTCCGGCGGCGTCGGGGTCGGTGTGGAAGTTCTCGATCCATCTGCGCATGTCGGCGGCGGACACCTCGGCGTGGAACTGGATTCCCCACTGGGGAGTGCCGTCGAGGCGGAACGCCTGCAGGCATGTGTCGCTCTCCGCGAGGGCCACGCCCTGGGCGGGTGGCACTACTTCGAACGAATGCCAGCCGAACGCCGTGAGGTGTGGCGGGAGGCCGGCGATCACCGGGTCGTCGCCCGCGTCCACGCGCACCTCCAGCCAGCCGATCTCGGGCGTGGCGGCCGGGCGCACCGAGCCGCCCGCGGCCTCTGCCAGCAGCTGGGCGCCCAGGCACACTCCCAGCGCCGGGGCGCCCGCCGCCACCGCGTCGCGCAGCAAGGCCTTCTCCGGCGCCAGCCACGGGAGTGGGTCGCGGGTGTTCATCGCCCCGCCCAGCACGATCAGCGCGTCGAAGCCCGAGGGCGCCGGCTCACCGCGGTCCGGCCGCCAGGTATGCAGCGAATCCCCGCGCGCGGCGATCGCGTCGGCGAACACGCCGGGACCGGCATCGTCCTGGTGCACAACCGCAAGCACGCGCACACCCGGAAGTGTGCCTGCAAATATGCGCGGATGAAGTTCGGCCTGGCGATCTTCGCGACCGACTACACGCCCACCCCGGCGGAGGTGGCGCGGATGGCGGAGGAGCGCGGCTTCGAGTCGCTGTTCTTCCCCGAGCACACCCATATCCCGGTGAGCCGCGACACCCCGTACCCCGCGGGCGGAGAGCTGCCGAAGGAGTACTGGCACCTGTTCGACCCGTTCGCCTCGTGCATGTCGGCCGCGGCCGCCACCACGGAGCTGAAGGTGGGCACGGGCCTGTGCCTGGTGATCCAGCGCGACCCGATCATCACCGCCAAGCAGGTCGCCAGCGTGGACCACATCAGCGGCGGGCGGTTCCTGTTCGGCGTCGGGGCCGGATGGAACCTGGAGGAGATGCGCAACCACGGCACGGACCCGTCGAAGCGGTTCGGGGTGATGCGCGAGCGCGTGGAGGCGATGAGGACGATCTGGACCGCGGACGAGCCCGAGTACCACGGCAAGTACGTGGACTTCGACCCGATCTGGTCCTCGCCCAAGCCGGTTCAGAAGCCCCACCCGCCGATCCTCGTGGGCGGCAACGGCCGCACCGTCGGCGACCGCGTGCTGGCCTACGGCGACGAGTGGTATCCCAACCGCTTCGGCGACGAGGAGAAGTTCAACGCGCGCATCGAGAAGATGCGCAGGCGCGCCCGCGACGAGGCGGGCCGCGAGATCGGCGTGACCGTGCAGCTGGCGCCGCTGGATCCCGAGGGGATCGAGCGGCTCGAGCAGGTGGGGGCGCACCGCTGCCTGTGGTTCCTGCCGGCGGCGGGACGCGAGGAGGTCGAGCGCGCGCTCGACCACTACACCGCGGCGAAGGACGCCTACACGGCTGAGAGCCGATCGCGGGGCGGCCGGCCGCGCGTACGCGGCTAGAGCTGCTCGGTGTCCGCCGGCACGCCCAGCATCAACCGCCCCGCCAGCTCCCACACCGACGGCGCCATGAGCATGTGCTGGGTGGCCACGTGCACGTCGCGGAAGCGCCGCTGCAGCGGGCTCGACGAGTAGATCGCGCTGCCGCCGGCCAGCGCGTAGGCCTCGTCGACCACCGCGGCCGACTCACCGAGCGCGTGCGAGGCCGCCATCCGCAGCGCGGCCCGCTGCTCGACCGTGATCGTCCCGCTCGCAGCCGCAGCCTCCCACGCGTCGCCCACCGCGTCGTCCACGAACGCCCGCGCGGCGCGCAGGCGCGCCTCGGCACGGGCGATCCGGCCCTGGGTGTCCGGGCGCTCGGCCAGCGTGCGGCGTGCCCATCGACGGCGTCTTCGAGCCGGCGAGCGCCAGCAGGTCATCCACCGCGCCGCGGGCGATCCCGAGCCCCACGGACGCGATCGCCAGGCTCAGCAGGCCGAAGATCGGGAATGCATAGAGCGCACCCCGCTCGCGCGGGGCGTCGGCGAACAGGGACGCGGACCGCGCGGCGGGCACGAGCAGGTCGTCCACCGCCATGTCGTGGCTGCCGGTGCCGGACAGGCCGGCCACGTGCCAGGTGTCGATCCGCTCCACGTCGTCGGCGGGGAACAGCACCAGCCTCACGTCCGGCCTCCCGCTGGGCAGCTTGCGCACCTCGCCGTCGCGCTCGATCACGCAGCCGCCCATCAGCCAGTCGCAGTGGTCGATGCCGCTGGCGAACGGCCACCGGCCGGTCACGCGCAGGGAGTCGCCCTCCTCGCCGGCCCGGCCCTTGGGCGCGAACACGCCACCCCAGCAGCGCGCCCCGCCGCCGTACACCTCGCGCGCGGGGCCTTCGGGCAGGTAGGCGGCCAGCGCACCGCTCGTGCATGCCACCGCCACGCACCAGCCCGCGGCGCCGTCGCCGCGCGCCACCGTGGCGATGGCATCGACCATCTGCGCGGGCGAGACCTCGCCGCCGCCGAGGGACTCCGGCACGAGCATCCGGAACAGCCCGGCGCCGGCCAGGGCCTCCACTACCTCCGGCGCCAGCCGGCGCTCCCGCTCCGACCGCTCGGCATGACGGGCGGCGGTCAGGGCGGCTTGGTCGAGCGCGCCCACGGTCCTAGCCCGCGGGCTGGATCTGAAGCAGGCTGGTGGTGTCCGGCCTGCCGCTGGGCAGGCCGGCCGTGATGCCGATCCGCTCGCCGGCCTTGACCCACCCGAGCTCGACGACCCGCCGGGCTGCCGCGGCGATCAGCTCCTCGGTCACCTCGTGGCGCTCGATGCTCGCCGCCTCCACGCCCCAGATGAGCGCGCACCGGCGCACGGTCTCCTCGCGCGGCGACAGCACGTAGACGGGGACCCGCGGGCGGTGCGCGGCCACCAGCCGTGCCGAGCGCCCCGAGAGGGTGGGCACCACGAGCGCGCTGAGCTCGAGCTGCCGTGCGGCCACCGTGGCGTTGTACGCCACGGTGTAGGCGGGATCCTGGTCCGCGCGCGACAGCCGCCGCACGCGCGACTCGTTCCATTGCTCGTACGGCACCTCCTGCTCGGTGCGCCGGGCGATCGCCTCCATCATCTCCACGGCCTCGACGGGGTGGGCGCCGATCGCCGTCTCCTGCGACAGCATCACGGCGTCGGTGCCGTCGAGGATCGCGTTCGCCACATCGGTCACCTCGGCGCGGGTGGGCCTGCTGGAGGTGACCATCGACTCGAGCATCTGCGTGGCCGTGATCGACGGGCGGGCCAGCTCGCCCGGCCAGCGCGAGGATCTTCTTCTGCACCAGCGGGCACCTCCTCGATGCGCAGCTCGATCCCGAGGTCGCCGCGCGCGACCATCACGCAGTCGGCGGCGTGGATGATCGCCTCGGCCTCCACCACGGCCTGGGGCTTCTCGATCTTGGCGATCAGCGGCAGCTCCGTGTGCTTGCGCACCTCCTCGACGTCGGAGGCCGTGCGCACGAACGACAGCGCCACCAGGTCCACGCCCATCTGCTCGCCGAACCGGAGCAGCTCGAGGTCCTCCTCCGGCACCGACGGGAGTGCGGTCAGCGAGCCGGGGATATTGAGTCCCTGGCGCGAGGTCACGGCGCCGCCGAGCTCCACCACGGTGTGCACCTCGCACCCCTGGCTGACAGCCTCCACCCGCAGGCGCACCGAGCCGTCGGCCAGGTACATCACCTCGCCCGGCTCCACGGACTCGGCCAGCGCCAGCCAGCTCACGCTCATCCGGCGCGCGTCGCCGTCCTCGTCGGACCCGCACACCAGCGTCAGTTTCTCGCCGGGCTTGAGCTCGGCCACGCCGCCGTGAAGTCGCCCGATCCTCAGCTTCGGGCCGGGGAGGTCCTGAAGGACGGCCACCTGGCGGCCGGCCCGCCCGGCGGCCTCATGCACGCGCTCGGCGGTGGCGGCCTTCTGCTCGGGGGTGCCGTGGGCGAAGTTCAGCCGCGCCACGTCCATGCCCGCCTCGGCCATCCTGGCGAGCGTCTCGGGATCGTCGCTGGCCGGGCCGATCGTCGCGACGATCTTCGTGCGGGTGTGCGCGCCGTCGATGCGGTTCACCCGAAGAACACCTCGGCGGTCTCGTACAGCGAGGGGTCGAGCAGCTTGGGCTCGCGCAGCGCCTCGTCCAGCCCGACCCGCTCGATCGCGGTGCCGCGCAGCGCCACCATCTGCCCGAACGCCCCCGCCTCGACCGCGTCCATCGCGGCCACGCCGAAGCGCGTCGCCAGCACCCGGTCGAACGCGGTCGGGGTGCCCCCGCGCTGGACGTGCCCGAGGATCGTCATCCGCGACTCAAAGCCGGTTCGCTCCTCGATCGCACGCTCCAGCTCCACGGCGATGCCGCCCAGGCGCGCGTGGCCGAAGGCGTCCGTGCCCGACCCGGCATGGGCCTCCATGCCGTCCATGGGCGCCGCGCCCTCGGACACGACGACGATCGAGAACGTCCGGCCGGCGCCGTGGCGGCGCCGGATCCGGTCGCACACCTCGTCGACGTCGAACGGCCGCTCCGGCACGAGGATCGCGTCCGCCCCGCCGGCCATCCCGCTGTACACGGCGATCCAGCCGGCGTGGCGGCCCATCACCTCCACCACCATCACCCGGTTGTGGGACTCGGCGGTGGTGTGCAGGCGGTCGATCGCGTCGGTGGCGATCTGCACGGCGGTGTGGAACCCGAACGTGAAGTCGGTGCCGTCCAGGTCGTTGTCGATCGTCTTCGGCACGCCCACCACGTCGACGCCGTGTTCGCCCAGCCGGCGGGCGACGCCGAGGGTGTCCTCGCCGCCGATGGCGATCAGGCAGTCCACATCGTTGGCCTCGAGCGTGGCGGCGATCCGCTCGGCGCCGCCGTCCTCCTTGAAGGGGTTGGTGCGGGAGGTGCCGAGGATGGTGCCGCCGCGGTGCAGCAGCCCCCGCGTGTTGTCCAGGTCGAGTGTCGCGGCGTCGCCGTGCATCACGCCCGCCCATCCGTCGCGGAAGCCGAGCACCTCGCGGCTGCCGGCGGCGCGGCGCACCACGGCGCGGATCACGGCGTTGAGCCCGGGGCAGTCGCCGCCCCCCGTGAGGATGCCCACGCGTGCCATCTCCACGCGAGTCTAAGAGCGGCGTGGCTAGCATCGGCCCGTGCCCTCGCCAGTGCTAGTGATCGGCCTCGACGCGGGCACGCCGGATCTGCTCGAGCGCTGGATGGCGGACGGCTCGATGCCCTACCTGGCCGGCCTGGCGCGTGCCGGCGCCTGCTCGACTCTGGAGGGCGACGAGCTGATGATGGAGGACGGCTTCTGGCTGTCGTTGTTCAGCGGGCGCGCCCGTGGCGAGCTTCACCGCCACACCTACCGCCAGCTGGTGGACGGCAGCTACGAGCTGGCCCTCGCCGACCCGGCCGAACCGCCGCCCGAGCCGATGCTGTGGGAGGCCGCCGCGTTCGCGGACCGCCGTGTGGCGGTGCTCGACGTGCCCGCGCTCCCGGCGAACCCGGGCGCTCCGTTCCGCCACGTGGCGTTCTGGGGGCCGCACGGGATCTCCCGGCCGCTGGCGTCGAGCCCGGCCGGCCTGGCGGCCGAGGTGGCGGCGCTCGCGCCCCAGATGGACATCGTGCGCGACCACATCGAGGGAAAGGACGATGCCGCCGACCGCCTCTTCCTCCGCGAGATCACGGAGTCGGTGGCGCGCCGGGGGCGGATCGCGAGGGCGCTGGTCGAGCCCGGCGCCGACCTCTCCGTGGTCGTCTTCAGCGAGACGCACACCGCTGGGCACCGGCTGTGGCATCGCCCGTCCTGGCTGCGCGCGGTGCACTCGGCGGTGGACCGCGAGATCGGTCTGATCGCCGCGGCGCTGGGGGAGGGCGTGCAGGTCGTCGTGGTCGGTGCAAACGGGCTCGACCGCCGCGGGCCGGTGGACGCGCTGATGGCCGACTTCTGCCGCTCGCTGGGCTACGCACCGGCGCCGCCCGGGCTGCGCCGCCCGCTGGACGTGCTGGCGCGCCGCGCGCCGCGCCGCCTGCGCTCGGTGGCAGCGCGCGCGATCGCGCGATCGGGTGTGAACCGCGTGGCGATCGGGCGCTTCGGCGAGTCCTGCGACTGGAGCCGCACGCGCGCGTTCGCGATCCCCGACTCGTTCGTCGGCATGATCCGCGTGAACCTCGCGGGACGCGAGCCCGCCGGGATCGTGGCCCCCGGCGCCGACTACGAGCGCACGCTGTCCGAGCTGGAGGCCGATCTGCTCGCGTTGCGCGATCCGCGCACCGGCCGGCCGGCGATCGAGAAGGTCGCGCGGATGCGAGCCGCGGACGGCGGTCCTCCGCCACGCTGCCCGGATCTCGTGGCCGCGTTCGAGGCCCACGAGCCGCCGCTGCTTCGCCTCGAGCACCCGCGGGCGGTGATCCGCCAGGCGGATCCGTGGTGGGCGGCCGAGAACGGGCACTCGGGCCGGGGGCTGGTGGTCAGCTCGGACCCGTCCGGGCCGCTCGCACGCGTCCCCGTGCGCTGCGTCGAGGTGGCGCCGGCCATCGTGTCGCTGATGGGCTCGGCGGCCGGTTCGACGGTCTAGCCGGAGCTCAGCCGCCCGGCCACCCGTCGAGCTCGCGCAGGGACGCCAGGTGCTCCTCGCTCTCGGCCTGCTCGAGCATCTCCGGCCTGCGCTCGATCGCCCGCCGCAGCTCGGTCAGGGCGCGTTCGTGCTCGCCCATCTCCGCGTGGCAGCAGGCAAGCCGGAACTGCACGAACGGGCTGTCGATCTGGTCGCCCGCCTCGCGCTCCAGCGTGTCCGCGGCGGTGGCCCAGTCCCCCTGCCGCATCGGCTCCGCCGCCAGGAAGATCGGCTCCCACGGAAGCGAGTGGTAGGGCTTGCCGGGCCACCCGCCCACGGCCAGCACGACGGTGTGGTCCTCCGCCGCCACGCCGCTGCGCCGCTTCTCGGGATCCGGCAGGAATACGACGGTCCCGGCCGGGGCGTCGAACTCCTCGCCGTCCACCCGGAACGCCACCTTCCCGGCGACCACCACGTACATCTCCTCCTGGCCCGGCGACTCCACGTGGTCCTCGATGATCGCGTCGCCCGCGCGCGCGGCGCGGTAGGCGTTGGTGCCGAAGCCCTGGATGCCGAGCCGCCGGCGCAGCGGGATCCACTCGATCGTGGCGTCGACGATCGGGACCGTCTCGTCGTCGAAGATCGAGGCGACCCGGAAGGGCCGGTCGGACGCGCTCATCGCGGGAATCTCCCACATCCGTCGAGCGAGGGTGCCGAGTCGCTTGCACCATCCGAGGACCTGATTTATCGTCGGGGTACGGCCTCGCTTTCTCGTCTCCTATCGCTCGCTGCCCTCGTCGGCCTACTGGCCGTGCCCGCGTCGGCCTCCGCGGTGGAGATCGGGAGCGATCATTCGGACTCGACCGGCATCACGTGGGAATGCCTGAACAACGGCCTGGGGTGCATCGTCTTCCAGGAGCAGGAGCTGGGGGACTTCAACGTGAACGTCGTGCCGTCCGCTGGCCGGATCACGGCGTTCAGCGTGCGTGACGCCTCCGGCCCCTTCCGGCTGCGCGTGTTCAACAGCGACGGCAGTCCCGCCGACGAGTCGGGGGAGGCGACGGGCGACGGATCGGACGTAGTCGTCACGTACACCCTCAACCCCGCGATACCTGTCCAGGCCGGCGACTTCATCGGCATCGAGCTCGGCGATGCGTCGCAGGTCGGCGTGCGCGACGCCACCGCCGACTCTCCGACCACCAGGCTCTTCGAATCTCCGCTCAGCGGAGGATCGTTCCAGGATCAGGGTAACTACGAGCTCTTCCTCTCCGCCACCGTCCTGCCGCCCGTGGTCTCCAACACGGTCGTCATCCCGGACACGGCCGACCCGAAGCCGCCCGACCCCCTCGCCGACCTGCGCGCGGGCAAGCGCCCGAAGGCGACGATCGCGGGCGGCACGGTGAAGATCTCCAAGCGCGGGGTGGGCGCGGTCAAGATCACCAACCCGAACGGCTACGCGCTGAAGGGCTCGTTCAGCCTGGCCGCAGGCAATGCCAGCGCGGCCGCACGCAAGCTGAAGCTGGGCAAGGGGAAGGTGTCGCTGGCCGCGCGCGCCACCAAGGCGTTCAAGTTCAAGCTGTCGAGGAAGGCGCTGCGCCGGCTGCGCAAGAAGCGCAGGCTGCGCGCGACGCCTCGTCGCCAAGCTCAAGGGCCCGATCGGCAAGACGGCGACCATCCGGAAGAAGCTCACCCTGAAGGCGCCTCCGAAGCCGAGGCGCAAGAAGAAGAGGCGCCGGTCCGGCGGCGGCGGGTCGGGCAACCTCTGGGTCGCCCGCAACGGCACCACCGGCGCCTACGACGACTTCAAGTTCAGGCTCGACGGCTCCACGATCAACATCACCGGGACCTCGCTCCTGTTCGTGTCGTGCTTCGAGATCGGCGGGTCCTACCGCAGCCGATTCTCCTACGAGGTCTTCAACCTGCTCGGGCCCTGGCGGCTGGGCAACCAGGACGCGACGCAGAAGAGAAAGAGCAGGGCCGTGAACGTGCTCGTCTCGTCGGGCGAGCGCACGATCACCTACACACTCACGTCCAAGCGCTCCGGCAACAAGATCACGGGCCAGCGGAAGATGAACTTCACCGACTCGCAGTACGACCCGTTCAGCAACACGATCTCGTCCATCTTCTGCTCGGGCACCCAGAACTACGAGGCGATTCCCGGCTGAGCGGCTAGCGTCAGACCGGCATGAGCCGGGAGACCGAGGACTCCAACCGCCGCATGCTGCGCGCCCGCGACGCGATGGACCGTGACTACGCGCGGCCGCTCGACATCCCCGCGCTGGCGAAGATCGCGATCGTCTCCGAGGCGCACTTCATCCGCGTGTTCAAGGCCACGTTCGGCGAGACGCCGCACCGCTATCTGCAGCGCCGGCGGGTGGAGCGCGCGATGTTCCTCCTGCGCGAGACCGACCGCAGCGTGAGCGAGATCTGCCTCGACGTGGGCTTCACCAGCCTCGGCACCTTCACCCGCACGTTCACGAAGATCGTGGGTGAGTCGCCCACGACCTACCGCTGGCGCGCGGCGGACCTGAGGGCGGTCGCCGCCTGCTTCGCGAAGGCCTGGACGAGACCGAGCAGTTTTGGAGAAGCCAAGCGCGCGAGCGGCGACTAGGTTCGTCGCATGATCACTTCACTCACACATTCACAGGTGTACGTGCTGGACCAGGACGAGGCGCTCGACTTCTACGTCGGCAAGCTCGGGCTGGAGGTCAATACCGACGCCGACCTCGGCTTCATGCGCTGGCTCACGGTGAACGTTCCGGGCGATCCCGAGCATCAGCTGCTGCTGGAGAGGCCCGGCCCGCCCGCGCACGACGACGCCACCGCGGAGCAGATCCGCGAGCTGGTGACCAAGGGCGCCCTGGGCATGGCCGGCATCTTCGTGGTGGACGACGTCCACAAGGCCTACGAGGAGCTGAAGGCCAAGGGCGTGGAGTTCACCGAGGAGCCGACCGAGCGCTTCTACGGCACCGACTGCGGGCTGCGCGACCCATTCGGCAACCCGATCCGGATCGGCACCCCGAAGGAGGGCCCGATCGAGATTCCCGACCCGGCGGAGTTCGCGGCCGAGAACACCTGAGTCCGGTCACTCCCCGTCCCGGAGGCCCCGCCGTGCGGGGTCTTCGGCGTTTGAAAGGACGCTGTCGGGTACGCAGAGGGGAATGCCAGAGATCACAGCCAGAGACGCGAAGCTCATCCAATACCTCAACGAGGCGTACGGCAAGGAGAAGGAGCTCGAGACCGCCCTCGAGGCGCACATCACCCTCACCACCCGGGATGCCTACAAGAAGCGGCTCAAGGATCACCTGAGGGAGACCAAGGCGCAGGCGAAGGGTCTCGAGCGCCGCATCAAGAAGCTCGGCGGCAAGGCCGAGATCGTGCCGGCGCCGGGCCCGGCGGTCGTCGCCGAGGCCGCGAGCGCCGCGCAGGCCGCCGCGTCGAAGGCCGTCGCCGCCAGCAAGGGCCCACTGCATGCGGTCCGCGGCACCAGCGAGCCCGAGAAGATGCTCAAGAACGCCAAGACGGAGTTCTTCAACGAGCACGAGGAGATCGCGAACTACAACGCGATCGAGACGCTCGCCGAGGCCGTGGGCGACAAGGAGACCGCGAAGCTCGCGCGCGAGTACCGCCGCCAGGAGGAGCGGATGGCCAAGTTCCTCGACCGCACGATCGTGTCGCTCACCAAGGAGATGGCGCGCGCGGAGATCCCCGCGGCCGAGCGCAACGGCGGGCGCAGGCGAAGCACCGCCCGCAAGCGCACCACCCGGCGCGCAAGCGGACCACCACGGCGCGCAAGCGGTCCGGTACGGCGCGGAAGCGCTCCACCACCCGCAAGCGCACGACGGCCCGCAGGAAGTAGCCCCGCAGCTACGCCTGCGGGACCAGCTGCTGGACGGCCCAGCCGTTGCCGTCGGGGTCCGAGAAGAACACGAACCGGCCCCACGGGAAGTCCTGCACGTCGGACACCTCGACGCCGCCCTCGGCCAGCGCGCCGCGGGCGGCCTCGATGTCCTCGACGACGACCTGCAGGCCCTCGATCACGCCGGGCTCCATCTGGGTGATGCCCTTGCCGATCGCGATCGAGCAGGCCGAGCCCGGGGGAGTGAGCTGGACGAACCGCATCTCGTCGCTCACCACATGGTCGTGGTCGGCGTTGAAGCCGGCCTTGTTCACGTAGAAGTCCTTCGCCCGGTCGACGTCGCTGACCGGCACCGCGAACAGCTCGAGTCGCATGTCCATCTGTATCGTGCTCCTTGCTAGAGTTATCTTGACTGACAAGTATCTTAGCATCTAAGAGAATGACAGGCAAGACCAAACAGGGGCTGACCGAGGAGCTCATCGAGCTCTGGCGCATCGCCGCGAATCACGACGTCGCCTTCGACCGAAAGGCGGCGCAGCGGCTCGGCGTGAGCGACACGGACCTTCACTGTCTGAACATCATCGAGAGCCGGAGCGGGCTGACGGCGGGGGAGCTGGCGAAGGAGTCAGGTCTCACCACGGGCGCGGTAACCGCCGTGATCGACCGCCTGGAACTGGCCGGCCTGGCGCGGCGGGTCCCCGACGAGCGACGATCGCCGAAAGGTTCTCGTCGAGGTCACGCCGGAGTTCTACGAGCGCGCCGGCGAGATCTGGGGCCCGGTGGCCGAGGACTGGAAGCGCGAGCATCTCGCGCCGCTTCTCCGCCGAGGAGCTGGCGGTGATCGCGGCGTTCCTGGAGCAGGCGGGTGAGCTGGGGGAGCGGCACGCGGAGCGGATCGCCGGGGACTAGCCCTGCCTCAGAGTCGGTTCCACGCGCCAGTGCGAGCTCCCGGACGTGGGCCCGGGCCGCGTCGAGGTCCCCAAGGCCGTCTTCGGGCGGAGGCGGGGACTTCTTCGCCAGGACCTCCAGCGCTTTCTCCACGTGCTGCCGGCCATCGCGACGCTCGGCGCCCACAGCCGCCGGGCGCCCGCGCACGATCTCGTCGGGCCCGACGATCGCCACCTCGTCGTCGCGGTACGGGACCAGCTCCATCTGCGGGATCCGGCGATTGCGCGGCACCCGGTCGATCCAGCGCCTGACCCGCTCGTCCATCCAGCCCTGCCGTAACGCCTCCCAGCATTCCGCCAGCGGCTGTGCCCCGGCGTCTCCGAACGAGAACGGGTGATTCGAGTCGGCCAGGAAGGCGCCGTTCGGGCGGATCATGAAGGAGGTCGGTGTGTGGTTGCGCGTCGTGAGGCGGCCGGCGAACCCGTTCTCGAGGGTGACCCTCACCTCTCCGCCCGTCCGCTGGGCGAACGACCGAACCCGCCGGTACATGCGCAGCCGATTCACGGTCCAGCCGCCCGAACGCGCCGCCGCGCCGACGGGCACCACCGGGGTCAGCGACAGGTCGCGGACGCCGAGGGACCACATCGCGTCCAGGAACTCCGGCAGGGCGTGCTGGTTCTGCGGCGTGATCACGTGAAGCACACGGACCCGGGCGCCGCGGGCGAGCAGGCGGTCGGCCGCGCCCACCGCTCGCCGCCAGCTGCCCGGGACTCCACGGGCGGCGTCGTGGAGCTCGGGTGTGGCCCCGTCGATCGAGATGTGCGCGTGGAGGGTCTCCGCGCGCGCGAGCCTGTCGGCCACGGCGTCGTCGATGAACCAGCCGTTCGTGTTGAGGATGATCCGGTCGACGCCGGCGGCGTCGATCCGCTCGATCGCCTCGAGCGCCAGCTCGCGTCGAAGCAGCGGCTCGCCGCCGGTGATGACCGCCTCCCCTATCCCGAGCTCGAGCGACTGGCCGACGATCCGCCGCCATGCGTCGTCGTCGAGCTCGGCGGTGCGCTCGAGGGTCCGGCGCGGCGAGTCCGTGTAGCAGAAGCCGCAGCGCAGGTTGCAGTGGTAGGTGAGCTCGAGCTTCGCCCGGTACGGATGCTCTCCCACCGGCTCGGGCGGCCCCGCACGCCCGTACGCGTTGCGCAGCCGGCTGCGGGCATACCTCCCGAGGCCGCGTGTGGCCGCTTTGAGCGTCGAGTCCAAGCGGCGGTTACTCGCCCGAGCGCTTGCGGCGGCTCAGAGATGCGGGGACGCCGCATCCTCCGGCGCCTCTTGCCGTCGTCGTCCATCAGCGTGATGGCTCCGTAGGTCGGCGGGCTGTCCCCGGCGGCGGTCACGGCGGGGCCGTCCTCGGTGGACACCACCTCGACGGCGGGCGGCTCGTAGTGCGAGTCGTGACGGGTCACGGCGCGGCCTCCTCCTTCGGTTCCGAGTCAGCCGATACTAAGCCACGCGACCAAACCGCCAAAGAGCCTGATTGATCGGCTCGGACACGCGGGCTATCGTCCAACCGATGCCGACCGATGACGAGGCTCCTGCTCAGCTGATCGACGCGAGAATCGAGGAGCTGGGCGACTGGCGGGGCGAGATGCTCGGCCGGCTCCGCGCCCTGGTCAAGGAAGCCGATCCGGAAGTCGTCGAGGAGTGGAAGTGGAGAGGGGTTCCGGTGTGGGAGCACGACGGAATCATCTGCACGGGGGAGACCTACAAGGCCGTCGTGAAGATGACCTTCGCCAAGGGGGCGTCCCTGGAGGATCCTTCGGGGCTCTTCAACTCCAGTCTTGACGGGAACACAAGGCGCGCCATCGACTTCCGCGAGGGCGAGGAGATCGACGAGGAGGCCCTGAAGACCCTCGTTCGCGCCGCCGTGACCCTGAACGAGTCCAAGGCCCGAAGCTAATTCGCGGAAGCCCCGCGATCGCGGGGTAGCGGTGAGACACTGGGCGGGCGATGTCGCAGGAAGACGTGGAGATTTTGCGCGTGGCCATGCGCGGTCGCTCGACGGGCATCGAGTTGCCGTTCGGCAAGGCCGCTTGGGTGTACGAGCTCAGGGGCGGGTTGGTGGTCCACCAGAAGCTCTACATGAGCCACGGGGAGGCCCTCGAAGTCGTGGGGCTGTCGGAGTAGGCGATGTCACAGGAGAACGTCGAGACGATTCGCCGCCTGTACGCCGCCTGGTCGGCGGAGGATTTCGAAACCGTCTATGAGACCTACGACCCGGAGATAAATCTCAACCCCGACCCCGAGGCGTCGTGGGTGGGGATAGGCGACAGCTACGTCGGCCATGCCGGGGTCCGGCGCTACATGGCTGCCGTCTACGAGGCGTTCGAGGACTACCGCCCCGAGGTCGAGGGGATCCGCGAGGTCGGTGAGGGCCGCGTTCTCACTCTTGCGATCGAGCACGGCCGTGGCCGCGGCAGCGGCGCGGAGGTAGAGGCTCGACGCACCGCCCATCTGTGGACGCTGCGCAACGGCAAAGCCGTCCAGCTCGATCTCTTCCTCGATCGTGGCCGTGCTTTCGAAGCGGTCGGGCTCTCGGAGTAGGCGGAGCAGGCCCGAGGAAGCCTTGACGAGCGCGTCCAGCCTGCCGGAAGATGCTCGCTCGTCACTTGGATGAACAAGGGGAGGGACAATGCCCGGATTCGCGTTCGCAATCCCGGTCGTGCCGGGGAAAGAGGAACTGGACCGCTCGACGTTGGACGAAATGGCGGGTCCGCGCCGGGAGGAGTACGAAGCGGCGTTGAGACAAGCTGGGATCACTCGCCAAGCTATCTGGCACCAGCAAACACCGGACGGCACCATCGCCGTCGTCTATGTCGAGGGTGACGATCCCGAAGCCGGCGTCGCGCAGTTCGGGTCATCGGACGAGCCGCTCAACGCCTGGTTTCGCGACCAGATGAAGGAGGTCCACGGGCTCGACATTTCCGAATCGGCGCCGCAGGGAACGAAGGTGCACGACCTGCAGCTCTAGCCCTCGAAGACGTAAGGCTGCCGGAGTAGGCGATGTCGCAGGAGGACGTGGAGCTGGTCAGGTCGTCGATCGAGGCCTACAACACCGGCGTCGATGCGTATCTCGAGTTCATGGCGGAGGACGTGGAGGTCCGCCCTGATACATCCGTCTTCCCCGAGGCCGAACCCCTCAGCGGCCGCGAGGAGTTCAGGCGCTTCCTCCGCGAGATCAACAAGGGCTGGGAGGGTGGCGCCACCGCCAGTGAGATCAGGGAGATCTTCCCGGTTGGCGACCGAGTCGTGGCTCGGGCCAACTGGGGAGGCAAAGGACGGGCCAGCGGTGTCGAGCTGCGCAGCAGCCTGACTTCCGTCTGCACCGTCGAAGATGGGCAGATCATCAAAGTCGAGTACTTCTTCGACCACGCGAAAGCCCTCGAAGCCGTGGGGCTGTCGGAGTAGGCGGCGATGGGCGCGGGTGGTTTCGAACCACCGACCGCTCGCGTGTGAAGCGGCGGGGCTGGAAGTTGGGTGCGCGTCCACGTAGGCGAAGACCGGGCGCTGGCCGACTTCGTCCGAGGCGCACTCAGCGTTTAGCGGGTGCGGTCCACTCTGCGCCTGTCTGGCGGCGGAAGGCCTCGAGGGCGCCGTCCAGCGTTGGGAAGAAGTGGTCCGGGTCGAGCGTGCCGATGAGCTCGTAGCGCTCGAGCTTTGCCCGCACGGGATCCTTGAGCTCCGCGAAGACAAGAGAGGTGCCGGCCGCGTTGACCTCCTCGTCGAGCTCGAGCAGCATGTCGGCAGCCGTGGTGTCAACGTCGGTGATCGGCTCGGCCGCGATCACGATCCAGCGCGGCTTCGGCTCGCTGGTCGCGAGGTGGCGGATCTGGTCGCGGAACGTCCGCGCGTTCGCGAAGAGCAGGGGCGCGTCGAAGCGGAAGATCACCAGGCCGGGGAGCTCCTCCGCAATGGGGTAGAGGGTGCTGTCGTGATAGCCCTCCATCCCGGAGACACGCCCGAGGGTGGCCTGGTAGGGCCACCAGACCCGGCGGAACACGTTGAGAATCGACAGCGCCACGGCGACGGCGATACCGGCGAGCACTCCAAGCAGGGCCACGCCGAGGAACGCGGCCATCGAGAGCATGAACTCGACCCGCCGCTGCTGCCACAGCCGCCTGGTCCCAGGGATGTCGGCCAGCGACAGGGAGGCGGCGATCACGACGGCGGCGAGAGTGGCGTTCGGGAGGTTGCGCAGGAGCCCCGGCACGAGCACCAGCATCAGGACGATCGCCCCTGCCCCGACCAGCCCGGTGAGTTGGGTCTTCGCGCCGGACTGCTCGGCCACGGCGGTGCGCGAGCCGCTCGTGCTGACCGGGAAGCCCTGGAACAGGCCCGCCCCGACGTTCGCCGCGCCGATGCCGATCATCTCCTTGTTGCCGTCGATCTCCTGTCCTGTTCGGGCCGCGAACGCCGAAGCGGTGGAGATCGTGTCGGTCAAGGACACCAGCGCTATCCCTAGAGCCCCCGCGACCAGGAGCGGGAAATCGGACACGGGGCTCGGCCAGGTGGGGGAGGGCAGCCCCTCGGGCAGGGTCCCGACGAGCGAGACCCCGTGGTCGGAGAGGCCGAGCGCCGAGGTCGCGGCGATCGCGGCGACGACCGCGATCATCACGCCGGGGATGCGCGGCAGCACGTGCTGGAGGAGCAGAATCAGCGCGAGGCTGCCCACCCCCACGGCAGCGGCTGCGGCCACGGCGTCCCCCGACGCGAGCCCGCTGACGAACTCCGCCATCTCGTCGATCAGCCCGTCGGCTTCGGTGGAGAAGCCGAAGAGCTTCGGCAGCTGCGAGACGAGGATCGTGAACGCGAGGCCGTTCATGTAGCCGATCCTGGTGGGCTTGGACAGCAGGTCCGCAATGAACCCGAGCTTCGCCACGCCCGCGCCGATCTCGATCGCCGCGACCAGCAGGGCGAGCATCGACGCGAGCGCGATCGCGCGGTCGGGGTCGCCTCCGGATCCCATGATCGGCAGGAGCGTCGCCGCGATCATCGGCCCGAGTGAGGAGTCTGGGCCGAGCACGAGGACGCGAGAGGGTCCGAACGCTGCGTAGCCGATCAGGCAGAGGACCGACGTGTAGAGGCCGGTGATCGCGGGCAGGCCCGCCAGTTCCGCGTACGCCATTCCCTGCGGCACCAGAAGCGTGGCCAGCACGAGACCGGCGACCAGATCGTGGCGCAGCCACGAGGCGCGGTAGGAGGCGAGCGTGCGCGCGCCCGGCATCCAGCTCGGCGGCTTCATGTGCGCTTGACCGAGGTCAACTCGACGCGACGATATCCCGGGCGTAGGAAAGGTCCGCGGCGGCGGAGGTTCCGTGCGCTACCACTAAGCGCCCAGCCGCGTCCTGATGTGATCGGCGAGCTCGTTGAACTCCTTGGTCGGCGAGAACTCGACGTACTCGGGTCGGGCTGTCGAAGTAGCTCTCGCGGACACGCGACGGCGTCATGGGCGCGGGTGGTTTCGAACCACCGACCTCTCGCGTGTGAAGCGTCCCGGCGTGAGCAGTCATCGACCGCAGCTTCGCCTCTAAGAGCGGGGTCGCAGTCGATTGGGCTGTCCCGAGCCGTGTGCGGACCGGTCCGATAGCGGTGGATGCCGTCGGATCCGGGCAATGATTGCCCTATCCGTCCAGTCGTAGCGGCGGGATACTGGGCGGGCGATGTCGCAGGAGAACGTGGAGCTGAGCAGGCGCGGGCGCGCCGATGCGATGACTGCCGCTGCGAACAGGCGGGACCCCGAGGGGTTCGCCGAGCTGGCTGACCCGGAGGTCGAGGTGCGCTCCGTCATTGGAGGGGTTGAGGGACGGGTCTACACCGGCGCTGAAGGACTGAGCGACTGGATAGAGGACCTCCACGCGACCTGGGACGATTACCGTGCCGAGATCGTGGAGTTCCGCGAGGTCGCGGACGGACGCACCGTCGTTGTCTTCCATGTCCGCGGGAGGGCCAAGGGAAGCGGGGTTCCTCTTGACGGTCGGATCGCCCATGTATGGACGTGGCGGAACGAGAAACCCTGGCGCTCTGAGGCCTATAGGGACCCGCACGAGGCCCTCGCAGCCGTGGGGCTGTCGGAGTAGGCGATGTCGCAGGAGAACGTGGAGGTCGTGCGGTCGATCTGCGCGGCCTGGGATCGCGGTGATTACAGCGCGGTCGAGTGGGCCGACCCCGACATCGAGTTCGTGGCGGTCGGCGGACCCCAACCGGGCAGTTGGAGGGGGCTGGCGCGTATGGCCGAAGGATGGCGCGCCTGGCTGAGCGCGTGGGACGATTTCAGCCAGCAGGTCGACGAGTACCGGGACCTCGACGACGAGCGGGTGCTGGTGTTCTTCCGGTGCAGCGGGCGCGGCAAGACGAGTGGGATGGACCTCGCCGAGATGCACCCGCTGATGGCGGGGGTGTTCCACCTTCGGGAAGGCAGGGTGACGAAATTCGTCGGCTACCCCGACCACGAGCTCGCCCTCGAAGCCGTGGGGCTGTCGGAGTAGGCGATGTCGCAGGAGAACGTGGGAATTGTGTGGGCGTGGGCGCAGGCGTTCAACCGGCGCGACATGGATGCTCTCGCCGACCTGGCCAGCCCAAGCTTCGAGTTGGTGCCCTACCTGTCGTCCATGATCGAAACGACGACCTATCGCGGTCACGATGGCCTGCGTAAGTACTTCGAGGATGCGGACTCGGCCTGGGAAGTAGTCGAGGCGCGGCTTGAAGAGGTCCGCGACTTCGGCGAGCGCTTTCTTGCGACGGGCGAGCTTTATGGGAAGGGCCGAGCGAGCGGCCTGGAGGTCGTTTTGCCGCTCGCGTGGGTCGGAGCGATCGTTGGGGGGAAGATCGCGTGGGTTCACACTCATGAAACCGAGGCAGCCGCCCTCGAAGCCGTGGGGCTGTCGGAGTAGGCGGTGTCACAGGAGAACGTGGCGACGATCCGCCGCACCACCCCCCTTTTAGGCGTGCTCCCAGACGTCCACGCTCAGGCAGGCGCTCTGCACCGGGCTCCCCCCTGACGGCAACGCGTAGATGCGAACGCTCTTCGTCCTTCGCAGCGAGGTGTTGAGCGGGACGCGCGCCGTGCCGCCCACGTCGTCGCTGGACTTCGTGGACCTCACGAAGCTCCGCCACACCAGGAAGTCGGCGCCGTCGACGTCCCCGTCCGCCGAGCACTCCGCCTTGTTGCCGTCCACCCTGTAACGAGCGCCAGGCGTCACTCCGTGGAGCGACGCGAACAGCCGCCCTCTGCGCCTCCTGGTCGGCTGGTTCACGCTGACCATGGCCCGGATCGGCCTCTGGGTGCGCTGCGCGGTGACCAGCACGCCCTTCGACGCGGCCGCGCGCGGCGAGTCGGCCGCCGTCGGCCCGCTCCCGTCACCCGCCGCCGACACACTCGTGGCCATCGCGACGCCGGCTCCCAGCGCGAGCGCCGCCAGGGGAAACTTTGCCCTTCCACCCATCTGCACCCTCCTCGGTCGAGTCCGCGGCTCACCCTAACCGGAATAGGTTGCGACGGGCGCGGGTGGTTTCGAACCACCGACCTCTCGCGTGTGAAGCGTCGGGGCGGGAGCAGCCCCGAGACGGCGAATCTGGCTCTACGAGTGGGCGTGCCGCCCGCTGAGCCGTCTCGCCCGAGCGGGCGGATGGCGTCGGATAGCCGTGGATGCCGTCCGATCCGGGCAATGATTGCCCTATCCGTCCAGTCGTCGCGGCGGGATACTGGGCGGGCGATGTCGCAGGAGAACGTGAAGCTGGCGGAGAGGGGTGTCGCGGCGATCAACGAGGCCTACCGGACCGGCGACATCTCGACTTGGCGTCGGTACGTCGAGGAGGTCTGCGATCCCCAGGTTGTGCTGGAAGCCGAGACCGACGCCTTCACAGAGGGCGAGTGGCGAGGGCACGAGGGCGCGGTGGGGTTCGTCGCGAACCAGATGGACGTGCTCGACGGAATGTGGCTGCGTGGCGACGAATACCTCGAAGTCGGCGAGGATCGGCTCTTGGTGGCGATCACGTTCGGTGGTCGGGCGAGGCACACCGGCATCGCGGTCGAGATGCATCCGGTGCACGTCTTCACCATGCGTGGCGGCAAGACGGTGCGGTGGCAGATCTTCAGGCGTCGAGCCGAGGCCCTCGAAGCCGTGGGGCTGTCGGAGTAACACGCTGACGGATCTTCGCGACACCGGGCCCCCGGTTAGGGTTCGCCCGAACGCTCGGACACTCGGACAGGAGGTAGTTCTGGAACGACGGGTCGTAAACCCCTGGACCTGGCAGGACGAGTTCGGCTATGTGCAGGCAATCGAGACGACCGGCGAGCAGCGGGTACTCCGCTGCGCGGGGCAGACCTCGGTCGACGAGAACGGGCAGCCGCTTCACGAGGGCGACATGAGCGCCCAGGTCGGCCAGGCGCTGGACAATCTCGAGACGGTGCTCGCGGAGGCGGGCTACTCGCTGGCCGACGTGGTGCGGCTCAACTACTACGTGACCGACACGGAGGCGTTCCTCGCGAGCGGCGAGGTCTGGGGCGCACGCTTGGCCGACGGCAGGTTGCCGTGCGGCTGGCACGCTCTTGCAGGTGAGCGGCCTGGCCTTCCCGGCCTTGCTGGTGGAGATCGAGGCAACGGCGGCGAAGTAGGCGATCGAGCCGCGGTCATGCCTGCTCGCGAAATGGGCGCGGGTGGTTTCGAACCACCGACCTCTCGCGTGTGAAGCGGGGCTGGCAGTCGGCGAGAGGCGGCGAATCTCGCTCATAGAGCGACGTGTGAGCTTGCGCCGCCTGCACGTCGGGCGGATGTCGTCGGATAACCGCGGATTACCGTCCGATTCGGGCAATGATTGCCCGTATGGCCATTCGCCGCGGCGGGATACTGGGCGGGCGATGTCGCAGGAGAACGTGGATTTCGCAAGGCGCACCTTTGAAGCGTGGATCAGAGGGGACGTCGACGCCGTCCTCGAGGCTTACGATCCGGCATGCGAGTCGGGACAACGACTCACTGGGAGGGGTGGCCGGAGGACGATGTCTATTACGGGCGCGAGGGCGTGCGCCGCTTGTTTGAGGATTGGCTTGCGAGTTGGGAGAGCTTTGAAGCCGGGGCGGATGAGTACCTGGCAGTCGGCGGCGATCGAGTGCTCATCGTCTGCTGGCAGCGGGGCTTGGGGCCGGGCAGCCACGTCCCGGTTCGGATGGATTGGGCTTTGCTTTGCACGTTGCGAGGAGGCCTTGTCCGCCGCGTCGAGGCCTACGCCGACCGCGCGGGAGGCCCTCGAAGCCGTGGGGCTGTCGGAGTAGGCGATGTCGCAGGAGAACGTGGAGACCGATGCGGCGCGGCTGCTACGAGGCGTTCAACGCGGGGGACATCGGCGACTGGTGCTCGCGAGTCTTCCACCCCGATATGCTGAATGGAACGCATCGCGACGATTTCTCGACCAGCCGACGAGGTCTATCGAGGACGTGCGGCTCCAGGGAACGAAGTGGCTGCGACGTGATGCGACCTGGGACGAGTACCGCGTCGACCTCGAGGAGCTGACCGAGGCCGGAGATCAGCGTCGTCGCGGTCGTCCAGGCTGAGGGGCACGGCAAAGCGCAGCGGAGCGAGGTACTGGCGACCGCTTCGGCGCACGTCGTCGACTTCCGAGACGGCAAGATCGTCGAGGATCAGCGAGTATCGAACGACCGGGCGAAGCCCTCGAAGCCGTGGGGCTGTCGGAGTAGGCGATGTCGCAGGAGAACGTGGAGATCGTGCGTCGGGCATTCGAGCGATGGCAGCGTGGCGGCGGAACGCTCGAGGCGATTCCGAGCGATCTGCGCCGAGGATGTCGAGTGGATCGATCCGCTTACCAGTTGTCGTTCCCGGATCGCGGCGTCCGGCGGGCACGACGGCCTTATCGTCTTCGCGGACGACTTCCGCGGCTGGACGAGCTATCAGCCGGAGGTCGGGAGTTCATCGACGCCGGTGACGAATCGTCGTCAGCGTGCTTCACGAAAAGGCGGGAATCGGCGAGAGCGGTGTGCTCGTTGAGCGCGACCTCTTCCATGTCTGGACGGTCCGCGACGGCCTGGTCGTGCGCATGGCGAACCTTCGACAACGCGGGCAGAGGCCCTCGAAGCCGTGGGGCTGTCGGAGTAGGCGATGTCGCAGGAGACCGTGGATGCGGAAATGGTCGAGGCCTTCACCGACGACGTTGACGCTTCCGTCGACGTTTCCATCCGGACATCGAGTTGTTTCCATTCGAGGAGACCACACCCCCTCCACGGCATCGACGGGGGGATGCGGATCAGGAATGAGTGGATTGCGGCATGGGACGAGATGCGAGCCGAGCTGGAGGACCTGGTGGA
The DNA here is from genome assembly GCA_963761505.1 of uncultured Thermoleophilaceae bacterium. Taxonomy (GTDB): domain Bacteria; phylum Actinomycetota; class Thermoleophilia; order Solirubrobacterales; family Thermoleophilaceae; genus JAAYBF01. The sequence goes on from CAVXGW010000006.1 coordinate 260,038, forward strand.
GAAGGGCGAGAGCATCGTGGCGACGGTTCACGTGATGGGTCGCGGCAAGGCGAGCGGAGTCGAGGTCGATACTCGTCTCTACCTGGCAGCTTCAAGGTGCGAGACGACAAGGTCATCTACCTCTACGAGTACGAGGAGCGCGAACCAGCCCTCGAAGCGGCGGGACTGTCGGAGTAGGCGACGATGGGCGCGGGTGGTTTCGAACCACCGACCTCTCGCGTGTGAAGCGTCGCCCGCTCCAGCCCGTGGTGTGCCGCGAATCCGCTGTAGAGCGGCTTGGGCTGCCGCGCCGCCGTGGGCGAGGGACAGTCGGATGCCCGCGGATTACCGGGGATGCGCGTCGATTCGGGCACTAGAACGCGCCTAGTGCCCATTGGCGGATCGGGGGATACTGGGCGGGCGATGTCGCAGGAGAACGTGGAGAATTACCGTCGGGCCGCTGCCGCCTGGCTCCGTGGGGATTTCGATGCCGCTCTGGCGTTTGCCGACGAGGACGCGGAGATCGATCTCTCGCGTGTTCATCGCGGAGGGCAGCTATCGCGGTCACGAGGGAGTCCGTCGCTGGTGGCAGGACCTGCACGACACGTTCCCCGACTGGGACGCCGAGGTCGGCGAGGTCCGGGCACTGGGCGACGCCACGCTTGCCGTGCTGCATATTCGAGGCCACGGCGGTGAAAGTGGCGCTCCAGTTGACGAAGCGATGTGGCACCTGGCCTACTGGCGGAACGGTCAGATGGTCCGGCTGAGCAGCCACAACAGCGAGGCTGAGGCCCTCGAAGCCGTGGGGCTGTCGGAGTAGGCGCTGATGGGCGCGGGTGGTTTCGAACCACCGACCTCTCGCGTGTGAAGCGTCGGGGTGGGAGCGGCGAGAGAGGCGGCGAATCTGGCTCTGGGAGCGGGCGCGCCGCCCTCTGAGTCGTCCTGCCCGAGCGGGCGGATGTCGTCGGATAGCGGTGGATGCCGTTCGATTCGGGCAATGATTGCCCAATCGGTTCACCGCCACCGGGATACTGGGCGGGCGATGTCGCGGGAGAACGCTGATGTGGTGGGGCGGATGTTCGAGGCGCTCAACCGTGGCGTGACGGCGGATGCGCTGAGCGACGAGGCGTTAGCCACCATGTTCGATCCCGCAATCGAGATGCAGCAGCTTGCAGACCTGGCGGGCACCGCTGGAACCTTTCGGGGCTACGAGGGATTGCGCGAGGCCATCCGAGAGGTGAACGAGGGGCTCATGAACAACCAATACGACCTGCTCGAGCATGCGAGCAATGGGGACAAGGTCTCCTTCGTGGTCAAGGCATCCGGGATCGGGCGAGCGAGCGGGGTGCACACCGAGATGAGGGTCGGCCACCTCTTTGAGCTGCGAGGGGGCCGCATCATCCGCTGGGTCCTCTACCCGAAGCCGGAAGACGCTCTCCAAGCCGTGGCGGAGTAGGCGGCCTGAGCACGATGGGCGCGGGTGGTTTCGAACCACCGACCTCTCGCGTGTGAAGTCTGCGAGATCTGCTGCGGTCTACTGCGTTCTGATGCCGTTTGCGCTCGACGAGCGGACATCCGACCCCTCGGCGTTGTGTGTTCTGCGACTTGCTGTCTTCTGCCGCTTCCACGGCGCTTCCACGGGAGAGATACTGCGCGGGAGATGTCGCGGGAGAACGTGGAGATCGTGCGGGCGATCAGCGACGCCTATGCGCGGGGTGATTACGAGGACGCCTTGGGGCGTCTTGACGAGGACATCGAATTCGTCAGCCCGCTGGACATCACGGGTGGGGGCCAGGTCTGGCGCGGACGTGAGGGAACGCGCCGGGGGGTGACGAGCTTCCTGGGAACCTGGGAGGACTATCACTACGAGGTCCGCGACCTGATCGACTGCGGCGACGAAGTGCTGGTCGAGGGCTGGCAGCGCGCTCGCGGCAGGGGGAGCGGAGTCGAAGTATCCGAGGCGATTTACACCGTTTGGACGGTTCGCGAGGGCCGGGTGGTCCGGCAGCGGATGTTCCGCGACCGCGCCGAAGCCCTCCAGGCCGCGGGGCTGGCGGAGTAGGCGATGTCGCAGGAGAACGTCGAGGTCGTGCAGCGTTTCTTTGAGGCGTGGAACGCCCGGGACGCAGACGCTCTGGCGGAGCACGCCCACCCGCAAGCCGAAATTCTCCTGCCCAGGAATCTGCTTGAGGGCGGGAGCTATACCGGCCCTGAGGGCGCTCGCCGCGCCCTGGCGGACGCGCTTGAGACATGGGAGGAGACGATTGTCACCGTCGAAGGAATCCGTGAGGCAGAAGGAGACCAGCTCGTAGTTCTCGGACGGACCTTCAACACTCCGCCGGGCGGTCCGAGAACCGAGACGGTCGCCGGATATGTCATACAGGTTCAGGATGGGAAGGTCGCCAGCCTTCGTCCCTTCATGAGCCACCAGGAAGCCCTCGAAGCCGTGGGGCTGTCGGAGTAGGCGATGTCCCAGGAGAACGTGGAGATCGTGCGGCGATGGATCGGCTTGTTCAACCGCCGAGACATAGAAGGCCTCCTCGCCCTGACCGAATCCGGCTACGAGATGAAATCGCTCCTCGTCACTATCGAGTCCGATTTTCGCGGCTACGCAGAATTCCCGCACGCATACTTCGAACAGATCGACGATGCCTATGAGCACTTCCAGTCCGTCCCGGACGAGTTCATCGACGCAGGAGCCGCCGTGCTGGTGGCGACGCACCTCGACTGGCGCGGCAAAGCCAGTGGTGTCCACGGACAAACACCCGTCGTGGCCGCGTTCTGGCTGAGAGAGGGCAAGGTCTTCAGGGAAGAAACGTTCACCGACCGGGCCGAGGCCTTCGCAGCCGTGGGGCTGTCGGAGTAGCCGATGTCGCGGGAGAACGTGGAGGTCGTCCGCCAGGTCTACGAGGCTGCGGCTCGCCGTGACACCGCGACGGTCCTCGCCCTCTACGCCTCCGACGTCGAGTTCGATGTCTCTCGGGTTCCGATGGGCGCTCTCATTGGAGGAGGCGTCTATCGCGGCCACGACGGGTTGCAGTCCTTCTTCCGCGCCTGGCACGAGGCGTGGGAGAACATCGAGGATGACTTCAACGAGTTGCTCGACGCAGGT